>NZ_OX458329.1:0-738676 GCF_949769255.1 Mobiluncus massiliensis | reverse complement strand
GTGGTGTGCGTGTTGCACAACCCCCTGGCGGCCCCGGTGGAGCTGAAGTGGCAAATCGAAAATGCGGAATCGAAACTGGTCTTTGTGTGGCAAAAGAGCGCCTTAAGCGTCACAGAGCTGGTGCGCGACATGGACACCGAAGTTATTTCCCTCGATGTTTCTGCGGCTTTGCCCCGGCGGCTGCACTTCGCCTTGCACCTGCCGATTAAGAAAGCCAAGGAGTTGTACCAACAGCTTTGCGACCCGCAGGCCAAAGATTTGCCCGATTACGATACGCTGCTGGAAAAGCAGAAACCGCATAACCGCATCGTGCGAGTCGACCCGGATGTTCCGGCCGTGATGCTCCACACGGGAGGCACTACCGGCAAGCCGAAAGCGGTCATTTTGACCAACCGGAACTTGGTGTCTAACTTGTTTGCCAATGTGACCTGGGTGACCAAGCTGCGTCCCGGCAAAGAAACCTGGTTCTGCGTTCTACCGTTCTTCCACGCTTTTGGCCTGACACTGTCCCTGAACGGGGCGATCGGTTTGGGAGCCACCGCGGTATTATTCCCGAAATTCAGCACCCGAGCCGCCCTGGCTGCTCAACGCCGGCGTCCGGGCACTTTCATTGTGGGAGTGCCTCCCATTTTTGACCGCCTGGCGAAAGCAGCCGAGGAAAACCCGAAAATTGACCTGTCGTCTTTCCGATACGCCATTTCCGGAGCGATGCCACTGACGCAAGATGTTGCAAAACGCTGGGAAAAAGCCACTTCCGGCTACATCATCGAGGGCTACGGCATGACGGAGACTTCACCGACGGTACTGGGCTCCCCCATGAGCCCCGAACGCAAACTTGGCTGCATGGGCATCGTGTTCCCTTCTATCCAAGTGCGGGTCATCGATCCGGATACCCTGGTTGATGTCGAACCCGGCGAGGTGGGGGAACTCGTGGTGAAGGGACCGGGGTGTTCCCCTGGTTATTGGCGCGATCAGGTCGAAACCGATTTGCTGTTCACTCCCGATCATTGGTTGCGCACCGGCGATTTGGTCGAAGAACACGAGGGTTTCTTGCGGATGAGTGACCGGCGCAAAGAGCTCATCATTATCTCTGGTTTCAATGTATACCCTTCGGTGGTGGAGTCGGCCATAGCCACGATGCCCCAGGTTGCAGAAGTCGCCGTGGTCGGCATTCCCGATCAAACTGACCCGGCCCGGGGTGAACAGGTACACGCGGCGGTGGTGCTCAATCCGGGAGCAAGCCTCAATTTGGAAAAGATTCGGGCTTGGGTTGCTGATTCCCTCCCCCGTTACGCAATTCCGCGTTCGGTCTCTTTCCCGGAGGAGTTGGCACATAACGAACTTGGCAAGATTCAACGCCGCAAAGTGCGTCAATCCGTTCTGGAACGGCTCTCTGAAGGCTTCCGTATGTAAGGGTTAGCAGCTCGGAAAGTGCTACCGGCCCGCTTCCCGCGGTTAACTCTGCGAGTGGCTCTTTAATGAGGCGATAGCATCCTCAAAGTCCTCCAGGGAGTTGAAATCTGAATAAACCGAAGCGAAACGCAGATAGGCAACTTCGTCCAATTCCTTTAGCGGTTCCAAAATGGCTTTGCCGACTTCCTCGGAGTTAATAACGGCTTTCCCGGAAGCCCGTAGGGTTTCCTCAATGCCTTGAGCCATAAGCGCAAGCTGATCGGAACTGATGGGACGGCCTTGGGTGGCTTTGGCCAAACCGGCAATAACCTTGCTGCGCCGGAACGGCTCGGTTGCTCCGGAACGTTTCTTAATCAGCAGCAGTGTGGTTTCCAAAGTGGTGAAGCGCCGGCCGCAACTGGGGCATTCACGACGCCGCCGAATGGAGGCACCGTCGTCAGCAGTACGTGAATCAATCACGCGGGAATCTTCGTGATGACAAAACGGACAGTGCACATCGCCCTCCTTCACCGCTGCAAGACTACAGGTTTCACCGTAAGTGCAAACTGAAGTTTTCGCAAGCTGGAATGCAGGGCTAAACCCCATCATTTTCAATAAACCGGAACTAACAACGTTTGCCCAGTTCTCAGCACGGAACCCGCGTCTAAGGCATTTGCGTCCATCATATCCGCCAAGACCTCGTCAGTTGGCACACCGGCGGCATTAGCTGCGGCAATATCCCACAGCGTATCGCCCGGCACGACCGTGTGTTGCATAAAATCCGTGGGAACGAAATCAGGACTGAGCCCCAGCCCCAACACCATACCCAGGAACACCATAACGAGGGCAGCCAGAATAAAGATCCCCACTCGCAGGGCCACGGCATCCCACGACAAGACCGGGCGGGCAGCCACAGCCGGGGACTCCGACGCCTTCGGAACCAAACGCAGGTAAGCCGGACGCGACTGCCGGGCTCTGAAAGCACGCACCGCCGGGTGGTTCGGAGCCAGCTCGCTAACCTCAAAACTCGGTGCCAAAACTGCTGTCATGGTAATCCCTCCATTCATTCGAACATTTGTTCGTTCGAACATCTGTACGTATAATATAAACCATTGCCGGCGCGTTGTCGAGTCAAAATCGAACATTTGTGCGAATATTAATTTTGACCGCAGTTAACCTGACAATTGCCAGTCTGACATGGACCCCGGAGACGAAAATTCGGCAGTTACCATAAACGGCTTTTTGCCCGTTAACCCGCGCGAAGTACCAGATAAAGGAGCAGTAGTGAGCGACCTGACCAAACGACAACAGGAAGTTTTAACGACTTTGTACCAACTCAGCCAGAAGCTCGCCTACCCCCCTTCGGTGCGCGAGCTCGCCGAGGCCATGGGTCTATCCTCCCCTTCCTCGGTCAAACACCACCTTGATGTGCTGACCAAAAAGGGCTACCTGCGCCGGGCTCCTAACACGCCGCGCGCCTTGGAATTTGTGAAACTTCCGGAGGGGATGGAAACTCCTCAACCGGACTCCGCACCCGGCGCGACACCGACTGCCACCGTCACCACCATTCCGGTGGGTATCGCCGACACCGCGGCGGAGACAGCCGTCCCTCTGGTCGGACAGATTGCAGCAGGCACCCCCATAACCGCCGAGGAAATGGTCGAGGACACATTTGCCCTGCCCCGCCGCTTTACCGGTTCCGGTGAACTGTTCATGCTCGCAGTAAAGGGCGAATCCATGCAGGACGGAGGCATTTTAGACGGGGACTGGGTCGTGGTGCGCCATCAAAGCGAAGCACGCAACGGTGAAATCGTGGCGGCGATGATTGACGGCGAGGCCACGGTGAAAGAGTTTTCCCGAGCTGACGGGCACGTTTGGCTGCTGCCCCACAACGATAACTACGCGCCCATCCCCGGCGATACCGCCACCATTTTAGGCAAGGTCGTCACCGTAATCCGTTCCCTGTAAGGTTTAGGTTGCCCCCACCCCTAGGAAACTTGCTGGTGCAGTCGCCGTAAAGCATCCAACACTACCTGCGCGTCCTCCGTAGGCCACAAGGGCGGCAGGGAGGCTCGCAAAAATCCCCCATACCGCGCGGTGGCCAGACGCGAATCCAACACCGCCACCACCCCGCGATCCGCGGCGGAACGCAGCAGCCGCCCGGTTCCTTGTGCCAGCAACAGGGCGGCATGAGTCAGGGAGACTTCCATAAAGTCACTGCCCCCGGCACGTTTGACCGCGGCACAGCGCGCCTCGATGACCGGGTCGCTGGGAACCGGGAAAGGAATCCGGTCAATCAGCACCAAACGGCAAGTATGCCCCGGCAAATCCACCCCCTGCCACAGCGAGAGAGTCCCCATCAGGCAAGCGGAAGTGTCCTCGCGCATATCTTTGACCAGGGCTGACATGGAATCTTCACCTTGGACCATGATGGGCAAATCGGTGCGTTCTCGAAGTATTTCCCCCGCACGCTCGGCCATTTTGCGCGAGGAAAACAGCCCCAGCGCCCCGCCTCCCGAGGCCTCAACCAGTTCCACCAGCCGATCCCAAAATACTTCGGGGTGCTCTCCGCGAGTGGGCGCGGGCAAGTCCCGAGCCAGGTACAAAATGCCCTGCCGATCGTGGCGAAACGGGGAGCCGACATCTAGGGTTTCCGGCTGCGGATCATCAAGCTGCAGACCCATCTTGTGCATGAGCGGCGCAAATGTGCCCCCCAGCTTGAGCGTGGCCGAGGTAGCGATGATGGCGTGTTCGCTCCACAATCGATTCGCGAGCTTTCCGGCCACGTCCAGTGGAGCGGTGTAGAGCCGGGGTTCCTGGTCCGCATCGCGTCCCCGACTCAGCCACAGAATCGTTTCACCGTTCGCGACCGATTCCGGGGTCATCGTCTCAAGCGTATCTAACAGGCTGGTCAGAATGGCTTTCGCGACGGCCGTCCTCGCGGCGTCCGCTGTTTTTTCGCCGTCTGAACCCGCATCGGCCCCACCCTTCGCGCTCAACTCCGTCAGGGCAGCTTTCAAAGGCGGCAGGGACAGCAACCGGCATTCCGCCACCGCCTCAGGCATTTGTGTGAAACGACCATCTTCCAGATTTTGTAGCGCCACGCCCAGTGAGATAGCTTGCTGGGCAAGTTCCTCGCTGCCGGAAACTCCCAAGCTGCCAGCCGCTTTGGCACAATTTGCCAACATATTGGCGCTGAACTCAGTAGATGCCTGAGAACGCACCCGTTCGGCCAGTTCATGAGCCTCATCAATGATGATGGCCTCACACTGGGGCAACGGATTCTGTTTCCCGGCAGCTTCCAGCCCAATCATGGCGTGGTTTGTCACTACCACCTGCGCCTGCGCTGCCTTGTCGCGAGCCGAGACCTGGAAACATTCGGAACGGAACGGGCATTTTTCCCCGACGCATTCCAAGCTGGACAGGGAAACTTGCCGCCAAGCCCGAGAGCCGATACCGCGCGGGGCTTCGTCCCGATCCCCGGTCGGAGTTTCTCGAGCCCACTCGTAGAGTTTCTTTGTTTCCGCAGCAAATCCCCGCATTTGCCGCGCGGCTTTCATCCCCGGTCCCGATACGGCCTCGCCACTCCCGTCAGCTGTGGGACTCAGGGAATCTTCCATAGTGGAGAACAAATCGTCCTCGCTACCTTCGTAACCGCCGTTCAACTTGTGCAGGCAGACATAGTTTTGCCAGCCTTTGAGAACCTCTACGCGCAGCTCGGAACCGGTCACGTTTTTCACCGCTTCCACCGCCAGGGGGGCATCCTTTGTGATGATTTGGTTTTGCAGAGCCAAAGTTGCGGTTGAAATGACCACTCGGACGTCCTCATGCAGGCAATACAGCAGCGCCGGCAGTAAGTATCCCAGGGATTTCCCGGTTCCAGTCCCTGCCTGAACTGCTAATTTGCCATCTGAGTGCAACGTTTGTTCCACCGCGGCAGCCATCGCTACTTGACCGGGCCGCTCACTGCCGCCCAATAAAGACACCGCCTCAGTCAGGACTTTCTGCAGCTCTGAACTGGGAACATAGTCCGCAAAAGCGCCCGCCCCCGCAGCGGGTTTGACCGCGGCGCTATCATCAATCGTTTGTGACACTGTCGGCCCCCTCGCCCGTTTCATGATTATCTTCCATAGCCTGATCAAGCAGTTTTGCCCCCAAAGCCGGGGGTACCCAGGCGTCTACAAACGTGCCGTCCTCACGATTCTGGCGGGTCAAGAGTTTGCCGTCACGATAAATCCGTTCCAGCAGACCCGTGTTTTCCCACTTCACCACGACTCGAACCCGCTGCCCCGGCCAGGGCAGACGATCGGCAATGGCATCCTGCAGCGCCGCAATGCCTTCCCCGGTCCGGGCCGAAACGTAGTATGCCTCCGGTAGGGAATGACGCAGCAGCGCAAGGGCGGGAGCCGTAGCCTGATCGATTTTGTTTACCACCATCATGACCGGGACATCCTCGATGCCCTCCACAGCCTCCAGGGTGGCATCCACCGCCGCGACTTGAGCCAGCGGGTTGGGGTTAGAACCATCCACGACGTGCAAAATCAAATCAGCCATAGCGGTTTCTTCCAAAGTGGAACGAAAAGCCTCCACCAGTTCAGTAGGCAGGCGCCGCACGAACCCAACCGTATCTGTCAGTGTGTATTCCCGCCCTTCCGGAGTATGAGTCCGGCGCACGCTGGGGTCAAGGGTGGCAAACAGGGCATCATGCACCAACAGATTGGCCCCCGCCAGCCGATTCAATAGCGAGGACTTGCCGGCGTTGGTATATCCCACAATCGCCACCGCGGGTATCTCCCCAGCTCTACGACTGGCTCGTTTCGCCTCACGAGTTGGAGCCAAAGATTTTATGGTGCGCCGCAGCCGAGCCATCCGGGAACGAATCCGGCGCCGATCGAGTTCAATCTTGGTTTCACCCGGTCCGCGTGCGCCGATACCCTCACCGGCGGCAGCCCGCCCCCCGGCTTGACGGCTCATCGATTCGCCCCAGCCACGCAGTCGCGGCAGCAGGTATTCCAACTGAGCCAGTTCCACTTGGGCTTTGCCTTCCCGCGAGGTGGCATGCTGGGCAAAAATATCCAAAATGAGGGCGGTACGGTCTATAACCTTGACCTTTACTACGTCCTCCAGGGCACGGCGTTGACTGGGGGCTAATTCGTCATCGATGATGACCGTATCCGCCCCCAGAGCGGCAACCTGAGCTTTCAGTTCGTGGGCTTTGCCCCGCCCCAGGAAAGTTGCTACGTCCGGTTTCTCGCGCCGCTGCAGCAGCCCGGCCAGTACGACAGCCCCCGCCGTTTTCGCTAGGGCAGCAAGCTCTTGTAGTGACAATTCGGCCTCGTCCCGGTCGGCGGCGAAAATCCCGACCAAAATGACCTTTTCCAACCGCACTTCACGGTATTCAACCTCACTGATGTCCTGCAGCTCGGAACCGATAGATTCCACCCGCCCCAAGGCATAGCGATCGGCCCACCGCTGGGCTTGTTCGGCAGCATCGTGTTGAGACCGGGGCGGATTGTCAGGCGCAGGTTCCTCTCCCGTTGGCGGCGCAACGGCAGCAACGGGCGAAAGGACACCCAAGTTCGGGCAATCCTCCGTGTTATCCTGCAAGTTACGTTCCTTCCGCCTAGAATTTAGGGTATCTCCCAGCCCATGCAAGTAAAGGTTTGAGCTTTGGTTTTAAAGGATACAACGGACCCCGGAGACCAAAATTCTAACGCTCCGTCTGAGCGGCGCGCGTCCCCGTTTGGCCAGTCGCTTCCCCGCACGGCCCCCGTTCCCAGTCCTGCCGATGAACACCTCAAGAATCGCCACAAGGCCCTGTACAACGTGCCTGACTGGCGCTCTGAAGAAGAAATCATCCTCGAAGCAGCTGAACTCGATTCCACCATTATGGTTCCCGAACGACTGCGCCGAAACAAGTCGAATGTCATTGATTCCGAGCCCGAGAGAACCACCGCCAACCCCTCACAACCCGCCGAAATCGAAGCTCCGGTGCAACCCTCCGCTGAAAATGCCGCTTTATCAGAGACTACGGAAACGACCGAGGGAGAAACGGTCTATCCTCAGCCCGGAACCCCGACCTCCAGCAATCCGGCAACACCCTCAGAGATGAAAACGAGGAAAACCGCGAACGCCTCAGACGCTTCTCCGGCTGACCACTCCGCAAAAACGGCACAAAAACCCATTATTCAGGGTCATTCGCAGCTCATTTCGCAGCACGTGGAGCGCCGCGCCCCGTCAAACCGTCCCGCGGGACCGACCGAGCCGCACTCGCCGGTGGAAATCGCCAATCTCGTAGTAAGACTGCTGGCAAACCTGCTGGTTCTGACGATTCCCACCCTGTGCGTGCTGCTGCTCTCTGGCTGGGGTCCGCAGGAAATCGCCATTATTTTTGAAGACTTTTGGCCCTACCTCGGTCTGTCATTGCTGGTCACAGTAGTCCTCGTCGTTTTGGACGAAGCGGTACAAACCGTGGCGCTCCATGTGAAAGTTCCGCAACTGTTGGAGTGGATGATTGAGTTCGTGCTTTCTGCCCTAGGCGCCGGCGTTTGCTTATTTTTCTTTACGCACAGCATTTTGGGAGCGTTCCTGCTGGGACTGATTGTCAGTGTGCTCACTTCGTTAATCAGTCACGTGGTCGCTAAACTTTTCTGAGACAAGTTAGGAGACCAGTTGAGTCCGCAGCCTGCCGGCGAGCACTATTTCGCAGCCACTCCCCATTCCGAGAGCTCCACTCGGGAGCTGACCGTTTCTATAGCCGGTCGTGATTTTCGCGTCACGACGGCTCACGGGGTTTTTTCTGGTCACGGTTTGGACAAGGGCACTGAGGTGTTATTGCGTAAAGTTCCCTCCCTGCCCTCCGCATCAGAGCTGGGCGGTTCAGGAGTTTTCGTCGATGTGGGCTGCGGATGGGGACCGTTGGCGCTGACTCTAGCCGCCGAGCGACCCTCCGCCCAGGTCTACGCCGTGGACGTAAACACCCGCGCCCTGGAGCTGACCAGTGCAAACGCAGCCGCTAACGGTCTGCCTAATATTCAGGCACTGAGCGAAGCTGAGGCTTTTGCGACCCTGGGGCCAAACTCCGTGGATGTCATTTGGTCCAACCCGCCGGTACGGGTGGGCAAAGCGGCGCTGCACGCGATGTGGGAGGCCTGGCGAACCCGTTTAAAGCCGGAGGGAGTCGCTTACCTCGTGATGGGCCGCAACCTGGGATCCGATCCGTTCCTGGCATATCTAAACGAGCACGGCTGGGCCGGGGAAAAAATCGCCTCCTCGAAAGGATTTCGGGTGCTGCAGCTACGCCGGAACGCCGCTTGAGGGCACCCCGGACATTCTGGACAGATGAAAACCACGGGTTTCTGACCGCGCTGCGAGCAGCACCGACAAAAACGACCAAAATCCTTGTGAACAGTGCCGTTACGGGTAGCTGAATTATTCGGCCCCCCGTTTTCACCCAAAGCACGAGCCCGCCCCGTAACATTAAATTATGCCGCAGTTGACTGCTCAACGTCCGCGGGTGGTGACACTGGAACGCGTCTGCGAAGCCCTCGATGGTGCTTCTCGCAGCTATGTTGTGGACGTTTACGACTCTAGGCGCACGGTGATGATGCCTGGCGCAACCGCCACCAGTTACATTGACTTGGTGACGGGGGTCTTGCGCATGCGCTCGGTCTGGCGCGCCACGGTTTCCGTCCACGAACGCTCTCGCCTGCTGCCTTACGTCCTGCACCACAATCGCGAGGCTGTCGGTCCACGAGTGGTGACTTATCTGCACGGCAATCACTATCATCTCTGTGCCCAGACGAACGCCCAGGTCACTGTCGGTATGGGCGACCAGCAGTTGGAAGCCCACCTGTTGCTGGCTGTGATTATGGCTGAACGGTTCTTTTCCAGCGTGGAAGCCGATTTCCCCTGTGAGCTAGACGCGGAAACGGACTTTTCCCATCATGACCTGTTACCCAAACAGCACATCGTCCAGATTGTTCCAGGGTTTTCGGATAATGCGCTCACCGCACCGGTCAGTGTGGAGTCGGTTGCCCAGGCCGCAGACCGCCTCAACCTGCGAGTATACCGTGACGGCACGGTACTGCGCCTGCGTGATTCAGACGACTTGATGGTGCTGCGGCTATTCGGGGAAGACACCTGGCTATCCACCTCTATGCTGGTTGAACTGGGACAGCCGTTTCCTGCCGAAAGTTTGTTCGATGCCATCAATGAGTTAAATACGTTCAACGCCTTGGGTGTGACTTCTGTTCTGGGAATGCGAACCCAGCCCTGCCTGCGTTTTGATTACCTGGTTTCCGTGGGCGAGGGCCTGAGCGAACGTCAGTTAGACACGGAAATCGTGGCGGGATTGTCAGTGACCCAGAATCTGGCTGCGAGCCTGCGCAAAAAAGCTCCGACCCTGTTCCTCTAAGCCGGCGTGACTCCAGTTGACTTCCACCGCTCGTTTGTCACGGCGGAACCACTTGATTTGTCGCCGGGACAGCTGCCGGGTCGCCAAAGCGGTGGCCGCGATACCGTCCTCCACCGTCATCTCCCCGCGCAGCACCGCCAGCGCTTGACTGTATCCGGTGGCCTTTTGCGCGGTAATGCCCAAGGGGTGAGCCCGGTCGGCAGCGAGTTGTGCCGTTTCCTCAAGCAGTCCTTGGCTAAACATTTCGCGTGACCGGGCATTGATGCGTTCATCTAGTTCATCAAGGTTTCGCGTCAGGTAAAACACGTGGGTGTCCGGTTGCCAGTATTCTCCGCGCGGCAAAGTCGCGGAAAATGGGCGCCCGGTAATTTCCATGACTTCCAAGGCTCTGACCAGGCGACGCGCGTTCATCGGCTCGATGGTTTCCGCTGCTTTCGGGTCTTTGCGCTGCAAGATTTCGTGCAGTTGTGCCGCTCCGAGTTGCTCTGCCTGCGCCTCCCACCGGGCGCGAACCGCGGGGTCGGTGGGCGGGAACTCCAACACATCCAGCATCGCCCGCACGTATAGCCCGCTACCCCCCACTACCAGGGGCAAAGCACCACGTGTTTCAATCGCCTCCACGTCAGAACGGGCATGTTTCTGATAAGCCGCCACCGAGGCTTCTGCATCGGGCCACAGCACGTCAATCTGATGATGCGCAATCCCGCAGCGTTGGGATTCCGGGGTTTTCGCGGTACCCACGTCCATGCCCCGATAGAGCTGGAAGGCGTCCGCGCTGATAATATCTACCCCGCCCGGAAACCTAGCGTTAAGCTCCGGGTCGCGGGACACTCTCTGCGCGAAGTCCAGCCCCAGGTTGCTTTTTCCCGTAGCGGTCGGCCCCACAATCGCAACAATCACGGTTTAGTCCCTAACTCGTTGGTCCCGGCTTGAGCCCGGGCATTCCCAAGAGGGTGCCGCGAGGTTTGTCCAGATGCGCTGCTTCCCACAGGTCGCCGGCGCGAGTGGGGCGAACCGTGAATACGCCGCCCGGAGTAAGGGCGGAATCCGCCACGAGGTGATGCGGTGCGCCGTGGGTCACCGTCACCGTCACGAAGTCTCCGGGGCGAACTTTAGTGCCCTGGGGGACCGCAAAGTGAACCAAACGATTGTCTCGGGCTCGTCCGCTCATTCGCGCGGTGGCTTCGTCTTTGCGGCCTCCCGCGGTAACCAGGACTTCCACCATCTGGCCCTCTAGCTTTTCGTTTTCCTCCAAGGTGATTGTTTCTTGCAGTTCCAAGAGTCTTTGGTAGCGCTGCGCCACGACTTCCGGGTCCACCTGGTCGTCTCGATCGGCGGCGGGAGTTCCGGGGCGGCGGGAATAAATGAACGTGAACGCGGCTTGGAACCGAGCTTCGCGCAGAACGTCGAGGGTATCTTGGAAGTCAGCCTCAGTTTCGCCGGGAAATCCGACAATAACATCGGTGGTGATGGCGGCTTCGGGGATGGCGCTCCTGACTTCCTCAAGAATCTTTAAAAACCGTTCGGACCGGTACGACCTGCGCATCTGCCGCAAAATCCGGTCCGAGCCGGATTGCAGCGGAAAATGCAACGAAGGCATCACCGTCGGGGTCTGCGCCATGGCGGCGATGACGTCCTCGGTAAAGGCCGCGGGGTGGGGCGAGGTGAAACGTAGGCGTTCCAGTCCCGGCGTTTTTCCTACAGCTCGTAGCAAATCTGCAAAAGCGCCGCGCCTTCCGAAGCTCATTCCGTAGCTGTTCACGTTTTGCCCCAGCAAGGTCACTTCCACAGCTCCCGCGTCGACTACAGCCTGAACCTCCGCCAGAATGTCAGCGGGATTCCGATCCCGTTCTCGACCGCGCAGGGAAGGCACGATACAAAATGTGCAGGTGTTGTTGCACCCCACCGAGATGGATACCCAGGCTGAAGCCGGAGATTGCCGGTGCGCCGGCAGGACGGAGGGAAAGACTTTCAGGCTTTCCTCGATTTCCACCGCGGCCTCTTGGTTGTGTTCGGCACGCTTCAACAACACCGGAAGGGCGTCGATATTATGCGTCCCGAACACTGCGTCTACCCACGGAGCCCGGTCGAGGATTTTCGCGCCTTCCTGCTGGGCGAAGCATCCTCCCACGGCAATCATCATTCCGGGGCGGTTTCGTTTCACATCTGCCAGCTGTCCCAAATGGCCGTAGAGTTTTGTTCCGGCAGCCTCACGCACCGAGCAGGTATTCAAAACTACCAGGTCAGCCCCGCCATCTCCGGCATTAGTTGCTCGCGCAGCTTTTTGCGGAACCTCCTCAACCGGCACCCAACCGGCAGCGTCAAGCAAGCCAGCCATGCGTTCCGAGTCGTGTTCGTTCATCTGGCAGCCAAGTGTTTTCACCAGGTAAGTTCGCGGAGTTTCCATCACCGGCTCATTTTATGTCATGCCGCTGATGCCGTCACTTTCGTCGCCGGCCGCCAACCGCCACGACTGGGCGCCGCGTCCAGGATTCTCAACCCAGGTGAGACTCCAGCAACTCCAAAGCCGCCCGCACAAATGCCGCGCGAACTTCTGGGCGAGTGCCTGGCTGGTTGACCTCCCGCACTTCTGTGCCTTGTGAAGTGGCCAGGCTGACATACCCTATCCCCGGTGCCACGCCTTCATCCGGGCCGGGACCCGCAACTCCGGTGGTAGCCAGCGCATAATCCGAGTGAAACATCTGTCGTGCCGCAGTACTCATCTGTACCGCAACCTGAGGGTCATAGGCGGTGTTCGTTTGCAGCAGCTGTGGACTCACTCCCAGCACCGCGGTTTTCACTGCATCGGTATACGTCACGACTCCGCCGCGAAATGTTTGGGAAGCTCCGGGGACTCTGACGAAAGCATCTGCCAGCAGACCCCCGGTCAGCGATTCCGCGCAAGAAATCGATCGTCCCTGCTTAGTGAGTTTCTCCAGCGCTCTGGCGGCTAATTCATCAACCGATACGGCGTCACTCATCGGTTCTTCCATCCTCGTTTCGTCCCCACGCTAGCTTTGACCGTCCAGTTTCAGTTCATCCATCACGGTATTGACTACGGTGGTGGCCAGAGCTGAGGAAAACCCGCGTGTCGCTACATAGCGCCACAGCTTGGCTTTCAATTTGCGGCAATCGTCAAAGTTGCTCAAATCCAAGCCGCGGCGCGCCGCCGCAAGTTTGCTCTCTAACAGAGTTCGAGCGTTTTCCGTTTCCCAGTCCGGATTCTCAGCATCCAGAGCCGCTAGGCCCGCGGATATAGACTGGGTATCCAACCCACGCTTTTCCATATCCGCGGCCAACTTGGCTCGTGACATTCCGGGGCGCTGGCAGCGCTGACGCAAAAACTCCCCGGTGTAGTCCCGGTCATTCAGCCAGCCGCGAGCGGCGAAAGCCGCCACCACGTCATCGATAGCTGCGTCACCGAATCCCTTTTCAGCCAGGTAGTCACGCATCTGAGACTCGGTAACAGCCCGCCGATCCAGCAGGGACAAACCAGCTTCCGCGGCGGCATCCGCCGTCGCATCCACTACTCGCAAGCTCATGAGGCTTTTTGAACCTTCTTGGCGGACGTACCCTCATCTGCGGAATCGTCATCCATCACGACAGCGAGTTTCGTACCCTCGCCAGTCTCTGGCTGCGCTGCCGCGTTCGGGTCCTCACGCACACCCAAAGCGATGAGAATCTTGTCTTCGATTTCGGCGCTGAGCTCGGGGTTATCCACCAAGAACTTCCGCACGTTCTCTTTACCTTGACCCAACTGCAGTTCGCCGTAGGTAAACCAAGAACCCGACTTCGTCACGATACCCGCTTCCACACCAAGGTCGATGAGGCCGCCCTCTCGGGAAATGCCCTGACCGTACATGATGTCGAATTCCGCCTGCCGGAAAGGCGGCGCCATCTTATTCTTAACGACCTTGGCACGAGTTCGGTTACCGATGGCTTCCCCGTTTTCTTTCAACGTCTCAATCCGGCGCACGTCAATGCGCACCGAAGCATAGAACTTCAACGCTTTGCCGCCGGTCGTGGTTTCGGGAGAGCCAAAGAACACCCCAATCTTTTCGCGCAGCTGGTTAATAAAGATTGCGGTGGTGCCGGTAGCGGACAGCGCTCCGGTAATCTTTCGCAGCGCTTGGCTCATCAACCGAGCCTGCAAACCCACGTGGGAATCCCCCATATCCCCTTCGATTTCAGCCTTCGGTACCAGAGCCGCAACCGAGTCAATAACGATGATGTCCAGGCCGCCGCTGCGAATCAACATATCCGCAATCTCTAGCGCCTGTTCTCCGGTATCGGGTTGGCTGACCAGCAGATTGTCAATATCAACACCGAGTTTCTGTGCGTAAACCGGATCGAGAGCGTGTTCCGCGTCGATGAAAGCCGCGTTCCCGCCCTGTTTCTGAGCGTTCGCCACCGCGTGCAAAGCCACGGTGGTCTTACCGGAAGATTCTGGACCGTAAATCTCAATAATGCGGCCCCGCGGAAGTCCCCCAATCCCCAAAGCCACGTCCAGGGCTACTGACCCAGTCGGAATGACCGAAACATTCGTGTTCACGGCCGAGTCGCCCAGCCGCATCACAGAACCTTTGCCAAACTGCTTATCAATCTGACCTAGCGCAGTTTGCAGCGCTTTCGCGCGCTCGTCTTTTGCCATTGCGTATTCCTTTCATCTGCGCGGCTCTCCGCCGCCCCAATAGTTCGGGTGTCATTGTTGAGCTCCTCTCCGAAGCTCTCAAGATGAACTTACGCCCCACCCCGGAAGCGAAAAATCGAAAGTTTCTTTACCTGTGGAAAAGTCCCGTTTCGACTCATCTGTGGAAAACACTATATCGAACATGCGTTCGAATCATCCGACACGCCGACCGTCCGCAAAAATTCCTCACCCCACGCGCTTTTGCTGACCCCACCTCCTGCCCCACCTCAACATGTTGAACTGGCAATATCCCCCACAAACCCGAACTTTTGACGATTCGTTTACTAAAAGAACCTGTGTGAGAAGCCTCACACAGCATGCGATTCCCTAAAGTTCTTAATCCAATTGCCGATATGGAGGCTGTCGCTAGGAAGGTGACAGGAGTCTATGAGCCACGGAGGGCGAAATGGCCACTATGCTTGCCATGCGTAATTTCGGGATGCGTAGTCTGTACGTTCCCGGAATGGCTCAGCGCGCCGCAATTCGCTCTTTTGCCAAGGAAAATGGCACCCTCACCGATGAGAACAAGAGAGCTCTGGATGCCCTCGACAGGTTTGAGATGGATCAGGCGCGCATCCGCGCGATGGCGAAGCAAAACAAAGCGAAATCAAAGAGTTTCGGCCCCTTAGGCGGGACGGGCACCTCGATTGGTTTTGCCTCTGATTCCGCGCACGCAAAACGTTTGGCACGCAGCTATGAGGCCGATGCGGTGGCATATACAATGCGGGCTCGCGCCGCCGCGGATATGGGCGATGAAGAAGCCGCGCGGAGCTATGAAGCCAAGGCTCGCCAGGCCGTGAGCGACGCCAACAAGATGTATGCCAAGGCTGCCGAGTTGGGCCGACAGGAAGCCGAGAAGCGCAAGGAAAAGATTGAGCGAGAAGGCCGGGAACGAATCGAGCGGCGCAAGGCGATGGAAAAAGCCCGCGAAGCTGCCGCCGAAGCGAAGCGCAAGCGCCTGGAAATCGCGCAAAAGAAAGTCTCAGAAGGGTGGATGCACCTGCGCGAAGCTGATAAGGCCACGCAAAAACGCAAGAAAGCGGAAGCTGAGATGTGGGCTAAGCGCATCGAAGAAAGCCAGTTCTGGATTCATCAGATGCACCTGGTCCAGATGGGTGAACACCCTGACCAAGCCATCGCTCCGGCTCAGATTCAAGCGTTCCGAGATGCGTCGACCTCTGTCACCGAGGTAGCTCCGGACTATACCCCGACGTCTGCTCCCGCCGAGCCCGTGGTGGCTTAGGTTCCCGCGTTATTTTCCGCCACCGCACCAGGGTTGGGGGGCGGGTCTTTCGGTTTCGGTACCGTTTTGAAGTTCGTATCGACAGTTCAGGAGAGGGCCTGTTCCCGCTTTGACCAGGTGGTTTGGCTGCGCACTGCCCCAACAGCCCAGCAAATCAGGAATATCAGGAAAGAAATTGTGGTGATATAGGGCGAAATCGGCAATCCGGGCCCGAGAGAGAGCAGAATACCGCCCTCGGCGGCAATCAGGGCAAACAGCACCGCCCAAGCGTGCTGGCGCAAGGGATTGGCAGAAATGCGAGCAGCCGCCGCTCCCGGAGTAATCAGCAATGACAACACCAGCAGCGCCCCCACCATCTGCACCGCTAGCGCCACTACCAAACCGAGGATAAGCATGAACCACAAATTCATCACTCGTGGGGAGACCCCTTTCGACAGCGCCACCACCGGATCGACCGCAGCGTAATACAGTCGACGCCCAAACAGGGCTATGGCGGCCAACACCATCGCTCCGACCAAGGCAAACACGGCCAGTTGGTTCTCATCAACAGAGACAATTTGACCCGTCAACAGGCCGAATTTGTTGGCGGAACGCCCCTTGTAAAGCGCCAGAAACAGCACCCCGATACCCAACCCGAACGGCAGCAGCACGCCGATGAGAGCATTTGTACCCCAGCGCCGAGTGTAGGTCGCAGACATCAATAGCGCCGCCACAATGGATCCCGCGATGGCTCCGCCGGTGACACTGGCCCCGAGAAACAACGCCACCGATGCTCCCGCAAAAGACAGTTCGGAAGTTCCGTGAACCGCAAAAGCCGCGTCCCGCAGCTGCACCAGCGGGCTTAGAATCCCTGAAACGACAGCCAGAATTGCCGCGGCGACCAGTGATTCCCGAACCAACGGTATCAGTTGCCAAAAATCCTGGAAGTTGATGATTGCCTCCATTAGTGGCCCGCCTCCTTGGGATTGTGCGGTGACTCGGCTGATTCAAAATGGCCGGCGTGATGGTGGCCGTGCAGAGCTTCCTCCACAAAGCCGGATTCGGGCCCGTTCTGGGCTCCCACCACGAAATACGTTCCTCCCAGGTTCACGACACGGACTTCCTCACCATATAAAGCGGACAATGTTTCGCTGGACATGACCTCTGACACCGACCCCACCGCGGCTCGTCCGAGGGCGATATAAACCACGGTGTCCAGCAGTTTATCCACGGGGTTTAACTCGTGCGTCACCAGTAGGATGGCGGTGCCCTGCGCCGCCAAGTTGCCAAAAATCTTAACAATGTCGGTTTGGTGCTTGAGGTCGAGGGACGCCAACGGTTCGTCGACCAGCAGCAAATCGGGACGTTGCACAATGGCCGCCGCGATACGTAAACGCTGCAGCTCTCCCCCGGACAGTCCGCTAATCGGCGTATCTGCGTAACTCTGCGCCCCCACCAAGGCTATCGCGTGCTCGACTTTTTCCCGTGCCCCGGGCGAAGTCCAAAATCCCAGTTTCGCTCCGTCAAGCCCCAGGTAGACTACGTCTCGTCCGCGAATCTGCACAGATTTCGGGAAACGTCCGTGTTGCGGAAGGTAAGAAATTTTTGCTGAGTCCCGCCGAAAAATGGTTCCCGCGGCGGGTTTCACGTCACCGAGTACCGACTTTAACAGGGTCGTTTTTCCGGCTCCGTTTTGTCCCAGGATTCCCACGACTTGTCCCGGTTCGACCCGCAGGTTCAAGCCGGAAAATACCTGTCGTGTCCCATATTTCAATGCCAGGTCCCGCATCTCCAACAGCGGTTCTTCGCCCATCAGACCTTTTCCTTCCCCAGTCCCCCGGTTAACTTCCTGGTTTCATCTACCTTAACGGATTTCGTCCGGGCTCCAGGAGCTGCGCTCTATTCTGAAGCCCGGACTTTTATATACCCTAATCCTGTATTACTTCAAAGCCTTATCTATCTGGTCTAAGGCAGCGCCAATCCAGCTGACATAGTCGCTAGCCCCCGCCAAGGTCTCGGTCAGTGTCACCACCGGAATGCCTTTAGTCTCAGCGGCATTCTGCAGCGCCTGGGACACCGGGTCCTCAGTCTGGGAGTTAACCAGCAGCACATCGACTTTCCCCTCCGTAATCAGGGCCTTGGTGTCAGCCTGCGTCTTTACGCTGGGCCCGGATTCCGTTTCGGACTGTTCCACGTATTCTTCGGGAGTCAGGTCATGGATACCGGCGTCCTCCAGCAGGTAGTTCGCCAAAGGTTCGGTCGCCAGGGAATGCTTTTCGCCCCGCGCCTTAATGTTTTCTGCCTGCGATTCCAATTCATCCAACTTGCCTTGGAATGCCTTTGCAGCATCCTGGTAAGCCGCAGCATTATCGCCGTCAGCCTGGCTCATCGTATTAGCAACCGCCTTGGCGACTTCGTTCACCGCGTGCAAATCGTAGAACACGTGCTCATTGACGGAGCAATGGTGATGATGGTGCCCCTCATGTCCCTGCTCGCCTTCATGGCCGTCCTCGTGTTCATGCGCATCCTCATGGTCATGGCCGTCCTCGTGTTCATGCGCATCCTCATGGTCATGGCCGTCCTCGTGTTCATGCGCATCCTCATGGTCATGGCCGTCCTCGTGGTCGTGACCTTCTGCGTCTCCGCAGTCAATGCCAGCCAACTCCACCGCATTGAGCACAGTCGGTTTGCTGTCCGCTGACTTGGCCAGCTGCAGCGCCCAATCGTCGTAACCCCCGCCGTTCACGATTACTACGGAGGCTTGGTTCACCAGCTTCTTATCTTTCACGCTGGCTTCATAAGAATGCGGATCCAGGTTCGGCTGGTCGATGGACGTAATCACGTCCGCGTTATCCCCCACCACGGCTTTTGCCACGGAAGCCCATACGTCAGTAGAGGCGTACACCGTGGGTTTGTCCGCAGCAGCGTCCCCCGCCGTGTCTTTCGTTTGGGTGTCGTTTGCGGTCGAGCAGGCGGTCATGCTCACGGCTAGTGCAGCGGCGCCGAACCAGGCACCAACAGTCTTCAACTTCATATTGTCCTTTCCCCTCAGGGTTTATAGTTTTTGTTCTTATTGCGAATCGTTCTCATTATCACTCAACTGGAAAACGCTGTCAAAACGAGACACAATGTTAGGCTAGGAGCGCGAAAACGGGAGGGAAACTACCAATGACCACAGGTAAATCGACACCCCAAAGCCCCGCTCGACAGCGCAAAACGCGACAATTAGAAGCGGTACTTTCCGCGGTCAGAGGAATGACTGATTTTCAATCAGCCGCCGAAATATTTACAAAACTGCAGCTAAACGGCACCCGCGTAGGATTGGCGACTGTTTACCGCAATCTCGCGGCGCTGGCGGAAGACGGCGTCTTGGACACGGTCAAGTCCGCCGACGGCACTACCCTGTATCGAGAGTGCGAGAGTTCCGAACACCATCACCACCTGGTGTGTCGGAGCTGCGGAAAGACCGAAGAGTTCCATCTGAAAGGGTTGGAGGAAACCCTGAACGAAATGGGTCGGGAAATGGGATTCTCCGCTTTGAGCCACACGGTGGAGCTGACGGGGTTATGCTCAAAGTGCTCCGCGAAAAAATAATACCCTTTGCTGTATATTAATTTACTGCAAAATTTGGCCTTTGAGCAGCCCGATTAACCTATCCAGCACCCGCGCGTCTTGACGCAAACCGTTATGTTCATATTCACTGGTAACCCACAGACGACAATCTTTTAAGATGCCAGCGGTTTCGGTCGAGAACTTCAACGGCACGTAAGCATCTTCGTAGTAGGCCGCCGCCGCGACCGGTACGTCTGCACTGGCCAGGCGTTCAGTCGAATAGAGTTGCGTCCATTCATAATTGGCCAGTATGTCGGCAGCTTCACGCAAAGGCCGCAGTTCAGATGATTCCTCAAACAGGTCACGAGGCAGATGCTCTCCCGCGAACAGCGTCCCGTCACGTTTCACTTCCCTGGGCATAGTGCGGCTAGCCGCCCAGCGTGTTGCCACTCCGTCCGCGTAACAAGACTCGTGCAGAATGGCATAGAGCGGATTGCGCCCCTCAAATGGCAGCAACGCGGCCAAATCATGGCGAAAAGCTGGCGAGAACGGATCATTTTCCAGCAGTTCATGCAACTTCATGCCCCCGCCTTGTGCACCCAACACGATCCCTACGGTACGCCAACGATCCGCACCGACCTTGTCGCCGTTGGGCGTAATAATTTTCCCCTCCCGGGCCAGGTTATAAATTTGGCGCACTCGGTCCCGATCCTCGGGGAAATGGCGATAATAGGTTTCGGATTTATCCATCATGATTCGCCAAGTTTCGGCGTAAACATCTTCAATAGGATGCCCTACGGCCGTCAGTCCGCCGGTCAGGATAGCCCCGGACAACCCTTCGGGGTGGGAGCTGAGATAGCGCACGGAAGTAAAGCCCCCGAACGACTGTCCCAGCAGCGTCCAGCGTTTTCCCCCCAGGTAAGCGCGCAGGGCTTCGGCGTCTCGAACAATCTCATCTGCACGCAAGTGAGTCAGGTATTCTGCCTGCTCAGATGGGGTCAGACCAGCCAGAGGGCCGAAATCCGGATCCGCCGAAACCGGGGTGGACCGCCCGGTACCGCGCTGATCGAGCATAACGACCTGATAGTCCTCAAGGGCGCGGGGCAGCCAGGTCGGCTGCGGCGAGGGGTACAACGCGGGCCGGGCCGCCTCATGTCCGGGTCCGCCTTGCAGGAACAGCAGGTAGGGTCGCTTTTCACCGTCCTTACCGGTGACGACTCGTGCGAATATTTCTATCATTCCCGCGGCTGGATTGAGGTGGTCCAGCGGCACTTGCAGAGTAATCTCACGTAGTTTCAGCCCCGGCAACAGTTTCACTTCATCACTCATGTGTTTCAGCTTAATGCCACCTGCTTGGCTTGGCCTTAGACTTGAAGACATGTTTTGCGAATACTTTGAGGCGCGGGTCTGCCGGTCGTGTCCCCTCATGGGGATGCCTTACAGCCAGCAGGTGCGGGACAAGGAACGGGCCTCACGCCGAGCTTTGGCCTCTCTGGACCGTCCCTCCTCGCGGCGAAATCCCGCTCAGCCACCCGCTGCGAAGTCGCAGTTCGAGTGGCTGCCAACCTACCGCAGTCCCCAGAAAGAATTTCGCAATAAGGCAAAAATGGTGGTGTCGGGGTCCAAGAAGTCGATTGTGCTCGGACTGGCCCCCACTAAGAATTTTCCCGCTGGCGTCGATTTACAGTCTTGTCCGCTGTATGTACCGTCGATTCGCGCCGCTTTCGCGCCTATTCGGGCTTGGCTGCAGCGCCTCGGAGCTCGCCCCTATAACATCGCCACCGCTAAGGGCGAAGTGAAATACGTACTGGTCAGCGCCAATCCCGAGGGCGAATTGATGGTTCGCTTGGTGTTGCGTTCGAAGGCTGCCCTTCATCGGATTGAAAATACGTGGTCCGAGCTTCAGGCCGAGTTGCCCGACCTGCGGGTGTTTTCGGTAAACATTCAGCCCGAACACACCACCGTCATTGAAGGCCGGGAAGAAATCATTCTTTCGGAGGAAAAGTTTATTTCGATGCCCGGTATCGGCACGGATTTATGGCTGGCGCCGGGGGCGTTTTTTCAGACGAATACCGCTGCGTCTCAAGCTATGTATACGCAAGCTGCCGCTTGGGCACGCGAACTCCAGCCGGAAACCGCTTGGGATTTGTATTGCGGAGTGGGCGGATTTGCCTTTGCACTGAGTTCCGCCGGGGTTGCGCAGGTGACCGGTGTAGAAGTCGTGGGGCCGGCAATTGATGGCGCGCAGAAGGCCGTGGCCGAAATGGCGGGTGTGACTGCGGCTGGCCCGGTGGGACAGGGTGTTGAACACGCCCTTGAGAGCTCTCGCGGTGACGCTGTGCCTAGGCCGCATTTCATTACCGCCGATGCGACTAAGTGGGCGACTAATCAAAAACTTGTACCGCCGGATTTGGTGGTGGTGAACCCGCCGCGGCGCGGGCTCGGGCCCGAATTATCCTCCTGGCTGGAGCACTCCGGTATCCCCCACCTCATCTATTCCTCCTGTTTCCAGGAAACCCTGGTGGAGGACCTACGCCGAATGCGTTCCTACCGAATTACCGCAGCCAAACTGGTAGACATGTTCCCACATACCTCGCACCTCGAGACGGTAGTATTGATGTCACAAGTTAAATAAGGATAAACACGGATAACAACGTAGAGGAAAAAGAAACGACCTTTTTCTTCTCACTGCCCTTTACGATGATAAACTCTATGTAGACAGGGTTAGGAGGAGTGGGGTGTGGACAATAAGATGTTTTGGTAGCTAAGAGAGGTAGTCCCTTTACACTGCCAAGACGGGAAATATCAGATTGTGTAAATTAGCATTTGAAGGAGAAATCAATGAGCTTAGATGAATTGAGGAATGATATCATCATAAAGCAGAAGAAGGGTCTGCCGTTTATTCTTACATCCGTCGTAATATGGTTATTGATTACGGTTGTCGCAGCATTAGATATAAATATTGCGATGAAAAATATCTTGGTGTTTTGTTGTTCAACGCCTATGCTTCCTCTGTCATGGCTGATAGGGAAGAAAATTGGCGTGGATATATTTTCAAAGGACAACGAGTTGGGAAATTTAGGGTTTTTATTTACAATGAATCAGATTTTATATCTTCTCATTGTAATATGGGTGTTTAACGCCGTACCTGATAAAATGATTATGGTGTATGCAATGGTCTTTGGCGCACATTTACTGCCGTATTCATGGCTGTACAAATCAAAAGTCTACCGGGTTTTCTCAATTATCATTCCTGTCTTATCGCTTGTTTTAGGAAATCTTTTTGGGGGATTTGTTGTTGCAGGAACAGCTGCAGCTGTCGAAATTGCCTTTGTCTTTCTTTTGCGAAATGAACTGAATGGTATATAGATAAGTAAATGAAATTCTTTATTGAATATGTTCACAAACGCAATAAATACAAAAAGGACACATTAGCATATTATGAGATAGAAAACAGACAGAGTCTTAAGCATATTCATTTCATGCATAGCAATCAGCGCTGCTGCTTTCGGTTTATTTTATTCAAATGCAGGTCAAGCTTTCTGGGTAGAGAACTTATACGTCCAATAAGTGAAACTGTATGGAAACGGAATATATGCCTACAATTCTTTGATGACTATATCCGGCAGGTTTGGTGCAGATTGGATAGGCATTGTCAGCGGTATATTCATGATCTTACTGTCCATTTTGGATGAAAGAAAAATATAGGTCTGCACACTAAGGATGGTTCAACACTTTTCGTTCAAATATTATTTTGCCTGCTTAACAATTAGCGTGTCTATGAATGCATTGTATTTATTATATGTATCAGGATTTGGATTAAGCATTTTCACTTCAATGGTATTATGGAATCGATATACTAATATGGTCAAAGTATAAGCTGATACAAAAACAGTTGAAATATTGGAATCAGCTTATGTCCTGCAATATCCGGAATGCTTACTATCATTATCTGGCTTTCTTTGATTGAGCCATATATCACAGCAAATAATTACGGTGAACTTTTAGGCGTTCTTACGACTGAGGCCACTTACTCAATTGACTTGGGAGTCTTATGCCCTGGAATGATAATTTGTGCAATAATAATTAGTAGGAAAATTGATATCGTATACAAAACCGGGCCCATTTTCTATATATCCCGCTCGGCTTTGGCCCTATGGTTATCTTGCACACCGTATACTGCAGCAAGTTAGGAATAGATATACCGGTGCCTGCCTTAATAGGTAAGATATTAGCATTTGTTGTGATGTGTATCTTTGCAATAGTATTTTTATGTAAGTCGCTGAATTTCGTTGAAGAGGCTTGAATAATAGAAAATTTCAGTGTGCAGGAGCAGATTTCCAAATACATAAGAGGAACATTAACGAAGCATATAGTAAGATTAACGGTAATCGACAAGAAACTTTACCCCGAACTTCGACAGGCATATTGTGCTAATTCTCACTCTGGAGCATGTCCTTGTTATATTATTGGAGATATATTTGATTTTATCGTGATAATAAGCATGACGATTTTTGGCACATGGGACTTGGCACACTAGTAAAAACCTCTGCCGATCCTGATACTGTTGCAGGTGGACCTAAGATACCGCATTGCTCGGAATTATGGGATACAATCAGTCGTTATATCTATTCCGGTCTACAAGGCGGTTCCATAATGAAAGGCTGGATGGCAAAGGAAAATGAAATGATAGCCTGCTGTTCTGATGGAACAAGACCGGTTATCTTCAAGATAGAACGGATTGATTACGAAGACTAATCCCGGTTAGTAAGGATACTTAAGCTCAAACTTATACCTTAGATACGCACGTTCCAACGACATTCCCCTTGCCATCTTCCATCATGCAACGAGCGTTACGATCAGCTTCTTGATGGAGGGTTATCATCCGGGTAGTCTTGAAACATGTAGATTGTGTCGTTTTAATGTCAAGGGCTGACTAGATGGGTCCGTCCACGGTACACGCCGTTACTCAATAGAATGTAGATATACTTGATGTGCTTACAATACACGTTGAGAGTCTGGAATTGTTCTCAAAAAATGCCACACTTAAATAAGTTTTCTCCTAACAGGTAAACATCCAAACCATCACAAGGCAAAGTCAGCAATTAATGGAAGTACTACGTATGTTGTTTACAGAAGCAGTCGTATTATGTGCGGCATTTTTTATGCTCTGCTTTTTAGGAACCGGAACTGATGCTAAAAACCTACAGAACTACAGCTCTTACCCCGATGCGGCGCAAAGCCGGATTCGTGCTATCCCGGAATACGAACACCAGTTCAAGGAACAGAATCCTTTCCTAACCTTTACCGCCAATTTCCTCCTCTTCCTTGTCATATTGTTTGTTTTCGGGTTTTTTATCCGCCAGAGCGAATTTTCTCACAATTTCCTCTCCCTACTGATTCTCGGACAAACATTGAACGCTTTCGACCTCATTATCATTGACCTGCTGTGGTGGCGACACACACCGCGCATCAGATTCTCAAAGCTCCCCCAACCCGCTCTCTACCAGGATCCACGAAAGCACATCTCCGCTTTCATCAGAGCGTTCATCATGTACTGTGCCATCGCCCTAATCGATGGCTACCTGCTGACTCTATTTTGAAGCCATACCCTGAACGCTCGTCTAACCTCTGCTCGTGGTTACCTCTGAGCTACTACCATAGAATCCGTGGTGTCCTCGGATTCGGAGCAACAGAACAATCCTCGCTGGTCGCGGACTATTTCGCGCGGAGCGTTCACGTTTATTGTCCTGATGGGTATCGTGTCGATGTTCTCGGACATGACCCACGAGGGCGCTCGCTCGGTTTTGGGTGAGTATCTGAACCTGACCGGGGCATCGGCGGCAGCCATCGGTTTTGTCTCCGGTTTCGGGGAACTGTGCGGATACTCGTTGCGCCTGCTCTCAGGCTTTTGGGCTGACAAGACCAAGCACTACTGGGGTTTGATTATTTTCGGCTACACCATCCAGGTGCTGGCCATCCCTGCTCTCGCGCTAGTCCCCGACAATGGCTGGATTTTTGCCTGCAGCCTGGTGGTTTTGGAACGCGTAGGCAAAGCCATTAAGAAACCCGCGAAAAACACCCTGGTCAGCTTCGCAGCGGACGAAATCGGTACTGGTAAAGGCTTCGCGCTGCAGGAATTCCTCGACCAACTCGGCGCATTCCTGGGTCCCCTGCTGCTGTTCCTCGTTGGTCTGATTATCGGCACGCAAGACCTGTTCGGAACTTACCGCCTCGGCTTTCTCACCTTGGGCATTCCCGCGCTCATCACCATCGCGCTCACCGTGTTAGCTTGGCGCTTCTATCCGCACCCCGAAAATTTTGACCAGCCCGCTACCCCACCGGAAAACGCCCAGGCCCCGACTGACTCGCCCCGAGAACCTTGTGCGCCCGCCCCGACCGGCGAGACCCCCACCGGCGATACCTTTACGAACGGCGCCCCCACAAGCGCGTTACCATCCGTTCCCGCGGCCACCCAAGGTTTTCGTTTCAACCGAGCTTTTGCCCTCTATATGGCCGCTATCTGCTTGTTCGCTTTCGGTTTCGCGGACTTCACGCTGATTACTCTGCATGCCGCGAAAACTGCGGCATTCCCGAAAGCGGCATTGGCGCTGCTCTACGCGGGGGCAATGGCGGTCGACGCCATCGCCGCGCTCATTTTTGGAACCTGGTTCGACCGTATCGGCTTGCGAGCGCTAATTATCTCAACCCTCCTGACGGCGCCGTTTTCAGCATTCGTATTCTTAAGCGGCAACCCCTGGTTCATCAGCTTGGGCATCGTGCTGTGGGGATTGGGAATGGGCGCCCAAGAAAGCATCATGAAAGCCGCGGTAGCCAAAATTATGCCCAAGAATCGTCGCGCCACCGGGTTCGGCGTTTTCGAAACCGGCTTCGGAATCGCCTGGTTCCTCGGGTCTTGGCTGATAGGAGCCCTCTATGACATAAATATCCCCGCGATGGTTGCCGTTTCCATCATTTCGCAGCTCACGTCCGTGGGATTCTACCTCCTGACCCTGAAGAATTTGCCAACTTTACCCCCGCAATAACCGAAATCGCCCTGTAATCAGCTGTTTTAACGTTAGGCTTAACGCGTGAATATTTCGGATCTGACTCCCGCAACGCAAGGACCACGTCGGTGGCCGCGTTCCTGGTCACCCGGCATTTTTCACGCCAAGAAGGAAACGATTGAACCGCTGGAAGTCCCCAAGACCAGGTGGAAATTTGCCCTCCTACTCACCCAAGTCGGGATTTATGCCTGTTTATTCGCCCCCATTCAGCTCCTCATCGGCCTGCAAGCCTCGATGATTGCTCGCGACCACAAAGAGATTGTTCTCTCCGTGGTCACCGGCTGCGGAGCATTCATGGCGATGATTGCCGCTCCCATTTTCGGAGCACTGTCTGACCGGACTTACTCAAAATACGGACGTCGGGCGCCTTGGGTCTTGGGCGGGGTTCTATGTGGAGTTTTCGCGCTCGCAGGCTTGACTTTATCGTGGTGTCCCGCGTCTTTGGCGGGAACGTGGGTCTTGACCCAGGCGGCGCTAAACGCCGCATTTATCGCTACCAGCGCCATTCCGAACGATTCAGTCAGGGTTGAGTACCGCGGCGAAATGGGCGGCTGGTTGGGAGCTGGTCAGACCCTAGGGTCTTTGATTGGGGTGGGATTGGCTGCCCTTTGTACGAACTTCATCAGCAACTACATGGGCATCGTGGCAGCCTACGTTGTCTTAGTGTTGCTACTGACCATCTGTGTGACCCCCTACTTGTGGAACTCCAACGACCGTTTCCTCGGTGCTCGCCGAGACCCGATCCCCATCAAAAAGTTTTTCCAGCGATTCTGGGTTCCGCCGCGCAAATACCCGGATTTCATCTGGACTTGGCTCTCGCGACTCCTGATGTTCATACCTTTCATGACGATAACGCTTTACCTGCTGTATTACCTCGAAGATGTGCTGCATTACCCGAATCCGACTACAGGTGTCCTGATTTTGTCCACGATTTATGCGGTGCTCACCATGATTAGCGCCTTCATCATCGGTTTTGTCGCCGACTATCTGATGAAGTACCGCCGGCTCATCTTCATTTCCTCAGTCACCATGGCGATTGGCAGCCTCATCCTTGCGTTCTTGCAAACTTGGACTTGGACGATTCTCGCTGCGGTCTTTATTGGGATTGGCCAGGGTATTTTCATCGCGGTGAGCTTTGCGATTACCACCCGAGTCCTTCCTCCCACTGACGATTCCGGTCGTGACCTCGGTGTTTTAAACATTTCCGCGACCCTCCCGCAGGTGTTAGCCCCTATCTTTGGGGTGCCGGTCATTACTCTCATCGCCAGCTATTCCGTGGGTTACACGGTCCTATTTAGCGCTATGGCGGTGATGTTCGTGATTGGCGGGCTGATGATTTATAAGGTGAAATCCGTAGAGTAAGCGGGTCTCGTTTCTCAAGCGGCACCGCCGCCAGAATGGAGGGAAAATGACGCAGTCACAAGCCGTAGTGGACAGTTTTGGGGTTCCGTTGCTTCCCCTCAGGTGCGGCGACGACATCTCAGGTTCCCCGGTCGCGAGAATTCCACAGCTGGGTTTCGGCACTTATAAAATTGCTCCCGAAAATGCCCAAGAAATCGTGGAAAATGCTGTGGAAGTGGGGTATCGGCACATTGATACCGCGCAAATGTATGGCAACGAAGCGGAAGTTGGCGCAGCCCTGCGGGCAACGGGAATAGCGCGCAGCGAGTTCTTCTTAACCACTAAACTGAACAATCCCCATCATGAGCCGGATGTCGCCCGCCGTACTTTCGCCGAATCACTGCAGCGTCTGCAAACTGATTACGTGGATTTGTTCCTCATTCACTGGCCGATGCCCGAGGCTTACGGCGGGGACTACCCCGGTTTGTGGCGGTTGTTGCAGGAGTTCGTGGCTGATGGGCGAGCCCGTCACGTGGGGGTGTCGAACTTTGAAGTCTCGCATCTACAGCGACTGCTGACTGAGACGGGGATTTTTCCGCAGGTCAACCAGGTCGAAGTACACCCGTGGTTTGCCAATAATGCGGTGCGGGAATTTACCAAAGCGCATGGCGGGGTCATTGAGGCCTGGTCTCCCCTGGCGCGGGGCCGGTTCTTTGACAGCCCGGTTTTGATTGAGACCGCCAAACGCCTGGGGCGGACCCCGGCCCAAGTCGTGTTGCGTTGGGCATTAGAGCGTGGGGACGTGGTCATCCCAAAGTCGAATCATGTTGAGCGGATGCGGGAAAACTTTGCCGTGCTGGAGTTTGCACTAGATGCACCCGCGCGAGCAGCTCTCGACAGTTTAGATCGGGGCGAGGCGGGCCGCACTGGATCGCACCCCGACCACGTAAACGGCGCGAAATAAACGTTTCCCAAGGCTTTTGACTGGAATCACCAGCGTGTTGCGGTCATCAATCCCGCGGCTCGCGGTACTTGTGAATCTGGCCCTCACCGGTAACGCCATCGATAGCGTAAACCGAGAGCCAACCGTCCTTTTCCACCCCAGATTCGAGGTCGATGACCCCAGGGTTCACAAAGTTTTCCCGGCTTTCGTTGCGATGACCGTGCAGTTGGACGATTTCAGAGTCCCCCATTTCGGGAAAATTTTTGAACTCGTAGCGCCGCCGGTAGGTGTTAGCGCGCGTCCCTACTCCAAAAATAAAGTAATCATCAGGTAAATCGCAGTAGCCGGTGCGGCGGATTTCTCGGATGGTTTCGGGATATACCCCGCCGTGGGATACAAAGTATTCGCGAGCCCCCGGGCGTTTCTCCGGTCCAGATTTCGTTCCCTGAGCCTCGGAGACTGAGGGCGTGGCGAGCGTCCCCCCGACTCGGAAGTCATAGAACGGCACGGTGGAACGATACCAATCTTCGAGTTGTTGGCGGGTCGCACCAGCTGTCAGCAACTGTTTCACTGATTCCTCGGTGGCGCTCTTGGTGCCTCGTCCTTTCAAGGCGTTCAAAAGGGATTTCTCGTGGTTTCCGGTGATTACCACGTTATCGACGGAGCGCAGGATTTTCCAGACTTTTCCGGCATCGGGGCCGCGGTCAAACAGGTCGCCCACAAAAATCCATTTGGCGTCCGGAGTGCCCAGTTCGGCCACGGCCTGTTCCAAGGCGCCCCCGCAAGACTGCACATCGCCAACCACTCGCACTGGCCGATTGCCCAGGTCAACCTGGCAAGTTTTAAAACAATCCAGCATCTGCGCCGGAGTGATGGTCTGCGGCGGCGGAACGGAATCGAAGCGATCCAAGAATGACTCAATATCGGGAATCCGGTCTCCCCCGCGTTTGAGGTTACGGGACAGCAGTTCCTCCCGGCTAACCTGGGTAAAGTCCACCGCTAAGACATCGTAGCCGTGCGAATCCGCCAGCGCTTCCCACTGCGAACGTGAGCGAGGCGAGGCATTGACAGCATCGATGATGACCGGAGAGCCCAGGAACATCAGGTTATCGGCTTGTTCTTGCACAATACGGCGGGTCAAACGCTGCAAATGCTCCCCGGCGATTAAGACCTTGTCGCCATCGAGAGCAGGAACATAGCGGGAAAACATGCGGCGCACTTCATCAGCATTGACGGAAAACTCGTCGAGCTTATTCTCCTGCACAAACGTCGTTTTGCCGGCCCCCTGCGGACCGTAAAGTATAAAAAGTTTGCGCATCTCTCCGCCACTTTCGCGTGTTCTCGCCTCGTTCTCTCGGGATTCTAGGAAGGATACCGGAATTCCTCTGACTCCGGCCTCCACCTAGATGAGGCTCCTCTTACCTTCATTTCTATCAGATTCTCAGCGTTTTTTACAAACACTTAACTTACCCCGATTGAGATTTATATTGCTCTTGCTTTAATTTGAAATTTTCTTTAGCTTTTTATTTCTGCTGTTCATCGCGACTGTTTGCGCCAAGCTACACATTCTCGCTGATAAACCAGCGACGCGACGCGAACTCAGTCGTTACTCACACCAGCCCGGGGGCAAAAGAGCGGATACCTAGCTCTCTTGCAGCGTTAGACATCCTCTCGTCGTAAGTCAGCAATCCCTCCAGGCTGTCTCCCAGTACCAAAGCGGTTGCCAGGTGAATAGCATCGAGACTGCGTACATTGCTGGGTTCCAACAGGCCTGCGGCATCACATATTGCGGGACTGATGGCAATCAAAGAAATTGCAGAGAGTATGGACCGGGCTTGTAATCTAGCATTTTCACCGAGCTTGCCCGCCACTCGCATCAATTCCACTCTCACTAAATCTGAACAATACACTTGCGAGTCATGCTCCAACATCCATTCGTTAAAAGCATCGCTTTCGGGTTCTTTGCGTATGGCTTTAGCCAGCCCGGAGGTGTCCACATAGTAGGCCATCAATAGCGCTCCGATTCACGCATTTGCCGCAAAATATCGGTTGGGGCCGGTGCTGTCTCACTCGATTCAGGCACTGCGGGTACCTCCCGCCAAGAACGCAGTGCCGGACGCACCAACCCGGCATCTTTCATCTGTTCGAGGGGGCTTGTTTGCAAAGCCACGATTTTGGCAATGGGACGTCGCCGATCCGTAACCACGACATTTTCCCCGTCCTGGACCTGTTTCAGGACTTGAGACACATTTTGTCCAAGTTCGCGCAATCCCACCATCACCATGTTCTACATGATAGAACACTCTCCAAATCTTCGCAATAGTGCTGATGCAGTTGGTTTGCATATGCGATAACAGAAGCAACGCAAATTGAAACCTTGCGAACAGCCTCAGTACGGCAGCACTACAGAGGGGCTCAGAGTCGAGAGGCTACGAAGCGTGAAGGCAAAGGCAACTTCATCGGATTAAAACCCGCATCTCACGCACAGGCAGCATGTAATTATCTGAGTTGTTGCACATAGTTAAACAAGTAACATCCAAATCTCTAATATATTTCTCAGCTATTATTTTATATTCCTGAGGTGATTTTGGGTTGAAATTATTATCTTGAAATGTCATCTCATCAAAGGTGTCGTCGGACGATATATACTCCAAACTGAAGACATTGTGATAATTGGTGATTTTCATATTGATATTACTTTTTTCGCGGGTAATATACCCATTGGACCTATACTTGTAATCCGCATTTACTGTTACGAAGTACACACCATGCGAATAGTGCCTAGAGGACACACCAGTAAAGGAACTTGGCGAATCAAACGTAGTGTCAAAATAGCCCTTTTGGCGATCAAAAATAGCCTTTCGGGCTAGTAGCTTGCTGCTCGCCCCGTCAGAGACAGAATCGAACTGTTTCATTATTACACTAGGGTTGTAAAATGAATATAGATAGTTATCCGCTACTATCTTACCCACAATCTCAATGCGCAATTCGGTAGGCCTGCTAGACGGAGTTGAGACTTGAATATACGATTCTGGCGAAGCAAGCATAAATAGGCTACAAACCCCAGCCAACAGAACCATAATTATCCGCCACATGATAATATTCTATCATGCGCAATGCCATGTGGTATAGGTGGTTAATCTCTATACCACGGCCCCTCCCCGCAGCCTATCGCTACCCGTTGGGTGACTCACGCTCAGGCCAGATGTCCTAGCTGTGCTTTGAAACCGTGACCGAGCGTCTTGCACCGCGCGAATCGCATCACGAGCGTAGCCTTCCGCTTCCAGCTCCTCGGTCACTTCGTTGTCCAGCACCACGAAAGTGCCGCTGTCCATCACCTCGTTTCAATAGGTTCCGGCCGGCATGCCCATGTCAAGTTACGTGTAGATTTAAGTCTGTTTACTTACTTGGTTTAATACGCTAAACTAGCCTTGTGAAGCGACGTGAACTTTTAAATCGCCTCGAGCAAATCGCCAAGGAGCGCGGCGAAAGTTTCACCCTTGTTGAAGGTGACAACCACACGAAAGCCTTTATCGGCCCGCAAATGATTGCCGTCCCCGACATCGCGAGGTGTCCGAACCAACCGCTAAAACCATCCTGAAGGAGGCCCTCAATGGCAACGATGACTGAAACAGCAACGAATCAAGAAATCATCGCCGAAGTCACCCGCAGCGGCAAATGGTGGGCGGTCGAGGTCGAAATCGACGGCAAGCGTCATGCCACCCAAGGCCGTACCCTGGCAGAAGCCCAACTCATGGCCACAGACTTGGTCGCCATCTGGGCGGAATTCCTGGAGCGCCCCGAACTGGCCAAAACCCAGGTCCGACTGGTCCCCGTTGGTGAACTCGGCGATGCCGTGGAACGCACCAACCGCGAAAAGGCCGAGGCCGCCATCGCCACCCGCAAAGCCCAGGAAGACCAAGCCTCGTTGGTGCGCCGCCTTCGCCGCGATGGCATCAAAGTCGCCGACATCGCCCAACTTCTCGGCCTGACCAAAGGCCGCGTCTCCCAACTCGCCCGCGCATAGAGCACATTTAGGTAGCTTTATATTAGAAGCTGCCCCAAAAAGATTCCCTCATTCGTTTTCCAGGTAGCGTTACCACTCAAAGTTCCTCCGCCTACAAAACTTGCCGCCGCCGATGGGCTGGTGAAAAGCAAAACCTTCAGAGGCTATTTGTCCCCTCGCGTCAGCACCTTGTCTTTGGAAAATCAGGATTAGCTCATCATCTATACCCAAAATGAAAAAGCAACCCTCGCGCGAGAAGCCGCACGAGGGTGCTATTGAATCGTGAGAAAAACGCGAGACCTAGGCGTGTTTGGCGACTGTGATTTCCAGTTCCTTACCGCTCGAAGGGTTGACCCTCACGGACACGGCCAGGGTCTCCCCGGCGATGAGCTGCTCATGAGTCTTCACCCATTCGAGGTGATCAGCCGGTACGCCAAGCGTCAGGTCAATCCGGTCAGCCACGTCCAGACCTGCGTTCTTGCGAGCGTCTTGCACCGCGCGAATCGCATCGCGGGCGTAGCCTTCCGCTTCCAGTTCCTCGGTCACTTCCGTGTCCAGCACCACGAAAGTACCACTATCCAGCACATCGGCGACGGTTCCCGGCTCGGCTGCGACCTTTGTCACCAGCCCGAACTGTTCACCCGTGAGGCGCACCGGCTGCCCACCGAGTTCCACCCCGTCGAACACCACCGCGTCACCGTCCAGGTGCCACTGACCGGACTTTTGCGCCTGGAACAACGCAGAAGTGAGTTTGCGCACTTCGGGGGCAAAAGCCTTGGGGTTGAGCGTCAATTCCTGGCTCGATTGCAATCCGGACTCGGCAACGCTGAGCACCTCCACGGACTTGACGTTGACCTCGGAGGCAATGAGCGCCGTGTAGTCACGCAGAGCCTCCGGATCCGCGGCTACCACCTGGAGGCGGCTCAGCGGCAAACGCACCCGCAGGTTAGCACCCTTGCGCAAGGCGTGGGCGCACGAGACAACGTCGCGCACCTCGTTCATGGAGTCCACGAGAGCACCATCGTACACAGCATCGTCCCAGTTCGGGTAGTCCATCAGATGTACGGAACGCCCACCGGTCAGCCCCCGCCAGATTTCTTCTGAAATCAAAGGCAGCAGCGGAGCCATCGCCCGCATCAGTGCCTCTAACACTGTATAGAGCACGTCAAAGGCAGCCGGATCCTCGTCCCAAAAACGCTGGCGGGAAATGCGAATGTACCAGTTGTTCAGCACCTCGGTGAACTGGCGGACGTGTTCACAAGCCTCCGGGATGTGGAAGTTATCCAGGTCATCGCGCATTTCGGCGAACAGCTGGCGCGCGGCGGACAGCAGGTAGCGGTCCATCATCGGCAACGCGTTGACGCTCGCGGCGTCGCACACGTCCACGGGCTTCGCCTCGTAACCCGCGCCCTGCTGACAGGTGCCGGCATAGAGCGTAAAGAAGTAGTAGGCGTTCCACACCGGCAGAATCGTTTGCCGCACTGTGTCGCGAATACCCTTATCAGTCACTATTAAGTTGCCCCCGCTGACCACCGGAGAACTCATCAGGAACCAACGCATCGCGTCCGCACCGTACTTGTCGAAAACCTCGTTAACATCCGGGTAGTTGCGCAGAGATTTACTCATCTTGCGCCCGTCATCACCCAGGACGATACCGTGCGAGATACAGTTCAAGAACGCTGGTCGGTCGAACAGCGCGGTCGCCAAAACGTGCAAGGTATAGAACCAGCCACGGGTCTGGCCGATGTACTCTACGATGAAGTCGCCGGGGTAATGCGTTTCGAACCATTCCCGATTCTCAAAAGGATAGTGGACCTGGGCGTAGGGCATGGAGCCGGATTCGAACCAGCAGTCCAACACTTCCGGGACGCGGCGCATCGTGGACTTTCCACTGGGATCATCAGGATTCGGGCGGGTCAGCTCATCAATGAACGGCCGGTGGAGGTTATCAATCTTGACCCCGAAATCGCGCTCCAGCTCCTCGAAGGACCCGTACACATCGATACGCGGATAGGCGGGATTATCCGACTTCCATACCGGAATCGGGGAACCCCAAAAACGGTTGCGCGAAATCGACCAGTCGCGTGCCCCAGCCAGCCAGTTACCAAAGATACCGTTCTTGGTATGTTCCGGGGTCCAGGTGATTTGCTGATTCAACTCCACCATCCGGTCGCGGAACTCGGTGACGCGCACAAACCACGAGGACACTGCCTTGTAGATGAGCGGTTGGCGGCAACGCCAGCAGTGCGGGTAGGAGTGTTCGTAAGAGGCGACTTTCACCAGGTAGGGACGCTGGCGCGCCTCACGAGTCGCTACCGGGCCGGTTTCGTCGCGCAGGTCCGCGATGATGTAGCGGTTTGCCTCAAAAACGTTCTTTCCCGCGTAATCTGGGACTTCCTGGGTGATAACTCCGTTTCCGTCTACCGGCATGACCACCCCGATTTGGTTGGGAGCACAAACATTCATGTCGTCCTCACCAAATGCGGGAGCCATATGCACCAGTCCGGTGCCGTCCTCGGTGGACACGAAGTCGGCACTGATGATGGTCCAGGCTTTCGACCCCGGTCCCACGTGTCCCGGCTGGTCTGCCGTACCATCGGCGATGGCGGCGGCTTTGGCATCTTCAAAGTAATCAAAAATGGGATAGTACCCCAGGCCAACCAGTTCGGAGCCTTTGAAAGGTGCGGATACCTGCGGGTTTTCCCCAAGTTCCTTTTCATAAGCCGCCAAGCGAGCCTGGGCTAGGATGACGGTTTGTCCCTGCAACTCCCCCTGGGTCGGCGTGACGCGCACGTAATCGATGTCCTCCCCGACGGCGACCGCTAGGTTGCTGGGCAGCGTCCACGGGGTCGTGGTCCAAATCAGCACCATCTCATCCGTGTCGCGCAGACGCAGCCCCACCGTGACAGTTTGGTCGGTGCGGTTTTGATAGATGTCGTCGTCCATCTTAAGTTCGTGGTTCGACAGGGGCGTACCGTCATGCCAGCAGTAAGGCAGCACCTTAAAGCCTTCGTAAATGAGCCCCTTGTCATACAGGGTCTTAAACGCCCAAATGACCGATTCCATAAAGGTGGGGTCGAGGGTCTTGTAGTCATTTCCAAAGTCGACCCAGCGCGCCTGGCGCGTCACATATTCTTCCCACTCTTTAGTATATTTCAGTACCGACTCACGACAGGCCTGGTTAAAGGCCTCAATGCCCATTCCGCCCGGACCTTCAATTTGTTCCTTGTCCTCGATACCGAGAATGCGTTCCGCTTCCAGCTCGGCGGGCAGACCGTGCGTGTCCCACCCGAAGCGCCGCTCCACGCGATGGCCACGCATGGTCTGGTAACGCCCCACGATGTCTTTCACATAGCCTGTCAACAGGTGTCCGTAGTGCGGCAAGCCGTTGGCAAAGGGCGGACCGTCGTAGAACACGAACTCGTTGCTACCGTCCTGGCCGGCCTGACGGGCATCTACAGAAGCCTGGAAAGTATGATCCGCAGCCCAAAATGCCAAGGTTTCAGTTTCTTGGCTGGGAAAATTCGGGCTGGCGTCCAGGGAAGTATCCCGGTGTTTAGGGTAGAACCCGCGTTTTTTCTCGCTCATCTTCGTCCTTATCGCGAATCGTTCATTCACGAGGACGCCTGCGACACTTTGTCGGTGGGCGCGGTACCACCTCGCTTGCTCACGTGGTCCTGCAAAAGTCTGGGTGCCGACCAATCGGTGCGGCCAGACTATTGAGTTGGCCAAGTGAGCCGCTCAATACGGCTGTTACGGGCCTGCCCGTCGGAGTCTAATGAGTCGCGCACATGGTACGCAACCGTTCTTTCCGAAGCTCCCCGGCGATACCCGGACCCAACAGCCCGGACCGGTTCAACGCGGACTCCACTCTATCCAGTTTTTACTCTGGACTCAAACAAGTGGCGTACCTTATGTACATAAAACGCAAGCATTATTCAAAACGCCGTGCCTTTCGCATGCCTGCGCTATCAGCCCTTGACACCGCCCTCTTGCACGCCACGGAAGAACATCTTTTGGCTGGCCGCAAAGAGAATAATGATAGGAATCAGCGCAATTACCGTGCCAGCAGCCACCACTCGGGGATTGGTCCCAAAAGATGACTGCAAGTACTGCATACCGACTGTGAGCGTGTACTTCTTTGGATCTGAAAGAACCACCAATGGCCACAGGAAGTCATCCCATGCTTGGATGAAAGACATCAGAGCTACCACCATCGCCATTCCTCTCACATTGGGCCAGACCACGTAACGCAGTTGCTGTAACGTTGAAGCCCCATCAATCGTGGCAGCATCTAAAACGGCAGGAGGGATGGAGCGCACAGCCGTAGCCATCAAGAGAACGTTAATCGCAGTAATGGCAGTCGGCAGGAAAACCCCCACCAAGGTGTTTGCCGCACCCAATGCCTTCACCGTCAAATACTGGCTGGTCAGAGTGACTTCTCCGGGCAGCATCAGCGTGGAGAGAATCAAGGCCAGGATTACGCCACGAAAACGAAAACGCATGGCCGCCAGAGCATAGCCAGCCATAGTGGCCAGAATCACATTGGACACCACCATCGCCACCGACACCAGCAGAGAGTGCCAGGTGTAATCGAACACGGGAATATTTCGCGCTACTTCGGCATAGTTCTCAAAAGTCGGATGTTCCGGAATAAACTTGGGTGGAAATGCATAAACATCCTCGTACTTTGACTTTAATGACAGCGAGAGCTGCAGCAAAAATGGCCCCACGGAAATTATCATCATTAAAATCAACAGTACGTAGCGAAGCACCATATTGGGCAGAGAAGGCTTATTAAAAGAACGGGAAGAGCTACGCTTCATCAGAGTCTTACTCATGATTTCACCGCCTTATTGAATTTAATGTCTTTTCTTTGCGCCTTCCGAATCCGGCGTTCCCGACGCAGCTCCTTAAATTCGGTTTTCTGGTTGATCCAAGCCACGAACAATAGCGGTCCAATGGTCAATAGGAACAAAATTACTGAAACAGCCGAGGCGAAACCGAGATTGCCATTTAGTCCTTTTCCGGTTTGCTGAATTAACATCACCAACGATTGTGCTTGTCCGCCCGGGCCGCCAGAACCGTTAGTGAGTACGTAAATCTCAGTAAATACCCGGATTGCTGCCACGGTGATGAGCGCCGAAATCAGCATCATGGCACCCCGGACTCCAGGCACGGTGACATTCCAAAAGCGCCGCCACCAGCCGGCGCCATCTATGGCGGCCGCCTCGTGCAGCTCCTTGGAGACGTTACCTAGGGCAGCGAGATAAATCACCATATAGTAGCCCAGGCCTTTCCATACCGTTAGTAGAGCAGCCGAGACAATAATCAGCCAGCGGTTAATCAGAAAGTTTACGGGGGACTGCGTCAACCCTAGGAACTGGAAGGTTTCGTTAACGAGGCCGCGCGAGTCGAACAGCCAGCTCCAGATGATACCAACCACCACTACTGAGGCAATAACTGGGAAATAGTAGGTGGTACGAAAGAGCGAGATTCCAGGCACATTACGCTGCACCAACAGGGCGAGGAACAGCGGCAAGAAAGTCAGCAACGGCACACAAATAACTACGTAGAGCAGACTGGTGACCACGGCGTATCGGAAACGCTCGTCAGCAAATAACTGCAGGTAATTGGTCAACCCAGTGAACTCGGGGGTGCGCAACGGTCTAGCGTTGGTGAAAGACAGGTAGATTGTGTTCAAAAAAGGCCAAATTGAAAACACGAGTACCCAAATCACCGCCGGTGCTAACAGCACGTAGGGAGTATACCTGTGTGGGGGCTTCATCTTATCTCCTGATATGTCGCCTGGAACCTCGCTCTTTTCGCAATATTCAGAAATTACTTCCCGAGGTTCTTATTTGCGTAATCTGCGGCTTTATCTAAAGCCTCTTGAACCGGGATGTCACCCTTGACAGCTAAGGCTACTTGCTGTTGCAGGTACTTGTCCATATCGTAAGTAAACTGAATTGGATACTCTGGAGTAGCATCACCGATAGCGGCTGCAGCTTGCTCAGTAGCAGTTTTCTGCAACGGAATCTCAATCACCGAAGTAAAGCTGTCCGGATTCTCATTACCTTCCTTGGTGCCGGGGAAGAATCCTTGGGCTATCTTCAGGAATTCAATTTGGTTCGTGTTATTCGTCACGTACTGCGCAAACTTCATTGCCAGATCTGGAGCCTTTGACTTAGCGGACACGGAAATTCCCTGAATAAACAGCGGAGCATGGCCGATGCGCGGCGTGGAAACTGTACTCTCCAGCAATGTCGGAGCTTCTTTTTCCAATTCGGAGGGGAATCCGGCCGAAGCGGTGGTCCAGGCAGTCTTACCTTGCTTGTACAACGCGGAGTTACCCAGGTAATCGGCATTCAAAGCCTCCGGGGGCATTGCTCCTGCAGCATAGGCGTCCTTATAACGTTCCACTACTTTCACCGCGTCCGGCGAGTTGAACACGAATTTACCGTTTTCAATAATTTTCACGCCAGCAGCGGATAGGGTACCGGTTCGCGGTACGTCCGCAATCATTTTCACTTCTCCATTGGTTGCGGCAGCAACCTTCTTGGCCATGTCAAACAGAGAATCCAAGTCGGTAGGTAGATTAGTCGTATCCAGTCCCGCCTCTTGGATGGCTTTGGTGTTGAACCAGTTCAAATCCGTACCAAGGTACCAAGCATAACCGTATTGTCCCTTGATATCGGGGTAACGGTACGCATTAGTAGCGCCATCAACGTATTCATCAAGTTTCTTGGCATCCTTGGCTTCCAAGTCGACCAGCAAATCGACTTGCGCCAACTTATAGGCGAATTCTGGCGGAAGGTTAATTACGTCAGGCAGTTCGCCGGAATCTGCTTGCTGCAAGATTTTGTCCTCATAACCGTCACCAGGCTGGTCAATCCAGTTAACTTTGGTTCCGGGATTGTCTTTTTCAAAATCTGCGACTAACTTCTCAAAGTACGGCGTGAAACGGTCGTTCTTCAGGGACCAAGTTTGGAAAGTTATTTCCTGGGCTTGGTCGCTTCCAGCAGCTCCGGTTGAGGCGCCGCCACCGGTACAACCGGCTAGCAAAAGGGAAAGGGCCGCAATTGGTACGGCAATGTTGCGCAATTTCATGTTTCTCCTTGTGGTTGTATATGGGAATAAATCAGTTGAAATGTGGTTTGGAACTAATCCTCCACTAGCTTGATATCTATACGCTTCACCTGCCCTTCTCTAGCCCACCGCACCCAGTTAGCAAAAAATTCTTGGTCCGCATTTAAAAGCTGCCGGTTGTGAGTACCCAGTTCGATTTCTTGGGACTCTCGGGAGTGAGCGGGGCCGGGGTTACCCCATTCTCTAATGGCCGCAGCGAAGGCCTGACCAACGGGCTTTACGGCACCATGCTGGTCGAACAATCCCAAGCTATGCTCGAAATGCGGAAAATCAGCAAGGTCTGAGTTGACATCGTGTGAACACCACCAGGTAATCGCCCGCAGGTTCGGGCTCAACCCACAACTTGAGTCGCCGCGTAGGTTCAGCACGGTGTCCCTGACAAATTGCGGGATGTCCTCTCGCTCTATCCAGTGTTCAGGGGCGCCAACCTCCTGTAACCAAATCGGGCGAGGAGCGATACCGTAGGCACGCGCCCAAGCATCGGCCAGCTCGCACAGGTAGCGCGCAAACCAAGTCAACTCCACGGCGCTCTTGCCATAATGTGGCGCCACGGTACCAAAGATCCAGGAATGAACCGTAATATTATCCCCGAATTTCACCGCATCGCCAGGAACAAACGGGTGTTTCGAATCGAACCAAATGTCATCATCATGAGAAAAGGTGTGTGTCTTACCCGGCGCAACACGTTGTGCCTGTGAAAAGAGCGTTTCCAACCACTTCTCTGCCTGCTCGTGAGTTATTTTTTGGGAGTGCGGATGACGCGGTGCGGCAAACTGGATAAATTCATTTCCTAAACTTAAACCGCTAAACCCCGGCAGTTCCCGTAAGGCTTTGCCTAAAGTGAGAATCAGTTGCGATTCAGCAGACACTGCCGCTTCATCAGTGAAAACATTCACCTCGTGCCAGCTTGTAACCCAGGAGGGCAGGAAGTCGAAGGATGACAGATGTCCTTGCAGCACATCGACAGTCGTGTCCAGCCCACACTCGTGAGCTATCTGCACCACGGTACCAACATCGTCGATGGCCTGGCTTCGAATGAGGCTGCGATTGGGCTGCAACAACGGCCAAAGAGGAAACACTCGAATGTGATCCACTCCCAGCGAAGCAATCTGTTCCAGGTCAGCTCTGACCTTCCCCGGGTCGAAATCCAACCAGGAGTGGAACCAACCTTCCCGTGGGGTGTAATTCACTCCAAATCTCATCGAGGATTTTTCCGTCTGCAAACTCACGACTTAACCTCCCCTGATTGAGAGGAACTAAAGCTGGCTCTCAAAGTTGCAATTTGGAATGCGCCCAGTTCAAGCAGGTATTCCCCGTCCACCTGACGCAAGACCGGAGCTTCCGTGCTGGGTTGATAGCGCAAGTCAGTAGTCCAGACACGCTGAGCCTCGGGAATACGTATCCGCACCTGTTGCGGACCTCCGGTCCCCTCGTAGATACGCAACCCCAAATCCCCACTTTCATCAGGGCAAAGGCTCATTGATTCCACTACTGCTCCTTCCACACTGACAAGAGGTGCAATAGGGTTGCCATGGTAGTAGCGCCGTCGCAAGTTAATGTCCTGCCCATCCCTGATAGCCTCCATCACAGTGGCTTGCGGACGCACCCGAAAGTTCCAAGTAAAATGTCCCTGATCTTGTTGAGGGTCAGGGTACTTGGCTGATTTCACCAGGGTTGCACGCACCAGTTGATAGGTTCCCCGGTCTTGGTGATGTCGAGTAATGTCCCAACCATAAGTTGCATCGTTGGCAATCGCTAGAGCTAAGGAAGCATTTTCGAGACGGAGCCAGCGATGCGCGCTAACCTCAAAGCGGGCCGCATCCCAAGAAGTATTGTCATGGATTGCTCTGGTAAGGTAACCAAACTGCGTTTCAAATTGGGCATGGTCTGTGTGAAGATTCACCCCAAAAGCGAGTTTTAGCAGTTTTTCCTGTTCGTGCCAGTCTGCCTCGACTGAGATATCGACCGCTCTACTGTGCGCACCGAGTTTCCAGGTAATCGCAGCTTCAGAATCGCCAAATGTCATCCGAGAACGTACCCAGGCAAAGTCCTCCTCCAGCCCCAGTTCAGGGGCAGACATGCATGGGGTACACAGTGAACCCCGATAAAAGTAGTCAATGTCCCAAGCATCCCACTGATTGGGGAAATCCTGATGTATCTGGAACATTCCGGCCGGGGCTTCGGCGGGAATAAATTCCACTCCCTGGCGATCCTGCAAGGAAACACAACGACCCGATTCATCGAAACGCAACTTCAGGTAGCTATTTGAGATTTCGTGTTTCTCCCGATTTATCTGCAAGTCATTTGCAGGCGGTTCCACCGTCGCGCCTGCCCCGCTGGGAACCGAGAGAATCGGGAAAGACGTGGCGTTGGCCAAACATAGCGAGGTACTTGTCGCTTCGTCCCTGTTAGCGGACTCATTACCAGCTTGGTCTGCCTTCGTAGGTGACGCAGACCCGAGTGCTTGCAGGCTTTTCTCGATAATACTTTCGCAACTTTGCCGCACCGAGGCATAAATTTCCGCTGTTTCTCGGTAAACCCAGGCGATAGAACTGCCGGGGAGAATGTCATGAAACTGACAAAGCAATACCTGGTGCCACAGCTTTTGAAAATCCTGGTATGGGTAGTCCAGTAGCCCTCGTACCGCGGCCGTTGCTGCCCACCATTCGGCTTCACGCAATAGCGCCTCACTGCGTCGGTTCCCCTGTTTGGCACTGACATGGGAGGTCAGAGTGCCGCGATGTTTTTCCAGATAGAGTTCTCCGACCCAGGTGGGCGGCTGGTCATATTCTGCTTGAGCCTGATCAAAGAATTCCTGTGGCGTCGCATGGTGAGTTTTGGCAAATCCTTCCAGATTCCGCACTCGCGCCAAACGTTCCAACATTTCCCTAGTGGGGCCGCCCCCGCCGTCCCCATAGCCATAAAGCAGCATTGAGGAATTTGCTCTCCCCGCTTCTTTAAAGTTTTCAACCGCGTGACGTAGCTGAGCTCCGGTCACATCTGAGCCATAGGTATCTGCAGGAGGGAAATGTGTAAAGACACGCGAACCGTCTATACCCTCCCACCACAAGGTATGGTGAGGAAATATATTGGTTTGGTTCCAAGAGATTTTTTGGGTCAGGAACCGCGAAATCCCTGCACAGCGAGCTAACTGCGGTAAAGCCGCTGTGTAACCAAAAGAATCGGGGAGCCAAATCTCTTGACAGCTCACGTCAAATTTTTCTGTGAAATAGTTCAAGCCCTCTACAAGTTGCCGAGCTAAGGCTTCTCCTCCGGGCAGAACCGCATCAGGCTCCACCCACATGCCTCCCACCGGGACAATTTTTCCCTTTGCCACGAGTGCTTTTACTCGCTCAAAGAGTTGCGGCTCATCTTGCTCTAACCAAGCCACGTGCTGTGCCGCCGGAAGCGCAAACACCATTTCATGACCGTCTTCTAGCAAACGGACAACATTCGCCAGGGTCCGCGCAACTTTACGCCTTGTCTCCCGCAATGGCCACAGCCAAGCCGAATCAATATGTGCGTGTCCTACCGCAAAAAGCTCGTGCTCACGGGGCAAGGCGGGACGATCCAACAGAGGTTGCAGACGCTTCTGAGCCAGGGGTACAGTGTCGCACAAGCGTTGAAAATCGAGACAATCTAAGGCACTGGAAATACCGAACAGGATTTCTAATTCTCGATGGGTGAGCTGCGCAGCGGATTGCACTAGCTCCAGCAAAATGGACACATCCAAGACAAAATCGTAAATATCACCGTGACGAATCACGACGTCAGCAGCGTGCAGAGTATAAATATCCTGGGTAGATGCAGTGAGTTTGTCCCCCTCATCGGTGGGCTGAAATGGGGGAATGTCCAAAAGCAAGGGGTTCGCTGCAGCTTCAACGTAAAACTGAAAATCCTGGGAAACGTGCTTCGCAACCGGCAGAGGAACCCACTGGTTACGGGGATTAACCGCTTTAATCGCATTTCCTGCGATATCCCGTACCAAACCTTCCGCTTGAAATCCTGCCGAAACATCAGACCATCCCAAGTCCAGACGCGCTTCAACCACATCGCCTTCCCGACAGCTCAGGGAATCGACAGCCGGAACCGTGCCCTGAAATTTGAACCAAGTGGTTTCCCAAGCGCTTCCCCAGGATTGTCCCACTGCGAATTCGGGGAAAGTGTCTGGGATATCAGAAAAGGAAACTGGCTCACCAATGACCTCCCCTTCGCGAGGAACACGCCAGGCACTAACTCGTAGCGGGGATATAGGACTATATATGGCAGGAACCAAACGTTCTTCCAACGTACGTTTCACCCGCTGGATCAGAATTTCTGGATTCTCATGCATATCTAAGCACCTTTGCTTCCGTGTAGCATTTGGTACTATGGTAGCTACTAAAACGCTTTAGTACAAGGATTTCAATTAATTTTCCAGTTCCAGAGAGTTGCGTGATTGAGGTGGAGCGTCTCACTATTAATGACATTGCACGTGAGGCAGGGGTATCCATCACAGCAGTGTCCTTTGCCCTCAACAATCGCCCTGGAATCTCTCGCTCAACCAGGGAACGTATTTTAGAGATAGCACACAAAAAAGGGTGGGTTCCGCATCCCCTGGCACAGGCACTATCACGAGCCCGTGCCGAAGCTATCGGCTATGTCATCGCACGTTCCCGTGAATCCTATGTTTCCGAACGATTCTTTTTCGATTTTTTGCTGGGACTCGAATCGCAGCTCACCGCCGCCGGTTTAAGCCTGGTTCTCCAGACCTGTACCACGATGGGCCAGGAGCTGGAAATCTACCGGAAATGGTCCAAGGAACGCCGTGTGGACGGTGTCGTTATCACCGATCCGGTTTCACAAGATCCGCGCGCACGCCTCCTCGAAGAGCTTAACCTTCCTGGTGTATTCGTCGGGGAACAAGTGGAAGGATTCCCTTCCCTGGTCACAAATGAATTCGACCTAATTGCAACGTTAGCTACCCATCTCAAAATGTGCGGAGCTACCAGTGTCACCTATGTGGGCGGCAACGAAGCGCTCCTGCACACCAAGCGCCGCTGTGAGGCTTTGCAGGATTACGGTAATGAGAGCGGAATCAATTTTGGCAGCGTAATCTGCGCTAACTCGACCGAAAACGAGGGACTTTCATCCACACTATCCCTCCTTTCACCTCTGGAAGGACTGCCGGCTATCATCTATGACAACGAGGTTTTAGCCGTAGGAGGGGTCAACGCCTGTCTCAAACTCGGACTAACTATTGGCAAGCAAGTATTGTTGGCATCTTGCGAAGATTCTCCCATTTGCCGAGTCACTTCCCCCGCCATTACGGCAGTTTCACGTGATCCTTCGCTCTACGCGGTGGTCGCCGCAAACCTCTTAACTGAATTTTTAGCTGGTAAACCCGCACGCAGCTATACATGTGATGTATCCAGCCTCATTCCCCGAGAATCCAGCGCTACCTCACCCGGTGCAGCATCATGATTGCAATCGAAGCGGACACGGCCTAGTTGAATCCCTTCCGGAACTCTCACACAAATGCCATAAAGACACACAAAATAACCGAGAAGCACTACATTTGAGGGTGAATAAACCAGGTAAACGTCACGGGGGACGTATGAAAGCCGAGGAATTGTGGGATCAGGCTCGGGCAGCGGCGTTAGAGCTGCCCGAGCCTGAGCTTTGGGTGTATTCCCCGCAGTGGGAGGCCGTAAAAGTGTGCGGAAAGTGGTTCGTGGTGATGGTGGAAGTCCACGGCACCCCGGTCGTGAACTTGGCCGTGTTGCCGGAGGACGGCCTGGCACTGACCCAGCGTTACGCGGAAATCACCCCCGGCTGGCACATGAACAAAGACCGCTGGATTAGTGTGTACCCCGGCGCGGAAGTCGACCTGGAACTATTGAAAGTGCTGGTTCAGGAATCTTACCTGAACGTGGTCTCACGTCTGCCAATCAAGTCCCGCCCGCATCTGCCCGATTCCCTGCGACACTGGCCCGGTTCGGAGGCCTAACCCTGCCCCGCACCCACGGTTGCACCATCAACTTTGCCGATTCCCCACATTGACCAAACCATAAAGTCCGGGCAGCCGGCGGAAACCAGCTGCCCGGACCAGAGGGAGTAATTTTCGTTAGTCCTAGTTCACGGTGAACGGGTTAGATATCCCCTCGTAGGGAATAACCCGGTGATTCCAGCCGTTCTTCCAGTCGCCGTCCTGCACTAACCGATAAGTTCCGGCCGGCGTGCCCTGGCGAATCCGCCACTCGACCGTGGTGCGAGAATAGCTGGCGCCCTCACGTTCCCAGCGGTAACTGGTGTCCCAGTCACGGTCCGTCAAGTAATCTTGCCAAGTCCCGTCCTCGGCCTGACGCTGCACCTTGAGGAAGGTCCCGCCTACACGCAAGTTGTTCTTGGGGTGTGCCCCGCGGAACACGGCTTTAGCGGTTTCTCCCGGTTGGTACTGTTCGAGGGGCTGAATCAGCACTTGGCCAAACTGTTGACGCAACGGCTTGTCGTCCAGCACAACCCCGGGACGATTGATTTTGCCTCGCGTGCTGACATTGGGCCACGCATCGTTGCTGACCGCAGTGCCGTCGACCATAGCTTGGGCCAAGCCGTCCACCTCTTGCTGTATAGCGGCCAGCTCGTAAGGACCAAACTCGGTGGAAGCGCCCTCGTAGTGTTGGGCAGCGTACTCTTCACGAGTGGAAACATAACCGGCGTAATCGTTCGTAGCCCCGGAAAAGATGACCTTCTCAACGCCGAGCGGTGCCAAAATCTGTTCCACGGATTCCCGCAGGTGGCGCACGCCCATAGTGCCCGTCTCAGTCGGGACACCGACGATAGCCACATTGCCGATACGCAGCAACTGTACCGGCACCACGGTTGAAGCCCATCCCCATCTTCCGTCGGGGAGCAAAACCGGCTTTTCGGCCTGGCACGGATCATTGCCCGTCCAAGAAATTGAGGCAAAGGCGAAGCGCACCAAACCGCCCAAGTCGGATTGATCGACCTTGTTGACCACGTCGCGAATCGAGAAGCTGTCCTTGGTCATACCTTCATAGATTCCAGGAATTCCCGAGGGGCCGTTCTCGCCGCCTGCAGCAAAGGAATAGCCGCGAGCCGGGACGCACAGTTTCTGGTCTCCGGCGCCTTCCGTATAATCCGCGTTGACGACATAGTTCCTAAACTGGACGTAGCGTCCTCGAGAGTCAACGGCGCCTTTAACTGCGTCTCCGGGGCTATTCCACAGCTGCCAAGATGCGTCGAACTGTTCCTGACCATGCTTTTCAGCGTTGTAGTAATCATCAGGGGTTCCCATGAAATCCGGAGTGGAGGACGAGTTGCCCGCCACGGGAACCATGTCTCCCGTACCTGAAGCAGGGAACGCTGCCACGAAGGTTTTGTCCTGATTCGGGTCAGTCCCAAACTTCTGTTCATACAGGTATTCCGCGTAGCCTTTCGAGTCGGCGGAATACAGGTCCCAGTGCATCGGGAAGGACGTGGCGTGAGTTGAGAACCAGTTGAATACGCCGAGTTTCTCACCAGCTGCAGAAGTGAACTCCAGTTGGTCCATCGTCGTTTCTACCGAGTCGTCGTATTTGCTGACGTCATCGTTTTGCAGGTACGCCGCCAGAGAGCGGTTCCGGGTGATGCCGTGGACGTTAGTGCGCTTCATCTCGATGGTTCCAGGCTCGAGGTTGTTGTGTGCCTTCGAAATTGCGTTGACGATGCCGTCCACGGTGATATCCAAAACCTGTTGGCTGAACCCATGCATAGTCTTATCCTCCGCGGCGATTTCATAAAGTTTATCGGTGGAGGTTCCTGCCGGCGACACGTGCGAGTGGGTGATGCCAATCATCACGTTGCCCTCATCGTACAAGCCGGGATACATTGCCTTCAGTTTGTCCAAAACCCGTACCCGCACCGCGTTGAAAATGCCGCCGGTATCGACGCTGACATAAACCACGCGCTTGCCGGTAACCTGATCAGCGACGATAAAGGCATGGGCATACACCCGTTGCTGCAGGCCTTTCATCTCTTGGTGCGAGGCGTAGCCGAAGGCGCCGTTTTCCGCAATAGCGCCGGTCACATCCGAGATACCGGTGCCAATCAAGTAAGTGCTTTCGGAAGCACTCGCCTGGGGTGTCAGTCCGGACACGCCTACCAGGCTGGCTCCGACGAGCGCCACTGCCCCGGTAAGGGTTATGGCGAGCCGCTTAAATCGTTGTGTTTTTTTCATGTTGTTTCCTGCTCTGCGTTGAGTTGAAGTTGGCATGGTCAGCGAAGAACACCGACAATCCCTAGCATACACTGGAAATTATCTGGATTTTTTCAGAGTTCTTTCACGATAGCTTAAGAAATCGGTGGTATTTCGCCCTCATATAGGCAAATTGTTCAAAAATTAAGTTAAATAAACTCCTAAAATTGCCCCGGTTTGTCAGTCCAATAATTTTTCCACCCCTGCCATCCGGGCACGGACGGTAAATCTGAGCGTGCTGTCAGGGCTTCTATTGGCCCCGCAGGCGGCACAGCGCTGATTCTGGGTTAGCCAGGAGCTCCTCGGGCTTACCCTGTTCCACAATGTGACCCAAATCCAGCACCGCCACCCGATCGGCTCGGGCAATCTGATCCAGGTTGTGCGTAATCTCCAAGACGGTGGGGCGCGGTGTCAGACTGCGCAGGCTATCGTTGATACGGGAAGCTAAAGGTGCAGGCAGGTGCGCCGTATGCTCGTCCAAGATGAGGATTGGGGATTGGCGCAGGAGGGCACGAGCCAGGGAAAGCCGCTGACATTGTCCCCCGCTGAGGGCCGCCCCTCGCGTAGCCACACGGTGCTGCAATCCCCCCGGCATTGCTTTCACTTCCGCATCCATTCCCGCCATCGCCAAAGCCCACCACAGTTGGCTATCACTGGCGTGCGGGCTGGCCAGACGTAAGTTTTCCGCGATAGTCATATCGAAAATTGTTGACTCAGCGCTGACTAGAGATACCGCTTCACGCAGGGACGCGAGGCGGTATTCGCGCAAACCGCGCCCGTCCAGGAGGACCGTTCCCGCATCAGGGTCGTAGAAACGTAGCAAAAGTCGCGCCAGGGTCGACTTTCCACCGCCCGTCGCCCCCACCAGGGCGGTCCATGAGCCCGGCGCTAACTTGAGGTTGACTTGTTCGATAGTCCCCAGTGCTGCGTCAAGCCGTGGGGCTGCGTTGGTTGGTTCGGGATAGCGAAAGCTAACCTGGCTAAATTCCACGGCCAACGGGGTAGTTTGCCGCACATTTTCCTGCCCCTCACGTAACTCCAGTCCGGCATGGGTCAGCTGGTAGACACGTCGCGCCGCAGCCAGGGAGGTATTCAGTTCGGTTCCGAAGTCCACCACAGCTTTAAACCCGTCCCAGCAACGCAAAACCGCAAACAGTATCGCTATCCAGGCGGCCATTTCCAGTGAGCCTGACTGATACAGCGCAGCCCCCACCGCCAGCAAAATCAGCACCGCAGCCATTCGCCACGCGGAGAGGAACGCGCCGCGGAATGCTGACTTGTTGGTCTCACGCAGGCTGGCACGGACCAGTTCCTCGCCCAGCCTTTCACTGCCGGCGAGACGTGCTTCGCACAGGCCGTATCCCACGACTTCCGCCAAGCCTCCCAGCGAGTCGGTGACATCCGCGGCGACACGGCCGCGAGCTGCGAGTTTATTGCGCGCGGCCAGATGCCCAGAAGATATACCGTACCAAGGTATCATAAGTCCTACGATGAGAATTCCTGCCACGGCTACGCCAAATTGCCAGGGTGCGACTGCAAAGGTCACCGCGGTAACAATGCCGGGAACCAGGAATGCCGTTATCGCGGGGGCAAAAGTGTGGGCAAAGAATACTTCGATACGATCTATATCTTTCGTGAGCCGCGCCAAGAGTTCTCCGCTGTGGTTATCAGTCACGATGGCGGGAGCTTGGGGATAAATGGCACGGTAGGCTTGGTTACGCAATAGCTCCAAGGCCTTGAAGGCAACCAAGTGGCCCCAGTATTGTTCCAGGTAGCGAGCTAAACCTTTCAGAAGAGCGGTCCCCACCATCACTGTCAACAGTCCCCCCACATTGGCGGACACGCTGCGGACACAACCGCAGTCAACACTGCTCATCACCAGGTTCGTAACCAATACTGCCGGTATGACGAACAGGACTATGCCCAGGATTTGATCGACCAGCCTGGCAAGGGTGGAAGCGGCTACCGGTCCCAACACTGTGCGAGTCGAGGATAGCAGCCAGCGGACGACTGTCCGCAGCCCTGCCGCGGCTAGTGCGGAAGGACGCGTTGTGGACGAGGAACTGTCCTGGCCCTCCGCCGGTGGGAACGGCGCGGCGTTCTTTGAGTCTGATGCGTTGTTCAGGGGTGTCACCGCTCCACCAGCCTTCCGCATTCGACCAGCAAAACGCGGTCTGCCAGCGTGGTTAGAGCCCCGCGGTGTGACACCATGATGAGAGTATAGTCATGCCCCAGGGCTTGGAGAGCATCCAAAATTTTTCGCTCAGAATTCAAATCAACTTGGGAAGTCGCTTCATCCAGCAACAAAATTTTTCGACCGCTCCCGAGGGCCCGTGCCAAGCTGAGACGCTGTTTCTGTCCGCTCGAAAGACCTATGCCGTTCTCGCCCAAGGCAGTGTCCAGCCCCAGGGGCATCTGTTGGATTTCAGCGTCAAGATGCGCCGCTCGTAAAGCATCCCACAATTCGGTATCAGACGCCTGCGGGGCTGCCATCTGTAGGTTTTCCCGCACGGTGCCGGTAAACAGCCAGGTATTTTGGCTGACCAGCGCCGAGCGTTGCGCCAAGTCAGCGGTATTCCCGGCGACCTCTACCCGGCCCTCACTTGGAGTCAAAAATCCCTTCATTACGTTCAATAAGGTGGTTTTGCCCTGTCCAGAATCCCCTACAATCGCCACACGTTCGCCTGAAGGCACTCTGAGGTTCACCCCTTGGAGGACCTGCTGATTCCCGTAGCGCACCCCCACATTTTCCAGATACACCGCGGGAATCTCAGCAACTCCCGACGCCGAAACTTCCCCATCCGTAACTTCAGTATCACCGTGAAAATCAACGGAGGCATCCTCGCAGCTGGCATCCGAATGGCTGGCCCGCGAGTGCATGAATCCTGAGATGGCCCGCCCGGCTCCCCGTCCGCCCATCGCTACATAGAAAAACGCCCCGAAGTGGTCAATCGGTTCCAACAGCAACATCGCCAGGCCCAGCGCTGTCACCACTTTGCCCAAGGTCATCTCCCCGAGAGACACCAGGTACATTGACAGGGCGGCCACAGACGTGATGACGAAAAGCGAAAACACTGTATCGAGTACAAAAATTATGACTTGATTGGAACGTAGCAGGCTCATGGTGGCTCGCCGATTTTCTTCGCCGACAGTCTCCAGTTTGTCCCCCATCCGGCCTGCTGCCCCCAGTAGCTGCAGGGTTGTGAGTCCCTGCAACACTTCCAGGTAGTTTGCCGCTAAAGCCGCCCGGGCCCGTGCAGATTTCGCCGAGGAACGCCGAAAGAGCTTTTGAAAAAGCCACACCGTCCCAGCTGCCAACGGCAGGCACAGCGCCAGCAACAGCGCCAGGAAAGGGTGCACAAAAATCCCCATCGCCGCCACTATCAGCACCGGTGCGCTGAAAGAGCCTTGCACCTGAGGCAGGAACCCTTGACGATACCGGGTAAACTTTTCGGCTGATTCGGTCGCTAATGCCACAACCTTTCCGGCGCTTTCCTGATTCATCCGCGCGGGTCCGGTGCGAAAACTCTCTGTCAAAAGAGCTTGTCGAACGTGGTTTTCCTCACGTATCTGAGACCGGGTCGAGCGCCGCGTCAACGAAAAGTGTGCCCCAAATACCAGGACGATGCCCACAATTGCGAGCACCCAGTAAAAGGTGGCCGGAAAGGACCATTCGGGGTGTAGGTAAGAGTCCAGAATCTGCCCCGCCGCAACAAAAACCGTAATCAGGCCGAGGGTCATGAGCCAAAACAGCCCCAGCACCACGCGATTAGCGCGGCGACCCGCAGCAGTTTGCAATGTCGCAAACTGGGTTTTACCTGGCTTTTTTGGGGCTACGCGGGAGGTGCTCAATAGCTGGTGACCACTTCGACTCGCTGGAGTTCCTTGACGTCGGTATAACCGGTTGTAGCCATCGTCCGGCGCAGTGCTCCCATCATGTTGAGGGTCCCTTCAGCATTGTCGGCAGGACCGAACATAACCTGCTCCAAGGTGCCGACAGTGCCGACTTTGACCCGGGAGCCGCGCGGCAAGGTCGAGTGGTGCGCCTCACTTCCCCAGTGCCAGCCATGTCCGGGCGCCTCGTAAGCCCTGGCCAAAGCGCTGCCCAACATGACCGCATCAGCCCCGCAAGCGATGGCTTTCACCACGTCTCCCGCAAAGCCGATGCCGCCATCAGCGATAACGTGGACATACCTGCCACCGGATTCATCCAAGAAGTCCCGCCGTGCCGCCGCTACATCCGCTACCGCCGTCGCCATCGGCACGTGGATACCCATGGTGCGGCGGGTCGTAGAAGCGGCTCCCCCGCCGAATCCCACCAGCACTCCGGCCGCACCAGTACGCATCAGATGCAGCGCCCCGGTATAGGTGGCGACACCCCCGACAATGACCGGAATGTCCACCTGATGCACGAATTGCTTTAGGTTCAGCGGTTCTGCTTGGGAGGAAACATGATCCGCGGACACGGTAGAACCGCGTACCACGAACAGATCCAGCTCTGAATCCGCCACGTGTTCCCACAGTTTTTGGGTGCCGGCCGGGCTCATAGCCCCGGCCACAATAACGTCAGCAGCTTTGATTTCTTCCAACCTAGCCCGCATTAGTTCCGGCTTGATGGGTTCGGTGTATATCTCCTGCAGCTTAGCGGTGGCTTTCGCTCCACTTTCGTCGAGTTCTGCCAGTTCTTCGTATAGTGGCAGAGGGTCATCGTATCGGGTCCATAGCCCCTCCAAGTCCAGGACCCCGACTCCTCCCATCTTTCCCAAGGCGATGGCATTTTGCGGGCTCATCACCGAATCCATCGGCGCACCCATGACCGGAACTTTCATATAATAAGCGTCAAATTGCCAGGCTAGCGACACGTCACGAGGATCTCGCGTGCGGCGAGAGGGCACTACCGCGATTTCATCAAAAGAGTAGGCTCGACGTCCCCGTTTGCCGCGCCCAATCTGGACTTCTTCATTCATGGATTCAGCCTACCAAAATGCACCTCGAGCGGGAGCGGCTGGCAGCGCCAGAGACCAGTTCCCGGCGTTCCCCTGCCGCAACAATTACTCCCGACCCAGCTGGCTTAACGTCCGATGTTTAAAGTCCCGATACGCATCCTCACCAGCGATGATAGCCTGACGGATGCTGTGGACCAGGTGAACGGTGTAGTACTCGTTGTGGATGGTCAGCAGTGTCGAAGCCAGCATTTCCTTGGCCTTCAGCAGGTGGTGGAGATAGGCGCGAGTGTAGTTTGTGCAGGTATAGCAGCCACAGCCCTCCTGGAGAGGGCCAAAGTCCTCTCGAAAAGCTGCCCGTGCCACATTCGTCCTGCCGGTAGGCAAATATGCCGCTCCGGTGCGGGCCACGCGAGACGGAGAGACGCAGTCGAAGGTATCAGCTCCGTTTTCAATGCCGGCAAAGAAATCTTCCGGTTCTGAGATTCCCAGCAGGTGACGCGGGCGATCCTCGGGCAGCTCCTGACACACCCAGGAACAAATCACGCCAAGGTTTTCCTTTTCCAGGGCTCCTCCGATGCCAAATCCGTCAAAGCAACGCCCCGAGACTTCCATTCCACCGAGGTCGTGTGCGGCGCGGCGGCGCAAATCCTCCCATTGTGCTCCTTGGATAACTCCGAACAGCATCTGGTAAGGCTTGTCGGCACGTTCCGTGGTAAGCCGCTCGTGTTCCGCCAGACAGCGCTCCGCCCATTTTCGGGTACGTTCCAAGGAAACTACCTGATAGTCGTAGGAATGCAGCAGGGAGGTCAGCTCATCGAAAGCGAAAATAATATCGGCGCCCAGGTGGTGCTGAATCTGCATCGAGATTTCCGGGGTAAAACGATGTTTGGTTCCATCCAGGTGTGAGCGAAAATTAACGCCGTCATCATCAACGCGCGCTAAGCCGGGGTGAGCTTGGCGTTTATCGGGAGGCGACAGTTCCGCGGCTTCTTCGGCCTGTTCCAAGAGTTTGCGTTTGTCTCCGGAACGTTCGTGGTTACCGTGATCGCGCGAGGCACTGCGTTCCCGAGTTGAGGCGGCGAATTCTTGGCTGAGGACTTTCTTGTATCCTGCACCCAGACTGAGGACTTGGAATCCGCCGGAATCGGTGAAAGTTGGCCCATCCCAGTGCATAAATGCCCCCAGACCACCGGCCCTATCGACAAGCTCCGGGCCTGGCTGCAGATAGAGGTGGTACGCGTTAGCCAGTACGGCCGCCGCGCCCAGTTCCCGAATCATCTCGGGGATGAGCGCCTTCACCGTCGCTTTTGTACCGACAGGTACAAAAGCGGGGGTGGGAATGTCTCCGTGTGGAGTGTGGATAACCCCCGCTCGCCCCAGCTGACCCAGACGAGCTACAATCTCAAAATTTTCACTCACTCAATCATCACCCCAGGTTAAGAACATTGCGAAGAGATGGTTTCTGTACCAGTTGGTCCATTATTAGCTTTGAGAGTTTGAGAGGGTGACATTTCTGTATCAATCGGTACATAATTTTTTTCACCGCGTTTCACCCACCCAATGACCTGAATGCTGAGCGGCGACATGATGATTTCCAACGCACACTTGTACACGTAACCGGTCAGCACGTAGTTGAAAAATTCCGGCCCCGAAATCAACCCGGCAAAAGCGATGGTGCAAAACGCGAGGGTGTCCACCAGCTCCCCGACCAGGGTCGAGGCAATCATGCGAAGCCAGAGGAAACGCTCTCCGGTGCGACCCTTAATCCGCACCAGCACCAGAGCATTTAACAGCTGCCCCAGCACGTACCCCGCCAGGGAAGCCGCCACAATACGCGGAACGAACCCGAAAACCTGAGCGAAAGCAGGAGTGATAAAGTCTCCGCTAGCCGGCGGTGCTTTGGCAACCAGGAAGAACAGGCCCGATGCCAAGATGGAAATCCCAAACCCGGTCAGGACCGCCCGGCGAGCCCCGCGAAATCCATAGACCTCCGAGAGGACATCCCCCAGGATGTAGGTGAAGGGGAACATGACGGCTCCGCCATCAAAAATCAATCCCCACGGTCCGCCGATGAGTTTGGTGGCGGAGATGTTCGAAATGAGCAGCAGCGCTACAAACAAGGTCATGAAAATATCAAAAAAACGGCCCTCGCCAGCAGCCACAAAGTTGACCACCGGGCGCGCTGCCTGTTCGGACCTTTCGGTCGATTTCACTGGTTATACTCCCCTACTCTTAACCCGACACACCCACTAGCGGCGCTAAAACTGCGGCCAATGCAAGGATACCGGGTGGAAATCCGGTTTTCGCGCGGACATGAACTCGTTGAAACTCTGAGCCCATTGGCTATGACCCTCCGCCTGAAACTGCATAATTTCCCCGGGACCCATTTCCAATAATTCGGGGAATCGCTCAGACATGGCACCGAGCAAATCCAAAGTCGCGGCAACATCGGCTTGAGCGTTGTGAAAATCGTCACGCAACGGTAAATCGTAAGCTGTGCAGACGGAGGCCAAGTTACGTTTCCCTTTCCGATAGCGATCTAGGATTCGATCCAGTACCAGTGGATCGACTATCGGTTCTAACTGCCCTTCCAGGCGCTGGCGTAAGGTTTGCAAACCGTGACGTTTCAGTTCCACTTCCAGAATCGCGAAATCGAAGGTGACGTTGAAACCGACTACGGGCACTCCCCGCCGCATAGTTTCCGCGATAATACCCGCAACTTCCTCGAGTCCAACTCGCGGCTCAACCCCGTTAGCCTGCAAGTATTCATCAGTCAGACCATTAACCCGACCGGCAGCGGGAGGCATGGGAACGCCAGGATTAATAACCCAGTACAGCGGCGAATCCTCGCCGTTTATCCTGCGTATCAGCGACACCGTAGCGATACGGTCGCGAGACGTAAAGACACCGGTCGTTTCCGTGTCGAATCCCAAGACTTCCTGATGAAGCCAGGGGGTATTCATGTGGTTCATTTCATGCATAGCCAAAGTCTCTCATACACCCTAGAGGCGAAAATCTGTGGCCTTAGTGACGTTGATAGTTCGGGGCTTCCACGGTGACTTCAACATCATGAGGATGAGATTCCCGCAAACCTGCCTGGGTGATACGCACAAAACGACCCCGGTGGCGCAGCTCCTCAATGGTGTGCGCCCCGGTATAGAACATCGACTGGTGCAGCCCTCCCACCAGCTGATACACCACCGAGCCAAGGGTACCTTGGTAGGGAACCTGGCCTTCGATGCCTTCGGGAACAATCTTGTCGTCGCTAGAGACATCGGCCTGGAAATAACGATCCTTTGAGTAGGACTTGCGGCCGCGCGAACTCATGGCCCCGAGCGAACCCATCCCGCGGTAGTGCTTCCACTGTTTACCGTTCATGAACACGAGTTCACCTGGGGATTCTTCACAGCCAGCCAACAGGGAACCCAGCATCACCGTCTGAGCGCCGGCAACCAAGGCTTTGGCAATATCGCCGGAATACTGCAAACCGCCATCAGCAATCAGCGGCACATCCGCACGGTCACACGCTTCTGCAGCCATCATAATGGCGGTAATCTGAGGCACCCCCACCCCAGCCACCACGCGAGTGGTACAAATGGACCCCGGACCAACACCGACCTTGACACCGTCAACACCCGCATCAATCAAGGCTTGTGCACCCTCCCTGGTGGCGACGTTACCGCCCACAACTTGCACCCCGGAGAACCCCGAATCGTTCTTGATTCGCGTAATCATCTCTAAAGCTAGCTTGGCCCCGCCGTTTGCGGTATCCACAATCAGGGCATCGACACCTGCCTCGGCCAGGGCCTGAGCGCGTTCCCACGCGTCTCCCCAGTAGCCGATAGCGGCGCCCACCACCAAACGACCTTGGGAATCTTTGGTAGCGTGCGGGAACTGCTCGGTTTTCACGAAGTCCTTAACCGTAATGAGGCCGGTCAGCTTGCCGTTTTCATCAATCAAAGGCAGTTTCTCTATCCGATTTTCCGCCAGCAGCTTCATCGCTTCTTCGCGAGAGATGCCGGTGCGCCCGGTAATCAGCGGCATCGGCGTCATGCATTCCTGCACTGTCTTGATGCCCCACTGGGTGGTGGGCACGAAACGCAGGTCACGATTGGTGATGATACCCAGCAATTCGTAGTCGTCCGTCACAACGGGCAAGCCCGATACCCGATACTTGGCGCACAGTTCGTCGAGCTGTTCAATGGTGGCGCTGGGGCCGATGGTGACGGGATCAGTCACCATGCCCGACTCGGAGCGTTTCACTTGACGCACCTGTTGGGCTTGGCTCTCGATGGAAAGGTTACGGTGCAAGATTCCTATGCCGCCCTGACGCGCCATAGCAATCGCCATCCGAGATTCAGTCACGGTGTCCATAGCGGCGGAAATCAGGGGGATATGCAGCTTGATTTCTTTGGAAAAGCGAGTGGACGTGTCCACTTCGGCGGGAATCACATCTGTAACCTCTGGCAATAACAGCACGTCATCGTAGGTCAAACCGGTCAAAAACCGCGGTTCAACACCATTTTCAAGGTCTTGCAAGGGATTCGTGATTTCGCTCATATGCCTTCCTTAAATACCTGGGAATAATTCTTTTAATGCTGATGTTTATTCTAACGCTCCAGCGCTAACAGTGCTGACGGGGTGGGAATCGCAGTTCAAGCCGGATTTGCCGGTGATTCGCTCGAATTGGGTTCAGGTTTCAGTTCACTACTACTGAAGGACGGTCTGGCGAGCCTAAATCGTCCTGTGGTAGGACGCTGGATTGCCGACACACCCCCTAGTCTTGAAGAGTAAGAAAACACCGCGAGGGAAAGGAAGAAAATGAGTAATGTAACGTATCTCCCCGCTCCGACTATTGAATCTTGGGAATGGCAGGATGAAGCTGCCTGTAAGGATTTGGGGACGGCGGCTTTCTTCCATCCAGACGGTGAACGTGGGGGAACCCGGCGGCGGCGTGCCGCGCAGGCCAAAGCGATTTGCGCGACTTGCCCGGTATTGGAACAGTGCCGCAGTTACGCTCTGAATGCCCACGAACCTTACGGCATCTGGGGCGGCATGACTGAGGAGGAACGCGCCGCTTACTGGAAGGAACGGGAGGCTAAATCCGCTTAAAACCTGTAGAGCCCGGGCGGGGGCGAATCCGCCGCTAGAAATTGCATATATTTTGGGGGCTGAGCCACAGGCTCAGCCCCCAAAATGTCTATAAAACCGTAAACCTAATCGCCTGGTCCGCCCGCCGCAACGTTATATTTCGGACGCGCCGGATTGTGGCGAAAAGTCCAGTTTGCCCGTTAGCCCACGTCACCGCGCAGACGTACGGACAGGCAGGTCACACAACCTTCGAGCTTCTCGTACTCGCCGATGTCTACCGCGACCACTTCGTAACCCATGCTCTCAAAGAGTTCCTTGGACTTGGGCGCGGCAGCGGACATCAGAATCTTGTTATCCTCGAGCAGAACGACGTGCGAACCGGGTTCTTCGGGAACTTCCATGAACTTGTCCCACACGGTCGGGTCGTCCACCAGCGGTTTGTAGCCGACTACGGTGCCGTCGTACAAGGCGGTGACGCCGCTCTTGAGGTGGAGCACCTTGGTCATTTCCACGGGGATGACTTCCGCATCGAATTCCTTCAAGTACTCGGCAAGCTGGCGCACCCCTTCTTCGTTGGTGCGGCCACCGGGAGTTTGTCCGACCCAGACTTTACCGTCAAACTTCAGGATATCTCCCCCGTCTACGGTGCCGGGTTCCTTGATGTAAGCCACGCGGTACCCAGCGTCCCGAACAGCCTTTTCCACCCCCGCAACCTCAGCGCGACGCTCCGGAGCTCCAGAGCGAGTGATGATAGCGAGATCCCCGTAGACGAAAACAGGATCCTCAATGAATACCGAATCAGGGCAATCCGGAGCGGGCTCGACCTCGACGGTTTCCCACCCGTTATCATTGAGTGCCTTGACGTAGCCTTCCCACTGGCGCAAACCCAGATCATAAGAGACGGCAGACTTTTCAATGTGTGTCACAATGCCATCAGCCATTTTAGGGCTGGGGCGACGAACTAATGCTAATTTCCTAGTCATACCTTCCAGCGTAGTAGTGGTCCGGAAACCCGTCAAGAGATTGGCGCGCTGAGATGACTGGGCTGTTTAGCAAGCGTTACAGGTATCCCCGGTGCCCCTCTATTCCTACGGTTTCGGCGTCGCCGCGCTGGGGAGGATCGGGACGGGTGAATCTATAACTTAACAGAAAAGACCGGACATACGTCCGGCCTTTTCAAAGAGCGTATATCGATTACTCAACTACAGCGAGCAAGTCGCGAGCAGAAAGAATAACGTATTCCTCGCCCTGGTACTTGACTTCGGTGCCGCCGTACTTGGCGTAAATGACCTTGTCGCCTTCCTTGACGTCCATCGGCACACGCACGCCCTTGTCGTCAACGCGACCGGGGCCTACCGCCACGACGGTGCCTTCCTGCGGCTTTTCTTTTGCCATATCCGGGATGACCAGCCCTGAAGCGGTTACCGTTTCCGCTTCCAGCTGCTTGATAACAACCCGATCTTCCAAAGGTTTAATGCAAACCGACACTGCGATTGCCCTTTCTCTAAGTTCCTGATGATATTTCACCAACCGAGCGCCGTCGCGGGTGGCACCCTGCCAGTCGGTTTATATTTTATGTCGCATTTAGCACTCTCGCAACCCGAGTGCTAAGTCGCTTTCGTGTCGCACTATTTTGGCGCCGTCCCGTGAGGTTCCCGCTTTGGCTCTGGTCACCCTTAGGATTGAACTATGGCTGTAAATTCGCTGGTGCCCGTGTTGAGTAAAGAAGGGTTCCAATTGCTGGAATCCTTGGGAACCCTGGGACCCTACACGCCGGCGCTAGCAGACCGATTGAGTGTCGGTTTACGGAAACGCGGTGTCGCGCCGGAGCTGGTGGCAGCTATTTTGACCCAGCTGGAGCTGCGCGAGGCAGCGCGGGTCAAATTCGGAGATTTCGCGCAAGGAATGCTGTTCACCCGAGACGGTTTGGAGCAGGCCACGCGTTTACCGGTGGCTGCCGTACACGCCGGGCGTTTTCGTGATGCCGGTTGTCACAAGGTCGCTGATTTGGGTTGTGGGTTAGGGACAGAATCCCTAGCGTTGGCCGGTTTGGGGCTGCTGGTCACGGCGTTTGAACTCGATGAAGCCACCGCGGCGGCAGCTCTGATGAACCTTCGCGCCTATCCCGAAGCCCAGGTCACGCAGGCAGATATTTTGGAGCTGGATTGGGAGCAGTTGCGTGCCGAAGGGGTGGACGGCGCGTTCGCGGATCCCGCCCGGCGCGATGCCTCAGGCAGGCGACTCCAGCCGGAGTCTTGGAAACCCCCGCTCTCCCGTATTCTCGCTTGGTATGACGAAATTCCGCACGGAAACCTTGGCGTTAAGATTGCGCCCGGAATCAACTATCAAACCCTGCCCGCGCAGAGCGAAACCCAGTGGATTTCTGTGGGAGGCGAGCTTGTGGAGGCAGGAATCTGGCTGGGCGACTTGATTCGCCGACAGGGACGCTCCGCTCTGTTGATGGACAAACACGGCAAGATTGTGACTGTGCTGCACGATGAAACCGCTGCCCCGTGCAACGCGCCTGCCGAATTGAGCGAGACTATTGCGACCGAAGACGAACTGGGGGAATGGATTTTTGAACCTGATGACGCAATCATCCGGGCGGGACTGCTGGCTCAAGTTGCATATAAAACATACACAAAAACGGTATCGAGAAAAATCGCCTATCTGACCAGGACTTCTGTCCCCGAGGCGGCGGACATGAAATTGGGAAGCTGGTTCGAGGTCATGGAAGTCCTGCCTTTGGACGAAAAGAAGATTCGCACGGCGCTAAAAACGCAATCACTCAGGTCTTTGGAAATTAAGAAACGCGGAGCCGATGTGTCCCCCGCCCAGCTGCGCCGAAAACTGCTGACCACAACCGAGAAGAACGGCGAGGACTTGACGCTAATCGCCACGCGCTTGGGTAGCCGACACCGGGCTATTCTGTGTCGGCGCTGCGCGGAAATTTAGACGCCAGGAAAAAGCAACTAAAATGTAGGCGTGTTTAACGGTGCAAAACTGACTTTAGGAATCGAATCTACCTGCGATGAAACTGGAGCCGCCATCGTAGCGGGCAAAACCCAGCTGTTGGCGAATGTGGTCGCTACCTCGATGGATGAATATGCCCGCTACGGCGGGATCATTCCCGAAATTGCTTCGCGGGCGCATCTGGAGTCGTTCCTACCCGTGGTCAGTGAGGCATTAGACGAGGCGGGCGTGAAGCTCGCGGACATTGACCAGATTGGCGTGTCCGCTGGTCCGGGGTTGATTGGTTCGCTGGCGGTAGGAATCGCCGGAGCAAAAGCCCTGGCCGCCGCTACTGGTAAGCCGCTTTACGGGGTTAATCACGTCATCGGTCACCTGGCGGTAGACCAGCTGGTCAACGGCGAACTGGAACTACCGGCGGTGGGACTGGTCGTCAGCGGTGGACACACAAACCTGTTGCTCATCACTGATTTTGCGGCTGAAGGTGGAATCAAGGAACTGGGCGGCACCCTTGACGATGCTTCGGGGGAAGCCTTTGACAAGGTCGGGCGCGTGCTGGGACTGCCCTATCCGGGAGGGCCGCACGTGGATCGCCTGGCCCGCGAAGGCAGACTGGGGGCGATTGACTTTCCGCGCGGTCTGGCCGGAGCAAAATACGCAAAAACCCACCCTTATGATTTTTCTTTCTCCGGACTGAAAACTGCGGTGGCTCGCTACGTGGGTCAGCTTGAAGCCGCCCCGGAAGTACGTAACCGCCCCGACTTTACGGAGGATTTCGCCCCTGCTCGCGAGGGCAAACCGTGGTTGCCGGTAGCGGATATTTGCCGCGGTTTTTCGGAATCCGTCAACGACTCCCTGGTCAGCAAGACTATGCGGGCGCTAACCGATTTCGAGGCAAAAACCCTGGTAGTGGGCGGTGGATATTCCGCGAATTCCCGACTGCGCGAATGGCTGACGGAGGAATGCGCGCGTGCTGGCGTCACCCTGCGGATTCCCCCGCTGAAGTTCTGTACCGACAACGGCGCGCAGATTGCGGCCATCACAGCGGCGATTGCGGATACGAACGCCCCCAGCCAGTCGGATTTTTCGCCAGTCTCCGCCCTGGACCTCACTACCGTTATCGTCTAAGGCCACCGGTATCACTTAGGCAGAGGCAACTTAACAGCCAATCAGAAAAACCAGCCTCACCGCAGACCCTTGTGAAAGACCCCGCTGAAGCACACCCCTTGTCGGCTCAGTCCTAAACGAAACCGTGCGGAAAAGGTATGCTAAGAACCATGACTGAAACGAAGTCGAGCGAAACCATAAAGCTGGTGCTCACCCTCTCCTGCCCCGACCGACCCGGAATTGTCCACGCTGTATCCGGCATGGTAGCCGGCGCGGGGGGAAATATCATTCAATCGGCCCAGTTCGCAGACACCGACACGGGACTGTTCTTTATGCGAGTGGAGATGGATGTTCCCAGCGTTCACGATATTAACGCCCGGGTGGAGGCTTTAGCTGCCGATTTTCAGATGGCTTGGGACTTGGACGAAATTGGGCGGGCGCTGCGCACCGTCATTATGGTTTCCAAAGAGGGGCATTGCCTGTCCGACCTGCTCTATCGCGTGCGTGATCATTCGATTCCAATCGATGTGAAAGCGGTCGTGGGCAACCACCCCGATTTGGCTCCCATCGCAACGTTCTATCAAGTGCCGTTTATTTTGGTGCCGGTCACGAAAGACAATAAGCCCGAAGCGGAACGGCAGCTGCTGGACTTGGTCGACGCGGAAAAGGTCGAACTGGTGGTGCTGGCGCGCTATATGCAGATTCTTTCCGACAAACTGTGCCGGGAGATGAGCGGACGCATCATCAACATTCACCACTCTTTCCTGCCGTCGTTCAAGGGTGCAAAGCCGTATGACCAGGCCCACGACAGGGGTGTGAAACTCATTGGGGCTACGGCGCACTATGTCACGGCGGATTTGGATGAAGGTCCTATCATCGAGCAGGACGTTTCCAGAGTGGACCACACGTTTACCGCCATCGATATGCGTAAACAGGGCCAGGACGTGGAACGCCGAGTCTTGGCTCAAGCCGTAAAGTGGCACGCCGAGCACCGCGTGTTGATGAACGGCAACCGCACCGTGATTTTCCGGTAAAGACGCCGAATTGCGAGTAAGCCATGTCAGAACACCGGCCTCCAGACAGCGCTAACGCGGAAGACCGGCCTCTGGACGGTCCCGAAACCGCGCCCTCGGAGGGGCACTATCGGCAAGAAACTCGTAACATCCGCCGTATCGCCTTCATCTTGAACCCGGCCTCCGCCAAAGGCCGCGCCCGCAAAACTGCTCGGGTAGCCCGGAAAGTACTGGAGCAACGCGGTCTGGAGATTGTTGATTTTCCAAGTGATACTGCGGCACAAGCCCGGGACTCGGCTCGCCGGGCTGCGGCTGATTCCACGGTGGACGCCATCATCGTTTCCGGTGGAGACGGGATTCTTTCGCTGGTCCTGCAGGAACAGGTTGGTTCGGACAAGCCTTTGGGAATTATTCCGGCAGGTTCGGGCAACGATCACGCCCGACACTATGGGATTCCGCTGAATCCGCGTAAATCCGCGGGCATCATCGCGGATGGTTTCGTTAGTCAAACCGACCTGGGACTCGCGACTTTTACCGATTTGCACGGCGAAGAGCGTCACCGTTGGTGGTCCACCATAACCTGCGTAGGCTTTGACCAAATGGTGGCGGACAAGACCCAGGAAATGCGCTGGCCGCACGGGTCCCTGCGCTACATCTTGTCCTTGTTAATTATTCTGGCGAAGTTCCATCCCCGCCCGGTTCGTCTCAGTCTCGACGGGGTGGTTTGGGGCGAGAATCACCTGACGTTATGCGCCGTAGCCAATGGAAAATGCTACGGCGGCGGCGTGGTAGTGGCTCCGCAAGCCTCCAGCTACGACGGGGTTTTCTTGATTGCAACATTGAGCTCAATGCCCCGCCGGAAGGTGCTTCGCCCCTTGTTGGCTGCCAAGAGGGGGAAATTCGCCGGTGCCCCCGGGGTGACTTTTCACGAGGCCCGCCAAGTCAGCTTAGAGATGGAAGGGTTGGCTCCCATTGCCGATGGGGAACGCTTGGGGTACGGGACGGTCAACTTGGAATGCGTGCCTAGAGCCGGATGGTTTATTTTGCCGCGGCCCGAAGGGAATTGGGCTTAGTTACGGACTCGCTGAGCTCGCCTTGCATACCCCTCCTCGCACACAACTGAAACGAGAAAAGAAAAACAATTCATCGGGGGATTAGCAAGGACTCGCTCCGCTCGCCTTGCATACCCAACCAACACCATTTCGTCGGGGGATTAGCAAGGACTCGCTCCGCTCGCCTTGCATACCCCTCCTCGCTCGCGCCACATGAAAGTAAACTTTCATGTGGCGCTCGCTCGTCGGGGTGACAGGATTTGAACCTGCGACATCCTGCTCCCAAAGCAGGCGCGCTACCAAGCTGCGCTACACCCCGGAAAGGTACAGTTCATAGTACCGGAAAGTTCGAGTTGGAGGAAACCCATCAGACCCGGTAGACTCATTTACACGCGGGCGTAGCTCAATGGTAGAGCCCCAGCCTTCCAAGCTGATTACGCGGGTTCGATTCCCGTCGCCCGCTCTGTTGAAGATGCCGAGCTTTTTGCTCGGCATCTTCAACATTTAGCGGACTACGACGGGAATCGAACAAGTTCGCTCAGCGGCAGCGACGCAGTCGCATGAGCCGCTGAGTAAAACGGTGGAGGCGTTAAAAAACGGCACCAATGTGCCGTTTTAGCCGAAACGCCTTAAAAATCCTCCGTCGCCCGCTCCACAAATATGCCCCAACGGGAATCAAACAAATTGCGCGACGGCATCGAGCGAAGCGAGAATGAGCCGTCGCGAAAACGGTGTAGGCGGCATAAAAGCAATGCCCAGTGGGCATTGCGCCGCCGGAACGCCAAACAGAAAAGCGGCATTGAGCGTAGCGAGAATGAGCCGCTGAGAAAAACGGTGGAGGCGTTAAAAAACGGCACCGATGTGCCGTTTTAGCCGAAACACCCTAAAAATCCTCCGTCGCCCGCTCCACAAAATAAGCCCCAGCAGGAATCAGACAAATTGCGCGACGGCATCGAGCGAAGCGAGAATGAGCCGTCGCGAAAACGGTGTAGGCGGCATAAAAGCAATGCCCAGTGGGCATTGCGCCGCCGGAACGCCAAACAGAAAAGCGGCATCGAGCGAAGCGAGAATGAGCCGTCGCGAAAACGGTGAATGCGGCATAAAAGCAATGCCCAGTGGGCATTGCGCCACCGAAACATCAAACAGAAAAACGGCAGCGACGCAGTCGCATGAGCCGCAGCGTAAAACAGTGCTGATACCAAATTTTTACACCTAAAACCCCAGTTAAACCTGTACTTTCAATTTTGGCGAGGTTAGGCTAACCTAATTAATGCTTTTTTGTTATTCATTGTCTGAGAGGGTTTTGGTAAGAGTTATGACTGAAATTATTGAGGAAACAACAGCAACGGTACACACTTCATCCAGAACAGGATTGGCAAACTCCGTACTCGGAACACGGAATTTGATGACCGTAGCTGCATTGGCAGTGGTTGGGCTAATTATTTTGCTTCCACTGAACTACATTGCACCACTGCTTGCTACTTCCCCGCGGGGCGTTTTGATTGGCTGTTCCATCATGGGGTTTTGGGTTATCCCCTATCTGTTACCTTCGACGATTGTTCGCCGTCCTGGTGCCACCATGCTAGCCTCCCTCATTATCGGCGTAATTTGTATCTTCGTCACGCCTACCGGTCCCATGGCTATAATCGGAAATCTGATAGGGGGACTGTACATCGAAGTTCCACTCGCAGTAATGCTTTACCGCCAGTGGAAGACCTGGGCATTCTTGATTTCTGCAGCGGTTTTTGGTCTGTTGAATGGACTCCTCTACTTGACTTTTCTCAAGGAAACTGTAGGGATACCGTTTGGCACGGCATATGTGGTTACTTCTGTCGTTTCAGCCCTGCTGGGCGGGCTGGTAACTGTAGGCATTACTCGCCTGTTGAACAAGGCAGGCGTGGGTGTGGCTAACCGTGCTTAATCAGACATGCAATCAGGTCAAAGAGAGCCTGAAAGTTCGGGGGCTTAGTGTCCACTATTATGGTCAAGACAAGTGGGTTCTGTCTGATGTCGACCTGAGCTACCTGGAGGGACAAGTTTGTGCTGTCATTGGTCCCTCGGGCTGCGGTAAAACCACTTTGGTCAGAACCGTCTGTGGATTGATACCGCATTGTTTACCGAGTGAGTATTCAGGCTGTGTTGAGTTGTGTGGAACACAAATCGCCGATGCCAGTGTAGAGTTTATCGCCCGACAGGTTGCCTATGTGGGGCAGAATCCCGATGCTGCCGTAATCACGCGTAGCGTGCATGATGACATCGCGTTTGCACTACAAAATCTCTGTCTGGATCCCGATACGATTGAATCGCGGGTGGCACATGCTGCTGCGCAGGTCGGCTTGGGCGAAAAGCTACATGATAGTCCTTGGACCTTGTCTGGTGGACAACGTCAGCGTCTGGCAATAGCTGTGGTGCTGGCAATGCGCCCGAAGTTGCTGGTTCTGGATGAACCCACCTCAACGATTGACAGCCTAGGACGTAGAGACTTCTATGACCTAATTGAACAGCTGGTTCACCAGGGCATCGGCGTCATCGTGATTGACCATGATTTAGATCCGTTGCTGCCAATCTGTGACTCCGTGCTTGCGTTGAACGAAAAAGGTGAAATCATCGCGGCGGGGACACCTCGAGAAGTGTTCTTAAACCACACTCAGGAATTAGCGCGTTGCGGAATCTGGTTGCCGCGAGCGATCCGTTCGGGGTACAAGGAAACGCTAACTTGCTCCGAAGCCGGCATTGAATTGCCTCAGCTAAACGAGTTTTGTGGCAATCAAGTTAAATACTGGATGAGGGACGACTCGGGATGGCACGAGACCGGAGAGCCGGTATCCGCGCGACCGGAGGCACTGCTGAAGCTAAATGACTTTTCGGTACCGCGACGCTGTCCAAGTATCAGCGCAGAGTTCGCTGCTGGCGATTTCGTCGCAGTAATCGGACAAAACGGTGCCGGAAAATCATCAATGCTCTCCGCCCTTGCCGGTCTGCTGCGTTTCGAGGGCAATGCTTCGGTTACAGGCGTCCCCCTAAAAAAGGGCAGTCACCAGGTAGGTTATGTGTTTCAGAATCCTGAACACCAGATGGTGGCAGCCACCGTACGCAAAGAACTGAGCGTCGGAAAGGTAACGGATTCCCAAATCAACGACCTTTTGAATCGTTTCCATCTGAAAGCGGTCAGCGAGCAGCATCCGCTAACGCTTTCTGGTGGTCAACAGCGCCGGCTTTCCGTCGCTACGATGGTGGCGGAGCAACGCAAAGTAATCGTTCTCGATGAGCCGACTTACGGACAAGACTGGGCAAACACTTGCGAGTTGATGGAGTTCATCCAGCAACTGTGCTCTGCAGGGCACCTAGTCATTATGGCTACGCATGATCTGGAGCTCGCCCAAAAATACTGCTCACACATAATCGCACTGCCATTTTCCCCGCAGGTGGAGGCTCCGGCTGCCACCCCGCAACGCAAAACCCGCGGTCTTTTCGACAGCTTCAATCCCCTGACTTTGTTTATCGCACTTGCACCGCTCATGGTGACGATATTCGTCCTCAAAAATCCGGTGGTTAATTTTTCGCTGCTCTCCGTGTCCAGCCTGGCGATGCTGTTGGCAGGAGCAAACCGGACACGTACCTGGGGAAGCATTCTCGGTTCGTGGCTGGTTGCTGTCTTTATGATTTGGATGTTCTCTCACAACGACCTTCTCTCTATGGCGTCAAGGCTAAACGATGTTGGCACGAACTATGCCGCCGGTAGCGGAATTGGAGCTCTGATAGCTTTAGTTCTGCTTTCGGGCATCTATAGCGACCCGACAAAGATGCTGGTGTGCTTAAACCAGACTTTTAAAGTGCCCTACCGAATCACATCCGCCGGTATCGCGTCGGTGAGTTTCATTATTCGCTTCCAGAACGACTTCAAAGTACTGCGAACCGCAAAAGCTCTGCGTGGAGTCGGGCAGCGCTACGGAATCTTTGCACCAGTAGCACGTTGGGCAGGCTCGCTGGTTCCGTTGGCGATTCTTGCGGTTCAACACGGTGAGAGAGTCGCGTTGTCGATGGATTCTCGGGGCTTCGGCGCTTTCCCTAAACGTACCGAGTTAATTTCCGCCCCTTGGCGAGGACGCGACTGGGTGCTGGTGGCCGCAATCTGGATCGTGACCACCATATTATGTCTATTTTTCTGAAAGGCTTTACATGAAAAAAATGTCTGTTGCAGACTTAATTAAACCCGCAAGAACATCGATGTTTGTCTCCGCTCTGCTCACCGCATGTGGGGCAATACTAGGCATAATGCCGTACATCTCGCTGCACCAAATGGCTCTAATTTGGCTACACAGTGTTACTAGAGACGGTCTGACCGGAAACATCTGGTTCTGGGCTGCAAGTGCCTTCATCTCACTTTTTATCGGACAGTCTCTCTACGTAGCAGGTCTGGGCGTTACGCACCTCTCCGAGGCAAAACTTCGCCACAAGATGCGTCAACAAGTTGTCGACGCATTAGCCAATTTGCCCCTGGGTCAGGTAAACGCCTACTCGCGCGGGCAAATCAGAAAGATGGTTTGTGACGATACTGCGGCCGTACACACCATGGTGGCGCACCTACCCGGGGATGCCACGAATGCGGTTATGTCTCTGGTCGCGGGGTTCGGCTACCTGCTGTGGGTGGATTGGCGATTGTGCCTGGTGCTGTTTGGTCTCTGGATTGCCGTAATTTCGTTAATTTACGTACTCAATATGCGCGGGTACGGCGACTTAACCGCGCGTTTTGGGGAGGCGCAAACCGGTCTGGCTAATGCCACCGTGGAAATGCTGGAAGGCATCAAAGAGATTAAAAACTTTCAAGCCGTAGACGCCACAAAAACTAAGTTCAATGAGGCCAGAGAAAAATTTTCCAGCATCTCGTACAGCTGGGTTTCACAATCAGGTAAAGCCGTTTCTAGTATCGGTGCGCTGCTTCGTCCCGCAGTGATTTTTGTGACTGTGGCACTGTTGACAGTTGTTTTCGTAAAGAACGGTTGGATGCAGATTGCCGATACTCTGCCATTCTTTTTGATTGCACCGGGTGTTCCCGATGGCTTAGCCACGCTAATCAGTCTGTTACAGCATCTCTACGAAGCGAGACTCGCTGCGCAGAGTACTGTCAAATTACTTTCTCTGGAACCAATGAAATTCGGTAGCCAAACTACGGGTGATGCCTCTGACGTGGGCAGAGTGGAGATGCGCGACGTCACTTTCTCGTATGAACCAGACACGCCAGCTGTCAAAGAGGTTTCCTTTACCGCCCAGCCGGGCACGGTCACTGCCCTGGTCGGTCCCTCAGGTGGCGGCAAGTCAACGTTGGCAAAACTGATTGCCCGGTTCTATGAAGCGGACAGCGGGACAGTTTTGGTCAATGGGGTTGACGTGCGCGATGCCAGTAATACTTTGTTGCTCGGTTCCGTGGCAATAATGCTGCAAGAGGTGGCGCTCGCTCATGACAGCGTATTTAATAACATTGCGCTAGCCAAACCTGACGCCAGTCTCTCGGAAGTAGAAGCAGCCGCGAAAGCCGCCTGTATTCACGAGCGCATCATGCAGCTACCAAATGGCTATGACACGATTTTGGGTGACGAGGGTGGGTTCCTCTCCGGTGGGGAAAAACAGCGTGTGGCACTGGCTCGGGCATATCTGCAGGATGCTTCGATTCTGATTCTTGACGAGGCGACAGCCCAAGCTGATCCCCGCTCCGAGCAGCAAATACATGAAGCTCTCGCGAAGTTAACCACGGGTAAAACGGTAATTGTTATTGCGCATCGTCTGGCGACAATCCGCAATGCAGATCAAATCTTGGTAATCGAAGACGGTCGGATTGTTGAGCGTGGTTGCCACGATGAATTAATGGAAAAAGACGGGCGCTATGCCACGATGTGGCGGACTCAGATGGTTAGGTAGGTCAGGATATGTGGAAGTCAATGACTAAAATCGCTGACGGTGCACAGCTTCGCACCATAATTTCGTGGTTCGTAGCCTCAGCAGTGCTGCAGGGGTTGACGCTTTCGGTCACAATCTGGTTCATGCAGAGTTTCTATTCCGGTTCAGACCAGACTGTGTTTTGGCTGATTGTGCTGACAGTTCTGGGTCTGGCAACGTTTATCGTCGACGCGGTTGCCATGTTTTCATCGTATCGAGTTAGTGTCTTTGTAGTTTGCGACACAATGATTTCTCGTATCGCTGAGCACGTACTGGGACTTCCGCTCGGTTGGTTCAACGCAAAGCGAGAGGCGGCAGTCGCCAATGCGACTTCCCGAGAGGTGAACACGCTGTCACACTTTGCCTCAATCGTGATTCCAACGCTTTGTAACTCATTCATCGTGCCGTTGGTGATGATTATTGCCACCGCATTCATTTCTTGGCCTCTGGCATTAATCATGACCGCGGTAATCATCCCGCTCTATCTCATCTGGCGAGGTATGCAAGCTGCTCTCACCAGGGCAAATGAGCTAGAAGATCGTTCTGCGCAACAAGCCGCTGGTCGACTGATTGAATTTGCCCGGCTCCAGACCGTCCTACGAGCGACGGGCAGGTCCAGTTCTTGGGATCCGGTTACTATCGCACTGAAGGCAGATTCGAAAGCAACTCTCGACGGGCTGAGAATCAAAAGCCGACCGGGGCAGGCTTTTACCTTTGTGGTACACACCGCTTTTGCTGCCATAGTGTGCGTGGGAGTGTGCCTGGTGAACCAAGCTGCCCTTACCCCCATCACGTTTTTAGCGATTATGGCGATTACCGCTCGGATGCTATACCCCTTGACGAAAGCCGCTTTGATTGCTTCCGAGCTGAATAACGTAAAGGTAGCCCTCGACTCCGTAACCGAGATTATAGATGCCAGACCGCTTCCCGAGCCGAACGCAACTCAACAAAAGCATCCTCAGGGCGAAGACATCGAGTTCAAGGGAGTTTCTTTCCGCTACGTGGATGATTGCCAGGTCTTGAATGACATCAATCTGGTGGCTGAACAGGGACAGATTACGGCTCTGGTGGGCCCCTCTGGAGCTGGTAAATCAACCATTTTGCGTCTGGTTGGCAGGTTCTGGGATGCCAATTCCGGTTCCGTGAAAATCGGTGGCGCAGATGTACGGGATATTCCCACCAAAGACCTCATGGAAATGATTTCGTTCGTGTTCCAGGATGTCTATCTGTTCGATATGACTATTGCGGAAAACCTCAGGATAGCTAAACCCGATGCGAGTGACGCCGAACTTGAATCGGCTGCCAAACGTGCGCAACTGGATAAAGTCATCGAGGCTCTGCCCCATGGTTGGCAGACAAATGTCGGACCAGCTGGTCAAAGCCTCTCTGGTGGGGAGCGTCAGCGAGTGGCAATTGCTCGCGCTTTCTTAAAAGACGCCCCGATTTTGTTGCTAGACGAGATTACTTCTGCATTGGATAGCGAGAATGAATCAGCCATCACCAAAGTAATTAGTGACCTGGCTGTGGGTCGAACTGTAGTTGTTGTCGCGCATCGACTCTCAACCATTCGAGATGCTGATAAGGTCGTATTTTTACAGCCCGACGATGCTTCGGGGGCACATGTCATACAAGCTGGTTCGGTAGCCGAGCTAACTGCTGAGGAAGGTCCATTCCGTGATTTCCTCACAGCTTCGAACGCCATTTCAAGCTGGGAAATTAGTTCTCGACAGCAGCATTAATGACAAAATCCAAAAAGTCACCATAACTTCAGGCGGATTGTTTCTGGGATTACATTTCCGGGCGGCGGCTGGTCATTCCTAGTATTCTTGATTGGTATGTGCGCTCAAAAGCTGAGAGTACTGAAAGTTATGCCGGAAACGAAGGACATTACGCTGGCAGAAATGTCCGATTTACTAAGTGTGGAGTAACAATCATGACAGAAACGAACTCAACGTGTTTGCCGATACTGTGCTTGGGTGAAGCGCTTATTGACGTCATTGAGCGTGCCGGCGAGGTTGAAGAAAAGGTGGGCGGTAGCCCCTTCAATGTGGCGTGCGGTTTGGCCAGTTTGGGACACCCCACCACACTCGCTTCCTGGTGGGGAAATGACGCCCGCGGTCACAGCCTCGAAAAGCATCTGCACTCCGCCGGGGTAGACATTGTCGCGGGCAGCGCTAACGCCGAGAAAACACCGATTGCTAACGCCCATATTGACTCCGCCGGTCGGGCGACCTACGACTTCGAGCTGGATTGGCAAGTGCCACCGCTGCCGGACGCAACTCAGCTTAGCCACCTGCATACCGGCAGTTTCGCAGCTACGCTCGCGCCCGGCGCTTCTGCAGTGATGAGCGCGGTCAAATCGATGGCAATCCGGGGAACCGTCAGCTACGACCCGAATATTCGACCTTCACTGATGGGCAGCCCCGAGGAAGTCCGCTCTCAAATCGAGGAAATCATCAGCCTGGCCGATGTGGTGAAAGCCAGCGATGAGGACATTGCCTGGCTCTACGGCGATGACGTACCCCTCGAGTCTGTACTGCACAAATGGAAAGAGATGGGGCCGGGTCTGATTGTTGCTACCCGCGGACCGTGGGGTTCCTATGCACTTTGCGCCAATGACCGGGATATGTTGGTGGTTGATCCGCTCAATATCGAGGTCGCCGACACCGTGGGTGCCGGGGATTCTTTCATGGCGGGGCTGATTTCCGGGTTACTGGACGATGGACTGCTCGGCTCGGCGCCAGCCAAACAGCGCCTGCGGCAAGCCCGATTGAGTGACGTACAGGCGGCTTTGCACCGCGCCACCATCACTTCGGGACTCACGGTCAGCAAGGTCGGAGCATACTCCCCCACACGTTCCGAAGTCGCGGAAATTCTCACCGCAGACCCCATGCTCTAGACCGCATCACGTACGGAAAATCCTCGCAGCTATCGTAGTTTCCCCAGGCCTGAAACTAATCGAGTTGCGCGGCTGCGTCCAACATCCGCTCCACCGGCGGACGGTAGTTGCCGTTCGCGTCACGTGTCTCGGCGCTGTCTTTCAGGTAGGTATCGAGGAATTCCCGCAGGGCACTGCCCACCCCCAGACCGGAGAGCTCGCCGGTTTGCGGGTCAATAGCGCCGTGCGCCCGGCCGGCAAAACTCACCAGCCACATGTCCTCGCCCACCGGTACATCTGGGCTGAGTCGGGGCATCTCAAAAGGAAAGTCCAGGTGTTTAGCGCCCAATCGTTGATAAAACGCCCACCGCCGACGCGGGTCGCCGTACTGTTCAGAGGCTACGTGGTGGTGAGGATTTTCCACTTCTCCCAGAATCAAGAGAGGGCTGTGGCGCGATTCCCACTGCGAAATAGCTCTCTGAAACAGTTCAGAGCCTACGCCATGTCCGCGGGTCAGGGGGCTGACCGCCAGCCAACTGAGCATCGTGATTTCTGTGGTGGCGAGCCAACCGATAGCCGCACCCAAAGGCCGCGAACCGTCCCACGCGGAGAATACTTGCAGTTCCCCACCCGTTAGCTGCTGAATCAAATCACCGGGATCCCCCAGTTCTTCGGGTCCGAAAGAGACTTCCAGCAGCTCGCGAACCAAAATCTCGGCTTGACCGGGTTTCAAATCATTTTGATACTCAATGTGCACCCTTACACCCTAGCCCAAGCCCAGATTGAACTCTATTTCCTGAACAGACACGCGGCCTTATCCACCCAGACACTCGGCGCAGACGCATTAGCGAACTTTTCCGCGCAGCATGGCACCGGGAGAAATCACCCTCTCGCAAGGGAAGGAAAACTCGTGGGCCGGGTGATTGATTTCACTCACTGTTTCCCCTGCTTCGTCGCGTATCCCTGCGGAGGGAATCTCGAATAAAATCGGCTCGGTTCCCGGAATCAGGAACTCTACCTGCTGTCCGGGCACAATCTTGTTGCGAGACAGCACCGTCAGGCGCTGCGCTATGGCATCGTAATCCACCGCGGTTCCCAACCAAAGCCAATCACTAATATACCCTCCTCGGGTAACACTTTCCTCCGCCGGTTTTTCGGGGTAGAAAAAGCCGGTACCGTATTCACGGTGGGTGACTTTGTACGGTTCCTGCAAGACCCATTCGGGTAGGGCAAAAGCGCCGTCACAAGCCATTTCGGTCACGTTTTCCCTTCCATTCAGGTAGGTGGTGACCGCGGTCTTATAAGCATTGGTCAGCGCCGCGACGTAATACTCGCCCTTGGCGCGACCTTCGATTTTCAGACTGGTAACCCCGGCGGCAATGACCTCATCAACGTGCGCCAGCATGTTCAAATCCTGAGAATTAAACAGGTAGGTGCCACCCTCGGTCACTTCAACGGGGAAAAACTCGCCGGGGCGTTTTTCCTCGACTACATGGTATTTCCATCGACAGCTTTGGGCGCAGTCCCCGTGATTGGCATCCCGTCCCGTGGTGTATTTGGAAATGAGACAGCGCCCCGAAAATGCCATGCACATGGAACCGTGCACGAAAGCCTCAATCTCAAGGTCAGCGGGGATCTTGGCGCGCATTTCTCGAATTTCCGGCAGGCTCATCTCGCGAGCCAAAACAACCCGTTTTGCCCCCAGCTCATGCAAAGCGGCGGCGGCCTGATAATTCATCACCCCGGCTTGCGTGGAAATATGCAGCTCGGTATGCGGAGCAATCTGTCGCGCTGCCATGAGAATGCCGATGTCCGTGACAATGAGCGCATCCACCCCGATTTCCGCCAGCGCTCCCAGATAAGCGTTCATTCCCGCCACCTCAGAATTGCCAGGAATGATATTCACGGTGGCATATACGCGAGTATCGTGGGCATGAGCATAGCGAACGCCTTGTTCAAAATCCTCTAACGTAAAGTTTTTCGGAGCGGCGCGCATCCCAAACTCTGCCCCGCCGCAGTACACCGCGTCAGCTCCGAAATCCACCGCGGTTTTCAGCACCCGCAAGTTTCCCGCCGGCGCCAGCACTTCGGGACTGCGCCGTCGGGTAATTTTCGGTAATTCCAAGTTCACGAGCCGAGCCTTTACTCCGATAGAAACTCAACTGAAATGTTCGCCCGGGTGAACCGGTGGCGCATGACCGAAATCGCTTCCGGGTTTTCATCTATCAGCACGAAGCGACGCTCCAGCTGACCCGCGACCGCCCCGGTCGTGCCGGAACCTGCGAAAAAATCCAATACCCAATCCCCCGGACGGCTCGAAGCCTGGACGATACGCCGCAAAATCCCCTCGGGCTTTTGCGTAGCGTATCCTGTCTTTTCCTTACCTGTCGGGGAAACAATAGTGTGCCACCATACGTCAGTCGGGAGCTTGCCCCGCGCGGCTTTCTCCGGGGTCACCAAGCCAGGAGCCATATACGGTTCCCGGTCCACAGACTCAGAATCAAAATAATACCTTTTTGGGTCTTTAACGTAGACGAGGATATTGTCGTGCTTGGCGGGCCATTTCCGTTTGGAACGCCCACCGTAGTCATACGCCCAAATGATTTCATTCAGGAAACAATCCCGACCAAACAGCGCATCCAACAACACTTTTGCGTAGTGAACCTCACGATAGTCCAGATGCAGGTATAACGTCCCGGTGGTGGCCAGCAAACGCCATGCCTCCTCTAAACGCGGCTCTAAGAGTCCCCAATAATCGGTAAAACTATCGTTATAGGACGTCACCTGGCCACGCACGGTTTCATAAGTTTTACCTTGAAACCCCACTCGAGAACCGGCGACAGGAGCATCGGTACGCACCGTTTTCAGGGACTGACGCGACTGCACTTTCCCCGTGTTAAACGGAGGATCAATATAAATGAGTTGAAAAGACTGATCCGGCAACCCCCGCAATACCGGCAGGTTATCCCCCGCTACCACCAGGTTCGGCCCCTCGGCATTCCAGGAGATTGTAGACATCTGCGTAGCTTTCAAGGCTGCCTATTTCTTTCCCGGATGGACACCCAAAGCGCTCAGCAGTTCGGCAGGTGTCGAGACGACCTGTACAGCCCCGCGCTCCTCGCCGGGCTGAGCCGTATCACCCCAAGTAGTCAGGATTGCCGGAATCCCATTAATCTGAGCGCCCTCGATGTCATAGAACCGGTCCCCCACCATCACGATACGCCGCTTATCCTGCGGCTGACTCAACCCGAACTGTTCCAAAGCTGCAGCAATGACCGCGGGTTTGTCCACCCGGGAAGTACCCGGTATCACCCCCGAAACGACTTCAAAGAAATCTTCAATCCCCAGATGCTCGAGAATCTCCAATGACATCTGTTGGTTCTTAGTAGTCGCCACTCCCAGACGGTATCCCCTCGCCCGCAGCTTTTCCAGCATTTCCTGAATACCGGGATAAAGCGGCACGTCAATGGCGTTAGGCCAATACATTTCGCGGTATCGCGCGACCATGAAAGCCACCCGCTGTTCATCAGCATCCGGTTCCATATCCTGCATAGCCTCGGCGAGAGGTGGACCCACGTATTTCTTGTAAGCGTCAGGCGGTAGCATCCGGCCGTGCAGCTCCAGATCCAAAGCCGCAAAATACTCGGTAATACGTGACACAGAATCGGTCAGGGTGCCGTCCATATCCAGCAAGACGAATTCCACCCTGCTCAGGTCTACCACGATATTGCCTCCATCCCCGAGCGTACCCGGAAAACTGCCCGAAAAGACTTATGAAATAATTAAATACGTAACGCCCAGCACCAGGGCCGGGCGTCGCGAATATCGACCTCGTTAGTCTTCGACGGTCAAACGGCCAGTCTGGTAAGCCTTCACCAGGCGACGCGGAACTGCGACTTCCTGACCCTGAACTTTAACGTTATCAAGCTGCGTCAACTTAGCCGTCCAAGCAGAACGACGTGTACGAGTGTTGGCGCGGGACATTTTGCGCTTGGGTACTGCCATTGCCCTGCGCTCCTTTCAATTAGTGATTGTTCACAAGACATACAATGTTAGCAACAATTCGATGATTTTATCAAACTGAACCATCGTGAGGTAAAAGTATGACGCAACGCTACGTGACCATAGCTGAGGACGCACCGGGATATTTCGAGCTGGAAATTAAACGGTCGCGTTTCCTGGGAGTGGCACGAAGCGCTGCAGATGAAGTCGCAGCCCGTGAAGTGATAGAAGCTGAGCGGAAACAGTATCCCGATGCGCGCCATCATTGCTCCGCTTTTACCTATTTGCCCGCAGGCTGGGAAAACGGGGTCCAGCCAGTCCAACATTCCAGCGACGACGGCGAGCCCAGCGGTACTGCCGGGCGCCCCATGCTCGATGTGCTGCTGGGCAGCGGATTGCATAACGCTTGCGTAGTGGTGACACGGTATTTTGGCGGGATAAAGCTGGGAACGGGCGGCTTGGTGCGAGCCTACAGCGAGGCAGCGCAGGGGGCTATCGCGGCTGCGGGAAGGGTGGAAGTCAAGTCCGTTCCCGTGGTGTCCTTCGATGTCGCCGCGAACCGGGCGGCTGCCCTGGAATCTTGGCTGCACTCGCGAAACTGCAAGCCATTGAGTGTAACCTGGTCAAACCGGGTCACGTTTGAACTGGCGGTGGAAGGCGGAAACCAGGACGAACTCTCCGCCGCTCTCGCCGCCCAGCTCGGCGCGCCGGTAACTTTCAGTGACGCGGGAATAAAAGTGGTGCGCTCACGGTTGTAATAAACGGCTCCCGTCGGGGAAACGAACAGAAAACTGAGAAAAAGGAATCTAAAGGATTAACTATGACTTATGCGAACGACGTCACGGCAGCTATCGGCCACACTCCTCTGGTGAAAATTAATCGGATGCTGCCCGCGGGGATCGGCGCAACTGTGCTGGCAAAAATGGAGTTCATGAACCCTGGTGGTTCGGTAAAAGACCGGCCCGGCTTGGCGATTATTCGCGCTGCCGAAGCCTCGGGAGCCCTCCAACCCGGCGGCACGATTGTGGAGGCTACCAGCGGTAACACCGGGGTGGCCCTGTGCATGGTGGGGGCTGCGCTGGGGTATCGAGTCGTCATCTCGATGCCGTCCTCCATGAGTGTGGAACGTCGCCAGCTGATGAAGGCTTACGGGGCGGAGCTGCTGCTGACCGACCCGGCGGGGGGCATGGCCGCCGCGGTTGCAGCTGCCGAGGACTACTTGGCGAACCACCCCGAAGCGGTCTTCGCCGGTCAGTTCGATAATCCTGCCAATCCTGAGATCCACTATCGCACCACCGGTCCCGAAATTTGGGAACAGACCGAGGGACACGTCGACGCGTTCGTGGCTGGAGTGGGTTCCGGTGGCACGGTTTCCGGAGTTGGAAAGTTCCTCAAGGAACAGAACCCAGAAGTGTGGGTCGTGGCAGTAGAACCGGCAGAATCGGCTCTACTGTCCACCGGCCAGGCAGGCGCCCACAAGATTCAGGGGATTGGCGCCAACTTTGTGCCCGATAACTATGAGAGTGCAACCGTTGATGAAGTCATGACGGTGAACTCGGACGATGCTATCGAGACGGCACGGAAAGCTGCTACCCAGGAGGGGCTTTTAGTTGGGATATCCTCCGGGGCGAATTTGGCGGCCGCTGCTGCCCTCGCCGCACGGCCTGAATTTGCTGGTAAGACCGTGGTGACCTTGCTTCCCGACACCGGCGAACGCTACCTGTCCACCGTGCTGTTTGCGCACTTGGGCGACTGAGGAACCGCGGCTGTCAGGCTGATTACAACCACCACCCTTGTGCAGTTTTGACGAGATAAACGGAACGACCCGACCCGCCAAAACTGGCCCAGGCTGGCCCGAACTGGCTCAAACAGAGCGCCCAGACCGGTCCGAACGCCACGCCCGAAACGAACCCCGGAAACGATAGCCTAGAATAGTTAGCGTCCGGTCGTTAAACCAACCAAAGGAAGTACCCGTCCTGATGACTTTCGTAAAACACACCGCCCCGCCACGGCACCTACCCGCCTATAAACTCGGCGTGAGGGATTTACTGTTGGAGGACTTGGACACGGCCTTGAAACGCGACCCCGCCGCGCGCGGACGCTTGGAAGTAGCGCTGACCTATCCGGGGGTTCACGCCCTGTGGGCACACCGGCTGTCCAATCGCTTCTGGGTCAATGGTTTTAAAATGATGGCGCGCCTGATTCAGGAATTCGCACGCCTCATCACGGGTGTGGACATCCACCCGGCCGCAACCATCGGACGCCGGCTCTTTATCGACCACGCGACCGGGGTGGTTATTGGGGAAACCGCGGTGGTTGGCGAGGACTGCTTGATTTTTCACGGGGTGACCCTGGGCGGGCAGTCCATGAATAAGGGTAAACGCCACCCGACCTTGGGAAATGAGGTCATGGTGGGTGCCGGAGCGAAAATTCTGGGCGCCATCAACATCGGAGACGGTGCCAAAATCGGCGCCAACGCCGTGGTCGTCAAGGACGTTCCCGCCGGGCGTATCGCCCTGGGAGTGCCGGCAAAACTGCGTAATCCCAAGAAACCGGTCAGTCCCGATATGAACATCGATCCCTCGCTGTTCATCTAGGCGCTGCGAGTTTACTCGAGTTTGGGAGCCGGCAAACCGATATAAATCGTCTCGAGGTATTCATCAATCCCCTCGGTGGAACCTTCGCGCCCCAGCCCGGACTGCTTGACTCCACCGAAAGGAGCTCCGGCGTTGGAAATCGTGGCGGAGTTGAATCCAATCATCCCGATTTCGATGCGCTGCGCCAGGCGCAAAATGCGCTCCCACGAGGAAGTATGTACGTATCCGCCCAAGCCCATCCGGTCGGCGTTGACCATCCGCACCAGTTCCTCTTCCGTGTGGAAAGGCACCACGGGTGCGACCGGCCCAAAGATTTCCTCGGTAACGATTTCGCTGTCGGGGCTGACGTTCGTGAGGACCGTGGGCGGGTAATAGAATCCCCCGGGGTCAATAGTCTGGGGGTCCAGGTTGCCGGTTCCACCAACTTTTTCCGCCCCTTGGGCGAGGGCATGCTCAACCATGGCGCGGACTCTTTCGAGCTGGCTGCGGTTGATGAGCGGGCCCACATCCACCCCTTCGCTCATCCCGTCACCAACCTTTTGCGCCCGCATCGCGGCGGCGAACTTCGTGACGAACTCGTCATAAACTCCCTCTTGAATAAAGAAATGATCCGCAGCGTTGCAGGCCTCACCCATGTTGCGCATCTTGGTGATGAGGGCGGCGTCCACCGCTCGATCCACATTCGCGTCATCAAAGACGACAAACGGCGCATTGCCCCCGAGCTCCATAGAGGTGCGCAATACGTTGTCCGCGGCGGTTTTCAGCAAAGCCTTACCGACTTCAGTCGAACCGGTAAACGAAAGTTTCCGCACCCGCTGGTCATGCAGCCAAGTTTCACTGACTTCCCCGGAGTGAAGGGTGGGGACCACGGAAAGCACCCCGGCGGGCAAGCCCGCCTCTTCCAAAATTTGCGCCAGGAACAGCGCCGTCAGCGGGGTATCTCGCGCCGGTTTCAACACGCAGACGCACCCGGCTGCTACGGCAGGACCAATCTTGCGCGTTCCCATCGCGAGCGGGAAATTCCACGGGGTGATAAACACGCAGGGCCCCACCGGACGTTTGATGACCATCGCCTGCAGGCTGCCTTCCGGTAAGCGGTAGTAATCCCCCCGAACCCGGCAGGCTTCTTCGGAAAACCAACGGAAAAACTCCGCTCCGTAGGTGACTTCCCCGTTGGCTTGGGCCAGGGGTTTGCCCATTTCCAGGGTCATCGTTACCGCCAGGGCGCGGCGGTATTTGCCGTCCATTAGCTCAAAGGCTCGCCGGAGGATTTCGCCGCATTCACGAGGCGGGGTCGCGGCCCATTCTGGCTGGATTGCGCAGGCTTTGTCCAAGGCGGCTTGGGCGTCTGCGGCGTTACCGCTGGCGACCTGCGTCAAGACGGCGCCAGTTGCGGGGTTCAGCACCTCGAAACGCTCACCCGCCACGCCGGACTGCCAACTTCCGCCGATATATAGGTCTTTGGGGAGCCATTCCAGGAGTTTCGTCGGGTCGATGACACCGTCAGTTTCAAAAGGTAAAACGTCGTTGTTCATACTTTCACCTTACCGCTCGCTGGCATGGTGGGGCCGCGGTTAGGAATAGGGAAAACCGGGTTCAGTCTGGGACAACACGAACGACCGATTTCGGACCCGGTGTCCCGGATTCGGGGTTCGGTGGGAATTCATTACCGCAGGTGGAGGGCTTTTGAGAATGGTTCGCGCTTAAATTTCGCGTTGAAAACGGTCGTTCGTGCAAAGGCCATCCGCTGCGATTGGATTAATCGTCACTGCGGCCTATCAATCGCCCCGCCGAAGCGGCGGTCGCGATGCTGGTAGGCCAATAAATCCCGCCACAGAGCCGCCCGCCCGTACTCGGGCCACGGCTCGGGGGCGAAAATGAGCTCCGCATAAGCCGCCTGCCACGGCAAAAAGTTGGAAGTGCGCTGCTCCCCGGAAGTGCGAATGAGCAGGTCAACATCCGGCACATCCGGCAGATACAGTTCCCGAGCGAAAGCAGCCTGGGTGATGCGCTCGGGTTTTAGTGTTCCGGCCGCCACTCGCTGGGCCAGTTTCCGAGCCGCGTCAGCGAGTTCCGCTCGCCCCCCGTAGTTGAGGCACATAATCAGCTGAGTGCCGGTGTTTTCCCTGGTCAATGCCTCTGCCGCCCGCAGTTCGGTGAGGACAGATTTCCACAAGCGGCCTTCCCGCCCACTCCATCGTACGCGGACTCCCCAGGCGTTCAGTTCATCGCGTCGGCTCCGCAGCACTCGGCGTGAATACCCCATCAGGAACTTCACCTCTGCCGGGCTGCGTTTCCAGTTTTCGGTAGAGAACGCATACACACTCAAGAATTTCACCCCGGCCTCGACTGCTCCCGCAATGGTGTCCATCAGGGCGTATTCCCCCGCCTCGTGACCGGCGGTACGATTCAAACCCCGCGCGTTCGCCCAGCGTCCATTCCCATCCATGATGATTGCCACGTGCGTAGCAGCCGCGCGCGCCAATCCCGCCGGCAACTCAGGATTCTCCCGCGGCGGGGTGATACGACGAACCCAGGATTTTTCCACGTAATAACCTAGGCGAGTTCCAGCAAGGACAAGGATTTTAGACGGCGCTCCACGTGCCATTGCACGAAAGCCGACACTAAGGCGTGGGCATCGGCACGAGCCATCCATTCGCTGTCTTGGGCAGTTTGCCAATCCCCGACAGCCAAAGCCGCCAACAGTCGCATCGTCTCAGAATCAACCGGTCGCGCCCCGGTGGGCTTGCAGTTTACGCACATCGCCCCGCCGCCGCTGGGATTAAAGTACACGTGTGGCCCCCTGGCTCCGCAAGACGCACAATCCCAGCAGCTTGCCGCCCAGCCGGCCAACGACATGAGACGCAGCAGGTAAGAATCCAGAATCAAAGACGGCTCGTGGCGCCCCATCGCCAAAGCGTGTAAAGCCCCGACAGTCAGGTGATAGTACCGCTCATTAGTCCAAGAGTCCTCGGTGAGACGTTCCAAGGTTTCTACCATCAGGTTGGCGGCGGTGTAGCGGGAATAATCGTTAGCGAGGCTGCGGCCATAAGGAGCCAGAATTTCCACTTGTTCGATATGGTGCAGGCCGGACTTGCCCCAGCGAATCTGAATGTCGACCGCTCCAAAAGGCTCCAGTCGCGCTCCCAGGCGCGACATGGTCTTACGTACTCCCCGCCCCACGCAGCGCAAAAGCCCGTGGTTTTCGGTTAGCAGGGTCACGATACGGTCAGCTTCCCCCAGGTCTTGGGTGCGCAGAATAACGGCCGCATCTCGAAACGTTCTCATCACGAACCATTATCCCACGGGCAAGCGGAAGAATCCCGTTCCCACTCTTTTGTAACCCGATTCCCTGGCCTATTCCGTCCTCCGAGTCTGGTTCCGCTCCACCATTCTTTCGTCGAGGACAGATTAGAGCCTGTCATTGTTGTCCTTGCGGAAGAACGGGGGTCGTGAATCGTTCCGAGGGTCTTTTTTCGGAAGGTCCCGAACCAGTGAATAGATGAACAGGATTGCGAAAGCAACGACTAAAGTCCCTCCTCGAAAAAACAGGACATAGAAAGCATCAACAGACAACACCAGATAAAAGACGATTTGCCATTTATGCATCTGTACACCCCCGGTTTTGCGAATCCTTTGCGGTAAATGCTAGCAGTACTGGATTCTAGAATTGGCAGGAATGCGAAGAATAGCGAGCTAGCCCAAGAAAATCAGGCCCCAGACGAAACAGATGAACACCGCGAACAGCAGCAGGTAGAACGACCAGCCGAGCACTTCGTGGAGCAAATCGGTCTCTTTTTCGGGTTCGCCCATCGCGGCGGCGGCGCTGTTAACTAGGGTAAACACCAATCCGGTTACCAGCGCCGCCACCGCAATCAACACCCCCGGTTGGGACAGTATCGGAATGATGATGTTGCCGATATTCCCCGCTACGTTCGGTTTGTCCGGGCTGGCCACCCGCCCCGCCAAAGCAGGCCAAGCGACGTGCAGATCTGTTGCGGTCAAAACCTTGGCGACCTGGGGCACCATCCGCCCCACAGAAAGAATCACGATGACCAAACCATAGGGCATCACAGCCAAAGCCACCCGCCCCACGCAGTTCAGCAGGCTTTTCCGTGACGAACTCGGGAGGAACCGGGGGACGCGATACGGTCAGCTTCCCCCAGGTCCTGGGTGCGCAGAATAACGGCCGCATCTCGAAACGTTCTCATCAAGAATTATTATGCCACGCCTTGCTTTCCTGCTTAGCAGCCCCACACGCTTCTATAAGGAACAACCTGCATTTTCACACACATCGAGCCTGAGGAGATACCCCCTGCAGGATTTATTGTCTAAGTCCAAGGACAGTAGAGTACCAACTTTTGACGGTGAGAAAATACCTTCATTTGGAGGTTACACAGATCACATTTGGGTTTTACGGTTGGTTCTAGCCCGCTTGCGAGAGCTGGCCACACGTTCCGACTTTTTCGATGGAGAACATAAGTGATGAATTCGAGTAAAATTGCAGCTATGAGCCTTAGTCTTTCGTTGGCGCTTTTAGGTATGGTTTCTGCTGAGGGGGTTGCGCCCGGCAAAGAGTATGTTTCAAATTTTGGATCAGGACATGGCAAACAGCTATACGTGCCTTGGCTATGCTCCTTGATGCCACACCTGCCGATTTGCGAAAGAAAAAAATAATCGCTATGCCTCTCAAGAGCCTAGTTCCTAAGCTTTTTCCTCGCTATTCCGAGCCTGGACTGTCCCAGCGGATTATTTTCGTGTCTTTAGCTTTGGTACTTGGCCTCTTAGAAGTTGCAGGATTACTCGTGAGAGTGGCAAATTACCCAAGTATGTGGGCTCTTGCCATCCTAGTTATACTTTTGGCATCCTGTGGATGGTTTTCTCCCTGGAGCGACATTGCATATACAGTTTTCTTTGATTGCTTACTTCTGTCACCTCTTAGCGACAATTTTTCCTTTGCCATTTGGGGAATTTGCGCTATTTCAATTAGCTGGATTGCACGTTCTTGGATTATTCCAGGATTAGCAATTTTTTTCTCTGCGGAAATTTTTAGCCTGTTGGTCGCAAATCCTCCCACAGCTCAAGTCCTGAGCTTTATTTTAGATACTTTGGCAACACTTTCATTAGGCTTTTTCTTGCGTTGGCAGCATCAGCGCGTGGAGCGGATGACCATGGAATCACAACAAGCAAAAGAAGAGGCTGAGCGTTCCGGGGAAAGGATTCGTCGTGAGCTTGCTGCTGAATTGCACGATACTATCGCGAAGGATTTGGTTCGTCTGGCAATTCTAGCTGATCGAATTGATAAACACCCAGATGAAACCAAGCCTCAAGATTTAAAGCTGGTATCCGATATAGCCAAAACAGCCTCCAGTAGAATTCGTCCCGTCATTTTAAATCTCGATGCTACTCGAGTCTCGGCGAGCCTGACCGACATCCTAGATGATGTTCGCAGCATGTTACGTGCTCGAGAAATGGTTCTGGAAACAGACGCTAATGCAGAGCTGGATTCCCTTTTGACTAGGCAACAGCGACTGCTGGCCTCCCTGGTGGTTCGTGAAGCCGCTACTAATGCTTTGAAATATGCTCCTGCAGGGGCGTATATCGAATTAGAGATGAACCTTGATGAAGAACGCATACTTACCATCATGATGAGTAATCCGGTTTCTGAACTTCCAGAATATTCTGGAATGACTGGCGGATTCGGTTTGCGCAATTTAGAGTCGAGACTCAATGATGAGGGCGGCGAACTGCTTTTCGGCAGAAATTCCCAGGGCTGGATTATTACGGCGGTAATACCAGCAGCTAAGGAGAGGTCATGATTAAAGAAGAAAAAGAAGAGATACGGGTGTTACTCGCAGACGATGACGACATTTATAGGGAAAATCTGGCGCTGTTGCTCAACGATGCAGATGGTATCAGAGTGGTAGCTACTGCTGCCAACGGTGCGCAAGCTATCAGTGAACTAGCAAAACATCTTGTCGATGTGGCACTGTTGGATGTCGATATGCCTGTTCTAGATGGTATAGCAACAGCGGGAGCCATAGAGAAAACCAATCCGAGTGTAACAGTGGTCGTTCTCACGGCTTTTGAGCATGAGGAATATCTAGCTCGTTCCTTGGAAAAAAACGTTTCAGGATTTCTCACTAAAGACACCCCTGTAGAGCAGCTAGTCATGCTCATTCAGCAGGCCCATCAGGGCAAGCAGGTAATCAGTGGCAAGCCTACTGAGATTCTGACGCAAACCTACCTACGTAACCACCAAAACCAGCTGCAATATCGAGACTTCATCGAGCGAACAGAAGCGCTCCCCGAACACCTAAAACCCATACTACAGCTGGTCGCACAAGCCCTACCAAATAAGGAGATCGCTAAGACCCTTTCTCTTTCTGAATCAACAGTAAAATCTTACGTATCTGACATCCTGACACACACAAACTGTGCCACCAGAGGCGAACTTTCACTCAGTGCTATCAAATCCGGCATTCTTGACTGAAATGCTAACTAATTACGGTAGAAAAATACCAACTTTTGATGGTGTTTATACATTCCTTTACTTGGGAAGATTTCATTGAGAAGGTCTCTCAAACCCTTTCCTAAGGAGGATAAATATGCGCATATTACGTGTACTCACAGCAACCATAGCTGGGCTATCATTAGCAATAGCAGGAGGAAGTTTAGCTAACGCTACGCCTCGAGACGCAGAAGTAGAAATCAATGTTAATCAAGTAAAAGACTTGAATGTTGATTCACGCTACACAGAATTAGGTCAATACTTGCAGGAAGATGTTCTAGATTATAACTCAGCTTTGCAGAACCCCAACCTAGACGAGGAATTCCTCAATCAAGCAGCTGAAGGTGTGTTGGCAATAGGTGGAGAAGTAAAAATGCCTGAAACTACCAAAGAAATGATAGAGCACGAATCAACTATCATAGACACAACTCATCAGATTGTCTCTTTAAGAGCAGCTTGCCCAGGAAAAAATGGATTCCGCACTTTTTGGCCAACTGTTTATTTAGACAGTTGCGTTGCTGACAGAATAGCTTCATTGGTATCGGCCGGAGCAAGCGCAACAACACTTGCAGCAGCCATCATGGCTGCCACTGGAGCTGGCGGAGCGGTAGCTGGAGTTATTGCTGCAGCATTGGGATTGTACGGTACTGGACTGAGTCTCTGTAACTGGAATCATCGCGGTATAAAATTCATGGTAAATCCGATAAACGCGATTCCTTTGTGTTTTCCACAATAGAAAGGTCGGTTAAATGCCTAAGAAAAACCTTGATACTCGGGTTAAAGTATTACTTTGTGTTACAATAGTTTTCGGAGTGTTAGGCCTGGTACTCGGAGCATTGTCAATCTTTGTGCCGGAAGTCGGTGGTGGAGCGGTCCCGAAACTGGCGTCTATGTCAGCTCTGGTAGCCATACTTTCAGTGATGGTGGCTCTCGTATTATCGAATTCTTCATCTGAATAGTTTATTAGACTGAATTATGTCTCGGTCACTCATGAAACCGAACAATAGAATCCTGCGAATGAGTTAACTGTTGGCCTCGAATTGGGAAACCCCATTCGAGGCCAACACACAAACTTTGGCCCAGATTTTATCGGTTTTTGGCCTTTTAGCTCGTTTACCGCGGCTTGCTGGTGGTGCCCCAGTTATACACCAACCCCGAGCTGGAACCAGCGGGGCCTATTGCAAGAGCACCAGGCCCCAGACGAAACAGATAAAGACCGCGAACAGCAGCAGGTAGAAAGACCAGCCGAGTACTTCGTGGAGCAGATCGGTCTCTTTCTCGGGTTCGCCCATCGCGGCGGCGGCGATCGCCAAGGATTGAGGGGCGATGAGCTTGCCGATGACCCCGCCTGCGGTGTTGGCCGCCACGGCGAAAGCACCGGGCAGGCCAATCTGGAGGGCCGTCGTCTCTTGCAGGGAGGCAAACAGGGCGTTTGCCGAGGTCGTAGAGCCGGAAATCGCCGTGCCGAGGTAGCCAATCATGGGGGAAAGCAACAGGAAGAACGTCCCGGTTCCCGCCAGCAGGGTCCCGATGGTCAAAACCATGCCGGAAATGTTCATCAAGTAAGCCAGAGCCATCACTTCCAGGATAGTGGCCGCGGAATACCGCATGGAATAAATCGCTGACCACAGTTTGGCACCAACCTGTTTAAATCCCAGCGGATACTTCCCACCCTCGGTAACCAGGGTAAACACCACCCCGGTCACCAGCGCCGCCATCGCAATCAACACTCCCGGTTGGGACAGTATCGGAATGGTGATGTTGCCGATGTTTCCCGCGACGTTCGGTTTGTCCGGGCTGGCCACCCGCCCCGCCAAACCAGGCCAGGCAACGTGCAAATCCGTCGCGGTCAAAACCTTGGCGACCTGGGGCACCATCCGCCCCACGGAGAGAATCACGATGACCAAGCCATAGGGCATCACGGCCAGTGCCACCCGTCCCAAGCGCAGGTCAGTGGGCTTTTCCGTGACGAACTCGGGAGGAACCGGGGGACGATAGACCATCACCATCAACGCCACTACCAGGAACGTCACTATGGGCGGCAGGACCCCGCCCAACTCAAAGGACACGAACCGCAAGGTCAGGAACTGTCCGATACCTTCCACCAGACCCATCACGAAAGCCAGGGGGAACATATGGCGGAAGTGATCCTTATCAATCAACAGGCTCAGCGCGAACGGCATCACGAAAGCAATCGCCGGTTCGGTACAGGACACATAATACGTGATGTCAGCGGCGTTTTGAATGGGGTCATGCCCGCTCAGAAGGGCCGCCGCGGTCGTTATCGGTACCCCGAACGCCGCGTAGGCCACCGGGGAGGTATTCGCCACCAATGCAATCACGGCCGCTTTCATCGGTTTGAATCCCAGCCCCAGCAGCAGCGCGGTCACCACTGCCACGGGGACCCCGAAACCGGATAAGCCCTCTAGCAGACCCCCGAAACACAGCGCAATCAGCATGGCCTGGATGCGCAAATCCCCTTGACCGACAGCGGAAAAAACCTTGCGCAAATCAGCTTCCCGCCCGGTCGCCTCCATCAGACGGTGCAGCCACACGGCCGCGATGACGATGATTACGATGGGTATCAAGCCATTTTCCGCCCCGAGCAGGGCGGCCGCCACAGCCATGTCGACCGGCATCCGGAACCCCGCTATTGCCACGAGCAACCCGACCCCCAGGGCGATAGCACCCGCCCAGTGCGAGCGCATCCGCACGGCTCCGACCAGCACAAAGAACACCGCTACCGGGAGCAGAGCCACGATGGCACTGAGCCACAACAGCCCTCCGACCGCTGTGACATTGGGCACGAACATGATTTACTCCTTTGTCCCGGTCTACCTTACCAATCGCCACCCGATACCCTGAACTTGCGGGTTGTTTTCCCAAACGCGAACCTACCGGGTCAGAGCTTTCTTCCCGGTGAACCCTAGCGATTGAATCTTCAGGGAAACGGAACGGAGCTATCCGTGACTTGGGATTGGCGCTGCGCCCGGTTAATCGCCGAAATTACGGCCTTATAAGCGGCACGAATGGTCGAAGAATCAATGCCTACCCCCCACAGCACCTCGCCATCCACTACAGCCTCGACATAAGCCGCGGCAGTGGCATCACGCCCAGCACTCAAAGCGTGCTCCACGTAATCCAGAATCCGCACTTCCATGCCCATCTGTTCAAAGGCATGGACGAAAGCGTCAATAGGACCATTGCCGAACGATTCCAGCTGGAGCTTTGCGCCGCGGTCGTTCAGCGCGATGGAGACTTCCGTGTCCCCACCCGAGGGCGAGGGAACGGAAGAAACGTGCGCCCCATCGAGGAAGAACCGCCCCCAGTGACGCGAGTCAATCCCCGCTTCTGACGCCGGCAAGTATTCATCGGCAAAAATCTGCCACAGGTCGTTCGCCTCGAGTTCACCGCCGAAACGGTCGGTCGTGCGCTGCACGATTTTCGAGAACTCGATTTGCAGGCGGCGCGGCAGGTCGAGGTGATGCTTTTCCTTCATCAGGTAAGCGATACCGCCCTTGCCGGATTGCGAGTTTACCCGGACAATCGCTTCGTAGTTGCGCCCCACATCGTGAGGGTCAATAGGCAGGTAGGGCAGCTCCCAGATGACTTGGTTCTCGTCTCCGCCAGCGTCCCGGACTTTCTGTTCGCGCACGGCAAAGCCTTTCTTAATGGCGTCCTGATGGGAGCCGGAGAAGGACGTGTAGACCAGGTCCCCCACGTAGGGCAGCCGCGGCGGGGTGGACATACGGGTGCAGCCCTCGACAATCTCGCGGACTTCATCGAGGTTGGACAGGTTCAGTTGCGGGTCGATACCTTGGCTAAAGAGGTTCATCGCCAAGGTGACTAGGTCAACGTTGCCGGTTCGTTCGCCCTGACCCAGCAAACACCCTTCAACCCGGTCAGCGCCGGCCATCTGGGCCAGTTCGGCGGTCGCGATGCCGGTGCCGCGGTCGTTGTGGTTGTGGGCCGAAATACACACGTGTTCACGGTGTGAGATGTGGCGGCAGAAGTACTCGATTTGGTCGGCGTAAACGTTGGGCGTGCAGCGTTCTACGGTCGTAGGCAGGTTCAAGATGATTTCCCGCTCGCTGTCGGGCTGCCAGACTTCCATCACCGCTTCGCAGACTTCCAGAGCAAAGTCGATTTCGGTGTCTACGAAAATCTCCGGGGAGTATTCGTAGCCAAAGATTGTGTCGTCCCCCAAAATTTTTTCGGCTCCGGCGATGACTTCACGAGTGCCGGACACCGCCATCTCGATCGTTTGCGCTTTATCGTTGTGAAACACGACTTGGCGAAAGACCGGGGCGGTCGCATTGTAGAGGTGTACGGTAGCGCGATGGTATCCCTTAATGGCTTGCAGGGTGCGTTCCAAAAGTTCCGGGCGGGATTGCGAGAGTACCGAGCAGGTCACGTCCTCGGGAATAGCGTCGTCCTCGACTAGGGAACGCACGAAGTCAAAGTCGGTTTGGGAAGCGGCCGGGAAACCGATTTCGATTTCTTTGAATCCCAGGCGCACCAGGAGGTCAAACATTTCGCGCTTGCGCGCGGAGTCCATCGGTTCGATGAGGGCTTGGTTGCCGTCTCGCAGGTCGGTAGACAACCAGCGCGGCGCCTTCGTAATCCGGTTATTAGGCCAGGTTCGTTCAGGAAGCGAGATGGGGTTCGTCTCTAGGAACGGGCGGTATTTGCCGTAAGGCATTCCGGAGGTTTGCTGACGATTGGTGAATCCAGAGGTACGCATGGTGAAAATCCTTTACTGCTGTTGCTTTAATCTTAGTTGCCAGGCAAGCGAGAACTCCGCGCAGGGGGCCTGACTGATTCAGAGCCCTACGCGGTTAGGCAACAGCAGCATGGTTTGCGACATAGCCCCATAGTACCACGGGTTTCACTTTACGAAATTGCTGTCTCAGTATGAGAAATTAACGCAGTTCGCGCAGGAATTTGTGGTCCAGATACCACCGCAGAGGTTTATCCAAAACCACTATCGCGCCGCCACCTGGATTACTCGAAGTCTTTGCGGTGAGCCCCTCCAAAACCGCCAGTGGTAGGGGCGCCATGACCTCAAAGACTCGGTAGGGTTTCTCATTGTTCAGGCGAATCCCCCGCTGCGCCAAAGGCGTTCCCATAGCAAACAAGAACTGGGCTTTATCATCGTCAAAGCAGTCCAGCATGTCGCCGGGACGCAGTTCGTTGGAGCCGGGTTTCCCGCCGCGGGAAATCGTGCGGGCGTCAATTCCGATGGCGGTGCGGTGACCGCGCTCAGCTGCGTTCGTCGTCAGTTCACCAGTTTCCGGTTTTTCTCGCACTAACCGGGAGACTAGGGACACCGCCGCTTCCAGATCAGGCAAAACTTCGTAGGCAGCGAACTCGGCACCGCGCTGTGAACCAACCACATATCCTTCATCACCCCAGGGAGCGACCACCCACGGGCCTTCGGGAGACAGCGGCAGTTGGGGATCGCGAGGGTCGAACCCCCGTACCACATCATCCTCAGTCAGGCCACGCTGAGCACATAGTTCGTCAAAATACGACTTGTAGCGAGCAGCTTCGTCCGCCTCAGGTTCGGCATTTCCCGGCGGCTGCGGTACATCCCACGTCGCTTCGGGACGTCCAGAATGTTTACCGGCGCGTTTCTCCGCCCGCTCAGTCCACGCCAGACAAGCCAGCTGGGAGATTTCCTCGTTCGCGTCCTCACGCAGCTCCGCAATAACTTTCAACGGTGTCAATTCATTGGCCACCGCTGCCTTTTGCACCCGACTATCGCCGTCTTTGGCGAGTTTAGCGAGTACATAAGCAGGAGTGCGCTCCTGCATCGCGACCAGGTAGCGAGCTCGCCAGGGGGCAAAAAGCGCGATAGTTTCAAACACGGTGTCGGGCAAATTCTGTGCTTGCGCCACGTATTCAGCCAAATCCGGGCGTTTACGGATGATTTCCTCCCAGATAAAAGTCGGCGCCACGTCCGTCATCGCCCGCATGAAGTCCTCTTCGTTATCCGAAGTACACAGGCGAGCAAACTCCTGGACCGAACCAATCACGTTGATGCCCTCCTCTGGCTGCATGGTGATTATAAATCAAGTTTAAGCCATAGGAGGGCACCAGCGTGAGGTTTCACCCCACTATTGAGTTGTTTCGCGGGTCGGGCGGGCCGCCCAACTGCGCTCATTAATACTTGAATTTGCCCAGCTCCGCACGCAAATCCGCGGCCTTGGACTGCAAATCCGAAGCGGTTGCAGCCAGGGCGTTCAACGGTTCCACCGCTTGGCTGGCAGCCCCGGCAAACTGGCCGATGTTCGTGGCAATCGTGGAAGAGCCGGAAGCCGCCTCCGTCACGGAACGCGCCATCTCATTGGTGGTGGCGGTCTGTTCCTCGACCGCGGCGGCAATGGTGGTTTGGAAGTCGTTGATTTGAGAAATAATCTCGGAGATACGCCGGATAGCCGTCACCGCAGAATCCGTGTCATCTTGAATCTTGGCAATCCGTCCGGTGATGTCATCCGTGGCTTTAGCCGTCTCCGCCGCCAAATCCTTCACCTCACCGGCAACTACCGCAAAGCCCTTGCCCGCTTCACCGGCACGCGCCGCCTCAATAGTGGCGTTCAGTGCCAGTAGGTTGGTTTGCTCCGCAATAGCGGTAATGGTGTGGATGACATCGTCAATTTCCTTTGACGATTTGCCCAGTTTTTCAACAGTCTCAGTGGTCACCGCGGCCGCTTCGGTCGCCTCCTGGGCAACCCGCGCCGCCTCGTTAGCGTTAGACGAAATCTCCCGGATAGCCGACCCCATCTCTTCTGCACCCGCAGCAACGGTCTGAACATTGAAGGAAACCTGTTCCGCCGCGCCTGCCACAGCGGTAGCCTGTGCGGCCGAATCAGCGGCAGCCTGAGCAGTCTTGGAGGTCAAATTAACCACTGTCTCAGACTCGGAACGAACTGCCTCGGAAGTGCGAGCCGCCGACCCAAAGGCCTCTCGCAAGGTCGAATTGGATAGATTCACCGCCCGCGACATATCCGCCAGCTCATCATTGGAATTGATGACCGCACTACGCGTCAAGTCACCTTGAGTCAGACCTTTCACCACAGTTTCTACAGATTCCACGGAATGAGTGATAGAGCGACGCACTTTACCCATAATTATTACCGCTAAGACCACTAGTAGAACCAAGACAATCGACTGGAAAATCAGTCCCCGGAGGCGTTGATCCTCCATGTCCTTCTTTGACTGGTCTAGCTCTTGCTTCAGCAACGGCGCCAGCTGATCCTGCTGAGCGACCATATCGCTGACGGTCTGGGAGAGGACCGTGTTCAAGACTGCGGAATCCTGTCCTTGAGTGGCTTGCAATTCCGAAGTCGATTGCGCCACGACCTCACGCAGGTTAGCGGAAGATTTCATGATTTCTTGAGCTGCCGTACGCACCTGGTCAGAGTTCGTGGTGTCGATAACCGTTTGGACACTATCTTCCAAAGCATCTTGGGTAGCCTGGAGCTGTTTGGCTTGCTCCTCATCGGGCTGGCCTACCAAAATGGAACGCGCATAAGCGTATTGATGCTGGCCCATCTGATAAATCTCAGCTTCCATCAAAGATAGATTTTCCGAGTTGGTAGATGCCTCTAGGTACTCTTTCGTGCTGTGGTTGGTCTGAGCCATAGTAATCACGCAGGCTAGCCCCAAGATGAGCACTCCCACGAACCCCGGCAAGGCTCCTCTGAACAGTCGCTTTAACAGGGTGGTGCGCTTGTAAGCCTTTTGCGGTTTCGTCGTATCATTCGGTTGATTATTCATTCCCTGCTCCCCTAGCTGGTTGACCGGATTAGTCTGAGTCATGATTCTCACTGTCCTTCCCGGTAGGTAAATTCGCTAAGTTGCAGGTTCAAATCTTGGGTCTGATTCACCACGCCTTCCGCTCTATCAACAGAATCACGCAGGTTAGCAGCACTGTTGTTAGTCGTTTGGGCGATCTCGTTGATATTGGCCGCAATCTCGGTCGATCCGGAGGATGCTTCCGAAATGGACTTGGTCATCTCATTGGTGGTGGCAGTTTGTTCTTCCACTGCTGCCGCAATAGTGGCCTGGAAATCGTTGATTTGAGCGATGATGTCACTAATTTGGTTGATGGCCTCGACCGCTTGACCGGTATCGACCTGAATCTGTTCAATCCGTGAGGCTACGTCAGCGGTGGCTGTCGTGGTTTCCGCAGCCAAGTCCTTTACCTCACTCGCCACAACCGCAAACCCGAGGCCAGCGTCACCGGCTCGAGCCGCCTCAATAGTAGCGTTGAGCGCCAACAGGTTGGTCTGTTCCGCCACCGCTGTAATCGTTTCGATGACCTCACCAATTTCTTGGCTGGATTCACCCAGCTTGGTCACGGTTTCGTTCGTCTGCGCCGCGACTTCAGTAGCTTCCGTAGCAACTTTCGCAGCCTCATTGGCATTCGATGAAATCTCCCGAATCGAGGCGCCCATTTCCTCCGCAGCTGCTGCCACCGTTGCGATGCTCGTAGAAACCTGCTCGGCCGCAGCCGCAACGGAAGTAATCACGTTACTGGCCTGTTCAATAGTGCCGATGAGGTCATGACCGTCACCCACCATCTTTTGCGTGGTGACATGTACTTCCTCGGCTGTCGTCACGGTTTGACCAAAAATGTTACGCAACTTTTCAGCTGCCACCACGAGCTTGTCCGCCAAACGTCCGATTTCGTCATTCGTGTGTTTGGCGGGGTGAATAGTCAGGTTTTTGCGGGAAAGTTGATTCAAGGCAGCGGAACTTTCCTGAGCCGATTTCACGAAGCCTCGCGACATCTTAAGGTTCAACAACAGCATGATGAGCAGCGTCACTACACCGGTAACGATAATTGCCGCAATCGTCAGGGGCTGAATAAATTTTATCCTGGCACTAGCGGCTTGGTTTTGGACGTTCAGGTCCTCGCTCAGATTCCCGATATTATCGCTGATTGAGGTCGACACGTTACGGATATTGTCCACTTCGGCTACCACCGCGCCACGCAGACCATCCAGTGAAGTTACGGACCCGCTGACCTTAGTCAACATGGAATTGAGAGACGCGGTATCCGATTTTATCGTCTCAAAAGTGGCCTGATTTTGGGCACTGAGCTGTTCCGTGGGGAAATTCGACACGTGTTGGTTGAAGGCATCAAGATTTTGGAGATATTCCCCAAAAGTCTGCAATGCGTTCGGATCACCGCGCAGAGCGGTATAGATGCCCTGCGACCAGAGGAATTCCGCGGAGCGCCATTCCTCCGCCAGTTTGGTAATCTCCTGCGAAGTTACCGAGCTGGAAGCCTTTTGGGAGACGTCAGAGTTTGCAATGCCAAGTCCAATCCATTCCACCGCTAACAGCAGAATCGCTGCTATAGCTGCAGTCATATTGACCAAGAACATCTTTTTTCCCAAAGGGAATTTTTTACCGTTAGTCTTTAGGCTCTCGCCAACCTGTACGGTGGCATCAGCCTGTGCTGGTGCCACCTTTTTCTTAGACATCTAAGAACGCCGCCTTCCATAAAAGTATCCGTGTCTGATAAACCGATTTATCATCGTGACATAGTACATAATCGCTGTTCATCGCTATCAGTTTAGGCTTTTTCCGGCCTTTTTTTATGCCAATGCAACGGTTTTACCCCAAAAAAAGTTTCCCCGACCGGTAATTCAGTCGGGGAAACTTGTGAAAAATACGGCATAAACCGAGCAAACTAGACTTTAGGACGCACCCCGAGATGCATCAAACCCCAGGTCACAGACTCGACGAGGGCTTCCCAGGACGCTTCAATCACGTCCTCGCCCACCCCGACTGTAGTCCACTGGATGTCGCCGTTAGTGGTCGTAATCAGCACACGCACGGTCGCGTCCGTCCCAAAGGTCGTGTCCAAAATCCGCACCTTGTAGTCGATGAGTTCAAAATTTGTGATGTCCGGGTAGGTTTGGGATAACGCCTGGCGCAGCGCGTGGTCCAGCGCGTTTACGGGGCCGTTACCTTCCCCGGTGACGATTTTGCGCCCGTCACGAGTCCGTAGCTTGACGGTGGCTTCGGCTTCCGCTTCACCGTTCTCGCTCAGCGATGCCCGACCGGCTTGCACCAAAGTCCGCCACGTCTCCACCTCAAAATAGGTCGGCAAGTCCCCGCCTTGGGCCCGCACCAGCAGCTCAAAGGACGCGTCAGCCGCATCGAAAACGTAACCGTGGGACTCTTTTTCCTTCACCGCTTCCACCACCCGGCCGGTCAGGTAAGGCGTCCCGGACAGGTCAATGCCCATCTCTTTGGCTTTCAGCTGGACCGAAGCTCGTCCTGCCATCTCGGAAACCAGCATCCGCATATCGTTGCCGACCGTTGCGGGGTCAATGTGCTGATACAAGTCCGGATTCACGCGGATAGCCGAGGCGTGCAGACCCGCTTTGTGCGCAAACGAGGAATCCCCCACGTAAGGCAGACGCTTGGATGGCTGTAGATTCGTGATTTCCGCCACCCGGTGTGAGGTGCGGGTCAGCTCGGTCAGACCGTTTTTGCTCAGTAGGGCGCGGCGGCCCATTTTGATTTCAATGTTGCCGATAAGGGTGAGGATGTCGGCGTTGCCGGTGCGCTCCCCGTAGCCGTTTACGCAGCCCTGGACCTGTACCGCCCCGGCCTCAACGGCGGCCATCGCGTTCGCCACGGCACACCCCGTGTCATTGTGGGTATGAATCCCGATTTTAACCTGTTCAAGGCCATGTTTGTCCAGATAGTCGCGGGCTTCAGCGACTTTTGTGCCGATGGTCGAGGGTAGGTTGCCCCCGTTGGTGTCACATAGCACGATGGTTTCCGCCCCCGCTTGTCCGGCAGCTTCCAGCACTTTCAGCCCGTATTGAGCATCGTGGGTCAGGCCGTCAAAGTAATGTTCGGCATCCACGAACACCCGCCGACCAGCCTTGACCAGAAACTGCACCGTGTCGCGCACCATCGCCAAGTTTTCTTGACCGGTGGTTTTCAGAGCATCCGTGACGTGGCGCAAATCTGATTTTGCCACCAGGGTAATGACCGGCGCCCCGGAATCCAACAGTGCCAGCACCTGCGGATCTTCGCTAGCTTTGGTACCCACCTTGCGGGTGGCGCCAAAAGCAGCCAGGGTCGCATGGCGCAGTTGCAGTTTCGACAACGCGAGGGCAAAGAACTCGGTGTCTTTCGGAATCGCGCCGGGCCAGCCGCCTTCGATAAAGCTAACTCCCAGGTCATCAAGGGCTTGGGCGATATTCAGCTTGTCCGCGACGGACAGCGAGATGCCCTCCATCTGGGCGCCGTCACGCAAAGTGGTGTCGTATATCTCTATCGGCTGGGTCGTCGTTTTCATGCCCCTATGTTACAAAAGTCACCCGCGAGAGATTAATTGAGTTCTAATTTCACTGCCATATACCTCATTGATTTAATATCTCCTTGATTTAATTTGTGCGCCCCGGAAAGGGTACTATAGCAACCGCTATGCCAAAACCGATAGGTAACGAATCACGCTATAACCCAGGCATCGACGGCTTGAGAACCCTCGCCGTCCTCGGTGTGATTTGCTATCACCTTGGCTTCAGATGGATGCCCGGCGGTCTGGCCGGTGTGGGCGTATTCTTTACCATCTCGGGTTTCCTCATCACCGGTAACCTCATGCGTTCCTGGTATCGCCGGGGAAACCTGGGGCTAAAGACCTTTTGGCTGCGCCGCCTGCGCCGACTCATGCCCGCAGTCATCCTCACGGTGCTGGTCATCTGGGCACTCACGCCGTTCTTTAAAGCCGAAAACTGGCCGGACTATCGTCTCGGCGGGCTCACTGCCATTTTTTACGTCAATAACTGGGCCACCATTTTCTGGGGTGATTCCTATTTTGACCAGTTCTCCCAGAGCCCTTTTGAACACATGTGGTCGTTGTCTGTCGAGGAGCAGTTCTATCTGTTCTGGCCGCTGGTGTTGCTCTTGTTCTTGGTCATCAGCCGCGGCCGCCGCCTCCCGCTCCTAGCCCTCACCTCAATACTCGCCGTAGGTTCTTTTGCATGGCTAGCCTACGGGTACTCTCTCGGCATGGATACCACCCGCCTTTACGAAGGCACCGATACTCGCGCGGGTGGTCTGCTGGTGGGCGCCATCCTCGCCATCGCCATGATCAAGCCCACTGACCCAAGCACGACACGTCCCCTCATTGGCAGGGTCATCTTTCGAAAGGATCGCTACTTAGCTGAAGTTGTGGGGTGGCTTGGTCTGGGCGCCGTGTTGGCCATTTATATCTTTGTTCCTGATTCCTCACCAGCCTTGTTCAACGGTTTACTGGTGGTCCTCTCGCTGGCTACCGCGGCGTTGCTCTTTGCCATTTCGAACCGCTACACGCAGATATATAAGCTCTTTGCGCTGCGTCCCCTCGCGTGGATTGGGGAGAGGTCTTACGCCATGTATCTGTGGCATATGCCACTTATTGCTTTCCTTTACACTCCTCTGCAGGTGGTGCCGGTTATCGTCAGGGCCTTGATTATCATTGGAGCCACCACTGGCCTAGCCGCATTGTCTTGGATCTTGGTCGAAGATCCCATTCGCCGCAACGGATTCTTTGTACCCCTGTGGCGGTGGTTGACTCGCAGAGGCTCCCTACCTCACGCCCTGTTGTCTTTCCCCCTTGCTTTCTTCCTCATCTTTGCCCTGGTCGGAGTACCAACGGAAGCTGCCACGAGCTATCACGACCAACTCGAGGCAAAAAAGGCAGCCTTGGCGAAGGCTCAAGCGGAACGGGAACGCAAAGCGGCTCAGGCACGAGCCCTCGCGGCGACCCGCACCCGATGCCACCAAATCATCCATGTGGGAGATTCCACCTCCCTGGCAATGTTCACTGATGCCGGGGTGCTCAACCCGGCAGACAATGCCACCAGGACCTACACGGCCACCGGCGCCACGAAAGTTACCAACTCGAGCTTCGGGGCGCGTGCCACCAATCAAGGCTTCCAGGACTTCCCGTCCGGAAACGATTCCATCCGCGAAATCCTCGCCGGCGGGATTGATAGGGACTCGTGCTTTGTGATCGCCTTGGGAACGAACGATGCCGCGAACATGAATGTCTATGGCGGCACCGACTATGACACCCATATTCGAACCACTATGGACATTATCGGTCCGAAATACCCGGTGCTGTGGATTACGACCGTGGTGAACCCGAACGGATCACCCAGGTGGTACACCAAAGATGTTATGGACGCTTGGAACACAGAACTCTACCACCAGCAGAAACGCTACCCGAATATGTGGGTCTATCCATGGGACCAGGACATGCGTCCGGAATGGTTCATCACCGGCGACGGGGTACACTGCAACACGATTGGAAACTCGGAACGTTCCCGTCGGTTCGCCCAAGCCGTGATCAACGCCTGGCCGCTGACCTTGGAAGGGGACAAAGCCCCGCTGCTACCTAAGAAGCGGCTCACTCCGAAACAGCGTGTCGTGACGGGGATGCCTCCCCAATAGGCTCAGCTGAGTCTCGCCACCAGCGGATTTTTCATGATGCTTAGGCCTAACCTCAGAATTATTTTTAATAAGGTGTCGGTAGGGAAAGGGAAAGGTTCCAAATTCGGGGAATCGTGTTTCCGGTTGCGGGTGTTTCCACGGAATGAAAAAATATTCGAGTGAATGAAAATGAACGTTTGTGGGCGATGTTCGCTCATCTTTCTGTACTCATCGCTATGGCTGTTTCCGCCGGCTGGCTGTCATTCCTGGGACCGCTCATCGTCTGGTTGGTGAAAAAGGACAGTTCCCCGGCGGTGCGCGTCGCTGCGGCTGGAGCGTTTAACTTTAATGTCGCCATGTGGATTGCTGGTATCGCCGGGTGGATTGCTTTCTTTACTATCCTGTTAATCCCTGTGGCTCTGGTTCTGTGGCTGGCGGTGTTCGCTCTGACCTTGTGGCACAGCATCCGCGGTGCCATCGCCGCCTCTAACCAGCAGGTCTACGTCTACCCCTTCCAGCTGCCCATTCTGAGTTGATTGCCAACTTTGCGGTTTTGCGTTAGCTCTTGCTCTTTCAGGAAACCCCGAACGACCATACCTAAGGTGCCGGATTACTAGGCACTATTTCTCGGATTTAGAAAACACTATTCTCATGACTGTAACAACTTATGGGATTGTCTTAGCGACAATCCCATAAGGCAGTTAATAAATCGTTCAGCTTTCCAAACTACAGCACCCGGTAGCACCAGCCGTGGGGATCCTCGCGGCGTCCCCACTGAATGCCGGTGATGACGTCGTGGATGTGCTTGGTCATCGGGCCGGTGGGGACCTCCAGCTCAAAGTCTTTCCCGCCAAGTTTGCCAATCGGGGTCACGACCGCGGCCGTCCCGCAGGCCAGGAACTCAGCGACCTTACCGGCGCGAATGTCGTCCAACAGCTGGTGCAGGGCGATGCGTTCCTCGCTGACGGTAATGCCCTCGTCAGCCAGAACCTGAATAATCGCACCGCGGGTACCGCCCTCCAAGATGCACCCGGTGAGCTGCGGGGTCGCCACTTTGCCGTCGTGGTACACCACAAAGACGTTCATGCCGCCCAGTTCGTCGATATAGGTGTTCGTTTCGCCGTCCAGGAAGCACACCTGTGCGTAACCCTTTTCCGCCGCAATCTCTTGGGGCTGCAAAGACGCCGCGTAATTACCGGAAGTCTTGGCTTCACCGGTACCGCCCGGTCCGGCGCGGTGGTAATCCTCAGACACATAAATCGAAACTGGTGAAAAACCGTTGTCGAAGTAGGGCCCTGACGGCGAACCGATATTGAGGTAGGTCACCTCGTGCGCCGGATGCACTCCCAAGAAAGACTCCGAGGCATACATAAAGGGGCGCAAGTACAGGGTGGCGCCATCTTTGACGGGCACCCAGCGAGCATCGGCACGCACTAGGTCCACACAAGACCCCACGAAGTCCTCAACCGGAATTTCCGGTAGCGCCAAACGGCGCGCGGACTGATTAAACCGATTCGCGTTGAAAGCGGGACGGAACAGCCAAATCGTGTTGTCAGCCCGGCGGTACGCCTTCAACCCTTCAAAAACCGCCTGACCGTAATGCAACACCGAGGTTCCCGGATACACCGGCAGCGGCCCGTAGGGACGCAACTCCTTTTCCTGCCAGCCGCCGTCCTTGGTCCACAGCGCGTGTGCCATGTAATCGCTAAAGGATTGGCCGAAAGCGAGTTTTTCCATCACCTCACGGTAGGTGGCTTCATCGGCCCTATGGGCATGAGGCTGGAGCGGGAATCGCCCGGCCAGTTCATTGGCGTTAGGCAGCGGCTGTTTCGCGAGTTCTTCGAGATTACTCATGTTGTTCTTCTTCTTTCATTGGGTTATTGATAGGCAAAAGTGGTTCGGGGCACGCCGTGCTCAGGATTTTAGGGATTTTCGGGGATTCGTGGTCACCATCCCTAGAGAGAGGCGGCTATCGCGTCGCCGATTTCGCTGGTGGTGCGGACCAGGGGTGTCCCGGCAACAGACGCGGCGGCACGGTCGGCCATATCCGCATCGATAGCGCGTTGGATGCTCGCCGCCAGCTGGGGATATTCCAGGTGGTTGAGCATCAGGACCAGACTCGCAATAGTGGCGGTCGGGTCGGCTTTGCCCTGTCCAGCGATATCCGGGGCGGAGCCGTGAACGGGTTCAAACATGGACGGGAAGGTTTTTTCCGGGTTGATGTTTCCCGATGCCGCCAAGCCGATACCGCCAGTGATTGCCCCAGCTTCGTCAGTCAAGATGTCGCCGAACAGGTTATCGGTCACAATCACGTCAAACCGAGCCGGGTTCGTGACCAGGAAAATCGTGGCCGCATCGACGTGTAGGTAGTCGACTTCCACCTCCGGAAATTCCTCCCCGACTTCCTCCACACAGCGGCGCCACAAGTGCCCGGCGTTGACCAACACATTGTGCTTGTGCACGTAAGTCAGATGCTGGCGCCGTGCCTGCGCCTGCGCAAAAGCGTAACGCACGACCCGCTCCACGCCGAGACGCGTGTTCACGGACACTTCGGTGGCAATCTCTTGTGGTGTGCCCTGACGCAACACCCCGCCGTTACCGCAGTACAGGCCTTCCGTGCCTTCGCGCACCACCACAAAATCAATGTTGCCGGGATTCGCCAACGGGGTCGGCACCCCCGGATAATACTTGGAAGGGCGCAGATTCACGTAGTGGTCAAAGTCGAAACGCAGTTTCAACAGTAGCCCGCGTTCCAGCACCCCGGACTGCACGGAAGGATCTCCTACCGCCCCCAGCAAAATCGCATCATGGCCACGCAGGGCTTGTTCCGTAGCATCATCCAAAACCACCCCATCACGATGGTAACGAGCCGCCCCCAAATCATAGAGGGTGGTTTTCAAACCAACGCCCGCACCCCCCAGGACCTTTTTGAGGACCTTCACAGCCTCGGGAACGACCTCGTGACCGATGCCATCCCCTGGAATCAAGGCCAAATCGATGCTCGTCATAACGTAACTCCTACTTTCTTTTTATGTCTAAAATCAGCAGTTTTCCTGGTGCGGTTCTCAGTTAAAGGAGTAGCTTCGCGGCTGTCGTCCGGAACTGGCTTCTCTGCATCGGGATGAACCCCGACCAACTGTGCCGCCACAATTGCCACCATGATGAGAGTACCGCCCACCAGGAGCCGCCACGTCAGGGCTTCCCCGCTGAACACTACCGAAAAAAGGGTGGCAAAGAGCGGTTCACAGGCCATAATCAAGGCTGCCTCGGTAGAGGACATCCGCGCTTGTGCCCAGGTCTGGATGAACAGAGCCCCCACAGCACAAATCAGAACCATATAGATGAGGCTAGCCCAGGCAGCACCGCTGGAGGGTAGGGTAAGTTCCCCATCCGAAAGCGCCGGAACAGCGTTCACCGCCGCGGTCCCCACCATCTGCATGGTAGCCAGCGCTCCCGCGGGACGTCCCGGCGAGATTACACCGAGAGTCGCCACCTGGATGGCAAAGAATAACGCTCCCAACAGGGTTATCAGCTCGCCAAGCCCGAAAGACCACCCTTGCAGGGACAGTGCCGCCAAGCCGAGAGTGGCCAGCAGCATCCACAGCCAGGTAATTGGCTTGAAACGTTCCCGGAACAGAATCAACGCCACGAAAGGCACAAAGACTATGGACATGGCGGTGATGAATCCCGAGGTAGCCGGAGAGGTCAGGTTCAATCCCCAAGTTTGCGCCAGTTGACCCAAACCGTAGAGGACCCCCGCCCCGAAGCCGAGAGCCAGCGTCTTCCAACCCGCCGTGCGCAGTTCCCGAAACCACAACGCGCAAGCAATCAGAGCCGCGAGAATAAAGCGCACGGTCAGGAAGTCAGAAGCCGGAACTTCATCCAGAACATGATCCTTTATCATGAAAAAAGTTGACCCCCACGCAGCGCAAACTGAAGCCAACGCTAAAATGGGGATTAACTTTTTCATCACGATTTCCTTATCTGTGCTAAGCGATTAGCGAGCGGCGTGGCCCTCCACATAATCGGTGTCTTTGTTGGTATTCCATGTAAACATCTGGCGCAGCTCGGCACCGACTTTTTCAATCTGGTGACCTTCGCCTTCGGCGCGTAGACGCTTAAAATCAGGGGCTCCGGCAGCTTGATCGTCCATGAAACGCTTGGCGAAGCTGCCGTTTTGGATATCCGCCAAGACATCCTTCATATGGGTCTTCACGTCAGGGGTGATGACGCGTGGACCGGAGATGTAGTCGCCGTATTCGGCCGTGTCGGAGATAGACCAGCGCATCTTGGACAGGCCGCCTTCGTTGATGAGGTCGACAATCAACTTCATCTCGTGGCACACCTCGAAGTAGGCGATTTCGGGCTGGTAGCCGGCTTCGACCAGGGTTTCAAAACCGTACTGGATGAGCTTGGACACCCCGCCGCACAGCACGTTTTGTTCGCCGAACAGGTCGGTTTCCGTTTCCTCGGTAAAGGTCGTCTTGATGACGCCCGCGCGGGTCCCGCCGATGCCTTTTGCGTAGGACTTTGTCAGTTCCCAAGCGCGTCCGGATGCGTCGCATTCCACGGCGATAACGTCGGGCACCCCCTGACCGGCAACGAAAGTACGGCGCACCACGTGCCCCGGACCCTTGGGAGCCACCATGCACACGTCATGGCCGGGACCGGGCTTGATGTATCCGAAACGGATGTTGAACCCGTGGGCAAAGAACAGAGCGGCGTTCGGCATCAGGTTCGGCTCGATTTCGGCGGCATAGACCTTGCTCTGCACCTGGTCGGGCAACAGAATCATGACCACGTCGGCTTCTTTCACGGCATCTGCCACGGTTTTCACCGTCAAGCCCTGTTCCTCGGCCTTTGCCCGCGAGGAGGAGCTTTCGCGCAAGCCCACGACCACGTCGACCCCAGAATCGCGCAGGTTCAGCGCATGGGCATGACCCTGCGAGCCGTAACCAATTACGGCCACCTTCTGAGACTGAATGAGCGACAGGTCAGCGTCGTCTTCGTAATAAATTTCTGCCATGATTTTTTCTCCTTAGTAATTGTAGAGGTGTTTCATTGAAAAAGATATAGGGTGTTTTCCGTGCAAAGAGTAGGCAAAATCCGGTTAATTTGCCCCTAAATTTGATCGGTGATGGACTTCGATCCGCGTCCAATCGCGACGTTGCCCGATTGGACGATTTCACGAATTCCGTAGGGCTCCAACTCACGCAACAGAGCCGCGTGTTTCGCCGGGGAACCGATAGATTCGATGACCAGGGTGCCTCGCGACACGTCCACGACATGGGCCCGGAACAGGTCCACAATCTGGAGTACCGCGGTTCGGTTCGTGTCGTCAGCCGAAACTTTGATGAGCATGAGTTCCCTCTCGACGGCTCGTTCGGGTTCCAACTCCACGATTTTCAGTACGTTCACCAGCTTGTTCAGCTGTTTCGTGACCTGTTCCAGGGACACTTCGGAAACATCGACCACGATGGTGATGCGCGAAATCTCGGGTTTCTCAGTTTCTCCCACCGCGAGGGATTGAATGTTAAAGGCACGGCGGGCAAACAGCGCCGCCACGCGGGTCAAAACGCCAGGCTTGTTTTCGACAAGCACCGACAGGGTATGCGTCATACTCATGTTTAGTCCTCCCAGGTCACAGTCTTGTCAGGGGCATAAATGACTTTGTCGTTGGTCTGCCCCGCGGGAACCATCGGGAACACCATGGCATCGGGGCTGACCAGCACCTCGACTACGACCGGACGGTCGTCAATCTGGTGAGCTTTCTCCAGGGCTTTTCGCAGGTCTTTCGGGTCAGTAACCCGAATTCCCTCAGCTCCGTAGGCTTTCGCCAAAAGCATGAAATCGGGGATCCCCACCCGGTTTGCCTCATCGAGGTTGCGGGCTCCGTCATGCAGGTCGGTCTGAGAATAGCGTTCGTTATAGAACAGGGTCTGCCATTGACGCACCATCCCCAGCGAGGAGTTGTTGATGAGAAGCACCTTTATCGAGATATGCGATTGGGTGCAGGTGGCCAGTTCCTGATTCGTCATCTGGAACGAGCCATCTCCGTCTATGAGCCAGACTTCCCGATCCGGATTGGCAACTTTTGCGCCCATCGCGGCGGGGACGCCGAATCCCATCGTTCCCAGACCGCAAGACGAAATGTAGGTGCGCGGGTAACGGTAGGTCATAAATTGGGACGCCCACATTTGATGCTGGCCGACCCCGGTGACCACAATCGCGTCGTCGTCGCTAACCTCGTCCAGCACCTTGATAGCCTTTTGCGGGCTGACCAGGCCGTCCAAGGTATCGTCGAAGTACGCGGGGAACTTGTCTTTCAGTTTGGTCAAGGACTTCATCCACGGGGTCAAGTCCGGCCGGCCATACTGTTTGTAGGCTTGGGGCAGTGCCCGCAGCAGCGCCGCGATGACTGGTTTTAGATCTCCCACGATAGGAACATCGGCATGACGGATTTTTGAGATTTCGGCCGCATCGATATCAACATGGATAACCTTGGCGTGAGGAGCAAAGGATTTCACGTCCCCGGTGACCCGATCGTCGAAACGCGTACCGAGCGCAACCAGCAGGTCCGCCTGCTGCATCGACAGCACCGCAGACACGCAACCGTGCATCCCCGGCATTCCCATGTGCTGCGGTGAATCATCGGGGAAGGCTCCGCGCGCAGTCAGGGTGGTGACTACGGGAGCCCCAGTGGCATCAGCCAATTCTTTCAGCTCCGAGGTCGCGTCGGCGGCAATTATCCCGCCGCCGATATATAGCACCGGTCGATGCGCCCCCGCGATTTCGGTGGCCGCCGCCGCGACCTGCTGTTTGGAAGGCTTGCCAGGCAGTTTGTATCCGGGTAGCTCCATCGGTGGAGGCCAGGTAAAGGCCATTTTTTTGTTCTGGGCTGTTTTTGTGATGTCCACCAAAACTGGTCCGGGTCGCCCGGAGGAAGCGATGAAGAAGGCCTCCGCTAGGCGGGAGGGAATGTCCTCGGGACGAGTGACCAGGAAACTGTGTTTCGTCAGGGGCATTGAGGCACCGACAATGTCGGATTCCTGGAAGGCATCAGTACCGATAGACTCCGCTCCGACCTGGCCGGTTATCGCGACCACCGGGACCGAATCCATCATGGCATCAGCCAGACCGGTCAGCAGGTTCGTGGCGGCCGGTCCCGAAGTCACCAGCGCTACCCCGGTTTTCCCGGTGGATTTCGCGTAGCCCTCGGCAGCGTGGGCGGCGCCCTGCTCGTGGCGGGTCAGCACGAAGTTCAGTTTCTGGGAATCATACAGCGGATCGAAAGTGGAGAGAATCGCCCCACCGGGAATCCCGAAAATATCGGTCACTCCCAGTTCCTCCAAGGTACGAATGACAGCTTTCGCACCAGTCATGACTTCGCCGCGAGCTGCGGGATCAATTTCGTTGGGGGTCTCCTCGGGGCCATAGGCTCCCATGGATTTTGTTTCTGGTTCGCTCATGCACTCAACTGTAACTCTGGGTCAAATGAGAGCGAAACTCGCAAGGGCAAAATCTCACTATGTGGATTTCCGACCGAATATTGAGATGAAGGAAGTCGAGGGAAATCCCGGTTCCAACCCAAAATATAGCTTCTCTGCAGGTTCTAAAACTGGGGAAAACCAAATTATTTTCTCCGGCCGTGCCCTTAGTCCTGATTAATGGCGTCCACCAGATGGTTAAATCTTTTTGTGTCATTGATTCTAAATTTTCCACGACGTGTGAAAGAGCAGACCGCAATGTTTCTGTCAAAGCACTTGGAACGACTGCGTGGCGAGCGTGACCACGCTTTTACACCCAAGCCAAAATCGACCGACACCCCTATTGAGGTCAGTACTCAAAGTGTGGTGGAGTACGAAAAGATTCGTATCCAGCTCACGGAAGTGTCCCGCACAATCATGCGCTTAGGTCACATGCTGCAGTCCTGTGGGGCTTCTGCCTACCGGATTAAGATTTCCATGGCCCGCTTGGCTACCGCGTTGGGCGCTGATGAGCACCATGTTCAAGTCACCTTTGGCGAAATCAGTTCCACCGTATATCTGCGCCCCTTTTCCCGGACCGAAATCTCAGAGCAGAGGGACTTTGGAACCAACGCTGCGAAACTCGATCGGCTGCGGCTATTTATTCAAAACATCAAACCGGACACCCCCGTCAGCGAAGCAAACCGTCTCATGGATCGCATTGAGTCCTACAAACCTGAATTTAATAAGATTGCTAATACTTTGGCAGCAGGATTTGCCTGCGCCTGCTTCTGTTTCCTGAACCGCGGCGGTCTCATCGAGTGCGTATTGGCAGGTTTAGCGGCAGGATTCGGGCAAAGCGTGCGCCGGATGATGATGTCAAAGAAAACGAACCATTTTGCGGTCTGGATGACCGCTGGTTTTGCCGCCTCAGTGGTCTATATTTGCTGCGCCGAACTTCTGGAAACGTGCTTGAAGCGAGTCTATTCATCCGCGACCCTAGCAACCATACCGCCTTGGATTACAGCTGATCCTCTCGGATTCCGGGTGGGAGTGGTGTCTGCGGTCCTATTTTTAGTTCCGGGTTTCCCGCTCATTACCTCGATGCTCGATTTGGTGCGCATGGACCTTTCCGCCGGGATACCCCGCCTGATATACACCTTGATGCTGATAATTTCTGCCGGCGTGAGCGTGTGGATCGTGTCCCTCACCTTCCATTGGGCAGTTGATCCCGCGGTGAACCCACCTCTGGAGGGGCATTGGCTGTACCTCGCCCGAACATTCTGTTCATTTGTGGCTTCTGCCGGGTTCGCCATGCTGTTTAACTCGAACCGGCGCTTGTGCGTTTATGCCGGTCTGATATGCGCCCTGGTCAATCCGCTGCGGTTTTTCGTCGTGGAATCAGGGCTAAATTGGCAGTTTTCCGTAGGACTGGAGGCGCTGGCAATCGGTCTGCTTGCTGACGTTATTTCCCGTCTGTCGAACTTTAACTATTCACGAGTCTCGCTGTCCGTGCCGGCAGCGGTACTGATGGTTCCGGGGGTTCCCCTCTATTCAGCCTTAGTACACCTCAATGAGGGGAACTTTATGGGAGCTATTGCCTCCCTCACCGAAGTGTCCATAGTCATTTTGGCAATTGGTATCGGGCTTTCCACAGCTCGGATGCTCACTGATCGAAACTGGCTGCAAGACAAGGAAATTGTTGATACCCATCCCGTCCTCCATGCCGACGCTGACGATTCTTTCAGTATGCGTTGATAGACTGACTTTGTTGGTTTTCCCGACCACGAGGTTGATTTATCACGATGTCTCTGGAGGGCACTTTGTTCGAATTTTTCGCAGCTCACCCAATTGTCCTTTTAGCTGCTTTATTGGGTATAGGCATGGCGTTTGGACATATCAAAGTCAAAGGTGTTTCCTTGGGCGCCGCAGCGGTACTGTTCCTCGCGATTGCCGTCTCGGCGTGGGCCAGTGCTTCGGGCATAAAGCTCATGATTCCCAAAGAAATCGCGGTATTAGGGCTCTCGCTGTTTGCGTTTTGTATTGGTTCAAACTCCGGTTCGAACTTTTTTGCGACCCTCCAGACCGCCTGGAAATCCATCCTCCTGCTGGTCGGAGTCTATGTGGGAGTCAGCGCCATTGCGGTAGGAATTGGCACTCTGTTGGGAATGCCCATCAGTCAGATAGTGGGAACCCTCTCCGGAGCACTGACAAACACCCCAATGCTTGAAGCAGGAGGGGAAACTTCTGGGGACATCGCCACCGCCACGGTCGGTTATTCTATTGCTTACCTGTACGGCGTCCTGGGAATGATCTTTTTTGCCTCGCTGGCACTGAAAAAAGGCAAAAATGACCGCGATGCGCCTAGCCCTGTCGTGTCCAAAACAATCCGGGTGGAAATCGACACCCAACCTCGCTTGGGAGAAATCTTCGAGCGTTTCAACGAAAAATTGGCTTTTTCGCGTCTGCGCCGGGGCGAACAGGGACCCATCACCCGTCCCAACATGTCGGATACGCTCAACCCCGGTGACCTGATTACCATTGTGGGTGAAGCCTCAGCGGTCCACACCATCATTGAAGAATTGGGGCATTCGTCCTCCCATTCGCTACAGACCGACCGCACCTACCTGGACTATCGACGCATTACCCTCTCCGATGCTACCAAAGCCGGCAAGACTATCGCGGAGCTAAACATGGGCGACCGTTTCGGTGCCACTGTCTCCCGCGTCCGTCGCGGCGATGTGGATATGGTGGCTTACCCGGATTTGACCTTGCAGTTAGGCGACCGGTTACGCGTGGTAGCACCAAAATCTAATATCGCTACCATCACCAAATACTTGGGTGATTCCACCCGCGGACTCACTTCCCTTAACCCGGTGGCCCTGGGAATTGGGATGACCCTAGGGTTCCTCATCGGCGAAATTCCCATCCCCAATCCCGGAGGCGGATATTTCAGTGTCGGGTATGCCGCTGGAACCATCATCATGGGGCTGATTATGGGACGCATCGGACGTATTGGTCCATTCGTCACGACCCTGCCCTACACAACCAGTCAAGTCTTAGGTGAAATCGGACTACTGTTGTTCCTGGCGCAAGCGGGGGTAAACGCCGGCGGATCCATCCAAACTGCCTTTACCGGCGGAGACTGGTGGAGGATTTTGCTGCTGGGCTTCATCGTCACCAACATCTTTGGTCTGGCACTATTTATCCTCATGCGTTTTATTGGCAAGATGGGCGGAACCAAGCTAGCGGGATTTATGGGAGGTGCCCAAACCCAGCCGGCGGTACTGGGATTTGCCAATGACCAAACCAACACTGACCCTCGGGTATCTTTGGGCTACGCTATGGCTTACCCCGTGGCGATGATTACCAAGATTTTGTGCGGAACCTTTGTGGGGATGATTTAGACCTCTGCCCTACCAAACTATTGATGGTAGCGGGAGACGAGTTTGCTTAGTTGGCTGGAAGAATCAGCAACGGCCTGACCAGCCTCCAAAGTCGTACGCGCCCCCTCCGCAGACCTCTCCGCCGTAGACGAAACCGTCTCAATCGAACCCACAATATCCTGAGTCGTCTGCGCAGCCCCACGAACCACACCAAACATCTCATTCGTCGTCGCCGTCTGCTCCTCAACCGCCGAAGCAATCGTCTGCTGAGAATCATTAATCCGCGAAATAATCTCACTAATCTGAGTAATAGCCTCAGCAGCCTTAGTGGAGTCTTCCTGAATAGAACTCACCCGCTCAGAAATATCCGCCGTAGCCGCCGCCGTCTGCGCAGCCAAATCCTTAACCTCACCAGCAACCACCGCAAAACCCTTACCAGCATCACCCGCACGAGCCGCCTCAATAGTCGCATTCAACGCCAAAAGATTCGTCTGCTCCGCAATCGAAGTAATCGAATTCGTAATCTCCCCAATAGACTGCGAAGACTCACCCAACGTATCAATAACCTTCGTCGCCGAACCCACAGACTCAACCGCCTCCTCAGAAATCTGCGAAGCCGAAGTAGCCGACTCAGAAATCTGACGAATCGCCGCCTGCATCTCCTCCATAGCCGCACTCAAAGTATCCATATTCGTAGCCAACAACTGCGCCTGCTCAGCAGCCCCCGCCGCCCGAACCCGCGTATCCTGAGCAGTCTCATCCAACTGGGCAGCCGTATCAGCCAAATTACCAGCATGCTCCTGCAACCCCACAGAAGTACCACTAACCTCACCAATCAACTCATTAACCTGATCATTCTGACCATTAAAAGCCCTCGCCAAATCCCGAATCTCCGGCACACCCGTATCATCACGCAACCGAAAACCCAAATCATACTGATCATGATTCTGCAAAGCCACAGTATGCCGAGACAAAGGCCGACGTACCCGGCGAGCCAGGAGAATCAGGAAGGTCAACACGACGGCACCGAGCAGGAAAAACACCACCATCAGCGCGAACAGAGAGATAGTCTGACCAACGTTAGCACGTTGCATCGCGGATCCTGCCGCTTCCAGAGAACCGGCCTCCAGATGTCCAATCTTTCGTACCGGTTCGATTACGGAAGCCGACGCCAACGAATAGTCACGGCCAAAAACCAGTTCGGAAGCTAGAGCGAGCTGTTGTTCGGCGGGTAGGGCCTCCTCCTCAGCCGGAATGGAATAGTTCTCCACCGTGGCGGGCATAGCCGCCATGTCCTCGCCGCGAGCCAGCGCGGCTAAAGCAATGGCGTGCAGCTCAATGTCATCTCGTATCTTGCTGGCCTCCAAAGCCTCTTTCAGCAGGTCAAGCTGCTCCTTGGTGCCGCCGTTCTCGTTCAGCAACCGTACCCCATACTCACGATCACGCTTTATATAGAGCTGATTGGTGTAATCAGCTAGATCCGCTGAAAGTCCGCCCACCACGTAGGCTCGCGACAAGTTCGTCAAGTCGCTGTTCGCCGAGGTCAGCAGATTGACGCCCGCGGAGCGAGACGAGGCTTCTCGCTGCGCGCTTTGCACCTCCCGGGTAGAGATTACAGCCAGGATGTCTCCCACCAAACCCAGGACGCAGAATAGAACCACCAGTATGGAGGCAACTTTTACCATTGACGAAAATCGAAAATTCATCATCAATTCCTTACATCAGCGGGGGGTTCAAGGTGGCGTAGTTCAAAGCCAGCGACTCCACACCCCAGGGTTTTAACACATCAACCAACAGACCCGTGTCCATCATCTCTTGCAGCCCCGCCTGTACGGCCTTTGCAAAGGCTTCGTCATTCTTGGCGAACACTGGGCCCTGCGGTGCCACATCCGAGTTTTGCCCCACCGTGGTGAAACCGTCGAACTTAATCTGTCCGTAGAGCATACTGGGCTCTTCACCCAACACCGCATCCAAAGTCCCCTCGGCCGCTTGAGAATTAAGCACCTCCTGGTCCTGGTCCTCAGCAATCTTGATGGGTTCCTTGCCTTCGGCAACGCAGGTATCCGAGGCCGCTTTCAAGGCCTCCATCATGGTGGTGTCAGTACGCGCACCCACTTTGAAGCCGCAAGGATTGGTGTAGTCGAATTCTGAGTTTGGTCCTACGGCGTAGATAACGCCCACGTTTACAAAAGAAACCATGTTGACTTGGCGCATCCGTGATTTCTTAAGGGTGAGAGTGGACATAACCAGGTCGTAGGTGCCATCGTTGACCCGGTCCAGCAGCGAGTTAAACTCCTCGCTTTTGAACTGGACATCTTTCACGCCCATCAGCTTGCCCAGAGCTTTCAAGGTATCAACCTCGTAGCCGATGGGTTGATTGCTGTCATCAAAAAACTCCGCCGGGGAATACGGCATGAATGCGCCGGCGGTCCAGGAATCGCGCTTATCCTGCGGCAACATCTCGTGAAGTTTAGGATCAGCTTTGATCTTGGAGATGTCGTAGGATTCGACCCCGCCAGAATCCGACGCCGGACCGCTACCGCAACCAGCAATTGAAAGACTCAAACAAGCAAGAGCACAAACGGACAAAATCTTCCAGCGGGCTGGCATACGCATCTCCCTTGATTTCGAACACCAAATTGTCTGAATATACAAACAATAACAGCTATCCGACCTGAATATTGCGGAATTGAAAGTTAATTCCAGGTAAATTTTCAGTAGCTAATCCGGGAGAACACTCGGGTTGTGCTAGTGGTAGCGGGAGACGAGTTTGCTTAGTTGGCTGGAAGAATCAGCAACGGCCTGACCAGCCTCCAAAGTCGTACGCGCCCCCTCCGCAGACCTCTCCGCCGTAGACGAAACCGTCTCAATCGAACCCACAATATCCTGAGTCGTCTGCGCAGCCCCACGAACCACACCAAACATCTCATTCGTCGTCGCCGTCTGCTCCTCAACCGCCGAAGCAATCGTCTGCTGAGAATCATTAATCCGCGAAATAATCTCACTAATCTGAGTAATAGCCTCAGCAGCCTTAGTGGAGTCTTCCTGAATAGAACTCACCCGCTCAGAAATATCCGCCGTAGCCGCCGCCGTCTGCGCAGCCAAATCCTTAACCTCACCAGCAACCACCGCAAAACCCTTACCAGCATCACCCGCACGAGCCGCCTCAATAGTCGCATTCAACGCCAAAAGATTCGTCTGCTCCGCAATCGAAGTAATCGAATTCGTAATCTCCCCAATAGACTGCGAAGACTCACCCAACGTATCAATAACCTTCGTCGCCGAACCCACAGACTCAACCGCCTCCTCAGAAATCTGCGAAGCCGAAGTAGCCGACTCAGAAATCTGACGAATCGCCGCCTGCATCTCCTCCATAGCCGCACTCAAAGTATCCATATTCGTAGCCAACAACTGCGCCTGCTCAGCAGCCCCCGCCGCCCGAACCCGCGTATCCTGAGCAGTCTCATCCAACTGGGCAGCCGTATCAGCCAAATTACCAGCATGCTCCTGCAACCCCACAGAAGTACCACTAACCTCACCAATCAACTCATTAACCTGATCATTCTGACCATTAAAAGCCCTCGCCAAATCCCGAATCTCCGGCACACCCGTATCATCACGCAACCGAAAACCCAAATCATACTGATCATGATTCTGCAAAGCCACAGTATGCCGAGACAAAGGCAACCGGACCGTTCGTAGCGCCGCAATCAGGAACAGCAGTACCACCACGGCCAAAATAATAAATATCGCAATCAAAATATAGATGGTGACCTTTTGCAGGGAGGCAGCTCGACCCATTTGCGTATCGGCCGCATTGGCAGCCCCGGTTTCCAGCTGATTCAACATATTCAAAGGCGACATCACGGACTTGTACGAGTTGGAGTAGGTCTCTCCAAACACCAGGTCTGAGGCTGTTTGCAGCTGTGCCTCCGCATCCATAGCCAATTCCTCAGGCGAGAATTGGAAGTTTTCCAAATCGTTGGGCAGAGCGCTAAAGTCAGCTCCGCGGCTCAAAGCAGCCAAAGCCATGGCGTGAGTCTCAGTTTCTTGAGTGATTTTTCCTGCTTCCGAAGACTGCTGCACCAGCTTGCTTTCATCTTCCGTACCACCGTTGTCGGCGATGAGGCTAGCCCCGTACTCTACGTCGCGATTCACATAGACCTGATTGAAGTAATCCATCATGGCTTCTTCCAGGCCGGAAATTACAAAGACTCGCGCATTATCCGCCATATGTGTCCGGGCATTTTCTATGTAGGCAATCCCGTTATTACGCCGGTTAGATTCGTCTTGGGCCCGATTGACCTGACCTGTCGCGATGATAGTGCCAATTTGAGCGGCTACGCCCAAAATAGTGAGCGCCAGCACAACACTCATAGTGAATTTAATCATTGATGAAAAACGCATTTTTCATTTCCTCCCTGAAGAAAATTAAGCAATTGGCGGATTTAAGGTTGCGTAGTTGAGCGCGATGAATTCCTCGCCCCAGGGCGCAAGTACATCTTTCAGCATTCCCGTATCCATCATCTTTTGGAGACCGGCTTGAATGGCTTTGGCCAGCTCAGGATTGTCTTTCGCAGTGACCGGGCCCTGCGGCGCCACCTGGAAAGCCTCACCGATAGTGGCGAACTTCGGATTCCTCGACTCGGCGTAAGCCATAATCGGGCTCTCCCCGATGACGGCATCCAAGGTTCCTTCCGCAACCTGTTGCACCAACTTATCTTGGTCGGCATCAGAAACAATCTGTATCGCCGGTTTTCCAGCTTTCACACAAGAATCGCTGGCCGCCTGCAAAATTTCGGCCTGCGTGGTGTCTGCCTGGGTGGCGACTTTCAATCCGCAAGAGTTGGCGGGATCGAAATTATTGGGGTTGCCCGCCTGGGTGCCATAGATGTAACCCGCCTTAATGTAGGCAACCATATTGGTCTGGTCCATCCGGGTCTTGTTGAGAGTCATGGATGCCATGACGATGTCATAGGTGCCATCGTTAACCTTGGGAATAATTGCGTCAAATTCTTCATCGGCAATTTTCAGTTCCGACACGCCCATCAGCTTCGACAAGGCTTTTAAGACATCGACTTCGTAGCCGACCGGCTGATTGTTGTCATCGAAGAACTCGGCGGGAGAATAGGGAATGTCCATCGCGACCCGCAGCGTGTCCCGGTTTGCCTGCGGCACCATCGCCGCGATTTCAGAATCTGGTTTGATTGAATCGAAGTTATAGGATTTCACTTCCGCTGAACTGGTCGAGCCGGAACAAGAAGTAAGCGTTGCTCCCAACAAAGCTGCACCCGCTGCTGCCGAGATTATCTTCACTATGAGTTTCATTGCCTTTGCTTTCCTCCCCTGAAAAGGGGCATCGCCAACAACTCTACCGTTCCATAGTATCCCAGAGAGAAAAATTTGAAAGGGATTTCAGGCAATCGGCGGGTTTAGCGTGGCGTAATGCAGCGCTATAGTATCTTCACCCCAGGGAGACAGCACATCCGCAAGCATTCCCGTATCCATCATTTTTTGCAGACCAGCGCGCACCGCCTTGGCCAACTCCACATTGTCTTTCGCGATGAAAGGACCCTGCGGAGCCGTCTCGAAGGGCTCCCCGAACATCTCAAAATTCTGGTATTTTGCCTGGTTATAGGCCAAAATGGGCGTTTCTCCAATGATGGCATCAATGCTTCCCTGGTCGACCTGGGAAATCAATTTGTCCTGATCCGACTCAGTGATGATGGTGACCGGCGACTTACCGATTAACACGCACTGGTCGCTGGCCGCCTGCAAAGTATCGGCCTGCGTGGTGTCCGACTGGGCCGCCACGGTAAATCCACAGGGCGAGACCGGGTCAAATTCCTTCGGGTTATCTCGCTGGGTTGCATAGCTGTAACCTGCCTCAACATAGGACACCATATTGCCCTGGCGGAGCCGCTCTTTATTCAATGTCAAAGCGGCCATGCCCAAATCATCGGTACCCTCGTTAACTTTGGGAATGATGGAGTCAAAATCTTCGTCAATGAATTGCACTTCTTTGACACCCATTACCTTAGCGAGAGCTTTTAAGACGTCGACCTCATAGCCCACAGGCTGATTGGCGTCATCGAGAAATTCCGCCGGGGAATAATGCAGTTCCATCGCAACCCGCAGCGTGTCTCGGTTTGCCTGCGGCACCATCGCCGCGATAACCGGATCGGGTTTGATGGAATTAAAATCGTAGGACTGGATCGCCCCCGGTTTTCCTGCTAACGCACATGACGAAAGCGCCACTGCCGTCATTGCTACACACGCTGCCCCAACCAACCTCATCGTGGTTTTCATGTCAGCCAACTGCCTCCTGCTCTAGGACGAATCTCCGAATTGTAACCAGGGTTAGCACTAACCGAAGCACCCAAAATTGTACTCCTACCTGGCTGAATATTCACTGAAAAAATCACTCTGTTGACGTGAAAGTGTCCCGGTCCAAAATTGCCAGAACGTGACCCAGCACCGGCGTGAGGACCTCTACCGTGTCACGCACGGCGCCCGGAGAACCGGGGGCACACACCACTAGCGCGGCTCCTGTTGCCCGCGTGGAAATCCCCACCATGGGACGAGACAGCATACCCAAGGGGGTAGCCTGTCGGTTACGTTCCAGCAACGCGGCCTCCACTCCGCTCAAACGGGCTTCCACTAGGCCCTCAACGGCTTCGGGAGTGAGGTCACGCGGGCTAATCCCCGTTCCGCCCGTGGTAAAGACCAGCCGCGCCCCACTGCGACACGCCGCCGACACGGCCTTGTGAACAGAGTCCACCCCGTCAGGAACTACCACCGGTCCGGTCACCACAAATCCCAGTTCTGCCAGCAATTCCACCGCCAGTGGACCGGACCGATCCGAGTTCACGCCCGCGGAAACGGAATCGGAAACCGTAATGACACAAGCCGGTGTCTGTGGCGGCAAAGACTGTTCGGTGTGACTCATGACTCCCGCTCCCACGTCCCGGAACGACCTCCGGATTTGTAGGTCACGAAAGCCTCGCGCAAGGTAATCTGGCGATCCACCCCTTTCAGCATGTCTACCAGCGCCAACGCTCCCACCGTCACCGCGGTCAAGGCCTCCATCTCTACTCCGGTACGCTCCACGCATTTCACCGTGGAGCGCAAAATGACCTCATCGCCCTCCTGGGTGATGTCCAGGGCTACGTAATCGATTCCCAAGGGGTGGGCCAGCGGAAGCAGTTCCGGGGTGCGTTTCACGGCCTGTATCCCGGCGATGCGCGCCACCGCCAAGGCGTCTCCTTTCGGGACACGATTATCCCGCAAAGCGGCGGCTACCTGAGGCGATACACTGACTACGGCACGTGCCCGCGCTTCGCGCAACGTCTCACTTTTCGCCGAGACGTCCACCATTCGGGCCTCGCCGCGTTCATTCAGGTGGTTCATGGGCAGGGTATTTTCCATCACAAGTCTTTCTGGGAACGTCCCCGTTTCGGGGCAAGTTTTCTGAACTGACCCTTTTAATATATGCAGGAAATCGTTTCCCTTACTAGAATTGTCAGGTGGAATTTTTTGGGATCAGCGGTTCGGAGCTGCTGCTCATTTTGGTTGTGGGCGTCATCGTCATCGGCCCGAAGCACGCCGCCCAAGCTCTGCTGTGGTTCAAAGGAGTGATCGAGTGGCTGCGGGCGTGGTCCGCCCGTCTGCGCGAAGAAGCGAATTTCACCAAGTCCGGCCTCAACGTAGATTTAAAAAACTTTGATCCGCGCGAATATGACCCGCGCAAGATGATTAAAGACGCGGTGGCCGAAGAAATGCAGCTGTGGATGGAACAGGCCACCAGTATCGAGAAAGCCGCCACCCCGGGCCTGGTGCCGGAAAAAACCCCGGACAACCCCAAACCGTCGCCCGACCCTAAACCTGACGATTCCCCTACTACCCCACAGGCCGAGCCTCCAGATGTTCCTCCGGCCACTCCCCGTCAAGAAAAGCCCGCGTAAACTGATAAACTTGTGTTGATTTAGCCCTATACAGAGGAGAGATTAATGGTTCCGGCACATGTGATGTTGTTCAGCGTAAGCCCCGCAGTGTGGATTACTGTCATCATTATTTTGGTCGTGGTTTTCGGTGCCTCGAAACTGCCGGAAATTGCTCGCAACGTGGGCAAATCCGCGAAAGTCCTGAAGGAAGAACTCAACGATTTGACCGAGGACACCAAGGCTGACGGAAAAGCTATCGAGAGCAAAAATGACGCCTCCAACGATTCCTCGAAAACTGACCCGGCCTCAGGCAACGATGCCGCTAAGTAACCGCTCAAGTGCCCACTGAGAAACCCGCCGACCAGAATCGTGATGCCAACTCAGAAGGCGTCATGACGGTGACCGCTCACCTTGCTGAGCTGCGAAAACGCATAATCTGGTCATTTGTGGGCATAGCCCTGGCGACGATTGGCGGATGGTTCCTCTATGGAATCGCGCTGGCGCACATTACCGCCCCTATGAAAGACGTCACCGGGGCCAATCTGAACTTCCAGACCATCGGCGCGGCCTTTGACCTGAAAATCCGCGTGTCCCTGTGGCTGGGGGTGTTGATTGCTTCGCCGTGGTGGATTTATCAGATTTTGGCTTTCATCTGGCCCGGTCTGCGCCGCCGGGAACGGTTCTGGATGCTGATTTTTGGCGTGGCCGGAGTCATTTTGTTCGCGGCTGGTGCGGTGTTCGGCGACTGGACCGCGCCGCGAGCCGTGTCGATTTTGTCCTCTTTTACTCCCCCGGATTCGACGATGCTGCTGCAGGCCGATGCCTACATCAAGTTCTATATTCGCCTGGTGTTGGCGTTCGGGATTTCTTTCTTGATTCCCGAAATATTGGTCATGCTGAACTTCCTCGGAGTGTTGAGCGCCCGCACCATGTTAAAAGGCTGGCGCTGGGCGACGATGGTGGCGTTTATTTTCTCGGCTATCGCCAACCCGCTACCGACCCCGTGGCCTGTCATTTTGCAGGCCTCAGCCCTGCTGGCACTGTATTTCCTGGCGGTCGGCATCGCAGCACTCCACGATTGGCGTCGAAACCGGAAGCAGCCGTAACCCCGGCAACTATGAAAACCGCGCCGAGGTCAGATTTCGAGGACTTTCACAATCGACCAAGGCGCCACGGATTCGACATCTCGGTCTATCAGCATCAAAGCGTTCGCTTTATGCAGCGAGGCTACCAGGTGTGACTTCGATCCTAAGGGGTGGGTGCGCTGCACCGTGGGGGTTTGTCCCGGCTGTCCCGGCGTCAAGCGCACCGGCACCACCTGGACTTTGCCTCGCGGAGAGGTCCACGCCTCCACCACGGTCGCTTCCTGGCACTCGTGCACCCGCTGTGGGTCACGCCCGCCGAGCTTCGCCAGCACCGGCAGTGCAAACAGATGCCACGAGACGAAAACCGAAACCGGGTTTCCCGGCAGAGTCAGCACCGGTATCCGACGCCCCCCGCTCGCCTGCACGAAACCGTAACCTTGAGGTTTACCCGGCTGCAGGGCAACTCGTGCGAAATGGAATCCCCAATCGCTAACGCCCTGTTTCACCACCTCATAAGCGCCGGCCGAAACTCCGCCCGAAGTGATGACCAGGTCGCTCACGTCCGCCACCCGGCGTAAGGTTTCACGGAACTGCGCCACATCGTCCCCGCATTGACCCGCAAAACTGACCTCCGCCTGGGCCACTCGCGCCAAGGCCGCCGCCAGAGACGAGTTTGAATCCGGAATCATCGACCCTTCCAGCGACGCCCCCGCTCCCGCCAGTTCGGAACCTGTGGCGATAATTCCCACCCGGACTCGCGGGAAGGCCGTAACTGTCGCGTAGCCCCCCGAGATTGCCGACGCAATCGCCCCCGGACTCATGACCTCGCCGGCAACCAAAACTTCGGTGCCGGCCGGCAGGTCCTCTCCCGCCTGGCGCACATTCGCCCCGGCCCGGGGAACACGATGATTAGTGACCGTTTCCGGCAGCTCAACGGGACCCGGCTGTTGATCCGTGTCCTCCACTTTCACCACGGTGTCAGCGCCCGCGGGCATTTTCGCGCCGGTCATAATCCGCCACGCCTGGCCCGGTTGGCATTCGGCGCTCGGATCCGTGCCCGCCGGAATATCGCCCGCCACCGGCAACGTTACAGAACCGTCAACCGGTAGCCCCGCACTATTGAAAGCAAATCCGTCCATCGCCGAGTTCGTAAAGGGCGGCACCGACAGACGTGAAATGACCGGCTCAGCCAGGGTCAATCCCAAAGTGTCGCCCACCGGCAGTTCCCGCGGTGTCAGCGGAGTTATTTCCTCCAGGAGCTGGGCCAAAAATTCCTGGTAATCAAGCAGTGTTTCTGTCTCACTCACGATTGTTCTCCTTTGAGTTCACCAGTCTTGCCGGACAGTGTTTCGTAACAGTTTGGGTTTTGGGATGAGGCGGCACGCGCCGAATAATCCACCACGTTCCATTTGCCCATGCGGGCGTCTCCAATGACCAGGCGTCCGATGAGGGGCTCGCCCCAACCTGAGACCATTTTCAGGACCTCGGTAGCCATCAACGACCCGGCTTGTCCACAGACCGGGCCAAGGATTCCTGCGGTGGTGGAGTCCGGGGTACTTGCGGGCGGAGGCGGAGTCGGATAGAGCGTGCGTAAACACGTCCCGACCTCCGGAGAAAACACGCTGACCTCGAAGTTTGCTCCGACTGCGGAACCCCAAACCAGAGGTCGCTCCAACTTTGCGCAAGTGTCAGAAACCAGGTATTTCGAGGCGAACGTGTCGGTGGCGTCCACCACCAGGTCGTATTGGGCGATAATCGCGGCGGCATTCTGAGCATCCAGCGCCGGCTCCTCGCAGACGTTCACCTCGGGGTTCAGCGCTCGGACAGTGGCGGCGGCAGAAGCGGTTTTCGGCTCGCCTTGGTGGTTAAACGGGTGAATGACCTGGCGTCCTAAGTTGCTCAGACTCACCGTGTCGCCATCGGCAATCCCCAGGGTTCCCCCCGCCGTGGACAGGCCGACCCCAGCGGCGGCAAGGTACGCAATAATGGGCGAGCCCAACCCGCCAGCGCCTACCACCAGGACTTTTGCACTCGTGACGCGCTCCTGACCGGTTGCCCCAAACCCCGGAATCGCGCAATGTGCGGCATAGCGGCTCTGGGTTTGGAGGTCTGCGTCAAGGTTTGACCAGGCGGCGTCTCCCTCGGAAAAAACCTGTTTCTTCCAGATGGGAACCCGGTCCTTGACCGCATCGACCAGCCAAGACACCGTAGAAAACGCAGCTTGCCGATGCGCGGCGGAGACTCCGACCAAAATCGCCACCTCGCCGACCGACAGATGCCCCACCCGATGCAGCAACGCAATTTCCTGCACGCCGGGAACCGTACTGGCCTCACCGGCAATCTGTTGCAGTTCACGGGCGGCGTCCGGGTGAGCGCTGTAGGTTATAGCCTCCACTCCACGCCCCTGGTCGTGGTTGCGCACGCGGCCGATGAACACGAGCTGACACCCAGCTTCGGGCGCGGTAAAGCTCGCTTCAAACCGAGCCGGGTTCAAAGGCTCATCGGTCAGGTCCGCTTGCAGTATGGTTGCCAAAGATGCTCCTAAATTAATTCCAAAACTACGCGAGGATGTTAACTAGCCACCGGCGAAAGGCGGCAAGACATCGATGGTGAGGTCGGTGAGGTCATCGAGGTCCGCGAGGCGTTTCTGGCCAGATTCGCGCAGACCCCCCACCAGGTATGACGAAATGGAAAGCACCTGATTCAATTCGCGGCCATCTCCTCCCGCCTGAGCCGCCGCATCAGCCACGCTCACGTCCCGCGCCACTTGTGCCGTCGCCGTATCGGTACCCGCCGCATCCGCGGCCGCCGCGAAAAAACGCACTTGGACGCCTACCGTGTTACCGCCACTATCCCGCATCTTTACCCCCCAATCTGAGCCATTGGAATCGTTGGAGATTGAAAGTCCTGCTGACCCAAGCCGTGCCCAGAAGGCTTTTCCCAGGTTACCGCCGCCCAAGCCTGCGCCAGTTCGTCATCACTAGCACCGCCACGCAACACCGCCCCCAGGTCACAGCTCAAGTTGGAGAACAGGCAGGGACGCACCAGTCCGGTCGGGGAAAGCCGGGTCCGATTACAGTCTGCACAGAAAGGCGCGGATACCGAAGAAATCAACCCCATCGTGCCCAGGCGCTTTGTGCCCGCTAAGTCAAACACCTGAAAACGGGTTGCCGGAGCATGAAAATCAACATTTTCACGCACCGGGGACAAACGAAATTCGCGTTCCAAAGCCGGGCGCAGTTTAGAAAAATCCAGTTGCTCAGCGGAACCGACCCGGACCGTGTGCGGGCCGAAGGGCATATATTCAATAGCGCGCCACTCGATACCCCGCTTCAGGCAAAACCGCAGCAAATCCGGAGCCTCGCGCAGACTGGCCTGGTCCAACATCACCGTGTTCAGTTTCACCGGCTGGAAACCTGCGGAGAGCGCGGCGTCAATACCCTCCAAAGCCGAGGCGAGTTCATCGCGCCCGGTAATTTCTGCAAAACGGGCAGGGTCGAGGGTATCTAGAGAAATGTTGATGCGCTGAACTCCCGCCGCACGCAGGGCCGAAGCCAGCGGCGCCAAACTGCGGGCGTTCGTGGTGAGAGCCACCTGGGGGTCACGCCCCGCGGCCGCAAACGTCTGGGTAATCCCCGCTGCAATCTCTAGCAAATCCGGCCGCAACAGCGGCTCCCCGCCGGTCAGGCGAACCTGAGTGATTCCCAGGCGGTGAATCGCTATCCCGGCCAAACGTAAAATTTCTGAGGAATCTAACAGCTCCTGACGCGACACCCACTTGACGCCCTCACGCGGCAGGCAATACGAACAGCGCAAATCACAACGATCGGTCACCGACAAGCGCAAGTCTGTCGCGGTTCGTCCCCAGCTGTCTCGCAGCGGCAGAGCCCAGGGAGACGCGAGCCCAGCGGCCTGTCCCACACGATTGACTCGTGTCAGCGTCTCAGTCAAACCTACCTACTTCCTCGGCCCCTCAGTATATCCCGCCATTCTATCGCGTCTCAAATATTATTCCAGTTCACTAGGCTTTTATGGTTTGTCCTCGCCTGATGGAGCCTATCCGTTATGCTGGAGAAGTGAGCCCATCGGCTCACTTAATTTTTGACCATACTCATTGAGGAGCAGACATGGCAGAAGAAAAACGCAAAGACGATCCGGAAAAAATGGCAAAAATGGCGGCATGGCTGCAAGCCGCTAGCCAGGAACTCAAGCTACCGGAAGGGACTATTGCCCCCGTCCAAGAGGAACTATTGAACCTCATCAGCGATGTCGCGCACGGGCCGTCCCGTCCGGGAGCACCGCTGACGGCTTTCCTGGTCGGGTTTGCCGCGGGTGGAGACATTGCGCAAGCGGGCGAAAATGTGGCAAAACTTCGTGCCTTAGTAGCAAAGTACCCCGCAAACTAAGACTTTCGCTGATATCCTGAGCAACACGTGAGTGTTTTCCGCAAAAATTGGTCTAATGCCAGAAAATCTCCGCAAAATTTAAGATAAGGTGGCAAATATGTCTCAGTTACGGATTAAGGACGCAGCAAATTTGCTGGGTGTTAGCGATGATACGCTACGCCGCTGGATAGACGCCGGTCATCTCAGCGCCGGAACCGACGGTGCGGGACGCAAAGTCGTAGACGGAGCTGAACTGGCGGTACTAGCTCAAGACAAAGCCAAAGATTTTGGTGACGCGGATTCCACGGGTTTCATTTCAGCCCGCAACCATTTCCGCGGCCTGGTCACCAAAGTCGTTTCCGACACAGTCATGAGCCAGGTTGAACTGCAATGCGGTCCTTTCCGCGTGGTGTCCCTCATCTCCACCGAGTCGGTGAAAGAACTCGGACTGGTGCCCGGCGCGGTCGCTACCGCCCGGGTCAAAGCCACGAACGTCGTAATTGATGCATCTTAGGGAAAACCTGACGACACCCTAGTCTCGTCACAATAAAACGGTCGGCAACGAAAAACCGCCGACCCGGCTTTTGCGAAAGGAAAACTCATGAAAACACTCGCGCGTCTCGGCGCAGGCTTGGCTATCATGGCCCTGGCCGCCACCGGCCTCACCGCTTGTGCACAGGACAACGCCAACACCGCGAACTCAGAACCGAGCGAAACGGCTGAGGCCAAGATGATTCAGGTATTCGCCGCCGCCTCCCTCAAGGCTAGTTTCTCTGAGCTGGGCGAATCTTTCCAGAAGGAAAACCCCGACATTACCGTAAAGTTCAACTTCGACGGCTCCTCCTCCCTATTTGATCAGATGCAAGGCGGCGCCAAAGCTGACGTGTTCGCCTCCGCTGACGAAAAGAACATGAAGAAAGCGACCGACGCAGGTCTGAACGCCGGCGAACCGAGCATTTTTGTGAACAATACCCTGACCTTGGCAGTGCCGAAAGGCAACCCGGCTGGGGTCACCGGCCTTGACGACTCCCTCACCGGCAAGAAGCTAGTGATTTGCGCAGAGGGGGTTCCCTGCGGCAACGCCTACCGGGAACTGGCGCAAAAGATTGGTTTCACCGGTCAGGCTGTATCCGAAGAGACTTCGGTGAAGGACGTGATGGGTAAGGTCGTCAGCGGCGAGGCTGACGCGGGCGTGGTATACAAGACTGACGCCCTGGCTGAAGAGGACTCGGTGGACACCATCGATATTCCGAGCTCTGAAACAGTGGTCAATGCCTACCCGATTGTGGTCACCAAGATGGCCGCCGAAAATGGCAACGACGCGGCCGCGAAAGCGTTCGTGGACTACGTGTTGTCCGATGCGGCACAAAAGGTCTTTGCCAAGTACGGGTTCATGAGCCCCGCTAAGTAAGGGTTCGCTTTGAACGCTAATAACCACGGCTTTCCCCGCTGGCTGTACCTGCCGGCGGGGATAGCCTTGCTGTTGGTCGTTTTACCCATCTTCGGGCTGATGGTGCGAGTGCCGTGGACCCGTCTGGTGGAAATCCTGACCCGTGACGAATCCCGCGACGCTTTGCTGTTGAGCCTGCGTACCTGCTTGGTGTCGCTGGTGCTGGTGTTGATTCTGGGCACTCCCCTGGCGCTGTTGATTTCGCGCACCGAGGGATTTTGGGCGTACGTGTGGCGCACTTTCGCGGTCCTGCCCATGGTGTTACCGCCGGTCGTAGCTGGTTTGGCGCTCTTGGTGACGCTGGGACGCCGCGGCGTAGTGGGACAGTACCTGTCCTTGGCTGGTATCGAGATTGGGTTCACCACCATAGCCGTGGTGCTGGGGCAAACATTCGTGGCGATGCCTTACTACGTGGTGTCCCTGGAGTCCGCGTTGCGCACTTTTGATTCCGGTTACGAGCGGATTGCGGCGACTTTGGGGGCGTCTCCGACCTATGTGTTGCGCCGCGTCACGCTACCCTTGCTGAGCCCTGCCATAGTCGGTGGTGCCACCATGGCTTTTGCTCGCGCCTTGGGCGAATTCGGGGCCACCCTGACTTTCGCGGGCTCTCTGCAAGGGGTGACCCGAACCCTCCCCCAGGCTATCTATCTGTTGCGCGAGGACGACTCCGACCTAGCCTTAGCACTGTCCGTAGTGCTGGTGCTGTTGGCGGCCACCATGATGGGATTGTCGGCTATCTTTACCACCCGCCGCACTAAACAGCTCACGACACAACCGGAAAGCGGTGATGACCAGTGAAAACTCACCCCGATACGGCGGCAAATCCCGCGGAATTCCCCACCGCTACCACCACGGCCGGAAGCGAAGTCCTGGTAAAGGCAGGCATCAAGGAACGCAATGTCACGGTGCAGTGCGCTTTTCCGGCCGGACTCATTACCGCCATCGTCGGACCGAACGGGGCCGGGAAGTCAACAATTCTGGGGATGATTTCCGGGCTGTTGGCCCCCGATTCAGGAGAGGTCCGCAGCGGGGAAACGGTGTTTGCCGATGCCTCCCGCTCCTTGCCGCCCCATCAGCGTCCTGTCGCGATGCTGACCCAAAAACCCCTGCTGTTTCCACACTTGAGCGTGTTGGAAAACGTGGCGTTTGGGCCGCGAGCCCGGCATCGGTCACGGGAGGAAGCCCGGCGCATCGCGCGCCAGGAGTTAGCGGCGGTGGGCGCCGCGGAATTGGCGGATCGTCCCGCTACGGCGCTGTCCGGCGGGCAGTCGCAGCGCGTGGCAATTGCGCGAGCCCTGGCGACACACCCGCAAGTCGTGCTGTTGGACGAACCGTTTTCCGCCCTTGACGTCGAAACTGCCGCCAAACTGCGGGAAGTACTGTCGAAACGGCTGCGTCAAGAGCCGCGGCCGACCGTGATTTTTGTGACCCACGATCCACTCGACGTATGGATGCTGGCCGACCACGTGGTCGCCATCGAAAACGGCCATTTGATTGGGGAAGGCACGGTGGTAGAAATGCTGGGCCAGCCTGCCACAAAGTTCCTGGAAAACCTGTCCGGCATGAACCTGCTGGCCGGGGTCATCGAGGAATCCGGCGAAGTCGCCACCATCGATGCCGGCGGGGTGAAACTGACGGGATTGTGGCAAGGCAAGCATCATCCCGGCCCTCAAACCCCAGCTCTCACCGCTTTTGCTCCCCAATCCGTGGCTCTGTTCCAGACTGCTGTTTCCGGCTCTCCGCGCAACACCTGGCAGGCACGCGTCACGGACATCACGCCGCGCGGCGCGGTGCAGTGGATCAGTTTGGAGCTGGACGGGGGGCAAAGCATTCAAGCCGTCCTGACTCCGCAAGCGGTCAGCGCCCTGCATCTGGCTCCCGGTTCGCCCATTTTCGCCGAGGTTAAAGCCACTCAGATTACGGTGTATCCACGCTAGGTTTTTATAATCCGAACATATAGGGGGAAAATAGCGCGGTAGCTGCCATTATTGGCAGCTACCGCCCAAATCCCACCTTATAATCACCGATTCCAGGTTGATACCTATGGAATTGGCTCTTCCGGACAGTCTTTCAGCACCCCCGTCATGGCCTGTTTCTCTGCCGGGGTCACCCACAGCCCGTATTTCGCCTTCACCGCAATCTGACGCGCCACGTATGCGCAGCGATAGTCCCGTGCGGGCGGCAGCCAGGCAGAGGCATCTTGAGATTGTTTATCCTGATTGGCCTGGCCTTTTACCGCTTCCAAGTTCAGCGGGTCGTTGGCGATGGCTTCCCGTTCCCGCTGGCTGAGCTGCTGGCCACCAGTACGCCACACGTTACCCAACGCCACCACGTGATCAATCTGGACCGCATCAGAGGTTTCCTGCGAGCGCCTGAAATCAATGGTTTCCCCGGTGTATTTATCGTGCAAAACTCCGCTTTGCACCACGCAGTGAGCGGGAGTGTTGTTCGTAGCTGCCCGGTATTGGACGTTCTCTAGGTCGCGAGCCAACACTTCGTTGCGGGTATTGCAATTGTCGCCATCGAGGTCCAGCCAGCCCTTGCCGAACAGCTGCTCGCGGTCATAATCGCGGAAAGGGTCTTTGTCGCGCACGTCCAAAGTGTCCAACACGTCCCTGGCTAGGGCTCCTGCAGTTTTTCCGGCGGCGGCGTCACGAGTCTGTGCCCCGGCGTTCCCGGATTGACTGGCGGAATGGGTCTGGTCACCGCCGATGAGCCCGAAGAACCAGCCGTCGTCCCCAACGAACTGGGTGCCCAAACCGGTCACAGCCACCACGGCGAACGCCGCTAGAGCCAGATTGCGTCCCCGCTGGTTACGGTTTGAACTCTTGCCGAACCACCCGTCCCACGGTGCTACCTGCGGTGTTTCCGGTTCCAGACCGCGGTCTTCCTCCGGTGTGGCGCCCTGACCAGTTTTGTCCTGATTGCTCATGCATCCAGCCTAACGAAGTAATCTTGCCCGGTCACATCTGCCACCAGCCCCACCCCACGAGGGTTCTCCCCGAGGGCGGCAAAATCAACGACCGTGTCTCGTGACGGTGCCACCACGGACTGAGGCTTGAAAATTCCGGCGGAAAAACCGGCAAAATCCGGGTCTAGGGCCACCCAATCCACCAGCTCCATCCAGTCCAGTTTGTTGGATTGGCCAGTCGTATCGTCCTCAGCGGTATCTGTTGCCACCGCGGCACCCAGCTTCGTGAGGCGGGTTTCGACTTCTCGGCCCAATGACTCCAAGCCCGGCAGGATTCGGTTGGCACTCCAGGAAGCGGAATCTCGCCACACTTCAAAGCCGACTCCGGCTTGCACCAGGCGCCGCCGGGCCAGATGCACCCCCAAACTATTGCGCTCTATCCCCAGGAAACGTCGTCCCAGTTGGGCTGCTGCCACCAAAGTGGAGCCGGATCCGGCGAAGCAATCCATCACCAGCCCCCCCGGCGGGCACGCCGCGGCGATGGCACGTTGCATGACTTCCACCGGCTTTTGGGTCGGATACCCCACCCAAGTCTCGGAATGATTTGGCGGCCGGGAAATCTGCCAAACATCGGGGGCGACCATGCCCTGCGGGTTGAACAGTTCGCGGCGTTTCGGAGCGATGGTTGCGTTATACGCCACCCGCACCGCATCGGGGTCGAAAAAGTAACGGCGCCGGTCGCGGGCATAAAACAGGATGGTGTCGTGTTTGTGGCCGAAAGCCCGACGCGACCCTCCGCCCGAAGCGTAGGCCCACACAATCTCGTTGACCAGGTTACTTGCCCCGAACACCTCGTCCAGGACCAGGCGCAACGCGGCGGAGGAATGCCAATCGCAGTGGACAAAAATCGTTCCTGTTGGCGACAAAAATCGCCGTAGCACCGTCAGTCTCTCGTACAGATTTTGCAGGTAGTCCGCGGTTTGCCAGCGGTCGCCGTACTGTTTCACAGCGATGGTGCGTTTCGGGCCAACCCGGCGGTGGGGCCGAATCTGTTGCACATAATCCGCCCCGGAGTTAAACGGCGGATCGATATAGATACAGTCGACGCTGCCCTCATATTGAGGCAATAATCCACTCATGACCTGCAGGTTTTCCCCGACATAGAGGCGGTTTTCGCTCTGCGTTGTCGCAACTTCGCCCCCGACCGTTTCCCGGTAGCGCTCGGCTCGGACGTAGGGCCGGGGTGTGGCCAGTGTCACTTCGTGTTTTCCGCGCCACGTCAAAGCCAGTTCCGGGGGTTTTTCCTGCACCATCCCATCCTACTGTGGGCGGCTCAGCCGGCAATAACCCGCCACTTCCGGAGGGAAGCCGTGCTTTTCACCCCCAGAGAAATTCCGCGGCAGGGCATGGCGCAATCGGCTAAAATGGAATTCACAGCTAAGCGGGAGGAAACGGGTCATGAGTGAGGACAGCGGGGATTTGTTCGATAACCCCTTTGAATCACCGTTCGACAACGTGCCTTTTTCCGTCAATAGGTTGCCCAACCTGACCCGTGACCGGGTTAAGAAAGTCTTGGAAGGCCACAACTGGAGTTACCAGGTCAACCACGATGGTGACGTGGGCGGGGCTTGGCAAAACGGCATCTATTACTTTCAAGTAACCGGGGAAAAAGACACTATTCTCTGTGTGCGCGGCACTTGGCGCGGAGAACCGGAACTGGACGATTTCATCCTGATTAACTCCATTTGTAACCGTTGGAACACGGACTATTACTGGCCGAAAGCCTACGCGCGAGTGACCGAAGACCGCGAAGTCTACGTGCATACGGAACTGCCTATCAGCTGGCGTACCGGCCTGACGGACGCGCAGCTGGACGAACAGGTACGTTGCGCCTTGGAATCCAGCGAGGATTTCTTTGAGCATCTGGCCGAGCAGCTCCCCAACGCGATGCCGGAACCGGACGAAGATTCCGAATAGGGGTTAGCTGGGCAGCAACCACCACAGGGCGCGGCCTTTGGCTCGATAACGTTCCAAGAAACGTTCCATCCGCACCGACCAATAGGATCCCAAGCCGTGGCGTACCCGCAGTACCTGCCGGGCAGCATCTTTGCTTTTCTTTGGGTAGGTCAGCTCCGCATAGAAACCCCGCGGAGAAATCAGCCCATAATCCCAACACAAACTCAACACTGATTCGATTTCTTCCAAGGTTTCGGGCAACACTTTGTTTCTCTGGCCGGTCAGTTCCTCGATAATCAAATCCGTAACCTGGCGGCTCATCAAGTGAGCCATGTCGCGAGTCTGCATCGGGACGGGTGCCGGGACGGAATCGCTATCCTTGGTGAGTTCGCGCGTGTCCATAGCGATAGCCGAACCAATCCCGAAAATATTGCGATACGTGGGATTGCGGAAAGTTCGCGGCAAGACTGTCACTACCTGACCGGAAGCATTTTGCTGGGTCTTGGCGTCCACCCGTAGCCGCCCCCAGCCGTCATACAGATCCTCGCGCAGATTAGCTCCGTTCGCGTCATGCACTGCCAAGGGAGTGAGGACCCGCGCCGCCTCCACCGCCACCAAATCGCATTCCATCTCGCCGGGCTGGCCCTCGCCGTGTACCGGAACGAACCTGACTTCTCGCCCATTGATCGAGGCCAGACGCATATCTTTGTGCAGAATCAGGCGGTGCGTATCGATGAGATGCACCAGGGCGGTCTGCATGTCTTCTTCCATCTTCGGGTCGTCGGTGTGGCCGTACATCCACGGTCGTCCCGCGTCGAAAAAGTGCAGTTCCACCCGCGAGCGCAGAAAAGCGGCCCGCAGCACCTCGTCCACGCACAGGGCATATTCCAGCGCCCCGTAAAAGCCGCCCATGCCGCGAGCGGAACGGCCGATAGCGATGACTTTCGGTTTGCCTCCCACCGGGGAATCCTGCAGTTCAAACAGCAGTCTGCGCAGTTCCGCTTCCCCCGCGATGGCACTGTCCAGGCGGTCCAAGACACAGGTCGGCACCGTGGTCGCTTCCGCGGGAATGCCCGCTACTCGATCGATATCGTGTCCGGTGGCAATGACCAGGTAATCGTAAGGCACTCGCGCGACTTGGCCCTCCAGGTGCGAGCCGGTAAAAGTCAGTTGGACCTGAGGACGCGGGTCGTCTCGGTAGCCTTTGGGGTAAACCGCGGTAGCCATGCCTTGATGAAAAATAATGCCTTTGCGCCGGTAAAGCGGACCGAGCGGGACAGCTTGCCGATGCACCGGCTGCAGGCCGGAGGCAATCTGGGCCATGACATCAGGATTCGTCCAAGCCGAGCCGGGGCTGATGACGATGACATCGTGGTCGTCTTTCAGGCGGTGTTTTAAGCCGAGGGCTGTGGAGTGGCCTGCCATTCCTGCACCAATCACAACAATCCGCGCCATCTTAGTATCCTTTTTTCTTCAGGAGTTCCGCCGAAAACGTTGCCCCGCAACGTTTTTTCACCGGCTCCACACCACCACGCGCCGACACACACTCGCTGAGCTCGCTGTCGGCACGCCAACCAGCCCCTATAACAACAATCCGGGCCATGGTTCACCGAGCCGGATTGTCTAAGCGGACTTTGATAGTACTGGTGGCTTGTTCCACAGGCTTGATTTTCAGCTGGTCGATATTCACGTGCGCCGGCAAGTTCAAGGTCCACACAATAGCTTGGGCGATATCGGCCCCCACCAGCGGATAGTCCACCCCTGCGTAAACGCCCTCCGCCGCAGCCTTGTCCTCCAGGCGCGACAGGGAAAATTCCGGGGTTTGCACCAATCCCGGCATGATCTCAATAATCCGAATCGGCTGACCCACCAACTCCAGGCGCAGCGTCTCGGGCAGCATCGCCTCGGCGTGCTTGGCGGCGGTATAGCCCGCCCCACCCGGATACGTCTCGTGACCGGCAGTCGAGGTGACGAACACCAAATCCCCGCCCCCATGAGCCAACATTTGCGGCAGGAAAGCCTGGGTGACCTGCAGGGAGGACAAAACGTTGATGCTGTACATGGTTTTCCACCGCTCCAGCTTCGCCTCCATCACGGTGTCGGTGCCGCGCGCGCCCCCGGCATTATTGACCACCGCGTCAACGACACGACCCCCGGCGGTCGCCCACTCAAACAGCGCCTGCACGTGCTCGGGAACGCTCAAATCAGCGGCAAAAGCCTCGCAGCCAGTCTCATAAGCCAGCGCCGCCAGCCTTTCGGCGCGCCGGGCAGTCGCTAGTACCTCCCATCCGCAGGCACACAGCTGTTTCACGGTTTCCCACCCGATGCCGGTAGAAGCCCCGGTCACCAACGCTCGTCCCGGCTGGCGGGCCGGTCGCGTTTCGGGAACGGTAATTCCGAAACTTTGGGGGTCAAGAGTCTCTTGGGACGGCTTTACGGGTCCGGGTGTGATGCTCATCTTTTGGTCACCTTTCCAGAATTTTTGGCTGCAGAGCCACGCTATAGACTTAGCCTATAGGAAAACGACTCTGGCGGTTTGCTCTGAACGCCGGGGAAAACCGCGCAAATCAGGAAAAGAGGCAAGATGAAACTCGGTTTTATTGGAATGGGTGCCATGGGTTCGGCAATTGCGACGGGGGCTCTCAAACATGACTTCGTCAAGGCCTGCGACCTGAGTTTTTCTGATTTCGGCGTAACCCCGGGGGAACACCCGCTGACCAGTGACTTTGGCGTCCAGCAGGTGGCTTCTAACCGGGAACTCGTCACGGCGGTTGACGCGGTGGTCATTGCGGTGAAACCGAAACACATCGCCTCGGTCCTCACTGAAATCGCCTCGGAGCTGGGAGGAAAGCTGGTAATCTCCATCGCCGGAGGGGTCGGACTGGACCATCTGGAGGGATGGTTGTCCCCGGAGGCCCCCATCGTGCGGGTCATGCCAAACCTGAACGCCCAGGTCAACGCCGCCATGTCGGCCTTGTGCGCGAACGCGGCGGTAACCCCGGAACAAAAGCAGTACGCCCGAGGCCTGTTCAACGCGGTGGGCCGCACGGTCGAGCTGGAGGAATCTCTGTTCCCCGCGTTTACCGCCATTGCCGGGTGTGCCCCCGCCTGGACTTATACCTACGTGGAAGCCTTGGCAAAAGCCGGTGTGGCGGCGGGCCTGACAAAAGCGGCAGCCATCGAGTCCGCGACCCAGATGCTGCTGGGGTCCGCCCTCATGCTGCAAGACGGTTTGGAAAAGGGCGCTCACCCCGGCCAGCTGGTCGATAGAGTGTGCTCCCCCGGCGGCTCCACCATTGCCGGTTTGCTGGCGGGCGAGGACGCGGGATTCTCGCGGGCCGTAGTACACATGGTCGAGGGCGCTATGGCCGGGGATGCCAAAGCGACCCAGAAATAACCCCACCCTACCGAACGCGTTAGGGTAGCGGGAACGCGAGCGGGTAGACTATTGCAGGTAAATCACAACGATAAAAGGAAAACGATGACCGAGAGACTGAAAGCTCCGAGCGTACCAGCAAAGACGACCCTGGACGGGATTGAGGACAAATGGCGCGAGGTGTGGGCGCAGACGCAGACCTACGCTTTTGACCCGGACACTACCCGGGAAGCCGTTTACTCTATCGATACCCCGCCGCCCACCGTGTCTGGCTCGCTGCACGTCGGTCACGTGTTTTCCTACACACACACGGATTTGGTGGCGCGTTACCAGCGGATGCGCGGCAAGAACGTGTTTTACCCGATGGGCTGGGACGACAACGGTCTGCCCACCGAGCGCCGGGTGCAAAACTATTTCGGGGTGCGCTGCGACCCGTCCCTGCCCTACGTGCCTGATTTCACTCCGCCGTATGAGGGCGGGGAAGGCAAGTCCATCAAGAACGCCGACCAGGTGCCGATTAGCCGGAAAAACTTCGTGGAACTGTGCGAACGTTTGACCGCTGAGGACGAAAAACAGTTCGAGGAACTCTGGCGGACGCTGGGACTGTCTATCGACTGGTCCTACACAATGCAGACTATCGGTAAACCTGCGCAAAAGGTGGCGCAGACGTTTTTCCTGCGTAACTTTGCTCGCGGCGAGGTGTACGCGGCCGAAGCGCCGGGTCTGTGGGACGTCACGTTCCAGACCGCGGTGGCACAAGCCGAGTTGGAGGCGCGCGACTATCCCGGCTCCTACCATTCTTTCGCGTTCCATCGCGAGGACGGCAAGGGCGACATCGTTATCGAGACGACTCGTCCGGAACTGCTGGGGGCGTGCTGCGCGCTGATTGCTCACCCCGACGATGAGCGTTACGCCGATATGTTCGGTACCTATGTCACATCACCAGGGTTTGACGTGCGGGTTCCCGTGTTGGCTCACCCTGAGGCCGAGATGGACAAGGGTTCGGGTATCGCTATGTGCTGTACTTTCGGCGACCTGGTGGACGTGGATTGGTGGCGGGATTTGCAGCTGCCGACCCGGGTTATCCTGCGCAAGGACGGTCGGATTATTCCTGACGTGCCGGATTGGATTACTTCTGAGCGCGGTCGGGCGCTGTACCAGGAAACCGCTGGGAAAACGACGTTCTCTGCCCGGAAAGCCATCGTCGAGGCATTGCGGGAATCCGGAGAAATGCTGGGGGATCCGAAACCAACCCAGCGTATGACGAACTTTTACGAAAAGGGCGACAAGCCCCTGGAAATCGTGACTTCACGCCAGTGGTACATCCGCAACGGCGGCCAGCCTTATGCCCGCACCGCGGGAGGCACGGATTTACGTGAGGAACTGTTGGCGCGCGGCCGTGAACTGGACTTTGTGCCTGACTTTATGCGGGTTCGCTACGAGAACTGGGTCAACGGTTTGAATACCGACTGGCTCATTTCCCGCCAGCGTTTCTTTGGGGTGCCGCTGCCCCTGTGGTATCCGGTCAAAGACTCTGGCGAAACGGACTTTGACCACCCGATTTTGCCCAGCGAGGACGTGCTGCCTATCGATCCGACCACGGATACCCCCGCCGGATTCGATGAATCCCAGCGTGGCGTGCCGGGCGGTTTCGTGGCGGAAGTCGACATCATGGACACGTGGGCGACCTCCAGCCTGACCCCCGAAATTTATTCGGGTTTTGGACGGGACGAAAAGCTGTTTGCAGCGACTTTCCCGATGGACTTGCGTCCCCAAGGTCAAGACATTATTCGCACCTGGCTGTTCTCGACCGTGGTGCGCTCCCACCTGGAGTTTGACACTCTGCCGTGGCGCCAAGCCGCGATTTCGGGCTGGATTTTGGATCCTGATCACAAAAAGATGTCCAAGTCCAAAGGCAACGTAGTGACCCCGATGGGGCTGCTGGAAAAGCACTCTTCCGACGCAGTGCGCTACTGGGCGGCCTCGGCCCGGCTGGGGACGGACGCGGCCTTTGACGAGGGTGAGATGAAGGTCGGGCGGCGTTTGGCCATCAAACTGTTGAACGCGTCGAAGTTCGCACTCTCCATGGGCGGGGACGCCGACCTGGTCCTGGATCCGGCGCTGGTAACGATCGAGGTAGACCGGTCTTTGATTGCCACCCTAGCGGAAGTCATCGCCTCCGCAACCAAGGCTTTCGAGGAAATGAACCATGCTCGTGCCCTGGAAGTGACCGAGAGTTTCTTCTGGACGCTATGTGATGATTACTTGGAGCTGGTCAAGGACCGCGCTTACGGCAAGGATCCGGCGGCCGATAGCGCCGCGGTTGCCTCCGCGCGCACGACCCTGGCACTGGCGATTGATAACGTGGTGCGCCTGCTCGCGCCGTTCCTGCCTTTCACCACCGAGGAAGTGTGGTCGTGGTATCGCACCGGTTCGGTGCATCGGGCGTCTTGGCCCAGCACCGACGGTTTGGACAGCGTGGGGGGTAATCCCCAGGTGCTACAGGCGGCAGGTGGAGCACTGTCGGCCCTCCGTAAGGTCAAGTCGGATGCCAAAGTGTCCCAGCGCACCCCGTTCTTGCACGCCACCGTGACTTTCCCCGAGCCCGATGTGGCGTGTGCCGAAGCGGCTCGCGCCGACTTGGTGGCCGCCAACCACGTGGAGGGCAAGCTGGAGTTCGTTGCCGGCGAGGTCGAATCCCCGCAGGTCAGCGCCGCCGAGCTGGGTGAGCCCCCGGCAAAACCGGCAAAACCAGCAAAATAGTTTTCCGATCTAGACCGGGAACAGTCCCCCTTGTGCTCGCCTCGTCGTTGCTGCGAGGTGAGACGACTTTGCGCCCGCGCCGGGAACTTATCACCGGAACCATCTAGAAAAATGAACTATAGTTCATAAATCCATCGAAATTGCGCAAAAAATGAACTATACTTCATAAATATGAATAAATTGATTCCTCGGGATTCCTATCTGCATCAGTTGCAGGCCATAGACGCAGAGGATTCCGCACAGAATTTAGTGCGTATCCTGACGGGAGTGCGCCGTAGCGGAAAATCCTCTCTGCTGGCGCTTTACGAAGATTATCTGGTCAAGCAAGGAACCGAACCGGCTCAGATAATGAGCGTGAATTTTGAGGATCTTTCACAAGACCGGTTGCGCGACGCGAGGACGTTCCACAGCTCCGTGCAGCGCGCGGTCGAGGAGCAGGGTATCCGCTTCTTGCATATTGACGAGGTTCAAGAACTCGATGATTGGGCGCGAGCGTTGAACTCACTGAGGGAAAAGTACAATCTCAGAATTACGGTGACAGGCTCGAACGCTTCTCTGTTTGCCGGAGAGGGCCTCACCTATTTGGCAGGTCGCTATATCGCCGTGGATGTCTTGCCACTCTCTTTAGGTGAATATCGCGATTTCGCCCAAATTCCAGACTCCACCCCGCCTGAGCAAGCCTATGCGCGGTGGATGCGCGCTACCCTGCCGGCACCCGCCCTGATGACTAACTCCAAAGTCCGCAACCAAGCCATGAACAGCGTGTTCGACTCTATTTTCGCGCGCGACATCGTGACTCGGGGACAGGTGCGTGATACCGATACTTTCATGAAAGTGGCGCGTTTCGTGTTTGACAACGCCGGCTCGCCGATATCACCAGGGCGGATTGCAGCCCGCCTGGAATCGCAAGGTATCAAAGTTTCGCCGCAAAGCGTGGATCGCTTTTTAGGTCTGATGGTCGATGCTCATATGTTTTACCCGTGCCGCCGCTACCAAACGCGCGGAGGACAATGGCTCCGCACCGGCGGAAAATACTATTTCATAGATCCGGGGTTACGCGATGTTCTGTTGGGGCACAAACAGTCAAACACCGGTCATGACTTGGAAAACATGGTGTTCCTAGAATTGCTCCGACGCGGTTACCACGTCTCCAGCGCGGACACCCCGAAAGGGGAAATCGATTTCTTCGCCACACACGAAAGTGAAAACCGCTACATCCAAGTTGCTTTGACCGTCTTGGATTCCGCAACCCTGGCTCGAGAACTGCGACCGTTCGAAGCCTTGCCCCCCGGCTCCAGCTGCACACTCTTAACCATGGACCGTCTCCCGCTCAACACCGGGGCTGTGCAACATCTCAACGCCGCTGACTTTCTAGCGGGCGCACCGCTCAACATCGGGGGGGATTTCTAGGCGCGCCGCCAGTTTGCGCGCATCTTCGGGCGAGTCGACGTCCATGCAATAATGTTGCGGGTCCGCTACCGCGGCCACCTCCAGGCGGGAAAAACCGCTGCGGATTGACCGGTTCCGAACTTGGGGCAGTCCCCGCAAGGCACCCAGCCGGTAGCAACCATGCAGGTACTGAAGTCGCGTTTCCCCATCGTCCGCCAGCGGCGCCGCCCCGGCACAGCCCTCTAACTGCGCGCAGAGGTTCCCCCACAATCTTGGGGTCAGTGGGGCATCACAAGGCATCACCGCCACGACCGCGGAATCCGGCAGGTCCCCCAACTGAGACACCCCGGCATTGAGGCCCGCCAGCGGTCCGCCCAAAGGGGGATCTTCCAACGTCAGCACTACCCCGGAGGGAACCGACAGGCGAGCGGGAGCAACCACGACCACGCGACCGGAGCACCTAGTGCGCTCGATTTCGGCAAAAACCCAGTCAATGAGCCTGGTGCCTCCCACCCGATAATCGGGTTTGGACACCCCGCCCAAACGCTTGGCGGTCCCGCCTGCCAAAATCACCGCCGCATCCGGCACGGCCGCGAGGTTTCCTGCACAGTCACACATTAACGTTCAGTCCGTCTCCTGGGTTTCACGCTCACCCTCGGGAGCGCTTAGGTAAATTGTAGGCTCTGTTCCGTGCTTTGGTTTGGCTACCGACCGGGCAAAAGCCGGTGGGCCGCGACCATCCCATAGCGCTCTCAGTCCCCTGGCGCGCGGCTCAGCGGCAAAGGTTCGGGTAAATCTGACGTAATACTCAACTGTAGCGCGGGGTCGGAAAATACCCTCCCGTTGGAAGTCATGGCGAGGGCGCGATACGCCGCGCCCAAAACGCCCTTTTGAGTCAGTTCATGCAGCAGGGGGGTGCCTCCCGCAATCAGCGCGGTAGAGAGGGCCTCGCAATCCATCGCGTCAGGTCCCACCACGAGCGCCGCGCAAATATCGGTAAACGCGAGCTGCCCGTCCAGACCGCGAATATGGCTGCGCACCAGACTGGGGACAATATCCGTTTGCGGTAGCGCGGAAAAGGAGAGAGCCTCGTTTTCTATCTGCAGGTTTCCCAGGAATTCCGAGCCTGTCCAGGGAGATTGCACTCTAATGGTGGCCCGGCGGTCCGGTGCCACAATTGACGAACCCCCGAAAGAAACCAAGATGGCACTGCCCCCCGATTGTGCAATGAGGGAAGCTAGGTGCGCGGCCGCGTAACCTTTCGCGATACCTCCTAAATCTAGGCCCCCCGCCCCCGCTCCATCAGTGAGACGAGCCTGCTCGCCCCGCAGTTGCAGCGTTTCGGCGCCCAATCCCAAGCACGGGAACAGTTTAAAGAACCCACCGGTACGCTGCGACCAATCCTGAGCAGCCCGAAACACCGCGGCACAGTGCGGTCCAACATTAATCCACTCGGTGTTCAAGCGGCTCACGGGTGAATCCGCCCGGAACCGCGACAAGTCGTCCTCCAGCTGCGCCACCCTTTGCGGCAGACTCGCCCGCAGGACCTCGGCAACCTGGGGAGCGCTGTGCCACGAGACCGTCACCAGCGTTCCCATCGCGGCAAAAGTAATCGTAGTTTCTCCGTGCAAAGTCTGCGCGAGGTGCACAACGCCTACTTTTGTGCGGTGTCCATAGCCGCCTGCACCGCGTCGAGGAACAACCGGTGTGACAAGGATGCCCCGGCCACCCTATCGACCTGATTTTGGTCCCCGGTTTTCTGGAACTGCTGTACATAGCGCTGTTCGGCGCTGATGGCGTCTTGGGCGCGCTGGTAAAACTCCGTGTCTACCGTGCCGCTGGCGGTCTTGCCGTAATTTTCGTCATGTACCGTCCCGTCTTTGTCGTAGAGACGGAACTCGGCATCAACCACCTGACCGCCCTTAATCGTGAACCGGACTTTGCCGACCGTGCCATCCGTTTCGGGCTGCGAGCTGCCCGCATATTGCCCATCGGGCAACGTTGAGGCCGCCGGGTAAGTCGCACAGCCACTCAGGGCGACCATGCCGATAGCGAGCAATGCCCCCGCGGTCGTTTTACGCATCTTTCCCTCCTGTTTCCGATGTTTCCGGCGCGCCTGCCGCGGAAGTTTGCGGCTGATTTTTTACTTCGCTGACGATTTTTCCGTGTTCCAAGATGATTTGGCGCTGCCCTTGCCGAGCGACATTGGCATCATGGGTGACGACCAACAGGGTGGTGCCCTCCCGGTGTAGCTGTGAAAAGAAGTCAATAACGATGTTTTCGTTTGCCTCGTCCAAGTTTCCGGTCGGTTCGTCTGCCAGGATGACGGAAGGGTGGTTGATGAGGGCACGAGCCACGCACACGCGCTGCTGCTCCCCTCCGGATAGTTCATGAGGGAGGTGGGTCGCGCGAGCGGACATGCCCACGCGGTCCAGGGCCTCCATTGCCTCGGCTTCATCAGGGAGGGAATGGTAGTACTGGGCCATCATCACGTTTTCCACCGCGGAAAGGTGCTTGACCAGGTGGAACTGTTGAAAGATGAGGCCAATCTTGCGGCGGCGCACCGCAGCCAATTCCAGTTCACCCATCTTGTCCAGACGCTCCCCCTCCAGGTAAACCAGTCCTTCGGTGGGAGAATCCAGGCAGCCCAAAATGTTCATCAAGGTCGACTTGCCCGAACCGGAAGGTCCCACTACCGAGAGCCACTCGCCTCGGGTCACGTCCAGGCTGACATTATCCAGCGCCGCCAACTCGCCGTATTTTCGAGACACATTCTCGACTCGATAAATCAATTGTTCATCATTATTATCTGCCATAGCATTCTCACTCTCCACCAAGAACGTTTATTGGATTGATTCGGGCAATACGTTTAGCCGGCCACAGAGAACCGATAACCGCTACCGCTACCGAAAACACAATTGTGAGGACTATAATTATCCAGTTGATTTCTACTCGTGCCAGGAAAACTTTTTGCAATATGTAATCTGCCAGCCCAATTCCCAGCAGCACTCCTAAGAAGCCTCCGAACAGCCCTAACAGTATCGATTCCCCGATCAGCTCCGTGAACACGTCCTTACTCAAAGCCCCTAAGGCCTTTTTCAATCCAATCTCGCGGGCGCGTTCCGAAACAATCGAACTCAGTGTCGCGGATACCGCAATCAACATTAGGGCGGAAATAATAATACTAACCACCCAAATTAGGTTGCTGAGAGTATGGGCGATGCGCGTCTCATTTTGCGTAGTCCGGCGCACAACTTCAGCGTCGATCCCGTCGACCTTTTTTTCGACAGTTTTCGCTAAGGCGCTGAGTTGGGCAGTATCACCTTTCAGGGAATATTCCACCAAACTGTAGTGGTCGGCAACCCCACCCATAGCGGTGTAACTGTCTGGGCTCAACACCGCCAGATCGTCCTCGGGACCGCCGGTGCGCAGCAGCCCGGATATTTCCAACTGTTTGCCGGAATGGTTAACGTCTCCGGAGTTCTCCTCATCATTGTTTTCCCGCAGTTGCGCCACTTTCAGGCCAACCAGGTCACCGACGTGCAGACGGAATTTTTCTGCGAGGTTCACGCCTAACAGGATCTGTTCGCTGCCCTGCGGCACTTTCCCCTCTATTGACCAGTAGGGTCGGACTGACCGAGCGTCGGCAAATTTCGTCACCATGAGGGGAACGGGCTGTTGCCCATAGAGCAGGTTACCGTAGCTGTATCCGGCCCGACCCAACAGGCTCTCGCCGCACTGCCGGTCTATGGCAGACACCGTTTCCGGAGTAATTACGTTGGAACCTTGGGGCAGTACCACCAGGTTTGCCCCAAAAGAGCGCAGTTCCTTCGCGATATAGTCGGGAACCGTCACCGCCACCAGCCCCAACCCGGAGAGGGTGGAGGCGCCCATCGCGATTGCTAGGGAAGCAATCAGGACCCGGGAGAAGCGGTGCGCAAAGGCTTTCCAGATGATGCGCACGAACATGCGTTTGTGTGAGTTCATTGCCGCCTACTTTCTGTGCAGGACTCGTGCCGGCTGCAAAGTCACCAACGCCCGGATTGAAGGTAGACATCCCAGCAACACCGTCAGCCCTACGATGACCGCCATCAGGGGGAAGACCACCGGGCGGATATTGATACTGACCCCAAATACCAGGTGGCCGACCAGTTGGGCCAGACCGATGCCGCCCAGACACCCGAACGCAGCCCCGACCAGGCTCACGATGAAGGTTTCCGTCAGAATCATCAGCACCACAAACAGATTGCGCGCCCCCAAGGCTTTCATCAATCCGATCTCGGCGGAACGTTCCATCACCGAAGCGGTCACCAAGTTAGCGATACCCAGAGCGGACCCCGCCATGGCTAAAATCGCCACTAAAGTCATAATGAGCTGGGTTTTTTCCAGAATCGTGCCCTCACTGTCAGCGATTTGGTGAACGGGAGTAGCCACGGCGTTGCTCATGACTTCCTCAATCTGATAGGCGATTGAGGACGTGTAAGCAGTGCAGTACCAGGTCTCCCAGTCCTCCAGCGACAGTGAGCTGGGATCGCGAGCAGCGCGGCGGGACAAATCATTTTCCGGCGTGGTGATGGCCCGCACCTCGACCCGATCGACCTGGCCCGGACGGCCCGAGAGGCTCTGAGCTACGCTCAAGTCCGCAAATAGTTGCCGGTCTTCATTGGAACCGGAGGTAAGAATGCCGCTGATAGTCAAAGTTGGACTGGGTGCGGAGCCAGCTATTCCGGGCGGGGGTTTCAAGGTGAGAGAGTCCCCCAGGTGCCAACCATTTTGCTGGGCCAGTTTCGTTCCGACCATGACTTCGTCGGAAGCCTTTGGCCAGTTGCCTTGAATTTCCCACCAGTCGCGCATATCTGCCATGCCGGTATCGACTTTTTCTCCCGTGGGGATGGACAGCTTTTTGCGGAACCAAGTTCCCATTACGTCAACGTCTTGGCCTGATAAATCGGCCTTGGTTTCCAGGAACGGAGCGAAGTTTTCGATGTTGTAGGCCCAAAAAATGGTTTTGAGTTTCGCCAGCTCGGATTCCTGCAACGCCCCTGACTGGGAATTCGCCGAGCTATCCGTATCCTCGAAGTCATAGAGTTGGGAAACTACGGATTTTCCTTGCGGTAGCACTTGGATATTGGCACCGTAAGAGCCAAGTTCCTGCTTGATTTTGTCCCCCACGTCCAGCATGACCGCGAGCATGGAAGTCGTGAGCCCCGCCCCTAAGAAAATCGTTACCGCAATCATGAGGCGCTTGCCGACCTGCCGGCGCAACGCCTTGAAAATCATCCTGAAAAAGAACATGGAAACTTATACCTTAGAGCCTTAGATTATTTTGGTTTTAAAGATTTTGGCGTGCCCACTCAGCTCGTCAGCAAAAAACCGTAATTCTTTCGGGCCAACTTCATACTTAATCGGAATGGGGTTACAGCCACCGGGGAAACCAATAGTTTGAATGTTCATCATGACCCCGCAGCGCCGGCAAATGACTTTCCCGCCGTCCTCGTAATAACCGGATTCCCCACAAATCTCACACGCGTCGAGCCCGCAACCGTAAGCCACCGCGTTCTTTTGAATGACGATGAAACGGACTTGTGTCCCGTCCTCGGTCACGTAGGCGAACCGATGCAGGTGTCCATCAGACACCAGCTCCCGGCTCACCGAAACCACATTGCCTTTCACCGTGGAAGGCTCTATCGGGGATAACTCCGGAACGGCCTCCGCCACGCGCTTGCCAATGGTCAAGGCCGTAACGAATACAACCGTGCCACCCAAAGCCAGCTCCAAAAAGTGACGGCGGGTAATCCGATCCGCTTTCACTAAACGCGCTTCCGGGCCGGAAACGTTGACGGGTTTAGAACCGTACCAAATGGCGATGATGCCGGGAACGGCGGTCAGCACCACCAAGGTCAACAGTATGACCGTGTTGGCATTTTGAATCCACAACACGAGTTCAAAAATGGTTCGCGACCGCGGCAGGAAACCACGTGCGGCGAGCTGCTGATACAGCAGGATAGAGCGCGGACCGATGACTACCAAAAATACCGCAGTAGTAATTGCTAAACGCACCATCGCGGGAACCAGCCTGGTGGCACGCACGTAGGCCCATCCGGCGATGACCACCAGCAACGTCCCGAACGCAAAACCGGCAAAACGCGCCAGCGATTCCGTTTCTAACGGGGAGGACCCCATCAGCACAATTTCATCGGTCGAAAATGCGTACTCAAAGCCGAAATTGATGATGATGCTGACGGCAGTCAACAGCGAGACAACCAGCAGTGCCCGATGTTTAGCACTCTGTTTAATGTCATAGAGGTCGGCGGAGCCAAACCACCAGGAAATCCCCAGGAAACCCAGGGAACAAATCAGCATGACTGGAACCAGATAGAAGTTCATGGTGGGAACATCTATCAGGTTCGTATTCAGTCGAAACCATGCCAGCGTCGCCGCCGCTAGGGCTGCCACCACCAACACCACGGTGGTAATCCGAGCGACAACTCGGCGTTCCATCGGGGTGTGCGGTCGTGTTGCCAGCAAGATTGCCAGCGGCACGAACAGCGGCAGCCCATAGCGGAGGGCGACAACAAATAACTTGAGCAATGAAATCTACTTAGAGAATCTGCCCGTCCCACTGCCAGTTCTTGAACTCGAACTTCAGCGGTTCTTTCCAGAAACGTCCCTTGACTGCGGAGGAATCCTTACCCGTGTGCAGCATGAACTTGTCCTCCGGAGAGGGGATGGTGATGGTCACATCGTACAGACCGGGCTTGAGCTTGATGTTGTTGCCGTAGTGGGGACCGTCGACGGCAATCATCGGCATCATAGTGCCCAGATCCGTTTCCTCACCGGTCTTTTGATCTTTGACCACTGCCTTCAAGTCGTCCAGGTAGGGCAGGTATGAATCAGCCGGGTACCCGAATTCTTCGGCCTTTTCATTGGTGGAAACGTCAATCTCAAAGTGCATATCGGATTCGGAGGCTGGAGGCATCTTCATCGAGCCGTGCTCCATATCGACAGCCTGGAAGTATACGACGTTTACGTTCAGCGGTCCGTTGGATTGTTCGCCGGAATCCCCGACCGGAAGTTCATTGATACCCACAACGTTGGGATCGCTGGGAGTTTCCGGCTGTTCCTGCTCGGTCGCCGGCTTGGTATCCTGCGGCTTCGCCTGGTTGTCCGGGTTTTCGCCACAACCGCTGAGGCTCGTGCCCAACGCCAGGACGGCTGCCAGAGCCAGTAGCTTTTTATTCATTATTATTCCTTTCCGCTGTACGCTTCGACAGCGTCTTGTGTGTCTTCCCTCGAAGAGTGTTCTTCGGGAGCTTTATCATTACTTTCCGAGATAGAGGTGTCGGGACGAGTCGCGGAGCCGTCCGCCTCCGGCTGGTCTGCTTTGGCCCGGCGACGTTGCAGCAGAGCCAGACCGACCAAAACTGCGGCGGTAAGAATCTGGGCACCGAGGGTTTCTGCGGTGGGATAGATTCCCAAGAACACCACGGTAGGAACGGAGGGCACCACATGCGCCCCGACCAAAGCAGCCTCTTGCAGCTCTTTAATCGCTCCGCCCACGATGGCAACCGCCAGGAACGCCAGTAATATCGAAGTCCACTTAAAGAACGGCTTGAGCGGCAGGCGCACCCCGAACTGCCAGACCAGCACAAATAGAATCGCCAGGATAACCGCTGCCGTCACGCCACCCGCAACGATAAACCAATAATCGCTGTGGATTTTCGCCCCGGCGACAATCGGATAAAAGAACAGGATTGTTTCGGCGCCCTCCCTGGCCACGGTGAGGAAGGACACAAATGCTAGAGCGAAAACGCCTCCCGAGGCGGTTTTTTCGCCCGCGGTGGCCTTAATGTATTCTTCCCAACGCTTGCCACTGGACTTGCTGAGAATCCAGTTGGACACATAAATCAACATCAGGGCGGCCGCCAGACCGGTGATCCCCTCCAGTAGTTCTTGCCCCATTCCGCTCTGCACGCTGGCGCTGAGCTGGCCAAACAGAATAGCCAGACCGATGGAAATGACCACGGCGATAACCACGCCCACCAAGATTCCCCGCAGCTGGTCGCGCCGTCCCGCTTTCAACGCGTAAGTCACCAGAGCCGCTACCACCAGCAGCGCCTCCGCACCTTCACGCAACAGAATCAGCAACGCAGCAAAGAAACCGGAAATCCCCAGCGGTCCCGTGTCCTGCGTTTTCGAGTCCAGGAATTGTGCGTCCTCAACGAGCTTTGCAATCAGGTCCTTGCCGAGTTTCTCCTGTTGAGCCTGGTCGCGACCGTCTTTGTAGCCCTGGCGCAAGTCGCTGAACATACCCTCAATTTCGGTTACCCGGCTGAAGCCTTTGTGCACAATGGTGTTATTTTCAAACCCGTCGGCTTCGTAATGCCCCAGATACGCTTCGGTAGCCAGGGTGAATGCCCGGTCGGCCTGCCCCTTGACGTAAGCGCTTTGCGCCTCGGTAATGTTTTGCGCAATCGTGTCAGCAACCCTGCTCCATTGATCCGCCACCTTCGGGGCTTTGACCAGCTGAGTTACCGTTTCCGTAAGCATAGTCATGACTTGGTCACTAGCTTCCCGAAGTGCCTCCGGGCTCGCACCATCACGGCTGAGATTGCGTAAGTTCAATAGTTCGGTGACGAACTTATCGTCAACGTCACGCCCCAAAGTGTGTTTGACCTGGTCCTCCAGACCGCTCGTCTGGTAGTTCTCATAGTAGGCTTGCCGAATCAGAGTCTGGACCGCGCTCGGGTCGCTAGCTTCGGGAACCGCGTTCAGCTTTTGCTGCATTACCGCCACAACATCAGACCATTCACCAAAGTCAGGATTTTGGGTTGCGGCCGTGCTGGGCCAGACCACTCCCCCGAAGGCCAGCGCCAACACCAAAGCAGAAAAACCTACAATAAACCGCAGTCCTCGCACCCCGAGGGAAGTCAGATTCCTGGTTGCGTTCACGATTCCATCAACTTCTTTCCAAATCGAAACACGTCAAGGCTACAGAAAAATAGTTAATAAGGCAAGCCTTGCCTAATTAATATAACTTCATTGGGCTGTTCAGGCCCTAATTCATCGCAAATTTGGGGAAACTCGACTTACCGCAGCTCTTCCAAGCTGCCGTTCAGCATGTCGAATCTGCGGTTGCAGTATTCATAAGCGGCCGCGTCGTGCGTGACCATGACGACCGCGCTACTCCCTTGTGCGAGCTCGCGGAATAGCCCCAGTACCGCCGCGGTGGAGTCATCGTCCAAGTCTCCGGTCGGTTCATCGGCCAACAAAATCTCCGGTCGGGTCATAAGAGCGCGGGCGATGGCGACTCGGCGCATTTCTCCCCCGGACAGTTCCGCGGGCCAGGCATGTGTTAGGTCCGTGATGTCGAGCTTTTCCAGCAAATTCAGCGCGCGATTGACGGGCAAAGACTCCACCGCCGCCGGGGACGATTGCCCCGAAGAACGCCCTTGTGCCGGCAAAGTCGCAGGCAGCACCACGTTTTCCAACACGTTGAGGGAACTAACCAGGGTTTGCTGCTGCGTAATCATGCCCAGACGAAACCGGCGCAGCTGGGACAGTTCCCGATCCGAAAGACGGGACAAATCCTCTCCTGCCACCAGAACCGTTCCTGAGCTGGGACGCAGTAGGCCCATCATCAGGTTCAGCAGGGTCGTCTTTCCGTTACCCGATTTGCCTGAAATGACCACAAATTGGCCGGCATCAATACTCAAGCTCACGCTGTCTACCGCGTTGAACTCGCGTCCCCGCCGCGAAAACTTCTTGGTTACTTCGCACAGTTCCAACAACATCTATTGCCCCTCCCGCACGACCTGGTAAGTTTCTTTTCGCAGCAGGCGAATCGCCGAGATAGCACTGGCCAGAACGGCGCTGAGGCACACCGTCACCAAGATGAGGCCCCCCAGCGAACACTGGCTCCACAGATCACTTTGCAGATAGGGCTGCTTCAAAGCCCTTTGAATGGCATTGCCGAAGGGCCGCAGCAGCGCCGCGCTGAGCCCCAGCCCCAGCACGCCGCCCGCCAGGCTGACCAGCAGATTCTCTTTCAGCAACATTGCGGTCAGCATCCGCTTCGTGGCGCCCATTATCCGCAACGAGCCCAACTCTTTGCTCCGAGACATGACGCTAACCCAGTTGACCGTCACCAACACCGCCAGCGATACTGCCCAAAAGATAATCAGAAAGACCTGTAGGGCACCCACGATATGCCCCACGCCTTCTTTGAGACGGGAACTGATTCCGTTCGCGGACACAAAGCCCAAGCCCTTTAGCTGCGGGGATTTGGAAATATACTGCGCCACGTCCTCCGGGGCGTAATCGGGCTTGACCTTCACCATCACTGCGGAGACCCGGTGTCCAATCTGATCTGCGGACAAGACCGGATGTCCCACCTTTTCCGCTTGGCGCGCCAGGATTTTCGTGGTCGCCAGATTGGCAAATACAGACGAATCCAGATTGGTGCCCGTCGGCGCCAGCCGCGCACTTACCGGGAATTCATAGTTAAACAGGCGAATCTTGCCTTGGGCATTGATCTGGACTTTGGAGCCCGCGACCAGCTCGCCGTCCTGCAGACCGCGGGAATAAGTGGCTTGAATCCAGGGTTTAATGACAAAGTCAGTGTCCGGGTCAATGCCGATAATCTGCAGCCGCACCTCGCAACAACTCGCCATCAGGGAGGCAATATAGGTTTGTGTGGTGACTCGTTCCACTCCGGGAACGCTGGCAACCAAATCCGAAACGTCATCTGGCAGCAAGAACCCGCTCGGCTTCCCCCCGCAGAGGTAAATATCCTTTGCGGACTGCTCAAACTGGGAAGGCACAATCATTATATCCGCCCCCAGACGTTCCTTGACCGATGACAAACCTTGGCTGAGGTTCAGCGAAACCATCCCTGCACCGAACGTTATCGCGCTGAGCAGGACCGCCACCAGGAACAGTCCTAAACTGCGGTAACGGTAATATTTGAGATTACGAAAAGGGAGTTTGCCCCAGGTTATCTGGCTGCTTTGCATTGCGAATTATGCCGAGACCTTCTGAAGTTCCGAGCGATTCTTTTGATCCAGGAATATCGCCGCGCCAGCTGCCAGAATTCCCACGCAGCTCAGTGCCGATAGCGTAGGCATGGCATACACGTTGCAAGACATTTCCTCGCCTTTGCACATTCCGATGAGCACGGTGACAATCGAAATTTCCAGCACGTAGATGAGTGCCGCGCTCAGGTTCAAACCGGTGCGAATCTGGGAGTTCACAAACAACGCCAGCAGCCCAATAATGACGAGGAGAATTCCAATCCCCAGACTGGCTTGAGCGGTCCAGTAGCACGCCATATGCTGATGCGCCTCACCCATCGCTTTGCCAGCCTGCCCCATGTGATCCATGTGGTCCATGTGGTCCATACCGCCGGAATCTTTCATCCCGGACATATGTTCCATGCCGGAGCTGTGTTTGGCGGCGAACTCGCAAACCGGCGCAAAAGTCCGGGGCGCGATGGCAATGAGCAGTCCCAACACGATGGTAGGCAGCGAACCGATGATTTTATCTTTCATGCGAATTTCTCCTTAATATTTAACGACGCAGACAATCATGACATAGCGCAAAACAATTGGCAAGGCTTGCCTTACCTAAATAGAGAAATAACGCGTTCCACCAGTGCAAAAGGGTACGGGTGTGCTATTCAGATGGCGTTTCGCGGACCGCTTCGTGATGACGGATGACCTCGTCAACGATGAAGCGCAGGAACTTCTTGGCGAACTCGGGGTCGAGCCCTGATGAGACAGCCAAAGCCTGGAGGCGCGCCACCTGCTGCGCCTCACGCTCGGGGTCGGCCGGCGGCAAATCCAGTCGCGCCTTTAGCTGACCGACTTTTTGGGTGCAACGAAACCGCTCCGCCAGCAGATGCACCAGCGCGGCGTCGATGTTATCGATGGTGGCGCGGTATTCCTTGAGTTCAGCAGGGGTTTGCGGCGGGTTCGCGGCGATAGCTTCGGCTTGCGTAGTGTTCATTGTTGCCCCTTCACTAGGTTCCCCTCTCACTTTACCGGGTCACCTCCCCACCGCGGAAAGTTTCTCGAAACGTAAAACGGAGCCGCCCCAGGAAAACGGCAAGCTCGGCGTGAACCCGCCGGGGAACCTTGTGACGTAAACGTTAGGCGGTCTTGGCGACCGAACCACCGTGAATGTCCTGCAGCACGTAGGTGGGCTCGGCACCCTCAAAAACGCACTCGGCTTCGATGATAACTTCCGCCACGTCCTCACGTGAGGGCAGGTCAAACATGATTTGAGAGAGGGTGTTTTCCATCAGGGTCGACAGCGAACGCGCACCGGTACCGCGCTTCTCAGCCAGCTCGGCCACCGCGTGAATCGCCGCATCGGTGAAAGTCAGTTTCACCCCGTCGAGCTCAAACAGATGCTGGTATTGCTTTAAGATGGCGTTCTTTGGCTCGGTCAAAACCCGGGACAAATCGTCAACGTCCAGGGCCGACACATTGGTAATGACCGGCAGACGGCCGATGAACTCCGGAATCAAACCGAACTTGTGCAGGTCGTCGGGGGTCACCTTGGCGAACAGGTCGCCGTGTTCCTTTACGGACTTGAGATCCGAGCCAAACCCGGTGGAGCGCTGTCCCAACCGAGCCTTCACGATTTCGTCGAGACCGGCAAACGCCCCGGCGGCAATGAACAGAATCGAGGAGGTATCAATCTCGATAAATTCCTGATGCGGATGTTTGCGCCCGCCCTGGGGCGGCACGGAAGCGGTGGTGCCCTCGATAATCTTTAGCAGAGCCTGCTGCACGCCCTCGCCGGACACGTCCCGAGTGATGGAGGCGTTTTCACCCTTGCGGGAAATCTTGTCGATTTCATCGATATAGATAATGCCGCGTTCGGCCTTTTTCACGTCCCCATCGGCGGCTTGAATCAAGCGCAGCAAGATGTTTTCCACGTCCTCGCCCACGTAGCCGGCTTCGGTCAGGGCGGTGGCGTCCACGATGCAGAACGGGACTTTCAACAATCGCGCCAAGGACCTCGCCAGGTGCGTCTTTCCGGTTCCAGTGGGGCCGAGCAGCAGGATATTCGACTTCGTCAGCTCCATACCGGTGTCTTCGCCGTGGCGTTGGGCGCGCACCCGCTTGTAGTGGTTATAGACCGCCACGGACAGGGCACGTTTCGCTTTTTCCTGACCAATCACGTATTCCTGCAGGAAATCAAAGATTTCATGGGGAGTCGGCAGGACGTCCAACCCGCCCGCGGGGCTACCGTCGAGTTCCTCGGCAATAATGTCATTGCACAGCTCGATGCACTCATCACAGATATATACGCCGGGACCGGCGATGAGCTTGCGAACCTGGCGCTGGGACTTTCCACAGAAAGAACACTTCAGCAGGTCGACCGATTCGGCAGTGCGTGACATGAGTTCCTCTCATAGACGAGTTCGGGCTGATTACGATTCTACGGTTTTAGAGGTTTTTATTCTTGTTAACACGCCTTTGAGGGCCAATCCGCCGACTCTGGGGTGCAGCTCGACGGGTTTTGTGTTCTATAGGGGGTTTCGGGCAAGGATCTGGCGTCGGCACCGCGCGAGGCTTCTGGTGCCGGACGGGTAGCCCCGCACCTATTATTGGCGGTGAGTCAATACCCACATTTGTAGGTATATTTGTTCCGGCTGACATATTAGTATTAAGCAGTTTCCGGGATTAACCGAGGACATCAGAAAAGTCATAAATATAAGGGGGGCGCGATGCCTGACGTAATAGCTTACCTGTTCATTGGTCTGGGAGTGTTGTCCGGCCTGTCTATGATTGTTTTTCGCAACAAAACCAACGGCACCGCCCAGATTTGGACGGTTCTGCTAGCCGGGGTAACAATCATTGCTTTGGCGATCTTGAATCTCCTGCAAGTTCTGCCTCCTATTAGTAACGTGGCCATAATCTGCCTCGGCTTGGGGGCCATGGTCAGTGTGTTCTCTAGGAAATCATCAAACTGAGAGACCCGTGGCGCGGCGGTGAACCCGACCTGGCGGCGAGTCGACCGGCCGAGGTACGGTGTCCTTGGCGGCATTCATTGCTCTGAGAGCGCTGCGACGATAATCCTGACTGACGTATTCACGGTTGCAGACTGGGAAAACAGAAAGTAAATGGGTGTCTGCACTAGCCTCAGCGCAGACACCCATTACAGATAGAAACCCTAAGATTTGGGTGCGTTGTTCTCTCTGCTAGCCCTGAATTTGGGAGAAGCGTACTTCCAAATTGTCACTCCCAGAACAATCAACGCTACCACTATTGCGGCTTGCAAGAATAGGGAAAGGATTAACACAATCGCTGCCTGCTCCATGATTACGCCTCCTAAGATTGCTGATGAATACCCCTGCCTGAAACGCCATCCTTTGCATCAGTCAGGTTCCGGTTCCGACTGACTCCAGGATATGCTTAAATATATTTTAGCGGCGTTGAGGTGTCAATAGTTAAGTGAAACTTTTATAGCCCCGACCGGTAGTTCCCACCCCCCGCGCTTCTGAACAGTGGGCACCTCAGGGCACATCAGTACAAACAAAAGCTAACCAAGGCTAAACACAGCCAAATAATCACGTGGCTCCACGCTATCAAAGCGTGAAGCCACGTTTCTGACAAGTCACAATCAGCTCGCGCTGCCTTTGCGCGGTTCCAACACCTGGTCAATCAGACCATATTCCAACGCCTGGGGAGCCGTGAGAATCTTATCCCGGTCAATGTCCTCGTGCATTTGCTCCACGCTGCGCTTGGAATGCTTCGACAGCGTTTCCTCCAGCCAAGCCCGCATTCGGTCGATCTCCTCAGCAATAATCGCCAAATCGGTAGCCTGACCCTGGGCGCCCTGAATGGCCGGCTGGTGAATCAGTACCCGCGCGTTGGGCAGCGCCAGACGCTTGCCCGGAGCACCCCCCGCCAGCAACACTGCCGCCGCAGACGCCGCTTGACCCAAACAAACCGTCTGAATCTCGGGCTTGATGTATTGCATCGTGTCATAAATCGCCGTCATCGCGGTAAAAGACCCGCCCGGAGAGTTGATGTACATGGTAATGAGCGAATCGGGATCCTGGCTTTCCAACACCAGCAACTGCGCCATCACGTCATCGGCGGAGGCGTCATCCACCTGGTTACCCAGGAACACAATCCGATCCTCAAACAGTTTCGCATAAGGGTCCTGGCGCTTGTAGCCGTAAGCCGTGCGTTCCTCGAAAGTCGGCAGGATATAGCGCGCGCTGGGCAACGCCGGAGCCGCCCCCGCGGGGACAGACGCACTGACGGGCGAAACCGCAGCAACCCCTGCGGACACTCCTAAATCACCTTGATAATGCCTCATTACTCCCCCTTCTTCGAACTCTGTACCGCGGCCGCGTTCTCTACCACCGCGTCAATAAAACCGTATTCCAAGGCTTCCTGAGCGGTAAACCAGTGGTCACGGTCCGCGTCCCTGGTGATTTCTTCCAGTGTGTGACCGGTGCGGTCGGCGGTAATCTGAGCGAGTTCCCGCTTCATCGCCAGAATCAAATCAGCATTAATCCGCACTTCGGAGGCAGTTCCCTGGACGCCGCCGAGAGGCTGATGCATGAGAATCCGTGCGTGCGGGGTCGCGAAACGCTTGCCTTTCGTTCCGGCTGTCAACAGGAACTGCCCCATCGAGGCCGCCATTCCCATCGCCACGGTCACCACGTCGGGTTTCACATACTGCATGGTGTCATAGATAGCCATGCCCGCGGTGACGGAGCCGCCGGGAGAATTGATATAGAGGTAGATGTCAGAATCCGGGTCCTCGGCCGCCAACAGCAGCATCTGGGCGCAAATCGCATTGGCATTTTCCTGGCTGACCTCATCGCCCAGCCAAATGATGCGCTCTTTCAGCAAGCGCTTATAAATAAACCCACCCGTGGGTACATCGGGCGTTTCTTCGTCGCGATTAACTACGGTCACGTTTCCTCCTCGCTTGGTTCACTTAACCCTAACGGAAAACCACGCGTCCTTCGCGCTTCATTCCCCCGGTTTCGCTATGGGCTAATCCCGACTTTGGTCGGAGGCGTCCCCTCGCGGTGTCGGTCGGTTTCTTTCTGATTTATTCACAAGTCTCACCGGGCGGTTTTTCCCTCATCTCGCCAGTGCGGGGGGTCAGTTGATAGCAAAAGGCGGGTCCCGGCGTCTACCGAAACCCGCCTTGCGCTCAAGAGTTACTCGTCCGCGGCGTCCTTCTTAGCTGGAGCTTTCTTAGCCGGGGCTTTCTTAGCAGGGGCCTTCTTTGCCGCCGCCTTCTTTGCGGGAGCTTTCTTTGCCGGCTTTTCCTCAGCGTCCTCGTCTTCCGCCGACTCCTCGCCGATGAATTCCTTCAGGTCCACAACCTTGCCGTTCGTGTCCTTGACCTCGACCTCCCCAAGGGCGGACGCGATGGACTTGTTGCGAGCGATTTCTTGGATAAATGCCGGAATCCGGTTGTTCTGTTCCGCGTTTTGTAGCAGCAAGGAGGGGTCCATGCCGTAAGCCTGCGCGGTCTGAAGCACAAACTCCAACAGTTCCTGCTGAGACACGTTCATCTGGCGTTCTTCGGCCAGAGCGTCCAGGATAATCTGTACCTTCAGATCCTGCTCGACAGCTTCCTGAGCTTTCTGTTTATCATCGTCGCTGGCGTCCTCGCCAATCTGCGCCGCGACAGCCTCATCCAACACCCCTTGCGGTAGCGGGAATTCCAACTCATCGCGCAGCTTTTCGACCAGCTTGTCGCGAGCCGACATAGCCTGTCCAGCGCGAGCCTGACGATCCACGTTTTCCGCAAGTTCCTGCTTCAGCTCATCGATGGTGTCGTGCTCGGAAACCATCATGGCGAACTCATCATCGGCTTCCGGCAAGACCTGTTCCTTCACGGAATCCACGGTGACGGTAACCTGAGCGGTCTCTCCCCCGTGCGGCCCAGACTTCAGCTGAGTTTCAAATGTCTTAGTTGCTCCGGCTTTCAAACCCTTCAAAGCCTCATCCAGGCCTTCGACTAAACCACCGGCTCCAACGTGATAGGAGGTCTGGTTGAGGGAATCGACCTCTTTGCCGTCAATCTCACTCTTGAGGTCCAGGGTGACGAAGTCGTCCTGCTTGACGGCGCGCTCCACGGTTTTCAGAGTCGCGAAACGACGACGCAGGTTATCCAGCTCGGTGTCCAGGGCTTTAGGGTCGTCTTTAATCGCGTCGACTTCCAAGCTCAACTTTGAGAAATCGGGCAGCTTGACCTCGGGACGTACCTCCACTTCCACCGTAAACTTCAAATCGCCGCCGGCTTCGCCCTCAATGTTGGGGGTATCGGTCACGTCCACGTTAGGCTGACCCATCGGCGCAATCTTATGTTCCTGCACAGCTTGGCCGTAGTATTCCGGCAGCGCGTGATTGACCGCGTCCTCAATGACCGCGCCGCGGCCGATGTAGGATTCCAGCACGCGAGCCGGGACGTGTCCGCGGCGGAAACCGGGAATGTTGACCTGTTTGGCGTATTCCTTGAAAACCTTGTCCATCTCGGGCTTGAATTCCTCGTAGGGAACCTCGATTGCCAACTTGACCTTTGTGGGGTTGAGGTTTTCAACAGTGCTCTTCACTTTGTCTCCAAAATCGTTTGTTCTTGCGGTCTGCCGGCCAGTCCGGTCCGCTTGGTTTTCATAAGCCCCTAAATCTTACGACATTAGCCCCTTTTTCTGAAACTTAGAGCAGGGGCGGGCGAGGATTTTAATAGAGGTGGATTTCAGCGGTTCGTGCCGCGCGCCATGAGGCTGATTCCCAGCCAATCGGGGCTCACGTGAGAGGAGGACATAACCCGCAGACCAGCGGTTTTCGCGGCCTCCTCGACGAACTGGGTATCCACCGAATTCGCCTTGCCCGACACGGGGGTCATGACCCAAATCAGCCCGCCATCGTCGAGGTTTCCAGATGCGTCAACTAATAAATCCGCCAAATCATCGACTTCGCCATCTTCGGCGCGCCACCAAATCAGCGCCCCATCAGAGACATCCCCGTAATCTTCGTCGACCAGTTCGTTTCCGAGGAAGTCCTCAATGGCGCGACGCAGTGTCTCATCGACGTCATCGTCATAATAAAATTCTTGGACAATCGATCCCTTTTCGAAACCAAGACCAGGCTGAGATTTGTTTGCGCGATCCTTTTGAGATTGTTCCGCGTGGGCGGAAGCATTGTTCGTCATAGTTTCAGGATATATGAAACCGAGCCTCCGTGGGGAATTTACACCGAATTTTCCCCGTAATGGCAACGTTGGCAACCCTGAGAAAGGGCTCACACGACCTTGTGCAGGTACTTCACCGGAGCGCCGACACCCGCCCAACGGTACGGTTCCAGCTCCTCGTCCCACGCGCGCCCCAAAGCTAAGTCCAGCTCACGGCGCATTTGCAAGGGATTATCCGCGTGTTCCAACGCCGCCAAGATTCGGCCTTCCGGCACCACCACGTTGCCCACGCTATCGGTTTGAGCATAGAAAATTCCCAATTCAGGAGTGTGGGACCAGCGTCCGCCGTCCGTGCCAGGAGCCGCGTCCTCGGTTACTTCATAGCGTAAGTGTTCCCACCCGCGCAGAGCTGAAGCCAACTTGGCACCGGTTCCGACCATGCCTACCCAAGAAAATTCGGCGCGAAAAAACGTCGGGTCGGCCTCTTGGACGGTCCAATCCAAACTGACTTCGGTGTTCAAAACCGTCCCCGCCGCCCACTCAATATGGGGACACAACGCCCTGGGCGCCGTGTGAATAAACAGGACACCTCGCGTGTATTGGTTCATGGTTACCTCCTGTTGTGCTTGAGTTGAGCCACAGCTCAACGGGCCGGTATTGCGGCTTCCCCTCCGAACACCGAATCACAACGAGGTAACTTATGTTTCTATTATGCGCTAAACCGGTGGCAGTTGCACGCCTATCCGGGGTCTACCAACCCATTTTCCGAATTTGCTGCAGCGCTTCCTTGCGGTATTTGCGTTCCAATCTGTCCAGGTACAGCTGTCCCTCCAGGTGGTCGCATTCGTGCTGCAGGCAGCGCCCCATCAGTTCTTCACCCTCAACCACCAGCGGTTTTCCGTCCAGGTCGATGCCTTCCACGCGGGCATACCAAGCGCGTTTCGTCGGGTAAAACAGCCCCGGCACACTCAGGCAGCCCTCGTCGCCATCCTGGAATTCATCTTCGCTGGTGGCGACCAGTTTGGGGTTCAAAACGTAGCCGACTTCCCCGTCAATGTTCCAGGAAAACGCCCGCAGGCTGACCCCGATTTGGTTCGCCGCCAACCCGGCGCGACCGTCCTCGTCCACGTTCTCTAACAGGTCCTCGACCAGCTGTTTCACGCCGGGGTCGCGCGGGTCTGTGATCCAGTCACAAGGGGTGCGCAGCACGGGATCCCCCACCACGCGTATCTCACGAAATGCCATGTTGACCTCTCTTTGCCACCGCCCGGGCGCCTAGTTTTGATCCTTTTCCCACTGATCAGGCTCGCCAATCAGCTCAGTGGAGCTGAGGGAGAAAGCCGTTTTTGCTCCCTCATCCGCGATGGCCTGCAGCAGTTCCTCCACGCAGTTCTCCGGGGAGGTTTCCACAGTTGTGCCCTCGCGGCGCTGACGAATCTCGACCTTGCCCTCAGCTAATCCCTTGCCCACGACCAGTGCAAAAGGCATTCCCAACAGCTCTGCGTCCTTGAATTTCACCCCGGCGGAAGCCTTCGGGCGGTCATCGTACAGCACTTGGATACCAGCCGCATCGAGCTGGCACGCGAGCTTTTCGGCAGTGGCAAAAATTTCTGGGTCTTTGCCGGTGGCCAGCACGTGAACCTGGAACGGGGCGATATTGAGCGGCCACATCAGCCCCCTCTCGTCGTGGTTTTCTTCGGCAATGGCCGCCACCAGACGCGACACGCCAATACCGTAAGAGCCCATCGTCACGACTTGTGCCTTACCGTTTTCGTCCAGCACGCTCAGCCCCAGAGCCTTGGCGTACTTGCGTCCCAGCGCGAAAATGTGGCCGATTTCGATGCCGCGCTCCAACGTCAACGGCCCCGAACCATCCGGAGCCGGGTCGCCCTCCAAGACTTCCGCGGCCTCAATAGTTCCATCGGCCGTAAAATCGCGCCCGCACACCAGGTTGAACACGTGCATTCCGGCCTGGTTGGCTCCCGTCACCCAGCGCGTGCCCGGAACGATTCGCGGATCAATCAGGTAGCGCGGGGAACCGACAGGATTACCGTCCGCGTCCGTAGTGCGTTTTGGTGAGTTCGGGCCGATGACCTGCGGGCCGATGTAGCCCGGCACCAAATCCGGGTAGGCCTCCAGGTCTTTGGCCTCTGCCATGCGCACGTCAGCGGGAGACAGGCTCGCCTCCAGGCGTTTCATGTCAACCTCGCGGTTGCCGGGGACCCCGATAACCAGGACTTCTTTGTGCCCGTCAGGATAATCGGCGACCACCACCACGTTTTTCAGCGTGTCGCTAGCTTCCCAAGGCCGGTCCGCGCGCGGATAGAGTTTGTTCGCTTGGTCCACCAACGTTTCAATCGTGGTGGAGTCCGGGGTCGGCCGTACTTCCGCGGCGGGGGCGTCGTCATAAGGGAGGGGCTGCGGAGCGATGGTGGTGACGGCCTCCGCGTTGGCGGCGTAGCCTCCGGGGGACTTCACGAAGGTGTCCTCGCCAACTGCGCAGGGGAACAGGAATTCTTCGGAGGCGGAGCCGCCCATCGGGCCGCTCAGGGCGTGACAAATGACGTAATCCAGTCCGATACGGGTAAAGACCCGCCGGTAAGCTCCGCGGTGCAGGGCGTAAGAATGCTCCAGCCCCTGATCCGTGAGGTCAAAGGAATAGGAGTCTTTCATCACGAACTCGCGACCCCGAATGATTCCCGCGCGCGGACGAGCTTCATCGCGGTACTTTTCTTTCATCTGGTACAGAATGACCGGCAGGTCTTTGTACGAGGTGTACAGGTCCTTTACCGCGAGGGTAAACATTTCTTCGTGGGTGGGGGCCAGCAGGTAATCCCCGTCTTTGCGGTCTTTGAGTTTGAACAGCGAAGGGCCGAACTCTTCCCAGCGGTTCGTCGCCACGTAAGGTTCGCTGGACAGCAGCATCGGGAACTGCAGTTCTTGTCCCCCGATACGGTCCATTTCTTCACGCACAATGTTTTCCACGCGCCGCAAAGTTTTCAACCCCAGCGGCAGCCAGGTGTAAATCCCTGGCGCGGCGCGGCGAATATAGCCCGCCCGCACCAGTAACTTGTGGGACTCCACTTCGGCTTCTACCGGGTCTTCACGCAGGGTGCGGACAAAGAAAGAGGACATTTTTGTAAGCATTCCTCAACTTTACCGCGAAACCAGCCCAAAGATTAAAACCAACCCGACCTCGGGATTTGCCCGCCAGATAGTAGCATTTGGGCCGCGGGCAGGGGCTAGTGACGCGACGCGTGTAAATCCCGGCGATGCCAGAACAGGTTTTCCTCCGTGTCCCGATCGGTGGCGCGCAGCAGGGCTTGCCACACCGCGAGGGGATCCGCGCCACGTTCTAGCGCCTGGAGCGCGGTCATGCCCCATTCGGTCAGTACTTGGTCGCTGGCCAGAGTTTCGCCCAAACCGTGCGGAAACACCTCGGAGAGCGCTTGCTTAAACTGAGAGCGCGTCATGCCGCGCTGCACCGGACCGCCCTGGATTTGAGCCATCAGGAAATCGGGGCGCAGTCGATGCTGTCCAGCAGCTCATCGGGCACCAGCTCGGGGACCACCACGCCCTCGACCACAGCTATCCGATCGGCAACTTCATGGAGTACGAAAGAAACCGGCGCGTCCAACGCGTAACAGATGGAGGCCAGCAACTCGCTGGAGGCTTCCTTTTGACCGCGTTCCACCTCGGAAAGGTAACCCAACGACACGCGCGCCTTCGCCGAAACATCGCGCAAAGTCAGGCCGCGAGTTTGGCGCAGTTGACGCAAAACCTCCCCGAGCTCGCGCCGCAATACTGGCGTGGAGGCTTTAGCAACTGGAGAAATCTGCATCATGGAATCAGAATACCGCTTTTTAGGTAGGCTTCGCACCCCCGCACGATTCGCCGGCCTGACCGAACGCTCCGGGCTAATCCCCGGACGCAGCGCGTAGGGCAACTTCATGTTGGCAAAGGTATCTTTTTGGTTCATCACACTCAGTTTAACCGACTTTGTCAGGCTTTTATTCCCGCAAATCTCATCCCCAGGACTGATTGCCGCCCCAGCACGACGCCTCGGGAACGCGGCAAAACCCCGGTCACTTTTTACGGTGACCGGGGTTTTGCACTGTCGGCTTAGTTGATTACCGCGTACTTGTCGGGGTTCGCGGCTTCCCCGCCAATGAAGACCAGATTCTTGGTACCAGCCGGAACCTTTAAGGTATTGGAGTTGGGGTTCGCCAACACTAGCAGTTGTCCGGTGGAGGCTGCCAGGGCACGGCCGTGTACAAGTATGGTGGCGGTGACTCGGCTCACCTATTTGGAGCTGTACGCCAGTATCCGGGCACCAGTTTTCCGCCCCGATAGTGCTCTTTTACCCAGATTTTGCCTGGCGGGGGTGTTTCCTTGCGTTTTGGGACTGAAACGGCGAGGGGGGCGGCTTCCTCGATTTTCTTGGAGATGTTCTTTGCCATGTTCGATTCGTCAATGTAGGCGATTCCAAGGTCTTTTGCTATCTGCATGAAGTTCGAGCAGGCATCCGCAACGGCGGCTATCCGTTGTTTTGCTTCTTGCCTGGGGATTCCGAGCTTCTCCGAAGATTTTTCCAGTTGCTCCAGCGTCCTGTTGAAGCCGCTTTGCCCGTAGGCGATGGGGGTTGCATCCGTTCTCCATCCCTGCCATTGTGGCGTTATGTCGAAAGCCGGGGATAATGCCCATCCGTCTTTTTCGCGGAGAAAACCATGGTTTCGCATGTGGTCGTCCACATTGTCAAAAATGATTGACAAGGCGATACGGTCAAACAAAGAACGTTTGTTTTTTTCCGGGTCTACACACAATATGTCGATTTTGTTTGCCAGCTCCTCGTAGGAGTAGCTGTCATTAGCTCTAAGTGAGAGTGCGGAACGGGCAGAGATGTAGCCGATTCTCCGGTTGTTTTCGCGGTCAAACCTTTTCACCAACAGGGCAGAATTGAAGTCATCCACTCTCAAATGTCTGTGCTCCGGGGTGGGGATGCCAGCCTGGTTCGCACACGACAAGGCCACGAACTCCCATGCTTCCGTATCGTCGTCTTCATGCCGCCGGGGAAACTTCAGTATGGACAGCCCGAAATCCTGGTCGTTGACGTTTACTTTCGGCCTGGCACCCCCGAGTGAAGACCCCGCATCGGCCACCAGCTTGAGCTGGTCATCCGTCATGGCATCAAGGTTTCCCGCATACTCAGCCGCTTGCAATGCCGCATCCAGGGAGGGCAGCGGGTCAAATTTGAGTGCGACAGGCTGACCATCGGAATATATTCTGAGGTTCCCCATCCGCAACCGGTCGTCAACCGCTGCGATAATGTCAAACTCGGACATTTCCTTCCCACGGTGCGTGGCATGTATAAGCCTTTTGCCCCAAGAGTCGGGGCCTGCGTCCGCAATGGCACCGGGCATTTGCGGGTCGCCGTAAAAATGTGTGCTTTTCTCATTCAACGGGATGTCCGGGCTGAGCGGGTAGGCGTCCGGGCGACTCAGCCACTCTCCGGCGTAGGCGAAAGTCGAACTGCCGGAAATAGAATTCCCCTGACCAAATAAAGTCCCGGCGTGGATTTCATCCGCATAGATTTCCAGAATGCCGTTCACCGGACCCTCTCTTTCTCGGTCAGCCCCCATCGAAGCCGGGCCACGGAGTCATTCAGGGGGTCTAGAGAGTCGAGCATTTTCTTCTCTTGCCCGAGAATCTCCAGGATTGACAAGATGTCATCCAAGCGGGCATGAGGGTTTCCCTGTTCGATTTTCGCCAAGGCTTGCCTGGTGATTTTGGCCCTTCCCGCAAGATTCTTTTGGGTAAATTTGTGGATTTTCCGCCAGTTTCTGACGTGCTCGCCGAGCTGCTTGGCGTTGCGGCTGGTTGACGGCGTAAGAACTTGCATAACGACCTCTTTAATGTTAGCTATATGTAACATTATAACTCTTAAGCTCGCAATAGGCTAACATTATTTCTAAAATCAATGCATAGCAAAATCCCCCACCCGGCAAAGGATGGGGGATTCCGCTTGGTTCACGAGGTCAGTTAATTACCGCGTACTTGTCGGGATTCGCTCCCTCTCCGCCGATGAACACCAGGTTCTTTACGCTCGCTGGCACCTTGAGAACCGCAGACGAAGGATTGGCCAAAACCAGCAACTGTCCGGTGGAAGCTGCCAGCGGACCAGCCGCAAGAGCGTCAGCAAAATTCGTGCCTACGGCCACCATCAGGGTATCGCCGCCTCTCCATACCGACCAATTCACCAGCTTGTTCGCCGTGTCGTAGCGGTCTTTCCCGTCGAACCATCCTGACATGGACACTCCCATGTTCGACATCAGTCTGGAGGTCTGCCCGCCTACCGCGTACGGCTGGGCTCCCGCCACGCGATTCACCTGCTCCGGGGTGTCAGCCAGGATAACCGCCGTACCGATTTTCGCCGCTACTGCGGAGGCAGCCAGGGCGTCAGGAAAGTCTTTGCCAGTGGCGACGAACACGCCATACGGCTCGCCCCGAGCATTCAGTTTCAACTTGCCGCTGGCTTTCATGTAGTCGTATACCTTGAACGCGGTGTCATATCTGTCGGTTCCGGCAATACGCACAACCTGGATGCCCGCTGCTTTCAGGGAGTCTTCCACACCCGATGACACCGCCCCGGTTCCGCCGACAATAGTGACCTTGCTGGTTCCCACGGACTTCAACTTGCCTAGAGTCTCCGGCTCGATAGCGGTAGTTCCCATAGTCAACACCACGCCGGATTTTGTTGCTCCCGCGAGGGCACCGGCCACGAGGCCATCCGGGAAGTTGCGACCTGTAGCCAACACCACCTCGGACTGGTTCTGTGCGTTATCCAGCAACATTGTGGATGTCGAGACACGGGTAATGCCGCCGATACGCGACTTGCCAACCTGGATGCCCTGCGGCTTGGGCTGCTGGGGCTGCTGGGGTTGGGCGAAAGGTACCGGGGCGGGCAGGGGAACTCCATGCTGCTGAAGCCAAGCGAAGGCTTCAGGGGTAATCAGGCATGCGTCGAGGCCATTACTTCCGCTTGCGTTGCTGCCGCCATGAATTACTCCAATTAATTGCCCATTTGCAAAAATACCGCCGCCAGAATCACCGTTAGTAGGGGCATTGGTGGGGATAAAACGGCTCCTCCAGGATTCAAACAACTTTATAGCGGCATCTTTGTTGGCATCATACGACATGGAAGTACATGAGGCGTTGAAATGCCCGTTGTCAATTGGGTTGCCGGTTCTGTCTGTCAGCCTTTGTCCACAAGCCTGTAATTGCAAGCCACTCATATTAGTAGGAAGCGAAGCAGTGTTGTTAACAGCAGCAGTCACGCCAGATAAAGGTGTCTTTGTGGTGATTAAAGCAAGGTCTCTTCCGTCCGGGTAGAGTGACCAAGAAGCTATGTTCCCGCCACGGTGATATAACTTGGTCGAATTAGAATCCCATAAATTCATTCCGGAATTTGATGTAATCACGACACCTCCATTACTACCGTGATAGCAGTGTGCCGCTGTTAATACATGGTAAGGAGAAATTTTGGTTCCTGAGCATGAGAAACCGCCAGACCAAATCTGCACCATCGGTATGTCCTGCCCCCACTGCGGATTATTTCCGACCCCAAAAGCTACAGTAGGCACCCCCATTGCTGCTAAAGTTAATCCAACGAAAAAGCCGACAATTCGCTTGCGTCCGTGCTTCATTTTCGTCTCCTTTCCTTGCCCGGTCGGCTTTTCCGACCTCCTGATAAAAATTCTACGGACAGTTCCGCGAAAAATAAAGGAGCCATGTCCAGTTTTCGTTGGAATTGCAATCCTTTTCCGCTATTTTGCAACAAAAAGTCAAAAACAGAAAACCCAATAAAGCTCCCGCGACACGCACCGCAGCACCTTGGGTGTCCGAAAAACCCCTGTCGAACGATATTAGGAGTACAAAGGCTCGGTTGATTTCCCGGTTTTGGAAGCGAGGAGATAGAAATGGGAACCATCAGAAATAAACTTTTGGCGGTTATTGCTGCGGGGGCGTTGTCGGTGACTGCCCTGGCTTCGATAACGCCGTTCACCGAAAATTCGACAGACCTGCCCCAGGCGAACGCCTCTGGCAGCTTGAAGTCCACTACGGAAGGTGGCGGGAAAGGAGCTCCGCCCTCGTGGCTAGTGCTGTTCAGCCGGGTGCAAGGCCTGACGCACATAGTCAATCCCGGTGAACACCGTAATGACTACGACCAGGACCGACAGAACTATCGCCACGATGCGCACCACCGGCCACGCCGCGGGGACCAGGGCCTCCCACGGAATCAACAGCAGCAAAATCAACGTAATCTGGGTCACGGTCTTCAGCTTGCCGCCGCGGCTGGCGGGCATGACCCGCCCCCGGCGCGCCAACACTAGGCGCATCAGGGTAATCCCCAATTCCCGCACCAAAACGGGGACAGTTACCGCCCAAAACACCGGCCAGTGCAGGCTCAGCAGCACAAATGCGCTGAGTACCAGGGCTTTATCGGCGATAGGATCGGCAAGTTTGCCAAAATCGGTGACCAGGTTCAGCCGGCGCGCCAGGGTCCCGTCCAATTTGTCTGTCGCGGAGGCCACGGCGAACACCACGAAGGCCCACACTTGTGCCTTCACCCCCGGCACCAGCATCAACCAAATAAATACCGGCACCAAAATCAGGCGAATCACCGTCAACACGTTGGCGATGTTAAAGTTCGGGGGCGCGGGCGGCTGCGGCGCTTCCTGCGGGTTTGCGGTCATGAATCCATCCTAGTCAGAACGGCAAAGGCTCGGTATCGTCCGAATCGTATAATTCCTGGCGGCCCACCTGGGTCGGCGGGGTTGCCGGGTCGGGCCCGTCGGAAAATGCCGGCGTGGGGTCGAGCGGGCGGGTAGCAGCATCGTTGGGTTCCGGGGCCGGTGCCGGAGGCTCCTCGTCTGCAGAGTCGTCAAAAGGTTCCCCGGTGTCGTCTTCCGGTTCCTCCCCGTCCGGCGAGAGGTCCGGCTCAGGTGCGGTTTCTCCGCGCAGCATGGCCAGGACGCCGGGCAAATCTTCGTTCGTGACCAGGACTTCGCGCGGTTTGGAGCCTTCTGAAGGTCCCACAACCCCGTAAGTTTCGAGAATGTCCATCAACCGACCGGCTTTGGCAAATCCTTTGCGCAGTTTGCGTTGAATCATCGAAGTGGAACCGAACTGGGTGGAAACCACCAGTTCGGCGGCGGCCAGCACGTCGTCCAAGTCGTCGCCAATCTCTTCGGGAACCTTGGCTTCCTCGCTGCCCTGTTCGCTGGTGACGCCTTCGCGATACACGGGCTCCATCTGCGCCTTGACGTGGGCGACAACCCGCACGATCTCTTCCTCGGAAACCCAGGCTCCCTGCACCCGCTGCGGCTTGGATTCCCCGCTGGGCAGGTAGAGGGCATCGCCCTGACCGATAAGTTTTTCCGCCCCGGACTGATCCAAAATCACGCGGGAATCCTGGTTCGAGGAAGTTGCGAAAGCGAGCCGGGAGGGCACGTTAGCTTTGATGATGCCCGTGACCACGTCCACGGAGGGACGCTGCGTCGCCAACACCAGGTGGATTCCCGCCGCGCGACCCAGCTGGGTGATGCGTTGAATGGAGGCTTCCACATCCCGCGGCGCAATCATCATCAAATCGGCCAGCTCATCCACCACGACCAGCAGGTATGGCATCCATTCCGGCTCGAAACGCGACTCGGGCAGCTTTTGTACCTTGCCGGCGCGCAGCGCCTGATTGAAATCATCAACGTGACGGTACCCGTAGTTCGACAGGGTGTCGTAGCGCATATCCATCTCGTTGACGCACCATTCCAGCGCCGCCGCGGCTTTCTTTGCCGAGGTAATAATGGGCGTGACCAGGTGTGGAATCCCGGCGTAGGCGGTGAGTTCCACCCGTTTCGGATCGACCAGAATCAGCCGGACCTGTTCCGGGGTGGCTCGCATCATGATGGAGGTAATCATCGAGTTAATGAACGAAGATTTACCCGACCCGGTCGCCCCGGCGACCAGCAGGTGTGGGGTCTTGGCAATGTTAGTCAGGACGTAATCGCCCTCCACGTCCTTGCCGACCCCGGTGACCAACGGATGCGTGAGGCGCGCGGCCGCTTCGGAACGCAGCACGTCACCGAGGTAAACGTTTTCGCGGTCCGCGTTGGGGATTTCAATCCCAATCGCGGATTTTCCTGGAATGGGTGACAAAATCCGCACTTCCGGGGACGCTACCGCGTAGGCGATGTCCTTGGACAACCCTTCTACCTTCGAGACTTTTTCTCCCGGACCGAGTGTGACTTCGTACTGGGTCACCGTCGGCCCGCGTGAAAAGCCGGTAACCTCAGCCGCGACCCCAAATTGCTGAAAGACGTTGGTCAGGGACTCGATGACGCGGTCATTAGCCGGGGAACGTTTCACGTGTTCAGGCCCGACTTTCAACAGGTCGAGCGAGGGCAGGTGGTAGTCGATGTCGTGTCCCAAGCCGGTGTGGACCCGCTCCGGCAGAGTGTCCTGAGTTTTGGCAGACGGTTCGGGCTGTGGTGTCGCCTGGGCCGGTTTACTTTCGGCCTTATGCCGTCCCCCGCGTTTCCGAGAAGGCAGCAGTTCGGTGGCTCCGGTCGCGGGCGGCTCCGGGAGGGTCTGTGTCGCGACAGGGTCTGTGGACTGAGCGGTCAAGGTCGAGTCCGACTCCATGACCTTGGTTTCGTCCGCATCGGACTGGGGGCGACGGCGTTTCCAGGGCATCCGCGAGGGTGTCATGACTTCAGTCGCACCGCTGAGGTCCACTATCTCCGACTCTGCATCGCTGAGGTCGTGACCTGGAGTCAGTCGGGCAAAACGCTGCCGAATCAGCGTCACCAGGGTAGCCGCCGGAATTCCCCCGGTAATGAGGACTCCAATCAGCATCATGATAATCAGCAGCGGGAATGCTCCCCACGGCGAAAACAGCACGCCGATAGGATGACCGAAGAACCAGCCCAGCAGACCTCCGGCCGCCATAATCTCGGGAAAACCGGTGGAGGGCCAGGGCAAACCCTTCCCCACATGCACCATTCCCGCCAGCGCTCCCAAGATAACCAAAAGCCCCACCAGAATCCGGGTTTCCTGCGCGCCGCGAAGCGCGGCGACTTCCGCAGCTTCTGCCTCGGTGACACCGTCATTGTCCGGGTCGGGAAGGAAACGACCCCGCAGGAACAAACGCACGGCGAGAAACCCTAGACCAATGGGCAAAATGACCGCAAACACACCGAAAATTCCCGCGAAAGTCACATGAATTACGTTCCCGGCTGTACCGGAAAGGCCGAACCATTCCCGCAGAGCTACCAAAATCCCCAGAGCGATGAGGCACAGCCCCAAAATGTCGCGTTTGACCTGGGGGTCCAAAGTGGAGCGAGTCGGCTCGGGGCGATTGCCCGGTCGAGCTGTTTTTCGATTGCCGCCAGCAGCCCCGCGTTTCGACGGGTTGGTTTTAGCTTGTGTTTTGGTCGCACTCATAGCGTTTTTAGGCTATCCGCTCGGGGACCTTTTTTGGCACTCCCACGCCGAAAAGGTGGGATTATAGCCGAGAGTTCGCAGCCAGGAAGTTATCGATTTGGGAAGCCGTGGGAATTAGGTAGTAACCCCGTCGCCCCATCGCCAGCGAGGCGGCCGCGTTCGCCCGCTCACAAGCCTGGTCTAGCGGTAGCCCCATCATCAGTGAGGCCAGCAGGACCCCGGTATGGGCCTCTCCGGCTCCGGTTGTGTCCACCAAGTCAGTGGGATAAGCGGGCACTCCTCGCGGCATCTGCCCCGCAAATTCCTGAATCGCTGCCCCGTTTGGCCCGTCACGCAGCACCAAAATCGTCTCCGGTTTTACGTAACGGCGTAGCACCTCAGCAATGGGACCGCGCCCCAAGCGCATCCGCACCGTCTCGGTCTGGTGCTTATTCAACGTCAACAAATCCGCCCTGGCCAGGATTTTTACCATCACGTCCAGGTCGACTTCCCCGACCAGCGGGCCCCCCGCCACCGCCAGGAACAGATTGTTCGGCAGCTGTTCAATCCAGTTCGTGAGAATTTCGGCCAGCTGTGGGTAAGCCAGATCGTTGAGGCTGGCAAAAACATAATCATTGTCCCGCAGAATTATCCCCGCCAGGTCGCGCGGGTCGGGCTCAATTTCTACGCCGGGGGACGTAATGACGCTACGCACCCCTTCGGAATCTATGGCCGCTATCCGCAACCCGATATCCCCCACAATTTCGTGGGAAAGCACGGAAATCCCTTCTCTGCCCAAGGAGTGTCGGGCCTGAATCGAGTTCGGGCCAGTTCCCAGGGGAGCCGTCACGCAGGCGGCGATGCCTTGCCGCGCCACGGTGGCGACCACAAAGAATCCTCCGGCCACGACCGCCCCTTCCATGATGGAGGCACGGACTTCGGCACCTTGATTGGGCAGGTGGTCAACCCGCAAGGGTAGTTCCAGGTTGATTGATTGAGTGGAAATGAAACGAGCCACGGCGATTCTCCCTGAGCTAGTCAGCTTCCAGCACTAGGGGCACAATCATGGGTGCGCGCTTCAACCGCTTGGACACCCAACGGCCCAAGGTGCGGCGGGCGACCCGCTCCATGTCCCGCACGCTGGCTTGTCCGTCGGCCGCCGCCGCGCTCAACGCGTCAGCAATGGCCGGCTCAATATCCCGAAACACGTCGTCGTTTTCCGCCACCCCGCGGGCGATGACGGTCGGACCAGCGAGGATAGTCCCCGTACTCATCTCCATCACCACGTAAACCGCCACAAACCCCTCTTGGGCCAGCACGCGGCGGTCATAGAGTTCGGACTCCCCAATCTCCCCGATAGAGGTACCGTCCACATAGATGAAGTCACACGGCACCTGGCCCACAATCTGGGCCTCACCGTTCTTGACTTCCACGCACACCCCGTCCTCGGCAAGCATGACGTGGCGCGGGTCGACCCCGGTTTTCACGGCGTGTTTCCCGTTGGCGACCAAGTGGCGAATCTCGCCGTGAATGGGCATCACGTTCTTTGGCTTCACAATGTTGTAGGCATAGAGCAGCTCGCCCGTGGCGGCGTGACCGGAAACGTGAACCTTCGAATTACCCTTGTGCACGACCTGCGCGCCCAGACGAATGAGCTGGTTGATGACGCGCCCCACCGAGTTTTCGTTGCCGGGAATCAGGGAGGACGCCAGCACCACCGTGTCGCCCTGGCCGATAGAAATCGTCCGATGAGTGCGGTTGGCAATCCGCGACAGGGCGGCCATCGGTTCGCCCTGCGAGCCGGTAGCCATATAAACGCGGCGTTCGGGTGGTAGGGAATTGACGTCCTTGAGGTCAATCAGCACCCCGTCCGGCACGGTCATGTAACCGGCCTCCGCGGCGATGGTCATATTGCGTTCCATAGATCGCCCCACCAGGGCGACCTTGCGGTTAGACTTCGCGGCGGCGTTCAACACCTGCTGCACCCGGTGGACGTGGGAGGCAAACGATGCCACGACAATCTGGCCGGTAGCGTGGTGGAATACGTCCTCGAGGACGGGTCCGATCTCCCGTTCGGAGGCAATAAAGCCCGGGACCTCAGCATTCGTGGAGTCTACACAGAACAGGTCGACCCCGGCTTCCCCCCAGCGGGCGAAAGCACGCAGGTCGGTAATGCGCCCGTCCAGGGGCAGCTGGTCCATCTTAAAGTCCCCGGTAATCAGCGCGGAGCCGGCTTTTGTACGCACCATGACCGCCAAAGCGTCGGGAATCGAGTGGTTGACGGCGCAAAACTCCAGGTGGAAAGGTCCCAAGTCGAGCCGCTCGCCCTCTGCTTTGACCCGCAGGTTCGTGGTTGACAAGCGGTGTTCCAAAAGTTTCGGTTCCACGAGCGCTATCGTCAGGTGCGAACCGTAGACGGGAATATCCTCGCGCAGTTTCAACAGGTAGGGCACCGCTCCGATGTGATCCTCGTGTCCGTGGGTCAGCACCACGCCCACCACGTCGTCCATTCGGTCTTGAATATAGGTAAAATCCGGCAGAATCAGGTCCACCCCGGGCTGGATTTCTTCGGGAAACAGCACCCCGCAATCCACAATCAGGATTTTGCCTTCGGTTTCCAAAACGGTCATGTTGCGGCCGACTTCGCCCAGACCGCCCAAGGGCACCACTCGCAAGACATCGGGTTGGGCCGGGCCGGGCTGTGGCAGCTGAAAAATATCTTCACTCACCCCCCTATCTTAGCGGTTTGCCCCTCCCCCAGGCTGACTCACCCGCCCGGGAACGCACGCCGCAGGAACAAAAATCCGGCTCGGCCCTTGTGCACGGGATAGAGAAACGGGAATAGGAACAGGACAGAGGAAAGCCGCACCTAGAGCCCCAGCAGCGGCTCCAAGCCAATCGTGAGCCCGGGGAAAGCAGCGACTTTGCGCAGCCCCAACAGCACTCCGGGCATAAAGGACACGCGGTCAAAGCAATCGGTGCGCACTACCAGCTGCTCGCCGGGGTTACCGAAAAGGATTTCCTCGTGGGCGTACAAGCCGCGCAAACGCACTGCGTGGACCGGCACGCCCGCGATTTTTCCGCCGCGCGTCCCCTGCGGATCCGATTCGGTGTGATCCGGGAAGTCGGGGGCACCGGCAGCCTCGCGCGCCGCGGCGATGCCTTTCGCGGTGGCGATGGCGGTGCCGGAAGGGGCATCGAGTTTGTCAGGGTGGTGCATTTCGAGGATTTCCACGGATTCAAAGTACGGGGCTGCCGCGGCCGCAAACTTCATGGCCAGCACGGCGGAAATGGCGAAATTGGGGGCAATCAGCACGGAACGGCCGGCGGCCTGGGCGGCTTGGCGAACCCGCTGGTAAGCGTCCTCACTCCAGCCGGTCGTACCGACCACCACGTGCGTTTCGGCTTGCAGGGCCGCCATCACGTTGGCTTCCGCGCTGGCCGGAATGGTGAAGTCGACCGCGTGGGTGGCCTGCGCACGGCGCAAACCAGCGGTGATGTCATCGTCCCGGTCCAGTTGGGCGACCAGCTCCATATCCGGCGCGGCGCTGACCGCGGCACAGACTTGGCTGCCCATGCGACCTTTGGCTCCGATTACCGCGACTTTCAACATTTCCGCTTCCTCCCTTTCGTGGCGACTGTCCGACCGTGCCGGCCGTTTCTAAAGCAAGCCTTGGCTCACCAGAGCCCGGCGTATCTCGGCGATTTCAGTCTCGCTGGGTTCCACCAGCGGCAGGCGGGGTCGCGGGGACTCGATTAACCCCAAGGCGTAAACGGCCTGTTTCGCGTAAGTCGCCCCCTGACCGGCGCCCATAATGGCGCGATTCGAGGGTTCCAGGGCCGCGTCCAGCTGCCGCGCGCGGTCCAGGTCACCCACGGCAACGGCATCCAGCAGGGCTGAAATCCGCTTGCCCTCCACGTGTCCCACTACTGAAATGACCCCGGAAGCGCCGCCTGCCATAAAGAAAAAGTTCAACGCGTCGTCGCCGCTATACCATTCCAGTCCGGTGCGCCGCATGGCCTGGATACCAGCGCTGACGTTACCGGTAGCGTCTTTCACGCCCCGCACGCGCTCCAGCCGGGCCAGCCGGTCCATCGTTTCGGGGGCGATGCGCACCCCGGTGCGGCCCGGAATGTCATAGACCAGAATGGGCAGGTCGCTTTCCTCGTGAACCGCCTGGAAATGGGCGACAATGCCGTCTTGGGAAGGCCGATTGTAATAGGGCGCGGTCACCAGCAATCCGTCGGCGCCGTTCTGAGCCGCCGAGCGCACCATCGCGACCGTGTGGGCCGTATCGTTGGAGCTGACCCCGGCGATGACCTTGATGTCGGGCCCTACCGCGTGGCGCACAGTGTGCAACAGCTGAGCTTTTTCGTCTAAGTGCGTGGCGGGGGCTTCCCCCGTGGTGCCGGAAACCAAGATGGCGTCGCAGCCGGTGTCCACCAGGTGCTTCGCCAAGCGAGCGGCGGATTCGTAATCCACCGAACCATCCGCATGGAAAGGAGTCACCATCGCTACTGAAAAACGCCCAAAAGTACTCATGCAGTCATCTTAAGCGCTTTGTTCACATGATGGAAGCTCCGTCCGCCATGTGGACGCAAGGGGGTGCGGCTAAACTGCCGGGGACAGTTTTATTCCCCCGGCCCCAACCGCACCTCGATGGTGGCACGTTTCGCCAGTTCAGCCGCCCAATCCCGCACTTGTGCGGCGGTAACGGCCTGCATCTGGTCCAGCTTCGTGGCCAGCGGGATATAGGCCCCGCGCAGGATTTCGGCATGAGCCAGGCGATTGGCGCGCACGGTGTTATCCTCCAGACTCAGCAGGGTGGCGCCGCGTAGCTGGCCTTTGGCTCGGGCTAGCTCGTCCGCGGGGATTGGGTTGGTGGCGATTTCCTCCAGCTCGGCACGCAGCAGCGCCGCTACCTCGTCCACATTCGCCGGATTGCAGGTCGCGGTCACCCCGAAACTGCCCGCGTCCCGATGCGACGAGTTGAACGCATAAGTGGTGTAGGCCAGACCGCGCTTTTCCCGGATATTTTGGAACAGACGCGAGCTCATGCCCCCGCCCAGCACGGTGTTCAGAACATTCATGACGGGCATATTCGCGTCCGCTACCCCCGGTCCCGGTCCGCCGATGATGACCCGGCTTTGTTCGAATTTTCCGGCGATTTGGAACACCCCGGATTCGGGTTTCCATGCGCCCTGACCAGCCGCGTTGAGACTGTTCCCGCAACGGTCGGCGGGGCTACCCAGCGGGACGGCTGCCACAGTGTTGAAGTCTAGGGCGGGCTGGGCCGCGTCGGGCGCGGATTGCCATTGCGGCCACGGGGAATCGGGACGGTGCAGAGCCCGCGCCACCAGTTCACACACCTGGTCGTGACTGACGTCCCCCGCGGCCGCCACCACCAGGCGATCCGGGGCATATCCAGCCTGGTAGTGAGCCACTATGGCCTCCAGGGTGTCGGCTTTTACCGATTCAATCGTGCCGCCAATGGGACGCCCCAGCGGATGCGCCGGAAAAACCCGGCGGGTAAATTCGTCAAAAGCCTGTTCGCTGGGGTTATCCAGCGCCATCGTCAGCTCGTCGAGGATAATGCCGCGTTCCATCTCAAAATCGGCGGCATTGAGCAAGGGCGCGCACAGCATATCCATCAAAACATCAATGGCCATGGGCACGTCCTCGCCCAAAACTTCGGCATAGTAGTGGGTGCATTCCCGGCCGGTAGCGGCGTTGGAATCGCCTCCGACCGCGTCAAATTCCATCGCTATCTGATGGGCGGTGCGACGCGGGGTTCCTTTAAATAAAAGGTGTTCCAAGAAGTGCGTGGAGCCCCGCGCCCCCTCGACCTCGTCACGAGAGCCGCGCGCGACCCACAGTGCCACGGTAGCGGCGCGGGTGCCCAGCATATGCTCGGTGATAACCCGCGTTCCTCCGGGCAAAATCGTGCGACGAATGGCCCCGTCCTCCAAGGTCACGTCCGCCCCGGGAGCACCTGCGGGCAGCGCCGGAAGTGGACACGCAACAGATTTCAAATCAGTCATAGTTACCCAATTTTACTAGACTAGGAGTCATGTCCTCGCACAACCTTGGCAAACAGGAAAAACCCGGCGACCCCGATCAGTCCCCCGCAAACGCAAAACCGGAGGGAGAACCTCGTGCGGGCAACAATCCTCGCGACAAATCCGGAAAAGCCCCGGCATCGAAACAATCCCTGTGGCGCTCCACCGCTGACGTGTGGCCGTTCGTAGTGGGGTCTTTCGGGTGCGCGCTGGCAGCGTACTTCTTAACCTACGCCGGCTCGGCCTATGAACAGCCGAACTCGCTGACCACCGGGGCGACCGTCACGCTGATGATTGCCGGGTCTTGTGTGCTGGCTGCCACCGTGGGCCTGGTGCACCTGGCGTTTTCTGTGTCCGCAAGAGTGTTGTGGGCCATCGGGGCTGGTCTGGGTGTGGTGCTGTCGGTGGCAGCCTTCATTGTAGCGGGGATGCAGACCGCGCCCGGTTTCGTGTTCGGCGTGGCGTTCCTGGTGCTATGCGTGCCGGGATACTTCCTGGGTCGGCGCGCTGACGACTACCACGCCCAGTTCCCCAAACGCAGCCATTTCCTGGGCGACTGGGACTAAAAGGGGCTAAAGAGGCTAAAGCCGCGCGTTTAGGCCGCAAAAACGACCTTCTCGGGACCCCAATCTTGGTAAAATTCCCTCGTAAGCAGGTTATTTTACGGAAAGCGCGGTGCGAAAATGACTGTTAGTTTCCAGCGAAAGTTCCTTTGCGGTCTGGCCGGAGCGGCGCTCCTGGCCGGAATGGGTGTCCCGGCAGCCAACGGGGCGAATCCCGAGGATCGTCTGGCCGGTCCCGACCGGGTGGCCACATCCCTGGCAGCGTCTGCCTACGGTGAAGCCAACACGGTGTACTTAGCGGCGCCGAACGGGATTCCCGATGCGATCACCGCCGGAGCTTTGCCGGGACGCATCATCTATGGCGACCCTTGGGGTGCCGACACGAATGGCCGAGTCAACTTTCTGCGCCAAATGGATACCCACCGGCTGGCTTATCTCGGCGGTCCCGGTCTGTGGGGTGGTACCCCGGCGGGACTCAACGCCGCTTACCCGCCCGATTACCGTGTCGAAGCGGCCCAGATTCAAGGCGCGGATCGCTATGAAACCGCGGCTCTGCTCTATGACCGCTGGATTGAGCTCAATCACCATCCACGCAACATTTCGGTATTAATCGCTAACGGTGGCTCTATGGTCGACGCGTTGGCGGCCGGGGCTTTGGACACCCCCATCCTGCTGGTGCAACCTGACGGAACCATCCCCGCCGCGACCCTGAAACGTTTGCAGCAAGGCGGGATTACTCAGATTACCGTGCTGGGCGGAACAGGCGCCATACCCGTGGCCACCACCCAGCAGCTGAGCAAATTCGTTTCGGGAGGCACCCCGACCCCGCCGACCACCAAGACTTCTGAAGGCAACTCGGGACCGGTGGAAGTCCCCTCGGCCGACACCCCCAAGACCGCGGAAAACATCGCCCGTTGGCAAAAGACCCTGCAAAATTACACGGAACTGTCCAAACCGAACGGAGAGATTGCGCAAAAGATTTCAGCCTCTTCGCAGTGGATTAAGTTTGGTGCGGAAGCTGAGAAATATACCCGCGAAACCATTGAGGATAATTGGTCGAAATTCCTGTTTGGGACCAAGGATAAATATTCCGACTACCCAACGGTTGCCGCGCTCTATAACGCCAACAAGGCTAGCGCCAACCAGTTCCTGTCCTCCCTGGCGAGCTCCGGTTACTACGGAGCCGACATCTCCCTGCCCCACAACCAGGCGACTTTTGAGGAAGTCGTCAAACAGTACGGAACTTACTTTGGGGTCGATTACTCCTGGCTAGATGACACTTTCCTGGCCAACCTGCGGGAATCTTTCAAGTTGGAATTCGACACTTACCTGCATCGCGGCGTCACTCCCGGGTCGTGGACCATGGCCGGTTCGGTCATCAACGGGACTTATGACTATCAAAAGTGGCCGCTGGGCCTGGCTCCGCTGGTGTTTGAGCGCTACCAGACGTTCTGGCAAGAGCGCCTGCCCCAGTATCGCGCCGCGATTCCAAAGATTCAAGCCTGGTTGAACTCGGCCGGGGTTCCCGCCGCCACGCCCGTTCAGAGCGACCCGACCAATATCAAGCGGATTGGCGGAGCGGACCGCTTCGAGACGGCTCGCCTGCTGGCCCAAGCCCGTTCCAAGAAAACCTTGGGCTACAACAAGTCCCCGATTCAACACATCTACCTGGTCAATGGCACGGCTCTGGCCGATGCTGCCGTCGCCGGGTCGCTCAAGAACGGGGTGGTCCTGATGGTTAACGGGGGGAACTTGCCGGAAGCCACGACTTTGGCGCTGCGCGACCTCTACGCCTCCCACGGTGCCGGCCTGCGTATCCTGGCAGTTGGCGGGACCGCGGTCGTTCCTGACCAGGCGATTGACGCGGCCAAGACCCTGGTGCGCTAAACCCAGCGGGAAACCCGCGCGGGCTTGCAACCCGCATCGGGCGTATCAGGGCGTTGCCGGGCTACGACCGACTTCAAAAGGACGTGCGCCCGCGCAAGGCGTCAAGCTGACGGCGTTCCTTCTTGGTGGGACGCCCGGTGCCGCGCGGTCGATAGATAACGGCTGCATTAGCGGGGTTCGTCAAGCGTTGTGGGGTGACGTCCTCGTAACATTTCACGGCTTCGGGCGCCCCCACGCGCTTGGGAATCAGGGCTTTTACCTTCAGGACCCGGTCGAAACCCGCGACCCGCAGCCGTACTTCATCCTCCACTCGTACCGCGCTGGAGGCCTTCGCGCTCACCCCGTTGATTTTCACATGCCCGGCGCGCGCCGCCGCGGTCGCCAAGGAACGCGACTTCACCTGTCGCACCGCCCACAACCACACGTCGACGCGCATTTTTTCCATTCCCCCAGTCTACCCGCAGCCGGGATTTTCAGCTGAAAACCGGGAGAATCCGGCGAAACTGCGGACCCTAGCGGGGTCGGGATTCGCAGCCCACCCCGTCGTGATCCCCGTCAAATTTGTCCCGGAATCCCGGATCCTGCGGGGTGATGGGCCGACCCAGGATTGCCCAGACTTCCCGGCAGTTGGCATAGCTGGCTCCGGGATTCGCCGGCTGATTGGGCTGTGGCGCGGGGTCTGCCGCGGGAGGGGCCGCGTCCTGCGGCGGAGCTGGCTGGTCTGGCGGGGCGGATTCCGGCACGGTCCCAGAGGGGACGACCACCCCGCTGTCGGCAGGCAGTGCCTGACCGGGGCAATTGCTCAAGATACGTACCATCGCATCACGTTCAGCCGGAGTCACCCACAGCCGATACTTCGCTTTGACCGCAATCTGGCGTGACACGTAGGCGCACCGGAAGCCCTTATGCGGCGGCAGCCACGTCGCCGCGTCACCATCCGACTTTTGCTGGTTGAGCCGGCCGTCTACCGCCAGCAGGTTCAACGGATCGTTCGCCAGGGTTTCGCGCTGCGCGGCGGTCAAGGCTTGGGCGCCTTTCTGCCACGCATCGGACAGGGCGACCACGTGGTCAATCTGGATGGCCGAGGCTTGTGACTTGTCAAAATACCTGGTTTCACCGGAATATGGCTCTGCCAGGACCCCGCTCAACACCACGCATCCGCGCGTGTTCGCGCGCCAGGTTTTATCGGTCAAATCGCGGTTAAGGATGTCGTTGCGGGTGTCGCAGCCGTTCCGGTCGATATCGCGCCACCTCTGGCCGAATTCCGCGCGCCGATACCCGGTTTTCGGCGCCCGCCCTTTCACCGGCAAGGTTGCCAGCACAGTCGCGGCGTCCCCGGAAGCTTCCGGCGTGGCGGCGGGACTGGGTTCAACAGTGATTTCTGGGGTCTGCGTGGGGGAAGTGTCAGAAGGCGTGGGGGTGGGTTCCGCGGTGACACGCGGTGCTTTGGTGGAAACGGTTGGGCTAGCGGAAACCACGGGCTCAGGTTCAGAATCGCTGGTTTTGCTCCCCAGCACGTTGCCGCATGCCACCACGGCGCACAGTATCCCCGCTCCCACCAGCAACTTCTTGGTTTTGCTGCCTTTGGGCGGGGTCTGGGCTGGTCCGCTCGGGAGCGCCGGGAATCCTTTCACAGCCTCATTTTAAAGCGCAGACGGGTTTTTCTGAGTGACCGGCCGCGTCCCCTGTTGCAAATTCGCGATCAAATCGGGGTTGCTGGTCTATATAACCACCAACCCCGATTTAATCCCCGATTTCTAACGCTCACGTTTGACATTACGCCATTAAAGGCGTATAGTCATGGGTGTTAGGGCATCCGCTCTAACAACGGAAAAGCCCCGGGAATAATCCGGGGCTCAGCGGAAAGGGGATAACGATGATTGCACTCATCAGTATCCTGGTTTCCCTTCCTAACTCTATTCTAGCGCTGATTCTCATTCTTGAGAAGATGCAACGGAAAGGTAAGGAAGAGTAAGGAAACCGCCCCGTCCCTTCACGGGGGCGGGGCTCCGCTGAAAAAAAGGGGGCTACCATGTTTCTTTCACTGCGCGGCGTTGCTGCCTACACCGGTCTTTCCGAAAATACGCTAAAGGCGTATTCTCAGCGCGGCTATATGCCCGCGCCCGATGTAGAAATCGGCACGGGCGAAAAAGTTACAGCCAACGGCTGGTCCACCGACACTATTGACCATTGGCTGGCAAACCGTCCGGGGCGCGGGGCGCGTACCGACCTAAAAAAGACCCCAAGGCCCAATAGAAAGTCAGCGAAAAACGGCTCGAAAAACCCCGAAGCACCGGATACAAAAAAGCTCCCGCGGCTGGATTCGAACCAGCAACCTGCCGATTAACAGTCGGACGCTCTGCCGTTGAGCTACGCGGGATTGCGGATAAGATTCTAACAGAACCTTTTCGCGAATGTCCACTCGCTGCGAGGTTACCGGTATCAGGCCGGTAAACCCGCCATATCGCGCACCTGGGATTCCAAGCTGGATAGTGCGGGAAGGTCGCCCGGCGCTAGCGCCCCGAAAGCCACGACTTCAGAAAACCGGCTCCCATCAGCCTTAGCCCGCACCGCAATCCGCACTTTCGTCCCGGAGGGTAGTGTCGAAAACTGGGTATAGATTTGGGACTTTTGCAGGTAAATCCGCGCGTAGTCCCCGAAGGCCTTAAGCATGGCCGAATCCGGGTTCTTTAGCAGCAGCAGCGCTTTGCCCGGGTCGGGCCAGGTCACACTCAAAGTGTCGGTGTCGCGGTCCCACCCAATCTGCTGCACCTCGTGCCACTCCCAGCGAGTCACCTCGCTATCTCGCCTGATTAGGCCGCTGGGGTCGGCAAACAGCCACAAGTCTTGGTCCGCGAAGTACAGCGGTACACAGTTGCGTCCACCGCGGGGCAACAGCGGTTTCAGCTCAGCGGGGATTTTCCCTTTCCTCAAACCCATGAACTCAACTGTATAACAGGGCGCCGCTGTCCCGCCCAGGCATTTCGCCGGTTGGGGCGGTGGCGCCGAAACCTCGAATTCCCCGTGCTCAGAAATACCACCTGAGCTCGGTAACTTGTTAGGATGTTTACGCCCTGTTAGCTCAGTCGGTCAGAGCAGCGGACTCATAATCCGTTGGTCGTGGGTTCAAGCCCCACACAGGGCACCGCTTAAAACGTTGCAATAGCAATAAAAACGCCCGTCAAGGTGTCGAGTAAAACTCCTTCGTGGGGTCTACGTGGGGTAAACGAAAAAGTTTCGGCGTGTCTTAATGGTGTTCCAACCCGCCCACTAGCCGTAAGGAAAACGACAATGAACACACTCACCCCCGCCGCTCTTCCCCGCGACGTTTGCACCGCTTCACGCTAGACTGAAAACCTAGCTGAAAGGGAACAACAATGCAGATACACGCGATTGGCGGAGACCTCACCGAGATGAATGTGGACGCGATTGTCAACGCCGCGAACTCCTCACTGTTGGGAGGCGGCGGTGTCGACGGGGCGATTCACCGAGCGGCCGGACCCCAGCTGCTCGCAGCCTGTCGAGAGCTGCGTGCGACCCGTTTTCCCGACGGTCTGCCGGTGAGCCAAGCGGTCGCCACCAGGGGGTTCAACCTGGCGGCGCGGTGGGTCATTCACACCGTCGGGCCCAACCGTCACGCCGGACAAACCGACCCGCAACTGCTGCACGACGCTTTTGCGAACTCCCTGAGTGAAGCCGCGCGGGTGGGCGCTCGCGACGTGGCTTTTCCCGCCATATCCGGCGGGGTCTACGGCTGGGAGATGGCCCAAGTCGCGCGCCTCGGCGTGGCGGCCGTGCGCGAGTGGGCCGCCGGGACCCACCCCTCTCGTGACACCGACCCGACCGGCGATTCCGCAGCTCAAAGCCCAGCCCGTAACGCAGAAACCCCGATAGACAACGTGTATTTCGTCCTGTTTTCCCCCGAAGCCCTGGAGCTGTTTCAGGCCGAAATCGCCCGCACCGAACCGGAGGACGACACTTGGCCTCCTGACGACTTCGAGTTGGCGCCGGGAGACACAAAAACCCACCGCAACGGCATGACCTTGGTCGATGCCTATTGGATTCCTGATACGGAAGTCGCCTCGTATCGCGCCGATCGCAACGCGGCGGCAGCGGCCTACACGGAGGCGTTCCGCGCCGAAGGCTACCGGGTGTTTCGCGAATGGGCCGGCTCGGAGGACGGCGAAGCCATTACCGCCAGCGATAGCGCGGGCAACCTTCGAGCCATGAGGCACTTGGATCCCCAAGCAGTCCAGGAATGGCAGGAATTCTCGGCGAAATATGGCGCCAATGCCCACGCTGAACTGGTCAAAGCCGTCCGCGCCGAGCATCAGTATCTCAAGTCCGCTCCGACAGAATAGTCCCGCCGTCCCCGCACAAGGCGGCGGCGCACCAGCTTTTACCGAGCCTCGCGAGCCCGCCGAACCTTATCCGGCATGGCGCTGTGCTCGCGGCGCTCCGGCCAGGTCATCTGCGCCAGTCAGCGCCAGTCTGCGCCAGCCCCGGCCTCCCACAGCGATTACCGGGAGCGCCGGTTGGCCTCCCGCAAAGCCCGCTGCGCCTCGCGGTCGTCCTCGCGCTGGCGAATAGTTTGACGCTTATCCCACTCTTGCTTGCCCTTCGCCACCGCAATCTCCACTTTCGCGCGTCCGCCCACGAAATACAGCTCTACCGGCACAATCGTGTAGCCTTTCGCGGCGACAGCCCCCTCGAGTTTCGCGATTTCGCGCTTATGCAACAGCAGTTTGCGCTTGCGTTTCGGAGCGTGATTCGTCCAGGATCCGTAAAAATATTCCGGGATATTGGCCCCTTGCAGCCACGCTTCCCCGCGGTCGACCTCAACCCAGGCCTCCGCGAGCGAAGCCCGCCCCATCCGCAAAGCCTTAACCTCGGTGCCGGTCAGCGATAATCCCGCCTCGTAGCGGTCCTCCAAGAAATAATCGTGCGCGGCTTTCTTGTTCCGGGCGATGACTTTCTTGGCGTCTGACTCCGCTTTGGCACGCTGAGAAGGGGTCAGCTTTGCTGGCTGGCCCGCCCCCTTAGCAGCTTTTTTACCCATAGAGTGCAATTTTAGCGCAAAAGCGGGGTCTGCCAACTTTTTCCGCGGTGCCCCGGTCCTCACTAGGTCGGGGGGCCGCCAGCCCGTGACGGACACGTCACGGAATCGTCACTGACCCATCACCAGGCCGCCCGCTCGCGAACCCGGTCTGGTGATGCTCCCGCGTGAGGGGCGCGCCTACAGCACTCCCAGCGGGTTGATAGTTTTCCCGTTTTGCCACACTTCAAAGTGCAGGTGGCACCCCGTAGAACCGCCGGTAGAACCGACCAAGCCGATGACCTGGCCCTTTTGCACAGATGCGCCGACCGAAACTTTGAACTGGGACTGGTGGCGGTAGGTCGTCTGCCACTTGGAACCGTTGATGGTGCCGTGGTTGATATAAGTCGATTTGCCGCCGGTCCCCTCCCAGCCGGCGAAGGTCACCGTTCCGGACTGCGAGGCATAAATCGGAGTTCCGCAACCTATCCCGAAGTCCGTCCCGGCATGAAGCCGCCGCGTTTTTGTGATGGGGTGAACCCGGTATCCGTAAGGCGAAGTCACCGATAGTGATGAGAGGGGTGCACCAAAAATTCCCCCCGAGATGGATCGCGCCGGCATAGCGTCCGGCTGTTGGTTGAGCGCGGCAATTCGCGCCGCCGCGGCCGCCTGCGTGGCCTTTTCGTCCGCAATCTGTTTCTCAAACGCCGCCCGCTGATTATTCAGCTGCCCCTGCTGGGCGACCTGTTTTTGTTGCAACTCCTGAAATTCGCCCAGTTTTCGTTGCTGTTCGACGCGGGCTTCATCAGCGGCTTGCACTGCCTGCTGGGCCTGAGTCTCCAGTTCCCCAATGCGGACGGTCACGGCTTCCTGGCGAGCCCGGGCGTTGTTGTTAGCCGCGTTGGCCTCTTGAGCCTCGACAATGGCACGATTTTGTGACTTGGTCGCCGTGGCTGCCACCTGTGCCCGCAGCGTGAGTTCATCTAGGGACTGGGAATCCAGCAGCAGGGAAAGCGGCGAAGTTTCCAGCATCGCCCCGCGGTAAGCCATGCGCGCCATCTGACCGATAGCAACTTGCGTCTTTTCAATGGTTTGCTCGCCCTGGGCGATCTGTTCGCGCAGTTCCTCTTTCTGACGATTCGCAATTGCCAGGCGGCTTTGAATCTGTTGGTGTTTAGCCTGCGCATCAGCCAGTTTCGCCTGCGCATTGGCGACTTCAGTTTGCGCCACAGGAATGGCCGCTTTCGTTTGTTCCAGAGCTACCGCCAGCTGGACCAGATTCGCGTTCACCCCTTCTAACTGGGCCGCGAGTTCCGCTTGTTTCTTTTTCGAGGCGGCCTGTTGCGCCTCAAGTTTCTTGCGTTCGTCCGAATTCTTATCAGCCCGCACCAGGCCGGTCGCGCTCGCGGTCGTAGCGTTTGCGGGGGTGAGCGCCGCGTTGGCATAACTGAGCGAAACTGTGGACATCGAGGCAATCCCGAGTGCAGCCAGCGCCCCCACCAGGGCGGTCAATTTGCTTCGCACGTGCTCACCTCCTTTTCCAGCTTTCCCCGACAACGCGCCGTGCTTAAAAGTTTAGCGAAATGCCGCGACTTTCCCGGTCTGAAACATAGCCAACAGAACCCTAAACTCTGGTGTAGCGGTTCAGGGAGGCCGCCGAAGCCACGATTGCCAGCAAAATGGCCGCCAACACCAGGAACGGCGCAATGAGCAGCACATCGTTGGTCGAAATGAGCTCGACGACCCCGGAAAGTCCCGACAACCAGGACCCGACCAGGAACTTTACGCTGGCCCACAGAATCGCCACCGAACCTAGAGCGCCAATCGTCGCCGCGACAGCGCCCTCCACCATGAACGGCAGCTGCACAAACAGGTTCGAGGCTCCGACCAGGCGCATAATGGATGTTTCGCGTTCCCGGCTCATCGCGGACAGCCGGATAGTGGTGGTAATCAACAGGACCGCGGCAATAATCATGGCCACGGCCAGCCCGATGGCCAGGTAGGTCGCCTGATGCAACCCGGTCAAGAGTTTCTCCAGAATCTGCTTTTGGTCAATGACTTGGGCGACCCCGTCACGTCCCTGCAGTTCCTCAACGACCACCCGGTACTGTTCCGGGTTCTTTAGCTTGATCCTAAACGAGGCGGGCATCATATCCGCTTGGACATATTGATAATACTGTTCGGTTCCAGCCAGCTTTTTGAAACTCTCGAAGGCTTCTTCCTTCGTCTCAAAATACACATTGTCGATGTACTTGCTGAGCCGCTCGGACTTCAACTGTTCGTCAATCGCCGCAATCTGGGCCTCGGTGGCTTCCTGACCGTTACAGTTGGGAGACACGTCATCTTTGGTACACATCGACACGGAAATCTCGATTTTGCCGTACCAGGTATCGCGCAGGTTATTAATCTGCATTTCCGCCAGCACCGCCGAGCCCACAAACAGCAGGGAGACACAGGTCACGATAATGACCGCGACCGTCATCGCCAGATTGCGCCGCAAACCCTGGCCTACCTGGGATAATACGAAAGTTAGTCGCATTATTTACGGCCTCCTTTCCGTGCCGCCCCGACACCTTTCGGTTTCGCTAATGCCCTTGTGCCGTCAGCAGGGCGGTCGGTACCGTCGGCGGATCCTTTCGGGGCTGAGGCTCCGTAGATGCCGCGAGCCTGGTCGCGCACGACCCGGCCTTCGTCCAGTTCGATGACGCGTTTGCGCATCTGGTTCACGATTTCTTCATCGTGGGTAGCCATCACCACGGTGGTGCCCGCCCGGTTGATCCGGTCCAGCAGACGCATAATACCCAAGGACGTAGAGGGGTCCAGGTTTCCGGTTGGCTCGTCCGCGAGCAGAATGGGCGGGCGGTTCACCATGGCGCGGGCAATCGCCACGCGCTGCTGCTCGCCGCCACTGAGCTCGTGGGGAAAACGCTTGTCTTTGCCGCCCAAACCGACCATCTGGAGTACTTCGGGGACGACCCGGCGAATGACCCGGCGCGGCTTGCCGATGACCTGCAGGGCAATCGCCACGTTGTCATAGACGTTCTTGTTTTCCAACAGGCGAAAGTCTTGGAACACCACGCCGACTTGGCGGCGCAACCCCGGCACTTTCCACCGGGACAATCGCCCCAGGTCCTTGCCCAGGACCAGAATCTTTCCCTCCGTGGCGCTTTCTTCGCCCAGAACCAGCGAGAGAAACGTGGACTTTCCCGATCCGGAAGTCCCAACCAGGAACACGAACTCGCCTCGGTCGATAGTGAGTCCCACGTGGTCCAGTGCCGGGCGCGCTCCCCGCTTGTAAATTTTGGTGACGTTGTCGAAGGTAATCAACCTTTTCCGCTCCCCAGTTCAGTTTCAGGTACGCTTCTAAGTCTATTTATAACAAAACGATAAAAACGGAGTGACACCCGCAGAAGTGCAATCGCAGGGGAAATCCGCGATTATTACCACGCAAAAGGTCGTTCGTGGGGTGAATCCTGTCGGCCTGTTTCTCGGTGGGTCCGCTACTGGTCGTGCTTTTCCTGATGCTTGCGCCAGCGAATCGCCGCATCAATAAAACCGTCCAGGTCGCCGTCAAATACGCTGTCCGGGTTGCCCGATTCGTAGCCGGTTCTTAGGTCTTTGACCAATTGCTGCCCATAGAGGAAGTAGGAGCGCATCTGGTCGCCCCAGGAGGCTTTGACGTCCCCCGCCAGCTCCTTTTTCTTATCGTGTTCTTGCTGGTGGCGCAGCATCAACAGGCGTGACTGCAACACGCGCATCGCGGCGGCCCGGTTTTGAATCTGGGATTTTTCGTCCTGCATCGAGATGACGATACCGGTGGGCAGGTGGGTCAGGCGCACCGCCGAATCTGTCGTGTTCACGGACTGGCCGCCCGGCCCGGAGGAACGGAACACGTCAATCTTGATGTCGCTCTCGGGCACTTCGATGTGGTCGGTCGTCTCAATCAGGGGAATGACCTCCACCGCTGCAAAAGAAGTCTGGCGTTTGCCCGCCGCGTTAAACGGACTGACCCGCGCCAACCGGTGCGTCCCGGCTTCTACTGACAACATCCCGTACGCATAAGGGGCATCGACCTGGAACGTCACGGACTTAATCCCCGCTTCTTCCGCATAGGACGTATCCAGCACCTTGGTGGCATAGTTGTGTCGCTCGCAATACCGCAGGTACATCCGCAGCAGCATCTGCGCGAAGTCGGCGGCGTCCACCCCGCCCGCTCCGGAACGAATCGTGACGACCGCAAAACGTTCGTCATATTCCCCGTTCAACAGGGTTTTCACCTCCATCGCGTCCAGGTCCCGTTTCAAGGTTTCATAGGTATGCTCCGCATCGGTGAGGATCGCGTCGCGGTCCTCCCCGCTTTCTTCCGCCCCCAGCTCGACCAGGGCCTCCAAATCGTCAATCCGCGCCTGCATCGCTCGTAAACGCTGCAAATCGGATTGCGCCACCGAGAGCGATTGCGTGACTTTCTGGGCGTTTTCTTGGTCGTCCCACAAGTCCGGGGCGGCGGCTTGTTTCGTCAAGTCAGCGATCTTTTGCGCCAGCAGTTCGGGATCCATCACCGCCGAAATCGTCGCGAAAGACGCGCGCAGTTTCTCAATCAGGGGCTGAAAATCATCGGGGGAAATCACCTTTTTACCTTACTGGTAATCCGGGGCGGTTCCCAAATAAGTTGCGTGGCGCGGCGCTGGGTCTATACTTATCCGGTGGCTCGCATCTCCGAGTTTAATCCCGGCCGCAAAATCTCGGCGGCATTTCTGATAACTATCCTGGTGGGAACGGTATTGCTGATGCTTCCGGCGTCCCGAAGCGGCACTGCGGTTGCCGTGACTTTCGACATCGTCACCCCCCGAACTATCCCCGCCGGTGTCCCCGTCTGTGGGCCAGCGTTTGCGGGCGGAGCTCCCCTGTCAATCGCGCTCTTCACCGCCGCTTCCGCCACCAGTGTGACGGGGCTTATCGTGGTCGACACGGGAAGCTACTGGTCCGCTTTCGGGCAAGCTGTCATTCTTGCCCTCATTGAGTTGGGCGGTATCGGCACCATGACCGTGGTCACCCTGCTCGCCTCGGCGTTGCGCAAACGCGCCACTTTCGAGGACCGTGCCATCGCCAAAGTGTGGTTCGGCTTGACTCCGCGCGAAGTGCGTCATTCCGTGGCGCAGATCGTGGTCGCTTCATTCCTGCTGCAACTGGTTTTTTCTTTATTCAACAGCCTCTATCTGTGGTTTTCCGGGCACGCCACCTCGCCGCTGCAGGCGGTGGCGCACGGGGTTTTCCTCACAGGTTCCGCTTTCAACAACGCCGGTTTTGCTCCTTACGTAGATTCCCTGATGAGTTTCAGCGCCGACCCCTTCCTGCTGTTGAGCCTGGCCGCGCTCATCGTGATAGGGGGGTTGGGCTTTCCCGTCTGGCTGGTGCTCTACCACAACGGCCTGCACTGGTGGAAGTGGGGCATGACCACTCGCATCACGTTGCTGGGAACCGCGGTGGCGATTGTGTTCGGCTGGGTCGCCATCACGGCTCTGGAATGGCACAATCCCGATACTTTAGGGGCGATGCCGGTTCCGGAACGGATTCTCAACGGGCTGTTTTCCTCCGTTTCCCCGCGCACCGCGGGTTTCAACTCCCTTGACATTTCCCAACAGTACCCGGAGACCTGGCTCATCACCGATGGGTTGATGCTGATTGGTGGGGGTCCGGCCGGTACCGCGGGAGGTATGAAAATCACTACGGTGACCGTGGTGATGGCGACCCTCTGGGGTGAAATCCGGGGGGCTCACGCCATCAATATCCTGGGTTGGCGCCTGGCGCGTTCGGCTCAGCGTCAAGCCTTGGCGGTGTTTTCGCTGTTTTCCGGCCTGGTCGCGGTGGGAACTTTCCTGCTGATGCTCTTTACACCTTTCAACCTCAACCAGTGCCTGTTTGAAATCTGTTCCGCCCTGGGCACCGTGGGTCTGAGTACCGGAATCACTCCCATGTTGCCTGTTGCGGCGCAGTTCATGGTAATAATCTTTATGATTCTGGGACGTGTCGGGCCGCTGACTTTGGCTGCGGCCCTCGCGACCCGGAAACGGCCGGTAGCCTACGAACTTCCTCGTGACCATCCCCTTATCGGTTAGGACAACGCAAATGAATATGTTTAATCGCAACTCCACCCCAAACTCCCCGACCCACCCGGCCGGCAACCCGCAAAGCGCCGTCGTCATCGGCTTGGGACGCTTCGGCCTGAGCATGGCAACCGAGTTGGAGGCCAGCGGCGTGGAAGTGCTCGGTATCGACTGTAACCCGGAAGTCGTGCAACGTGCTTCGGCGCTCCTGCGTCACGTGGTGCGGGCGGACGCCACCGACAAGGAGGCGCTGAACCAGCTGGCGGTCGAGGAGTACGCCTGCGGTGTGGTCACCATTGGCGCCGACCTCGCCGCCTCCATCCTGAGTGCCTCTGCCCTGCTGACCCTGCACTGTCCCCAAGTGTGGGCGAAAGCCTCCAGCGTGGAACAGGGCGAGATCCTCAACCAAATGGGCATCACCCGCGTGTTCTATCCGGAATCCGAGATGGGTTTGCGCGCTGCCCACCAGGTCGCGCAGTCTTTCGAGGATTACATCGACCTGGGTCACGGGTTTGCCCTGGTCATCACCAGTTTGGGGCCGCGCTACTGCGGGAAAACCCTCGGTGAGCTCGACGTGCGCCGCCGCGACGGATTCTCTATCGTGGCTATTGAATCGCCCACCGGCACTTGGGAAACCGCTCACGCCAAAACCATCCTGTCCCCTGAAGACCGGGTCATGGTGGTGGCGCCGACTCGGATAATCTCCAAAGTCACTCGCCAAGACTAACGAAAAATCCATGTAATCGTAAAACAATAGGGCAACAACCGTAAAGTAAAATTGTTTTACGTATTCTTAACATCTGCCCCGCGCTAGCCTTAACAATCCTTTCTTACTATCTGACTTGGGAGTAAAAGTTCGATGTATGAAAGGAACACCATGAAAATCTCTCGTATTGGCGCAATCTTTGGCGCTGGTTTGCTTTCCATGTCTTTGTTGACCGGCTGTGCGGGCGGTGGCGATAAGGCTGCCTCCGGTACTGACACCGAGTCCAGTGAACCGACTTCGACCCTGAGCGGCACCGTCACCGGTTCCGGCTCCTCCGCGCTGCTGCCCCTGGCAAAAGCCGCGGCCGATGCTTTCATGAAAGATAACCCCGATGTGACCGTGACGATGAACGGCGGCGGCTCCGGTGAGGGTCTCAAGCAGGTTGCGGCCGGTTCTGTAAACATTGGTAACTCTGACGTTTTCGCTTCTGAGAAGCTCGATGCGACCCAGGCCGCCGACTTGGTCGACCACAAGGTCTGCACCATCACGATGGCTCCGGTGGTCAACAAGGATTTGGGTGTGAAGGACCTCACCACCGCCCAGCTGACCGACATCTTTACCGGCAAGACCACGAACTGGAAGGAAGTTGGCGGCCCGGACGAAAAGATCGTGTTGGTCACCCGTCCGTCCTCCTCCGGTACTCGCGCTCTGTTTAAGACCTGGGCGCTGGGTGGCGCCGAGGAGGCCTCCAACCAGTCTCTCGAAACTGACGACTCCGGTACTCTGCTCCAGACCGTGACCCAGAACAAGGGCGCTATCGGCTACGTGGCACTGTCCTACCTGGCCGGCAAGGACGAAGTTCAGCCCGTCGCTATCGACGGCGTGGAACCGACCTTGGAAAATACCTACAGCGGCAAATACAAGGTGTGGGGCTTCGAGCACATGTACACCAAGGGCGACCCCGATGAGGTAACCAAAGCGTTCCTTGACTACATGATGGGCGACAAGTTCGCTGGCGACCTGGAAAAGATGGGCTACGGCGTATCTTCCAAGATGTCCAAGGAAGCCACCGATACTCACCCTGACCCCGCAGCCTAAAGAGGCTCAGGCGCAACTGAACTAATGGCTACCACGGCTTCTTCGGTGCGGGAGCCTGAATCGACGGAAATTGAGATGACTGAACCTAACGTGTCCACTCGTCTCAACTCCTCAGATTCAGCGCTCCCGCAGGCGCGTAATTCCGCGGCGGGTTCATCTCCGGCTCGGCGGCGGCTCGACTCGAACGGGGCGGATAAACGTTTCCGTTTGGCAAACAAAATCGGCGGGACCATCGTGGCGATTGCAGGTGTTTCCCTCATCGTACTAACGGTCGTTATTGGCCTGTTCCTGCTGTACAAGGGTTCTTTCACCTTTACCGCGTTCCAGCACACCGTGGGGGAATTCCTGTTTTCCCCGGACTGGAATCCGCAGGACAGCCCGGATTTGACTCTGCGCGGCAGTGTCGGCGCACTGATCTTTATTCTGGGTTCGCTGATGACCTGTTTCCTGGGTCTGGCCATCGCCACGCCTTTCGCGGTGGGAGCCGCCGTGTTCATCACGGAAATCGCCCCACGCGCGGGTGAGCGCTTGTTCCGTCCCGCGGTGGAACTGTTCCTCGGTATCCCTTCCGTGGTTTACGGCTGGGTCGGTTTGACCGTCCTGGTGCCATTTATTCGAGACTATTTTCACGCCCCCCTGGGCGGCTATTCGGTCCTGGCGGCTGGCATCGTCCTGGCGGTCATGATCTTCCCGACCATCACCACCGTTTCCGCCGACGCGATTACCGCGGTTCCTTACGATTATCGGGAAGCCGCCTACGGCCTGGGTTCTACCCGTTGGCAGTCGATTTACCACATCGTCCTGCCCGCGGCCAAGAAAGGCATCTTGACCGGCATTATTCTGGGTCTGGCCAGGGCTTTTGGTGAGGCTCTGGCGGTCGCGATGGTTATCGGCAAGACTCGCGCCCTGCCGGCCGATATTCTCTCTCCGACCAGTTCCTTGACCACGGCGATTACCGCCGACATGGGCAACACCACCAACGGCGGCGAACACAACTCGGCATTGTGGACCATGGCTTTGCTGCTGTTCCTCATCTCGATGTTCTTTATTTTTGTGATTCACATCATCGGCGCAGAGAGGAAGCAGGATCGATGAGTACCGCTACGACTACCGCTTCGGGTCTTTCCACCCAGATGGAACACCGCATTCGCCGTGCCAAGAGCGTCAACAACCTGATGACCGGCGTCTTTGGCGCTATCGGGGGTTTCTTCCTGATGTTGATTGTGGCGCTGGCAGCCTACATCGTGATTCGCGGCCTGTTGAGTTTTGACCCCATATTCCTCAGTTTCACCCGTGACGGCATCATGAACCAGGTGTTCAACACCGTTTACCTGGTGTTTTTGTCCCTGATTGTGTCCGTCGCCCTCGGCGTTCCCGCCGGAATCTACATGGCTGAGTACGCGCCAGAGAACCGCTGGACCGGGTTCATCCGCATCTCTATCGAGTCCCTGTCCTCCCTGCCCTCCATCGTGGTCGGCCTGTTCGGTTACCTGGTCTTTATCCTGATGGTGGGGCAACAGTGGAACCTGCTGGCCGGAGCTTTGGCGGTTTCGATTCTGAATCTGCCCCTGGTCACCACGTCCACCGAGTCGGCTCTCCGGGCACTACCCTCGGACCTGAAGTACGGTTCGGCGGCCTTGGGTGCGACCCACTGGACCACCATTGTGCGGGTGCAGCTCCCGGCGGCTCTCCCCCACCTGATGACAGGGGTGGTGCTGGCGGCCGAACGCGGTTTCGGAGAGGCTGCCGCCCTGCTCTACACCGCCGGTATGTCCACCAACATCAACTGGTCCTCCACGGACATCACCTCCCCCACCAACGCATTCAACCCCATGCGTCCCGGCGAGACCTTGTCGCTGCACGTGTGGGCCATGCGTACCGAAGCGGTGGAACCCAACGCGGTGGACATCGCCAACTTCTCTGCCGCGGTGCTGGTGCTGATCGCCCTCCTGTTCTCGATTTTGGCTCGCACCATCACGAAACGGGTTCACGCCAGCCTGGCGGGCCTGTCTGACCAGGCCCCCAAGGGCGGCAAAGGCAAGTGGCGTAAGGCCAACTCCGACACTCCCGTCCCCGCTACTGACACGGTGAACCATGCCGAACCGACTATTGACGCTACGAACTTCACCGACCGTTTCCACCCTAAAGGAAAGGAATAATCACTCATGACTGCGCAAACTAACGTTTTGGAGTCCCCCACTGCGCCCAAAAATTCCACCACCGCCAAGTTTTCCGCGCGTGACCTGCACCTGCATTACGGCGATTTCGAGGCTCTCAAGGGAGTCAACATCGACATTCAGCCCCGCAAAATCACGGCTTTGATTGGCCCCTCCGGATGCGGCAAGTCGACCTTCCTGAAAACCTTGAACCGAATGAATGACCTGGTCAAGGGCGTTAGCATCACCGGTCAGGTACTGCTGGACGGCGCGGATATTTTCAAGGATATGGACGCCATCGCCCTGCGTAAGCGGGTGGGCATGGTGTTCCAGCAGCCCAACCCGTTCCCCAAGTCGGTCTTTGACAACATCGCCTATGGGCCGCGCATCAACGGGATTCGCAATCACCGGGAACTGAGCGAAATCGTGGAGCGTTCCCTGCGTCAAGCCGCGATTTGGGACGAGTTAAAGGATCGCTTAAACAAGTCCGCCGTGGGGCTTTCCGGCGGTCAGCAGCAGCGCCTGTGCATCGCCCGCGCTTTGGCTACCGAACCGGACGTCATCTTAATGGACGAACCGACCTCCGCCCTGGACCCCATCTCTACCTCCAAGATTGAGGAACTGGTCGTGGACCTGGCTCGGGATTACACCATCGTGATTGTGACCCACAACATGCAGCAGGCTTCGCGCATCGCCGACAACACGGCGTTCTTCCTGCTGGGCGAACTGGTGGAGTACAACGACACGGAAACCCTGTTCAGCGTACCTTCGGACCAGCGTACCGAGGACTACATCACGGGTCGGTTCAGCTAACACTGTTTTCGCGTGCCCCAGCGGACCCCGCTGGCGCACGGCAGGGAAATACAGTTCTGAGTTATGGAACAGAAAGTAGAGAGGTAATGCGATCCCGATTCGATCAACAACTCATGCAGCTCAACGAAATGCTGGTGCAGACCGGAGAGCTCTGTGAACAGGCCATCAGTCAGACTATGGTGGCCCTGTCCAGTTCCAGCGATGAAATCGCTCGTGAAGTGATTCGGGCTGATGCCCAAATCGATCAGATGGAGCGGGACATCGAGCACCTGTGTCTGAAGCTGCTGTTGCAGCAGCAACCGGTGGCGGGGGATTTACGCCAGGTTTCCGCCGCTCTCAAAATGATCACCGACATGGAACGTATCGGCGACCAGGCCGCGGACATTGCGGAAATCGTGAAGTCTACGGATATGTCCCTGGTGCGAGGATTCCCCAAAATCCCTCAGATGGCAGCGAAAACTTCCGAGATGGTCCACGACGCGGTTCGGTCTTTTGTCGACCGCGACCTAGCTTTGGCTACCGCCACCCAGGCGGCGGACGATGCGGTAGACCGAATGTTCGATGATGTCGCCACCGAGATGATTGATTTCATCGTGCATGCTGATGCCGCGGACGCCCAAAAGGCTATCGACGTCATCATGATTGCCAAATATCTGGAACGTATCGGCGACCACGCCACGAACATCGCTGAGTGGGTGGATTTCTCGATAACGGGGGTACACGATGTCATCTTCGACACAAAATCAGCCTGAATCGGGCGCTCCCTGGAATAATGGGAGTGTGATTTATTTTGTCGAGGACGACCTGAACATTCGGGATTTGGTCGTTTACACCCTCGGTTCCACCGGTTTTACCGCTCGGGGTTTCGCTGATTACCAGGAATTTCGCGAAGCGATGGCAGAGCTGCTCCCGGAAATGATTTTGCTGGACATTATGCTGCCTGGCGTTGATGGTATCCAGATTCTGCGCCGGATTCGGGCAAACCCTGAAACCGAGGGCATTCCGGTCATCATGGTGACAGCGAAAGGCGCCGAGTTCGACAAGGTCAAGTCCTTGGACTTGGGGGCGGACGACTACATCACCAAGCCGTTTGGCATGATGGAGCTGGTGTCGCGAGTCCGGGCGGTGCTGCGCCGCGTGGCTCGTCCCGCCGACCCCACTGAGGAGGACGAGGAAATCCTCACCATAGGCACTATTGACCTGAACCTGCCCCGCCACACGGTCGCGGTTGAGGGCCGGGAGGTGAAACTGACTCTAAAGGAATACCAGCTGTTAGAGGAACTCATGAGCCAGCCGGGGATTTTGTTTTCCCGCGACAAACTGCTGGATTCCATCTGGGGATACAGTTTCCACGGCGAGACGCGCACGGTCGATGTGCATATTCGCACGCTACGCAAGAAACTCGGCCCGGCCGCAAAACACATTGAAACCGTGCGCGGAGTCGGCTACAAGATTTCCGAATGAGGGCGCTGTTAGCGTAATCGCCATCGAATCAAGGGAGATTATATGCGACGCAAGATTCTGGGGGCTATCTCAGGTATTTCTGCCATAGCCCTGGTGCTTGCTTATGTCGGTTCCGTTTTGTTCTTTTACGAGGTCAATCGCGCCAACATTTTGGATACTCTGACCGAAGAGGGCAACCTGTTGGCGCTGAGCCTGGAACATCATACCGATGATATTCAGACCCAGATGCTCACCGATTTTCACCGTCAGACCCCCGGGGTTCGCCTGACGCTGGTAACCGGTGACGGTGAGGTTCTCTATGATTCCGAAGTTCCCGCCGCTCAGATGGCCAACCACGCGAGCCGGCCTGAGATTGTCTCGGCTCAGAAACGCAAAGCGCACGGGTTGGGCTCGGATATCGTGGTGCGTGATTCTGACACTATCGGCGCGGATATGTGCTACTACGCGCGGGCTATCCCGTCGGGCAAAATCGTCCGCGTGGCGCGTCCCGTCCGCACGTTTTATGCCACGGCCCTGTCCGGGTTGCCGATTTTGGGCGGCATTGCCCTGGGTGTGTTCGGGCTGTCTTTCCTGATTGCGCGGCGTCAGGCTCGCCTCATTGTCGAGCCGCTGGAACAGATTGACCTGAACCATCCGCTCTCGGGCACCCCTTATGACCGCGACCGGCTGCCCGAGATTGGGCGACACACCGGGGTTTTCGGGAACTCCAGCGTTTTCGGCGGTGGCGGGGTTTTCGGCTCGGGAGCCTACACCGACACGAAGCCGGAAGACGAGCCGAGCTGCTCTGACTCGGCGGAGCCTCCCCTGCCCCACGATATGCTCCAGGCCTACGGTAAGGACCACGAAACAGTCCCGATTTACCCCGAGTTCTTGCCGCTGCTGCAACGTCTGGAACATCAAAATCGGGACAAGGAAGCCGCCGCACGTTCCCGCCGCGAGTTTTCCGCTAACGTGTCTCACGAGTTGAAAACCCCGCTGACCTCCATCTCTGGATATGCCGAGATTATCCGCAACGGTTTGGTGAAAGATGAGGACATTCCGGGCTTTGCCGAGCGCATTCACCAGGAGTCCTCCCGCCTGCTAGACCTGATTGGCGACATTATGGAGCTGTCCCGCCTGGACGAGGGCGGTCTGCCGGCAGAAGCGGGGGAGGTCGAGTTGTTTGATTTGTGCCGCACGGTGGTGGAGCGGCTGCAGCCTCGCGCCGCATCTTTCGATGTGAAGCTGACCTTGTCCGGTTCGCACACGACGCTCACCGGGGTGGAGCCGCTCCTGGGTGAGATGGTGTATAACCTGGTAGACAACGCGATTAAGTACAATCGCGAGGGCGGCGAGGTGAACGTTTGGGCGGGGACGCATCTGGGCAGGCCCCAGCTGATTGTGACCGACACGGGTATCGGGATTCCTTACGAGGATCAGGAGCGCGTGTTTGAACGGTTTTATCGGGTGGACAAGTCCCATTCGCGACAGACCGGGGGTACCGGTTTGGGGTTATCTATCGTCAAGCACGCCGCTATCTTGCATTCGGCGGAGATTACAGTGAACTCAACCCCCGGCAAGGGCACGCGCATCGAAGTAACTTTCCCGGAGTCGGCCTGAGTGTGGCGCCGTCCAGCGGGAGGAACCGCGGCGCTGATTCGGGGGGACGGCCTGGAGCTGCCTGTGGGTGCGGGGCATGGTTAAAAGGTAAGGGCAAGCTGGCCTTTCCAGGTGGGGTCAGATAGAATAAAACAGTTGTGTTTCCTCAGATTATCTGGAGATTGAACACAAAAACTTGCCGCGTTGCACTCAATAGCGCGGTCGATAGTGAGGAGTCCCCATGAGAGTATCCGTAAAACAAACCGTGTCTTGGATACTGGCGCTAGCACTGGTACTACCGGGGGCGATAATTCTTTCCCCGCCCTGGGAGGCTGGCGCCGCTGAAACCAGCACTCATGCGGACTCCATCCCCGCGGAGCCGGTAAAGCTGTCGGCGGGTCAAACCGCTGCGGATTTTATTGCGAATCCGGTGCAGCCAGATATCTACACCCTGCATAACGACTATATGATTCCAAAAGGTACAGAAAATGTCGTCAACTACCAACCCTACGTAGCCACCGTGGGAGCAGCCGCTACCCCAGAGGAACAGGGCAAGGTCAACAAAACCATCAAGCTGCCGAAATTTCCCGGCTATGGTATGCCGATTGATAGTACGAATCAGCCAATAAATGAATACCACATCGACTACCAAGGTGTCGTGAAAGCTGCCAAAACCGGGAGCACTACGGGTGACGTTGATTATGGAAAAGTACACCGGAAGGAAAACCCGTATATCTATGAAGGCCGCCCCGGAACCGTTACGGTAAAGCACGTGTTTCAGGAATTACGAAAAATTAATGAATATGGTAAAAAGCCGGGAACGAACGTCGACATTACCACTAAACAAAGCGGACCAATTGGTTCCTATCCTGTTATCGAGACCTTACCTGATGCTGACATAGCTGGTTTTGTGCCCGAAGACAAAAATATGAAGGTTTTAATTACGCAGCAAGATCGCAGCGTGGAAATGCGTTACAACCGCGCCTACTATGCTGTCTCATTTGACACCCAGGATGGGACTGCGGTGCCCACTCGCACCCTGTATTACGGACAAGAAATTCCTGCCCTAAACAGCACGGATATCCCCACCAGAATTGGAGCTAAGTTCTTAGGCTGGAAGCCGTCAGTGGATCTTGAAGGCACTGTGAACGGAACAAAAAAGAAATTTGCCAAGAATGAAATCATGAGAGCCGGCTCCGACGCGATTAAGAATCTAGACGCTAAACTCATAATGCCGGCTACAAAATTAACGTTTAAGGCAGTTTGGGAGGAAAACGCTAAGGCAGATTATGCGATTCAATTTTGGACGGAAAAAGCTGATCATGCTGATGACGCTACTCTCTTACAAAAGTATGAATTCGTGGGCACTCACGTGTACCAGAATGCGAACACAGGTTACCGTCCGAATCTGAAGGAAGAGCCCATCAAAGGGGTGGAATTCCCCGATTTGGATAGAGCTCGTTTAGTTAAAATCTGGAACGGAGATAAGTTCCTGAATAATAAGTTCCTGTATTTCAATAAGTTCTACAAATACAATGAGACTTTAACTGATAGCGAAAATGCTGATCAAGATACTCCCAGTGAGGTAAAGCCTGTTTCCGCTACCGGCAAGACCGTCTATAACATCTATTTCGACCGGCAGGTCTATGACCTGTACTTTACGAAATCTAACGTCGACGGAAAGGATTCTTTCTATCCTGAAATTTGGCAGTATAATGAACAATCAGCAGAAGCAGAACAAGTAGGTGGGCCAGGACACCCCTACCACTTCAAAGCCAGATTTAACCAACGCATGTTAAACTGGCCGAACGATGCCCTCCAAACCAAAGGATTCGATGAGGGTAAGCAAAGCTACGGGTGGAGCCCGAACTTCTTAGACCCGCATTGGATATACCGCGACACTCCACCTTACCGGCTATCAGCTGAAGAGTTCTTAGACATGGATGGATACGATGATGTTTACTACGGCTACACCAGCGAAATTGACGCCGGCGACGGTACCACCATCCCGGTTAATCTGCACGCAAATCCAAAAACTTTCACCACGCTCTCTTTTGGTATCGAGCAACAAGGTGGTACCAGTTACCCGCCGATACCTCACCACATGGATTTTTGGATGGATGGCTTTGACATAAATCCAGACTGGCAACCTGGCATGGATCCGAAAAAAAAATATAAGAAAATTATTGACTACGACCTTTATAGATCCAAAGCCGATACAAGTAATCCCGGCTATGGGCATAAGGCTCCGGCAGTCCAAGGCTTTACCGCTTACGATATAAAACCCGGGGAGAAAACCGCTTCGGTCGAGTCGAGACTACTGAGTTCAGACGATTTTGTTGAGCTGAACGAGCTGCGGGGCGGGATAACGCCATACGACGAGGAAGAAATACCGGACTTTTTTGGTAATTACGGCAACAAGGGTAAATTGAGATTTATACCTGCATTCGCCAATAACGCCGATGAATGGGGCGACCCACTAGAGGGTGTTGAGCCATTTGACACAAATGGCTATATTCGTTTCTATTATAAGCGCAATCAGTATAAATTGCGTTTCAATAATGACCCCGCCACCATCAAAGCTGACAGCGATTATAATGACGGCAATCAGACGGATATCTTTTATCAAAAACCTTTACAGGATTTGAATCTGGATGACGTTGATACTTTGTTAGACATGGGTCTAACGGGTCTTTTAGAACAGGATAGCGAGGGAAACTATCAAGTTAAACGGCCCGACGGACTCGCGCCTAATATGGTATTCAAGGGCTGGGCTTTAGACCCTGCCGGACTGAAGATGGTTTCTACTAGCCCGAATGAAACCATGCCGGCCCATGCCCTGGTCCTCTACGCCATTTGGGAGGAACCTGACCATAAGTGGAAGGTCACTTTTGATCCGGCAGGCGGCACTTTAGATGCCATTGACGCCAAAGACCTCGCGACAGAGCAAAAGACTATCCAGGAGACGCCCGGCGACCCCACCAGTATAGTGAACTACCCTCAGAAGACCGTTACTCCGGGCGCTGCTCCAAGTGACCCACAGGTATTCACCGTGTTGTATCGGCAAAAACTGGTAGCGCCTAAAAAACCCACGCGGGAAGATTATTCTTTCCTAGGATGGGAAGTGTTGCACTACCAGAAGGACGCCCAGGGCAACTACACCAACGATTTTGATAATTCTTATCGTAAGCGATATATCGTCCCCGAGCTGTATTCTTTTGGAAATGATGTGGTGGATCCCATTTATCTGCGGGCAGTTTGGGTGAAAAAAGATTTCGAAAATGTACTGGTGTATCACCACTTCTTGGATAGCCAATACCGCATCGATCCGAATAATCCTGCTAAAATCATACCCTTAGAAGAACGTGCCGGCCACTTTGCGGTGTCATACGCTTCTCAACTAAGCGGGACTTGGCTCCTGGCCCAACATGAGGAACTGCTGAAGACTAAAGATTCGCAGCTTAAGGAACTCTACACCGAATACAACAACCGTATGCAGTACGATAACACCGGTTTCCAAATGCTCAGAGTTGAGCCGAAACAAATTATGGACAATAATGGAAACCTTGTAGATAATCCCAAATATGCTAACAATGTCTTCCACTATTTCTATATTCCTTTCCGGACCCGCAACTACACGGTTAACTACTTGGACGACAGAGGCCAGGCTGAATGGAAACAAGCCAATACCCCAGCTGCGAAACAGGAAGTTATCAATAAATACAGCATCCTCGACCAGGAGCAGGTTGCTAGTGGAGCCAGGCATTATGATGCACGGAACTACAAGCCAATCAAAGGATGGAAACTCACCTCAGCACCCCAGCAACAGCTCTTTTACGATGTAGATGAAAACACCAATAAGCTACTCGGTATCAACGGCACCGGTTCCGATGAAATCACCTTCTTTTATCGAGATGTCAGAGTCCTCGAAGTGCCCCAGGATGGTGAAACTCCCGAGGGCTATGTCCGAGTCACCTTCAAGGCCGATGAGGGCGGCTCATTTGGCCAGGACGGCGCTGGGAACCCCATCACAGAACTTCATTACGATGTCCTCAAAGGTATTAAATCGAAGCAGCTTCCCGTCCCCCAACAGTTGGCAGGAACGCGTGATCCGAATAAATACTATGTGACTCCGGGTCCAGATAAGAGTTTCGACAAGTGGGATACGGATCCACTTACCGACACCCCGCTCAACGACAACACGGTCTTTACTGCGAAATTCACTGTCCCAACCCCAGGTGGAAACCCCGGCACGCCGGGAGGGGGTACACCAGGAGGTGGTACGCCAGGTACGCCAGGTACGCCGGGCACTCCGGGTACGCCGGGCACTCCGGGTACGCCGGGCACTCCCGGTACGCCGGGAGGAGGCACGCCAGGCACGCCGACCACACCTGGCACCCCAGGAGGGACTCCATCGAGCCCAGTTTCACCCACGCCCTCCCCCACCTCGCCAAGTACTCCGGCTTCTCCGGCAACCCCCAGTACGCCAAACCAGCCCGGCACACCGGCTTCGCCTGGTATCCCTGGTATGCCGTCCGCACCGGCTTCGCCAAGCGTGCCCAATCAGCCTAATCCGCAGGACAAGCTGAACGCTTTTGATACGACGGTGACCGGAGCCAATTCGCTGCTCTACCTATACGCAGCAGTGTTGTTTACCGCCACCGGTGGCTTGATGCTACGGATCAGCCGGAAACGTGCCCAGGGTTCCCGGGCCTAGGATTATGCTCTAAGCGCCCCAACCACGCGCACCCCGCGACCGGCCTCGTGCCGCCGACCGGCCTCGTGCGGTCCTTTATGCTGCCGCGATACCCCTGGCGAGCGCGCTTCATGCCCCACCGGCCCCCTCTTGGCTCAGGTGCGTGTGACGCCCCACTGCCCCGGCCTTACTCCCTGCCCCCACCGGCATCCCTTGCGCGGCCAAAATAGGTGAGGTGCGCCGTTAATTTGCTGTCACCGCCCAGGTTATATATACTGTTTAGGCACTTCGGGGCATTGGCGCAGTTGGTAGCGCGCTTCCATGGCATGGAAGAGGTCAGGGGTTCGAATCCCCTATGCTCCACATTTTGAAGATTCGAGGACAGCAAGTCCCCGGATTTTCAAACATTTAAGGACCCTATAGGGGATTCGAACCCGAGAGGGCTGGCACCGCCCGAAAACGCGACAGCGTTTTCAGGTGCCAGCGCGAGGAATCGAAGATTCCGAGCGTGCCACGATTTTCGCAGAAAATCGTGGAATCCCCTATGCTCCACATTTTGAAAATCCGAGGACAGCGGTAGGGGATTTTCGAGTGGGATGATGACGAGCTCACCCTTGGACAAAAGAAAGAAGGCAGCTGGTCACAAAACCTGTTAACGAAGTAGTCGCACTAAGTTTGACCAACGACAAGCCCAAGTAGCTGCTTCTTACCTTCGCCTCCCTCGGCTCAAGTACAAAACAGGTGATTATCCGGTCCTATGGTTTCACGTCCCTCTTAGAGCCGCCCTTTTTGCTCAGGTACTGCTCAATGAACTCCGTTGGGGTCATGATTTCGGGACGCTCTAGGCCAAGGTCTGCGAAGTCTTTATCGCCGGTAATCAGGATGTCGATGTCGTCGTGCGTCGCGCAATACAGAACTGGGTAGTCGTTGGGGTCACGAATCGCAAACAAGTCCTTCGGGATGTGCAGCGGCGTGTAGGTTAGCTCGTAGCTGAGCCTCTCCAGGAAGTGGTCCAAGCTTTCCGTCTTGTCCGGAAACTTACGTAAGGCGACTTCCGTGAGTTCATCGATTACATAAGACGGAATGACCATCTGGTGTGCCTCGGTAATGAATCGCACCATGTCGCGAAACCGTGAGGTTGGAAAGAAAACCATCGAGATGAGGACATTGGTGTCCAGCATTATCCTCATTTGGTTACGCCAGCCTTGACGCTTTCAGCGGCACGTTCGCGACGAACTTCTTTGACCATGTCCACAACATCTTGCTCGGTCTTGATGCCGAGCCGGTCGGCCACACCAGCGAAGCCAGCCTGAGCCTCGATAAGGGCTTGTACCGAGGCGTTGACCATGACTACGCCCTGCCCCTCGTCAAGGAACATTACTTTGTCGCCGTCTTTAACCCCGAGTTTACGGCGAACCGAAACCGGAATGGTGATTTGGCCCTTTGAAGTAATCTTTGCCAGCTCCATGATTCGCACCTTTCGTCGGGATATAGGTTATCACGGGATTCCTTACTTTCCTTACCTATTATTTTAGGACGATTCCGCGATTTGGTAAAGCTCTCGGCTCTTAAGGGTTCGGGATTTCTTTGGCGGGGGAGCGGTTAGGGGTTCTAATCCCACGAGGGCTGCGCCCATCATGTTAGAAATTGGGGATTAAATCGGGGTTGCTGGTCTATATAACCACTAACCCCGATTTAATCCCCAATTTGCAACGCCACAAAGCCCACGCACGCAGCTGCTGGTTCTGATGCGAGATGAGAAAAATGTTCAGATGCCCAAGGTAGGCTGGGCAATGATTGGCGGTTCCGCGACCTTAGTAATTTCGCCAAGTTTCGAGGTAGCGTTAATCAGTTTCTGGTCCCATGTATAGACAGTAGGGATTCCGAATGCCTGGGCGGTTGCGACCACTACCGCATCGGGAGCTTTAATGTTGCAATCGGGAATCAGTCTCGCGGCTAGTCTTGCGACTTTTGGCGTCAAGTCGACCGTACGAAGTTTTAGCTTGGCGAGTTTGCGGAGAGTCTCCCGCACGGCTTCATTCCTTGCCTGGGCATCCAATGATTGTGCAAGTTTCAAGTCGCTGTTGGCAATGATTTCAAGAACGACAAGGGACGGTAGGACCAGTGTCTCTCTGTTTTCGTTGACGATCTGTTCGGCTCGATTGGCGTGATCGTCTGCGGTCTCATTGAGGAATAGTGAGACAAGTATGCTGGTGTCGATTACTGCTAAGTATTTACCAGGCATCACGCATCGCCCTGACCAGGGAAACGGAATCGCTGTCGTTAGCAGAGCCCTTCCAAATCCCTACAAGTTCACGTGCATCAATGGGTTCACCATCCCAATAGTAGTCATCAGGCTCAATAGAGGTGGCTTCCAGGAGAACAATGCTCATGCCGTCATCGCTGCGGGTGCCAACTCCTGTAACCTCGACAGGCTGCTCTATGAGACCACGCGCAGAGTTTGCCAATGATTCCGGCAAGTTTACTGTTACAGTCGGTAACCCCTCACGGCGTAGCTTAATCTGGCAAGGTGCATCAGGTGTGCGGTGCGTGTACGAATAAATTACCCCGTTCACTTGGGTGAGTGCAGTGTCGGGTTCAATCTTGACTTGCGATGCTATCCTGCCTATCTCTGGTGTAATCAACCGTTCCGGCAAGTCCCCGATATTCAAAGAAACCCCAGTTTTCGCGCCCCTACCACCACGGAGTTTTGATAAGTCATCCACAGTCCTAAGACTACGATTCGTCCAGCCAATCGGCGCCTTCCTGCGGGATACCAACATATCCAATCCGGTATCAATGGTGGTTCCCGCCAGGTCAGGAATCTCTAGGACGGCTTCAGCTGAGCCAATGCACAAGTTCGTTACCACAGGTTCGCTGCGCTCTCCCCCCTCGACCGATTTCACCAGATCACTGGCACGTTCGAGCATTTTTCCGACTTCACTTGCCGGTATCGTACCGGGTTCGCCTTCCAGTCGTAAACGCATCTCAGACATATTCCTCACCGCCTTCCAAGATAATTGAACCACAATATCAACCCCGACGACAGAGGTTCCACGCAAGTACCAACCCCCACGTTTCGCGCCGTGTTACGTGAGGTCCTCCCCCAACACCCTTGGGAACAATAGGGAACACCACAAGTATCGCCGTGGCGAAAGCAGGCGGAGATAAGACGTTGGAATACAGCATTCCCGCGGTAAAATAGAGGTGAATACTTTCCGCAGATTGGAGGACTAAAATGGATGAGGGCGAAGAGGAAATACGTTTAGTTCTCCAGCACATGCACCAGCAAAAGGTCATTACTGATCAAGAGTTCAAGGATATGAATACACTCATCGATGAGGATGGGACTTTTTGCGCAATTGCAGGCATAAGCGCTGTGGTACAGAATGACCCAAATGGCATTCCCTCAGAACTGCTTGACGAAATCCTCGCCCTCGAACCAGTGTTTGACGAGGGCTATTATGAAGAAATGCTAGATGCGTTGCAGGAGCGCGTCTAACCAAACGAAACACATCAGCAACTGTCTTGGCTATACGCCAAGGCGGTTTTCGGGATAAAAGTGAAGCGTCCCAGGTTTTGTTCCTAGGTTTTTTGGTTTGTTGAGAGGATTGTTTTATGCCTAGGAAGTATTCACAGGAGTTTAGGGATTGTGCTGTTGGGTTAGTGCTTGACCGATCCCTCCATGCTGCAGGTATTCGGCAAATAGTTGAGGATGCGTAACGTGCCACTGATGCCCCACACCCGGAACGACCGCGAAGCGAGCCTCAGGAATAAGCCCAGCGATTTTACGCGACGCCGGCAGGTTCGCTTTATCTCTGCTACCGCAAACCACAGTTACCGGCATTTGCAAAGCTGGCAGCTGTGGAATGAGGTCTAAATATTTCAAGCTATCGAGTACACCGAAAAGCTCAGCTTTACTCAGTTGCGGTGGGCAGACCCACTTTGCGGGCAAAATTCGCATCAGCACACGCTGCAGGCTCATGAACAGTTTGGGCAGCTTGGCTTGAGGAGCGGAAATAAACAGCGAAACGACCTTGTCAGGGTGAGTGATGGCAATCTGTAAAGCTATCACTGCACCTAGTGAGAGCCCGACCAAGTGAACAGGTTCCGTGAGCGTATCAGCAATCTCGTTACTTATACCCTCTAATGACCAGTCAGCCATCGGAGAATTCACTTTTAAAACCTCGGGAGCTGCGCACTCGGTTTGCGCCAGCTGCTTGACTACAGGATTCCACACCTCACAGGTCTCACCCAACCCGTGCAAGAATACAACTTTGGGAATATCACTCATTTACGCACCGCGAGAACCCCTACAACCAGGCTGGTAATCAGGAAACCGGCGACATTTCCGATAGCGGTAACCGGTGAAATCACATGCGTGACCCCGAGAACAGCAAAACAGATAGCCGCAAGCAACAGTCCAACTGCTGTCAACAGCAGCCAGTGGCGCGTTCGCGCATTTTTCTTTTTCATAAGAGTCCTCTCCCCCTGGAAGCGTTTTCACTGATTATCCCATAAGCGGGTGAGAGCGCGTCTCCCCCCTTTTGAACCATTTGCGAGGGGGCAAATACCTGCACTTTACTCAAACCAGATTCTATTTCGTCGCTATGAGTTGTGCGGCTCTACCTGCGGATATTCCTGTGAGTGCGGCAATATCGCGCATGGTAAAACCGTCATGGCTGAGTGACTTTGCCGTGGTCGCGGTGTTTTCTAGCAACTGTTCTTCGGCTTTGGCTAATTCGGAACGGCGAGTGGCTAAATTCATAGCTTGCACAAGCCGCCTATCTAAAGAGTCATCTGGCACCAGTTCAATCTCGACGTCAGCGTCATCTGGGAGGTCAGCAGCGAGAATGATTGCGTCGCTCATTCCAGCCAGCAAACGACGCAGAGTTGGTGCGTAATCTACCGCTTCGGGGTAGTCGATGGACTGCCCTGTCCATTGCCCTTGTTCTCGATTGAGCGTAACCCTGTACTTCATTTCGTTGCCCATCCTTTCCCAAGAGCCGGCTCTAACTGTTTTTCGATGTTTCGTAGGGTACCTGGCGGTATGTCTTTTCCAGGGTGATTCGGTACGGTCGCATAAACCACGGTGCCGTCTGTCGCAGTGAGTTGCCAGCGACGGTGTGAGCCACGCTGGCGAACCATTTTCCCGCCATGTCTGCGGATAATCTGTTCCAGCTCCTTTGACCTCACAGTCCAAGTTTAACGTATGAACAACATCCAGTAAAGCCGCTAAACAAAGCTGCTCAAAATTCAACAGCCACAAAAGCACATTTTCACCTGCCACCAACACTGTGCATTAAGAAAACTTGCATCAGTTTGGGCACACGACGACGGGCAGATTCCCGGTTCAAATTGTTAGAAATTGGGGATTAAATCGGGGTAGGTGGTTATATAGACCAGCAACCCCGATTTAATCCCCAAATAGCAACGCCGCCCGGAGTGAGCAGAGTCGCCCGGAAGCGTCCCGGGTTTCACCTAACCCCGTGGAAGAAACACAACCTTGGAAATGTCGCTCATTTACTAAATGCGAAATACCCTGCAACCAGGCCAGTTACCCGGCCGACTACCCATTAATTGCGGTGTCGGACACGCCCACGTTATACGAATCAATCCGCCAGTACGGCTCGCGGTGCTCGGACTGAATCACCGCCCAATGGCAGTTGTCCAAACCGCGCAGGCCATGCCACCGGGCCGGGTCGTGTCCCAGCAAAGTCACGATCCCCTGCGAGGTGGCAGACCCGTGGGAAACGAACAAAATCGTTTCGCCATCAGCAATTTTGTCAGCCCAGTCGCGGTAAGCCTGAGACACTCGCTGGCCGACCTCGCGGCGTGGCTCCACGTTGGTAGTCGCTGGGTCAGGGTCGCCAAAATCGCGCCACGAGGTGAAATCATCGGGCCAGCCCGCCTTGATTTCCGTGGCGTTGAGCCCCTCCCAAGCCCCAAAAGCCCGTTCCATCAGGCGTTCGTCGACTTCCACAGACAAGCCGAGCCGGTCGGCCAGCGCGTGGGCAGTGTCTAGGGCGCGACCCAAAGGCGAGGAGACTACCCTTGTGAAAGGCAAACGAGCTAACCCAACTGCAGCGTCTTGGGCCTGCGCTATGCCCGTTTCATTGAGGGGAATGTCAATCTGTCCCTGAATCCGGTGCTGCTTGTTGTAATCGGTTTGTCCATGCCGCCACATCACCAAGGTTTTCGTCATTGCCCTGTCCTCCTGTTCGGTCGACCCGTTGCGTTTTGTCCCTGCCGGCCAGCCTATGAAAAGTCCTCGCCGATGAGGTCCAACGGAGAGACGGGTTCAGGCGTCGGCGCAGCGGGGCTGGACGGAGCGGGACTGTCACTCTGAGCAGCTGGCGCTTCCGAATCGGGCACCTCAATCAGGGGCGCATCGGCCCACAAACGTTCCAACGCGTAAAACTGTCGGTCGTCCTCTTGCTGGACATGCACCACAATCATCCCGTAATCGAGCAAAACCCAATGAGCCTGCTCCAGACCCTCACGACGCAGCAACTTTAAACCAGCTTTCGTCATTGCCTCGTCAACAGCGTCGACAATGGCCCGCACCTGACGGTCGTTATTGCCCGTAGCCAGCACAAACATGTCGGTCAGCACCAGGCGTTCGGAAACGTCCAGGGCGATAACCTCCGTGGCCTTCTTCGATTTTGCTGCTTGACCTGCTGCTATGGCGAGTTCGATGGACTTGGCGTCAGCACTCATACAGAAAAAATCCCCATTTCGGTCGTGGAATCAGGCAGGAGAGAATCTCCTGGCGTGGCATCTGGAGGGTCTAGCGCAGCTGCGCTCAGCGTGGCACCTGTCTCTAGCGTTGTTCCAGAGGCGGACGTCACCGCGGCGTTCTTGTCCAGAGCGAAGATGAGAATACCCACGACCACGACGGTCACCAGCACGACCAACGCCCAGCGGGCCGCTTGACCCAGCATCAGCAAAGTTTCGCCCCAACGCCCGGACTTGCGAATCAAACGTTCGGTGAAAGACTCCTCGAATTCGAACTCTTCCCAGTCGATGTTCTCCAGTTCTTCATCGGTGATGTCCTCGCCGAGTTCCTTACGCAAAACCTCAACATCGGCCTCATGGAACTTCTGTTCAGCTTCTTTGAGTTCTTGGAGCTGGCGAGCCTCGGCCTCTTCCAGGCTTTCGCGGCGTGTCGAGCGGGATTCTTGCGGATTCCACAAGGGCGGCATTCCGGGCCGGCCGTATGGCATTCCGGGCATTCCGGGGCGGCCATAGGGCATTCCGGGCATCCCGTAACCCGGCATTCCCGGCATTCCGGGCATTCCCGGCATTCCGGGGCGACCATATGGCATTCCGGGCATCCCGTAGCCGGGCATTCCTGGCATACCTGGCATTCCCGGCATACCTGGCATTCCGGGCTGTCCAGGCATTCCGGGACGGCCATAAGGATTCGGACGTCCCCACATTCCGTAGGGAGCGCCGGGCTGTCCCGGCATTCCCGGTTGACCTGGCATCTGACCGGGTTGTCCTGGCATTCCCGGACGTCCCGGCATTCCGGGCTGGCCGGGCATCTGTCCCGGCTGGCCTGCCATGCGGGGATCGCCTGAGGGAGCTCCCGGAGTCTGGATCAGCATCTGCCCAGGTTGTGATGATTGATGGGGCTGACCAGGCTGCTGACCGGGCTGACTCGGGACCGGTCCCGGTTGCCCAGGTTGTCCCGGCTGGGCAGGCGGTTGCCCCGGTTGCCCTGGTTGGTGTGGCATCTGTGCCGGTTGCCCCGGCTGATTAGGTTGGCTGAGTTGATTGGGCTGACCGGTTTGGCCTGGCCTCTGCCCAGGCATTTGTCCGGGTTGCCCGGGTTGCCCCGGCTGTGCGGGCGGCTGTGCCGGTTGTCCAGGTTCTCCCGACTGCGCAGCCGGCGGTGTCGGTTGTCCGGGTCGCCCAGCTGACAAGGGCGGGCGCGCCGCGAGGTTCGGCACCGTTCCCGGAACCTTGGCGTCCGGCGCCGTTCCGGGAGCCGCGGGGCTCGCGGGGCGTGAACCGGGCATTCCGGGCTGTGCCGGAGCAGTTTCCGGTGGAGTCTGCTGGTGAGGCGGTGCGGCTTCCATCTGGCCGGGGCGCGGCACCGGAGGATTCGGTCGTGAGGTCGGTAACGTGGCTGACGATTGGGCCGGGCTTGGCAAGCTACCGGGTCCTGAAAATCGCGGAACTGGCGGATTTGCGCTGACTCCAGGAGCCGCCGGCCTCGCCGCGGCGGAACCTGCCGGGGCGGAACTCGCCGGGGAAGACGGCAGAGGCCGGGACGCGCTGCCGGGAACAGGTGGGTTCGCTCGGGGCGGGGGAATCTGCGCGGAGCCTGTCGAGTTCGGCGCTATCGTGGGAATCATGCCTGTTGTGGAAGGTGGCACCGGAGTTCCCGGAGTAGGCAACTGACGAACCGCCGTATCCGCGGGACGATTCCCGACCGGAACTGCGGGCTTTTCGGGCACCACGGGAGTAGTGCCGCGCACGAGGGGACGCTGGACACCGGCGACTTGCGGCCCGGCAGCACTCACGGCCTGAGCCTTGCCAACTACCGGAATCATGCCGGTCAAAGCCCCGTCCTTGTCAACAGCACGCACGGCTTGGGCAGTATTGGGAACTTGCAGAGCGGGACCGGTCGGACCGGCACCGGGCAACACTTGCCCAGGCCGAGGGGCGCTAGCTCCCAAGCCCGGTAAATTGACCGCCTGCACCGGCACGGGGCGCGGCCTTGGCTTGCCCTCGCTCACAGTCCCCCTCTCGACAAGGTCATCACGGATCCGTCTTGCGGCGATGCATCGTTGACCGCTGCCGCCGTCAAAGCCGCCTTAGGGACGGCGTATGACGCCTCCCGCGAATCCGACTGCAGTCGCGCATCATCGGCATAGAGTCCGTATTTAGCAATATATTGAACAACACCGTCGGGTACCAAGTACCACACCGGTTGGTGCGATTTTACCCGATTCCGACAGTCGGTTGAGCTGATTGCCATGGCCGGAACCTCAACCAAAGAGACATGCTGTGCCGGAAGGTTAGCGGGATCAAAGGAATGTCCGGGGCGAGTTACCCCCACGAAGTGCGCCAGTTTAAACAGCTGGTCGATGTCTTTCCAGCGCATAATGTCAGAAATCGCGTCAGCTCCGGTGATAAAGAATAGTTGCGCATCTCCTAAAGCGGCTTTCAAGTCGGTCAGAGTGTCAATCGTATAGGTCGTGGTAGATCGGTCTATATCCACGCGGGACACCGAAAACCGCGGATTCGAAGCCGTCGCAATCACCGCCATCAGGTAGCGGTGTTCCGCCTCGGTGACCGGGCGCCCCAGCTTGAATGGCTGCATAAAAGTGGGCACAAAAATGACCTCGTCAAGGCCGAAAACCGCCTGGACTTCCGAAGCCGCTACCAGGTGACCGTGGTGAATCGGGTCAAAAGTGCCGCCCATCACCCCGATACGACGCCGACGCTGATTGGACTTTGCCGAATTTTCGGAGTCCAACGCCCAAACGCATCTTTGCGAGCGAGACTCCATGACGGCCTTTCTTAATCCTTTGCTACCCAAATACGAGCACACAAAACTTCCTTTTATGAAATTATACCCGCCCGGACCTGAGTGATTTCTGAAAATGGCAAGGAATTCTGTAACCGGACGGCGACCCGCATCCCGGTCCTATTCGGTTTCCCCGGGGTCATTCCACAGACCAGACTCGCGCTCCGCGTCCAGTTCTTCCCGAGCACGTTTCTTGGCGTCCATCCAGGCGTGGTAGTCGATACGGCGCTGCTGGTTGGTGCGGCGGGTGTTTTCGTAGAGTCGCGAGTCCGTGCCGCGTGCGCCCAGCAGTTCCGCTCCGGCTTGCAGGGTCGGCTCCCAGTCAAAAACAACACCTGTTTCGGGGTCGCCAATCACGACGGTATCCCCCGCGTGAGCCCCGGCTTTCAGCAGGTCGTCCTCCACTCCCACGTTTGCCAGGCGGTCGGCCAGGTAACCGACCGCTTCATCGTTAGTGAAGTCAGTCTGTTTCACCCAGCGCTCCACCTGTTCGCCACGGATAGAGAATCCTGGCTCGCCCTCGATCGTGGTCGTCTCAATGGTGTAGGTCTTGGCGGGGCGCGCTGATTTCGGCTGCGGACGCAACACGGGCCGCTCACTGTCGTCCTCGGGCAGTTGGGAACGGTATTCCTGGACCATTTCGGCCAGCCCAAAAGCGAGTTCTTTCAACCCTTCGTGAGTAGTCGCGGAAACTGTAAAGACCGGCCAGCCGAGTTTTGCAATCTCCGTTTCCATCAGGGCGGCCATGTCTCGCCCGTCCGGGACATCGATTTTGTTGAGAATAATGGCGCGTTGGCGTTCCATCAGGGGTGGCAGGAAGTCCCTCCCGGGACGGTAGCGGTCCAGGGACTTCGCGTAGTGCGCGAGTTCGCGTTCCAAAGTCTTGATGTCGGCCAGCGGTTCACGTTCCGGATCCCACGCCGCCAAGTCCACCACGTGGGCAATCACGCAGCAACGTTCGATGTGACGCAAGAAATCCAACCCCAGACCTTTGCCCGAGGCCGCGCCGGGAATCAATCCGGGCACGTCCGCCACGGTGTAGCGCGCCACCGGATTATCCACCACCGCCAGGTTCGGCACCAGGGTCGTGAAAGGGTAGTCGGCAATCTTGGGGCGCGCCGCGCTCATGGCCGCTATCAGCGAGGATTTGCCCGCCGAAGGGTATCCCACCAGAGCCACGTCAGCCATCGACTTCAGTTCCAGAATGACGGTACGTTCTTCACCAGGTTCTCCCAACAGGGCAAAGCCCGGTGCCTTGCGTTTCGCGGAGGCCAGGCCGTAGTTGCCCATGCCTCCCACCCCGCCGCGCGCGATGACCAACTGGGCATCCGGGGCATCTAAGTCCGCCAGAAACTCACCATCCTCGCTGGTGACGACCGTACCTTGAGGAACATCGAGGAACAGATCCTCACCGCGACGTCCATCGCGGTAGTCGCCCATCCCGGCTTGACCACTCTCCGCTTTCACGTGCGGGCGATGATGGAACGGTAGCAGGGTGGTTTCTTGCGGGTTGACGCGCAGAATGACCGACCCGCCGTGGCCGCCAGCCCCGCCGTCCGGGCCCGCCAACGGCTTGTATTTTTCGCGGCGAATGGAGGCACAGCCGTTGCCGCCAGCCCCGGCTTGGGCAAAAATTTTCACATAATCCACGAAGCTGACCATCTGGGCTACTGCCTCCTCCGGCTCCCTCACAGAGCCATCGTTACGTTAAACAGCAAGAGGGCTCGAACGAGCCCCCTCACGAAAGTAGTCACTGCCAACATTTAGGCGTTGGCGACTTCCTTAATGCTCACGATACGGCGATCGCGATGACGACCGAACTCCACTTCGCCGGTCTTAAGCGCGAACAGAGTATCGTCCTTGCCGATGCCCACGTTAAAGCCGGGGTGGTAGTGGGTGCCGCGCTGGCGTACCAAAATTTCACCAGCGTTAACCAGCTGACCGCCGAAACGCTTGACGCCCAGGCGCTGCGCGTTCGAATCACGACCGTTGTGGGAAGAACCGAGACCTTTCTTATGTGCCATTGTTACACCCCTTACTTAATGGAAGTTATCTTAATGCGGGTCAGCGGCTGACGGTGACCTTGACGCTTCCGATAACCAGTCTTGTTCTTGTACTTGACAATGGAAATCTTGGGGCCCTTGGCCGCGCCCAGTACTTCCGCGCTGACCTTTATCTTTGCTACGTCAGCAGCCTGGGACGTTACCTTGGCGCCGTCCACCAACAGAATCGCAGGCAGCTCAATCGTCTCCCCCACTGCCTTGTCTACCTTTTCCACCAGCAGCTCTTCACCGACAGAGACTTTCTCCTGTCGACCGCCGGCCTTAACGATTGCATATACCACGTCGAAACTCGCTTTTCTGAATGTCTTTCGTCCAACTGTGCCCTCACGAACCGCAAGAAGCACCGAAGTTCTAAATTACCGGATTTCACCTGTTTTTGCAAAATCAAGTTTCATCCACCGGTCTTGGCGGATACGCCAGCTCAACGTGGCCAGGCGCGCCAGGAAAAACACCCCGCAATAACACCCCCACAACCAGGCCAGTCCCAGGATTCCGCCGGGCGCGAAACGCCACACCAGCACCAGAGCCGGGATATAAACACCCAGGTTAATCAGGCCCGCGAGAGCCAGATACCACGTGTCGTTGGCACCAATCAAGACCCCGTCGAACACGAAAACCACCCCGGCCAGTGGCTGAAAGAACGCCGACACCAACAGTGCCAAAGCGGCCGCAGCCAGCACTTCGGGGTCGCTGGAAAAGATGCGCGGCCATAGCGGAGCCAGAGCCGCGATGCTCAATCCCAGCACGACTCCCAGCCCCAGCCCCCACAGTGTCACCCGGCGAATCAGGTCGCGCACCGCCTGGCGGTCAGCCCGCCCCAACTCGAAACCAATGAGCGCCTGCACCGCGATAGCCAGAGAATCGTGCAGGTTTGCCCCGAGAGTCCAGGTGTTCGCTGCAATCTGACGCCCGGCAATGGCGACTTCCCCTTGGGAGGCCGCCACCCACAGGGTGCCGAGAATAACAATCTGCATGGTGAGGGTGCGAATCATCAGGGGCACGCCCCCGGCCAGAGCCGCGAAAATCGCCCGGAACTCAGGATACAGTGCGACTTTGGCACGCCGGGCTCCGGCCATAATTTTCAGCGCAAAAGCCGACCCCATGCCGATACCGGCGATAGAAGTGCCGATGCCCGCCCCGGTGACTCCCAGGTTGAAACCGTAGATAAACGCGGCGTTGAAAGCCACGTTTGCGATGGCGCCGGTGACCGAAATCACCAGTGGGGTCTTGGCGTCCAACACGCCGCACATGGCCCCGGTTCCCGCCAGTACCAGCATCATTCCCAGCATCGAAGGTGCCGCCGCCCGCAGATACGCCGCCCCTTGGACATTGACCGCCGCGGAGGCCCCGAATAGCGAAACAATCGGCAATGCCCCGACCCACAGGACTACTGCCAGCACCACTCCTACCAGCAGCCCTAGCCAGGCTCCGTCCACCCCGGTCTTGACCGCGCCGTGCCGGTCCCCCGCACCCAACTGGCGTGAGGCCACTGCGGTCGTGGTATAGACCAGGAAAATACAAATCCCCACCAAGAACACGTTGACCGATGAACCGACGGTTAAGCCGGCCAGCTCGGTCGTTCCCACGTGCCCAATCATGGCCGAATCCGCTATCACCATGAGCGGTTCAGCCAGCAGCGACCCCAGGGAAGGCACGGCGAGCGACAAAATCCGCCGATTCAGGGGTTGGTTTTCCGGTTCCACGGGTTGCGCCTCCGATTCAGAAGGTCGGTTCCCCGATTCAGAAGGTCGATTTTCAGCCGGCATGGTGTCCCCCGTTTTCATGTTCACAGTACCGGCTTCAAAATATCGGCCACAATCAGCAGCACCGTCATGGCGATGAAAGCGATAACCACCGTGGCTGTCACCGGCAACATTGCCGCCAAATCGACCGGCCCGCCGTCGTCGAGGCCCCGCGCGCGGCGCACCCGCTTGCGGATGCCTTCATAAATCGCGCCCGCGGCTTGCCCGCCATCCAGGGGCATCAGCGGAATCAGGTTGAACATGAACAGGGTCATGTTTAGCGACCCGAACAACATCAGGAAGGCCCGCAGCTTTTCCATAAAACCGTAACCATCAGAGTCGCTGGCGGCGATAGAACCTGCGACCTGGCCCATTCCCACGATTCCCATCACCGAGTTCGGGTCGCGCGGCTGATTGGGCTGGAACAACCCGATGGTGGTTTGCCACAGTTTCACGGGCAGGGCCAGCAGGATTTTCGCGGTGCCTTTCCCGGTTTCCCACTGGTAGTTAGCGACTTCCCCTAGGCTGGCGTGGTGGCGTTCGGTAACGGCAATAACGCCGATAACCGAACGTTTCCCCCCCTCCATAGTTTGGGGAGTCACCTGGATAGTCTTGGTTTCACCGTCGCGCCGGACCGTGAGAGTGGCCGGTTTCCCCGGCTGACTCACCGCCACTTTACTGATGACTTCATCCCAGGTCGCAACGGGTTTACCGTTCCAGGCGGTGATAACATCGCCGGGCGCCACCCCCGCCGCGGCCGCGGGAGAGTCCGGCGAGACCGTGGCGACTTCGCGGGTCGGCAGCTCGTAACCAATCGCGCTCAACCCCACCAGCACGCACAGGAAGCTCAAGGCCAGATTCACAAAAGTGCCGCTGACCATCACTATGAGGCGCTGCCAAATGGGTTTAGCGTAAAACGCCCGGTGTTCCTGGCCGGGTGGAATTTCTTCGTTCGAGGCAATCCGGGCCTCCTCGGCCGCGGTCAGTTCGCCTTTGCGGTTTTTCGTGCGCCGCCCCGGATGCCCCGGAGCGTACATGCCGACCATTCTCACGTAGCCGCCCAGCAGCACCCACTTCATTCCGACTTCGGTTTCCCCGATTTGGCGCGAAAATATCTTTGGTCCAAACCCGATAAAATATTGGGTACAGAGGATGTCGAAGCGTTTTGCGGGTATCAGGTGGCCCAGTTCGTGCAGGGCAATCGACACCATCAATCCCACAATGAGGGCGATGATTCCAGTGAAATAATCCATGACAGGGCGGTTCCGGTAAGGCGTTTAGCGGTTCTCGATGAGCTCGGCGGCTCGCTGTTTGGCCCATTCCAGGATGCCTTCCAGCGCGGACAGGTCCGGGTCGGACACCCCGTGATGCTCGCTCACGACCTGTTGCACCACGTCATAGATACCCAGGAAGGGCAGACGGCCGTCCAAGAAAGCGTTGACGGCGATTTCGTCCGCGCTGGCCAGAACCGCGGGGTGGGTGTCGGAGGCGGAAATAGCGTGCCGAGCCAGGCTGACCGCCGGGAAAATTGACTCGTTGAGCGGCTCGAACTGCCAGATCGCGGCACTGCTCCAGTCACAAGCGGGGGCTACCTCGCGCAGCCGGTTAGGGGCGGACAGTCCCAGGGCAATCGGAATGCGCATATCGGGCGGGGAGGCCTGCAGCAGGGTCGCGCCGTCCCGGAACTGCACCATGGAATGCACAATCGATCCGGGGTGCACCACGACGTCGATGTCTTTCGGTTCAATGTCGAACAGCAGCGAGGCTTCGATGACTTCCAGCCCCTTGTTAAACATGGTGGCTGAATTGACGGTTACCAGCGGACCCATGTCCCAAGTCGGGTGGTTCAAGGCTTGTTCTACCGTAACGTTTTCCAGTTCCGCGCGGGTTTTCGAACGGAAGGGACCGCCGCTAGCGGTCAGGATGAGACGCTCGACCTCGCTGTAGCCGGTGACGGTCGGCGAGCATAAGCCGCGTTCGTGTTTGCCCGAGCGCAACGCCTGCCAGATAGCGCTGTGTTCGGAGTCAACCGGCACGATTTGGCCCGGCCACCGCAAAGTGTCGCGCACCAGGGAACCACCGATGACCAGGGATTCTTTGTTTGCCAGGGCCAGGCGCGCCCCGGAATCTAACGCCCGCAGTGTCGCGTGCAGGCCGGAAATCCCCGCGATGGCGTTCAACACGATGCCCTGGGGCACAAATCCGGCGGCCGCCTCGACTCCGGCCGGTCCGGTCAACAGGTTATGGCTGGCTCGCGGCTGGCCCAACTGTATCTCTGCCTCGCGGATTGCCTCGTCCAGTTCCGCCACGGAGCTGTTCGCCACGGCCACCATGGGGACTTCAAATTCGACGGCTTGACGTGCCAACACATCCAGATGCCGCCCGGAGGCAGCCAAGCCCTGCACCCGGAAATGTCCAGGATGGGCGCGAACGATGTCCAAAGCCTGGGTTCCAATCGAGCCGGTAGAACCCAAAATTACAATATCTTGCACCCGTTCATTCTAACGGCAAGTTTAGGTTTCGCTCATTTACAGCGACCAGCAACCCCACCAGGGTGCGGAAAAAGCCGCGCCAACTCCCTTGTGACAGGGACAATCACTCGACTGCCAGCAACACTTCGACCGCGCGAGCCAGGTATGCGTCCACCGGGCCTTCCAGGTAGGCTCGGGCTCCCTTTGCCTCCGCAAACACCGCGTCACGGATTTCTTTGCTGGTCAGAGGCTTGTTTTCGTCAAAATATGCCACCAAGCGGTCCAGCAGCGCGTCCACGTCCTCAATCCGGTAGCCACGCTGGCGCCCTTGGGGGTGAGCAAAACGTTTTCCTGCCGGACGCAACAGCCGCGGATAGAGGGTCGTGGCTTGTTCCGCCACCAGCGACATCCAGGCCTTTTGCCCGTTCACCGCGATATGGTCAGCCCGCGCCCGCGCCACAAAAGCCGATTCCAGCCGATCCATCGCCGCGTCGACTTCGACAAAGTTATATCCCCCGCGCACCACGTTGAACCCCTGGGCTCGCACCTGCGCCGCCCCGAAATTCGCTGGTCCACCGTTGCCTTCGTATGCCGAACGTGCCTTGGCCAAGAACTTGTCGACCTGGTTGCGGTCGTAGCCCTTGCCCAGGAGTTTAGCGGTGCGAAACGTCGTGTCGCTCACGTCCCGGCCCTTTCCTTGTTTCTCTATACTCTCAACAGTTTTCCGCACGCTTCCGGAGTTTCCTCTAAGCCGCGGGAGGCTGCTTCGCTTTCGCCGCGAGCTGCCCGCAGGCCCCGTCAATATCCGAGCCGCGCGTATCCCGCAACGTAGTGCTGATTCCAGCTTGCCGCAAAATCTCTATGAATTCGTCCATGACACGCGGCAGGGACGCATCCCAGATGCTCCCCGGCGTGGGATTGAGCGGAATCGGGTTCACATGCGCCCAAGTTTTACCCCGTTCATTGAGTTTATCCGCTAGCAGCCGGGCTCGCCACGGATGGTCGTTCATGTCTCTAATCAGGGCGTATTCGATAGAAACACGCCGCCCGGTCGCTTGGAAATACGCATAAGCGGTGTCCAACAGTTCGTCGACCTGGTAGCGCCGGTTCATGGGTATCAGTTCGTTGCGCAATTCATCGTCAGGTGCGTGCAGGGACACGGCCAGAGTGACCGGCAGCCCTTCCTGGGTCAACTTGCGGATTCCCGGCACCAGCCCGACGGTGGAAACGACCAGGTTGCGGGCCGAAATCCCGAAGCCTTGCGGGACTTCGGCGGTGAGGGTCCGAATCGTGTGCAGCAGGGATTTGTAGTTGGCCAGCGGCTCACCCATCCCCATAAACACCAGATTAGACAGCCGTGCCGGACTGCCGAGTTCCCCGTCTTGGGCGGCCCTAGCAGCGAGCCGAACCTGTTCCAAGATTTCGGCCGCCGAGAGATTTCGGGTCAAGCCAAGCTGGCCGGTCGCGCAAAACGGGCAGCCCATCCCGCAGCCGACCTGTGAGGATACGCACAAGGTGACGCGTTTCGGGTAGCGCATCAGGACGGATTCCACTTGGGCGCCATCGAATAGCCGCCACAGAGTTTTGCGAGTCCAGCCCTTATCAGCAACTTGGGTCACGACCGGGGTAATGAGCTCAGGCAGCAGGCCGCGAGCCCGTTCCTGGTCGGCCTGGCCCAGGTCTGTCATCTGGGAGGGCTCGGCTTCAAAGCGCCCAAAATAGTGGCGCGCCACCTGGTCGGCACGAAACGGGCGCATTCCCGCCGCGGCTACCGCCTCACGGCGTTGCTGCGGGTCGAAGTCGGCGAAATGCTGCGGCGGTTTGCCGCGAGCCTGCGCCCGAAAGTTGAGTTCTGCCGCAGCCCCCGCGTGCGTGGCCCCCAGTGGCGGTTGTTCGTGGGGCAGAACCTGTCTCTCCATAGGTTTAAGTTTAACGGTTTTCCCGGAACTTCCCGAGCGGGGTTTTAGGACAGCACCGGGGCCTGCTGAGAAAAGATAGCGAACTTCAACACGATATAGGCCACCGGCGCTGTCATCAGGATAGAATCCATCCGATCCAGCAGCCCGCCGTGCCCCGGCAACAGGTGGCCCATATCTTTAATGCCGAGTTCCCGTTTCAACAACGACTCGCTCAAATCGCCCAGAGTCCCCACTACTGCCATGAAAACACCCAAAATAATCCCGTAAAACCACGGAATCCCAATCCAGAACGTGCCTGCCACGGACACGATAACGGCAAACAGGACCGAACCGGCAAACCCTTCCCACGTCTTGCGCGGGGAAATAGACGGTGCCATGTGGTGACGTCCCAGGAATCGCCCGCAGAAATAGCCCCCGGTATCCGAACCCAGCGTGACGGACAAAACGAAAACCGCGGTCGCTTTTGCCCCGCATTCCACCGCCAACAAAGCCAGGAAAGACCCCAAGAACGGAATATAAGCCACGGTCAGGGTGCTGACCGTCACGTTCTTGAGCGCATCTTCACCGCGGTAGGGACCCGCCAACTGCCACAGCAGGGCGGCCGCCACTGTCAGGAAAGTTGCGGTTAGCATGGCCTCCAATCCGACCTGCCAAGCACAGATGAAAATCCCGATTCCCCCGATGACGACAATCGGCATACCCAAATGCCGATCCGTAAACCGGATGGCGTGGCGAAACTCGATGAGGCAAGCCACAATCGTCACCACGCACAAGGCCGCGAACAGGGGCTTCACCAGGAATAGGGTCAGTCCATACGCCGCCAGCAGTCCCGCCCCGACCCCGGTGGCCGCCACCAGGTTGCGGCCGGCCTTCTGAGATTTGTCGGGCGCGGATTGCCCGGGTTTAGACTCCTTTTTCGCGGATTTCGCGGAAGGCATGCCCAAGCGCGGTCTCCGGCGCTGTTGCGCGGCGCGGTTTTCCCTGCGGCTGGGCCGGGTCACCGGATGCACCCCAGTGTCCTCAGTCGCCGGGGATGCCGCTGGCTCAACAGATTGCGGCGTCTGGAAATCTTCAGTATCAACCATGCTCTAAAACCCAGGTAATAAACGGGTAATAACGGGCTGGCGAGGCCTAGATAGTCATCAACTCTGATTCTTTGGCAGCCAGGAGCTGGTCAATCTCATCGGTGAACTTCTTCGTAATGGAATCAAGTTCCTTTTCACCGCGTTTGATTTCGTCCTCGCCGAGTTCCTTGTTCTTTAGCATGGTTTCGAATTCGTCCTTGGCTTTGCGGCGCAGCGAACGCACGGATTGGCGGCCCTCCTCGGCTTTGGTTTTCGCCATCTTAACGTATTCCTTGCGGCGTTCCTCTGTCAGAGCGGGCAAGACGATGCGTATCGTTTTGCCGTCGTCAGTGGGGTTCACGCCCAAGTCGGCTTCCGCAATAGCACGAATGATGTCTTGTGAAGCGGACTTGTCAAAAGGCTGGACGATGACGGTGCGCGCTTCGGGAATGTTAAAGGAAGCGAGCTGCTTTAACGGGGTCGGGGCGCCATAGTAGTCGACCATAATGCCGTCAAACATGGCGGTGTTGGCTCGACCGGTACGGATGGCAGCGAATTCATCTTGGGTGGCGCTCAAGGCTTTCGCCATCATGCTCTTGGCGGATTTGAGGGTGTCTTCAATCAAGGGTTTCTCCTTTGTTCCTTAGCTTTCTCCACAGGTTCCCCGGTGGGTTTTCTTCGTTTCAATCACTTTTCGTTGTACAGCACAGTACCGATGTTTTCGCCCAGCAACGCTCTGGTGACGTTGCCTGGCTGGGCCATGCCGAATACACGCATCTTCAGCTTGTTTTCCGAACACAGGGAGAAAGCGGCCGCATCCACGACTTTCAGCCCATCGTGCAGCGCTTTCTCATAGCTGACTTCATCGAGTTTTTTAGCCTGAGGGTTCTGGCGCGGATCGTCGGTGTACACCCCGTCCACCCCGTTCTTGCCCACCAGCAGTTCCTGGCAGTGCGTTTCCAGGGCACGCTGTGCGCTAACGGTGTCGGTCGAGAAGTACGGCATCCCCGCACCCGCCCCGAACACGACCACACGCCCTTTTTCGAGGTGACGAATGGCACGCAAGGGCACATAAGGCTCGGCGACCTGGGTCATCGTGATGGCGGACTGTACCCGGGTGCGCACTCCGGCCTGTTCCAAGAAATCCTGCAGGGCCAGGGCGTTCATGACGGTACCCAACATCCCCATGTAGTCTGCCCGAGCACGGTCCAAGCCACGCTGGCTCAGCTCCGCACCGCGAAAGAAGTTCCCGCCGCCAACCACGATGGCAACCTGTACTCCCTGCGTCACCGCCGCGGCGACCTGCTGAGCGATATTGGAAACGACATCGGGGTCCAACCCCACTTGACCGCCGCCAAAGACTTCACCGGACAGTTTCATCAAAACCCGGCGTTTACCGGGGGCTACTGAGCCGTCGTCGCTCATTTATCTTCTCCCTTGAAAGACCTACATCCTTAGACATTATACGCAAATGCCCCAAAGCCTTCATCGACCCTGGGGCATTTGCTTAGTTCAAATGGTTGCTAAACCCTTTCCGGGTTTACTCGCCAGCCTGCAAACGCGCAAAAGCGGTGACCTTGCCCTTGGAGGCTTCCACAATCTTGCCGACCGTGGTCTTGGGATCCTTGGCAAAGGGCTGTTCGAGCAGCACGCAGTCCTTGTAAAAGCCCTTCATCCGGCCTTCCACGATCTTGGCGACAGCAGCTTCCGGCTTGCCTTCGGCCTTGGTGGTTTCGGTCAGCGTGGCGCGTTCCTTTTCGACTTCCGCAGCGGGAACATCCTCGCAACTGAGGTACTCCGGGCTGTAGGCCGCGATGTGCATCGCGACGTCGTGAGCGACTTCGGCACCGGCCTTGTCGGTAGCCACCAGCACGCCAACAGTCGGAGGCAGGTCCTGGGAAGAACGGTGCAGGTAGACATCGACGGCTTCGCCCTCGACCTGACGCACGTTGCCGACTTCCAGTTTCTCGCCGATGATCGCCGCGACCGCGTCCAAGGTGTCCTTGACGGTGCCGTCAGCAGACTTGGCAGCCAAAAGTTCCTCTACGCTAGCCGCGCCGGATGCCGCGGCGGCGTCCAGAATCTTGTCCGCCATCGCGATGAATTTGTCGGTCTTGACCACGAAGTCGGTTTCCGCGTTAACCTCAACCATGGTGCCGCGCTGGCCAGCCTTGGTGTCGGTAACTTTCGCGGCAATCAAGCCGGCACCCGCGGAGCGGCCTTCCCGCTTCGAAAGGGACTTCAAGCCCTTGACACGAATAATCTTCAAGGCTTCCTCGCGGTCGCCGTTCGCTTCTTCCAGGGCTTTCTTAACGTCAGCCAGACCCGCGCCGGTTTCTTCGCGCAGATCCTTCAGGTCTTGCATACTGTATTTAGCCAATTTTTCCTCCAGTTTCAGAGCAAGTTTCATGCACCGGGAATCTCATATTCCCGAATCTTTTTAAGTCAGAGCACGGAATCAATCGTTTCCCGCTCCTGTGCAGCCGATTACTCGGCCTTTTCGTCGGCTTTCTCGCCCTCGGCGGCGGGTTCAGCAGGCTTTTCCTCCGCCGGAGCGGTTTCGGCGGGAGTGTTCGCATCGTCGCCGGCCAGCAGTTCGCGTTCCCACTCAGCCATCGGTTCGGCGCTTTCCGGGTTCTCGCCCAGTTGTTTCTTGGAGCGAGCCACCAGGCCCTCCGCGCAAGCGTCAGCGATTACCTTGGTCAGCAAATCCACCGCGCGAATCGCGTCGTCGTTGCCGGGAATGCCGTAATCGACTTCGTCAGGGTCGCAGTTCGTGTCCAGGATGGCCACGACCGGAATACCGAGCTTTTGGGCTTCGGCAATGGCCAGGTGTTCTTTCTTGGTGTCGACCACCCAGATAGCTGAAGGGGTCTTTGCCATGTCGCGGATACCGCCCAAAGTCTTGGCCAGCTTGTCCTTTTCACGGCGCATCATCAACAGTTCCTTCTTCGTCAACCCCGAAGCGGAAGTGTCCTCAAAGTCGTACTGTTCCAGTTCCTTCAAACGCTGCAAACGCTTGTGTACCGTAGAGAAGTTGGTCAGCATGCCACCCAGCCAACGTTCGTTGACGTAAGGCATTCCCACGCGGGTGGCCTGTTCCTGAATGGACTCCTGAGCCTGTTTCTTGGTGCCAACGAACAGCATGGTGCCACCGTGGGCCACGGTTTCCTTCACAAATTCGTAAGCAATATCGATGTCAGCGATGGTTTGCTGCAAATCGAGAATGTAAATGCCGGAACGGTCGGTCAAAATAAACCGCTTCATCTTGGGGTTCCAGCGACGGGTCTGATGCCCGAAATGTACGCCGCTTTCCAAAAGCTGGCGCATGGTAACGACTGCCATGTGGCGTCCTTCTTTCAGTTATGGGACACAGCTGCCCCGGCGCGCGCCGCACTCCGGGGACGTCTACGTCCAATTTCGGTTAATGCCTGGTGTCCGCTCGCTTTCCCCACCCCGCAGGGACCTGGAGGATTGCGCTCATCACGACTAGGCTGACGAAAAAACCGGCAGCGCCGCGATTGCGAACACGCGAAGTCAGCTGCATGGGCAGCTGCGAGGGTTAACTTTACCAAAACTTCCTATGAAAAAGCCAATTCGGCGCGACCTGGTGCGGTTTTGTGGTTTATCCACAGGTGGGGCGAAATGGTGGTTTTCCACAGGGAAAAAATTTTTCTCTGGTGCGGGTGTTCCCTTTCGCGACACACTGCAGTCATGAGAAAAGTTATCATCACGCTTTGCTGTTGCCTGACCTTGAGCCTGACCGGAGTGTCCGCTTCGCCAGCCGCCGGCGTCAACGCCGACCGAGGCTTACCCGCCGTTGCCAGTTCAGCGACCCCAACGGCCTTTTCACCAGGGAAAACGTCAGACCTGCGCGACTTCCTGTACTGGCCTACGGGTCACCCGACGGCAGTTCCACGCAAATTCGACCCACCGGCCCAAAAATGGCTGTCCGGACACCGCGGTATCGACCTCAGGGTGAGTCCCGGGGAAACCGTTTTTGCCGCGACTGACGCGACGGTGCTCTATGCCGGTAACTTGGCGGGTCGTCCGGTGATTTCCCTCGAGGACACCACCGGACGGCGCTACACCTACGAACCGGTAGAACCTTCGGTCGCGGTCGGCGACGACGTGACTCGTGGCCAAGCTATCGGGACGGCGCTGGGAGGACACTGTTCCGGTGGGGACTGCCTGCATTTCGGGGTCAAGGACGGCCCGGACGGTTACGTAGACCCGTTGCGTCTGTTGGGGGGAAGGATTCGCCTGTTCCCGGTTCACTAGGCGGATTGCAGACAATCGGCCGAAGCCGAGCGCTTACTTCTCAGCAGGGGAAGATGAATATTGAGTCGGGGCTTTATAGATGCCGGTAATCAAGTTGCTGCCGTGAACGTACTCCACCCGGTACTGGGATACGGTGTTCGAAGGGGCGTCGTATTTCAGAATCTCGCCCTTGTCGGAGCGAGCGATAATCGGAGGTTCTTCATTGCGAGCCACGACCCAAAAAACCGACTGGTTCTGTTTGGTCTTTCCGACAGAAACATCGAGGATTTCCGTGCGCGGCACCCCGGTTTCCACGTGGGAGTACTTCTTTGTGAAGGCATTGGACCACTGGGCCATCTCCTGGCACTTCGTGCAGGCATTGGTGTAAACCTGGTTGGCGAAATGAGTATCGCTCGCCACAAAGCTGTAGTACATGGAGTAGGTAAAGTACTTCACCACTGTGGCCGCGCCGTCCACGGAAAACTCGTGGAAAAACTTCGGCTTGTCGAACGGTGCCACCTTCATCAACTGATCAGCGGGAATGGTCTGCAGGTCAGCGGGGGAAGGTTTACCTTCGGTGGCCGCGGTATAGCGCGGCGCCGGTGCTCCGGGAATCGGGTCTTGGGTCGTTTCAGGGGCGGCGGGTTCGACCAGAGGAATATCCGCGGTCATCATTTCCCGGGCGGTCCTCTCAGAGCCAGAAGCACCAACCGCAGTACCGCATCCCGTCAAGACCGCAGCAGAGCACAGCATCACCAGCGATGCTTGTAAGATCCGCAGTTTCCCGACCATGACGCTCCTTTCGAGGCACCATACTCTACAAGTTCTTAAAACATTGTATGTGTTATTGTAGGAAATTCATAGAATCAATCCAGCTTTTTCCCAGTTTTGTCAAGACATTCCCAGGAAACTATCCGTCCAGCTCAAAGGCTCGATTTTTCAATATTTTAGAAAATCATTGGGGATTTTTTTAAATTGGGACTTTAGGCCCGGGGATGCGCCTGCAAATACACCGCGCGGAGCTTGTCCATCGACAGGTGCGTATAGCGCTGGGTTGTGGCCAGGCTGGCGTGCCCCAGGATTTCCTGGACACTGCGCAGATCCGCGCCGCCATCCAACAGGTGGGTAGCGGCGGTGTGGCGCAGCCCGTGTGGTCCCAAGTCCGGTACTCCCGCCTGCGCGGTCAGGCGATGCAGCATGCCGCGGACTATCCGCGTATCCAACACCCCGCCTTTTGCTCCCAGAAATACCCGGTTCAGCGCCGGTTTTTCCGGATTCACCAGGGCGGGGCGGCCTTTTTCCAGGTACTCTTCCAGCGCCAGACCCGCGGGAATACCGTAGGGGACAACCCGCTGTTTGTCGCCTTTTCCCGTCACCCGGATAGTGCGCTGGCTTTTGTTGATGTTAGCTAGTTCCAGCCCGGTCAACTCACTGACCCGAATGCCGGTGGCATAAAGCAGCTCCAATGCGGCCCAGTCTCGCAGTTTGACCGGATCGGGAGCAGCGGAGTCTTCCCGATAAGCAGCGGCTCGAGCCGTTTCCAAGAGGTGCGCCGCATCAGCGGCCGACAGAACCGTGGGCAGGGCATTATCCGGCCGCGAAGCCCGCAGGTTTTGCCCAGCATCGCCCGGGACAATGCCGCGGACCTGCGCCCACGACGCAAAAGTGCGGAAGGACGCGACTCGGCGAGCTAGCGTGGCGCGGCTCATCCCCGCGCGGCTCATCGAACCCAGCCACGCCCGAATCCGGGCAGGATTAGCCAAATCCGCACGCAGCCGTGACACTCCGGAGTCATCCTCGGAAGCGGAGTCGACCAGGAAAGTCATCAATTCCCGCAAATCCGTGAGATAGGCCCGCACAGTTTGCGGGGAAAGCCCCCGGTTTACGCTCAGCCATTGCCCAAAATCAGCGGTGATTTCCGAGGCGAAGTCCGCGGCTGGATGATTTTCACTCACCCCATGATTCTATCTGGCCATAGCAGTCGCCCCCAGGCGATACCGCCCGTTGCGGGTTTCGACCTTGCCGTCCAGCTCCATCAACCCCAGCTCGCTTTGCACCGTGCGAGTGCCCAAACCGGCGGCACGAGCCACCTGCTCTAAGGATTTCCACGCCGTTTTCGACAGGGAATCAATGACTTTCACGCCGTCACTGCTCAATCCGGCAAAGAGCGAGGGCGCCGGGATCTGTCCGGCGGAGTTGCGCTGGGGTGCAGACGCTGCCGCCCCGGCATCGGCTTTGTTTGCGGCCACCCCGGCACCGAACACCTTTTGCTCCTGAGCGTTCAGCGGAAACATGAGTTCCATGATCTCCTCCGCGTTCGTCACCAGGGCAGCGCCTTCGCGAATCAGCCGATGGCATCCTGCCGAAGCGGTGGAGGTGACCGGTCCGGGCACCGCGGCGACCTGACGTCCCTGCTCTGCGCCATGATTGGCGGTAGACATCGCCCCGGAACGCTCACCGGCTTCAACGACCACCACAACTTGAGACAGAGCCGAAATGATGCGGTTCCTGGTCAAAAACAGGTGTTTGGCGGGACGCTGAGAGGGCGGGGCTTCGCTGACAATCGCCCCGGTTTGCTGAATCTGGGAAAACAGCCGCGCATTCATGGCCGGGTACAGCTCGCCCAACCCACCGGCCTGGACACTGATAGTTTTGCCTCGTGAGGCGAGCGCCCCTTGATGAGCGGCCGCGTCGATCCCATAGGCTCCGCCACTGACGACCCAGATACCACGCTCCCCCAGTTCATAAGCGATTTCCTGGGCTATATCCGTTCCGTAGTGGGTCGCGCAACGCGCGCCCACCAGGGCTACTGCCCCCTCTGACGCCAGCGCCTGCAAAACCCGCGGATTGCCCCGCACCCACAGCGCCAACGGCGCCACCGTTCCCAGATCGTCCGCCATCGTTGGCCAAGCCGCATCGCCAGGCACCACCAACGTCCCACCATCTCGACTCAGCAGCTGATATTCCATCTCTAAGTTGAGTTCCCGCAGCCGCAAAGCCCACCCCTCAATTTGCGCCACCGATGCCGGCAGCCTCACGGGTTGAAACACGGTGCGAATTATCATGTCATCGATTTCCGGCAGCTTCGCCGCCAAGAATTTCACCCGCTCCAAGGCTTCCATGACCCCGAAATGCCCGATGACCTGGCCTACAACAGGCTCCCCCGGCTGGGCAATAGCGGTCCAGATTGCCCGAGCCCGGCGTTCTTCCGGGCTCGGTCCAGATGCGGCCGAATCCGCCGACGACACCGTGGCGCCTGTGGGCGGGTTCGACAGTTCCTCCGGCACGTTATCCGGCGCCTCCGTTTCGGTGTCTGTGGGTAGTTCCTCGGTAAGGCTCAACGTTTCCATGGGTTTCCTTTCATTCGGGCAGGCTGAATCCTTCGTTTTGGCGGCGCAATGTCATCGCGGTTCCCAGCTCGGGTAATCCCGGAACGGTTTTTCCGCTCAGATCGGCAACAGTCCAGGCCAGTCGCAAGACGCGCTGAGCTCCCCGCATGGACAAGCGACCCCGTTCCACCACGGTGTCGACCCGCCCAATCAGCTCACGAGTGAAACCGCCTTCGGGCTGACGTAAGAACGGTCCGGGAATTTCCCGATTCAAATCCCATCCTCGGTCCTTCCACCGCTCTCGCTGCACGTCGCGAGCGCGTTGCACCCGCGCCGCAACCACCGCGGTCGTATCAGCGGGTTTCGCTCCCGCTAACGAACCGCGGCCCGGAGATTCCACCTGAATTTGGATGTCCATGCGATCCAGCAGAGGCCCGCTCAACCGTTCCAGATATCGTTTGCGTGAATAGGGCGTGCAGGTACAGGTGGCGCGCCGACTGCCAGCATTACCGCAAGGGCAGGGATTGGCGGCCATAATGAGTTGGAATCGAGCCGGATATTGGGCTGCGCCCGCCGCCCGATGCAGGGTGATTTCCCCGTTTTCTAACGGTTCTCGGAGGGAATCCAAGACCCGCGCCCCGAACTCGGGAGCTTCGTCCAGGAACAATACTCCCCGGTGAGCCAGGGAAGCGGCACCCGGACGCGGTACTCCCGAACCTCCTCCCACCATCGCCGCCAGCGTTGCCGAATGATGCGGAGCTTGGAAGGGAGGCTGGCGAATCAGTCCGTCCTGTGCAGACAGCGTTCCAGCTAGGGAATGCAGGGCTGTGACCTCGACAGATTGTTCCACGTCCAAGGGCGGGAGGATGCCGGGCAGCCGCGAAGCCAGCATGGTTTTTCCGGAGCCGGGAGTGCCAATCATCAGCAGGTGGTGGCCGCCCGCGGCCGCCACTTCCATCGCTTGACAGGCGGCGGCTTGGCCGCGAATGTCAGAAAAATCTCCGCCTGGACCAAAGGCGGGTGCCGGGGTACTTTCCCCGTCCTCTGCCCCCGCCGATTCCTCCGGCGGGGGCAGAGACATCATCAAGTCTCCCCCCAATAACTCGATGACTTGTCCCAGGTGATGCACCCCCACCACCTCTACCCCAGGCACCAGGGAAGCCTCAGCAAAGTTCGCTTGCGGCACCAAAATCTGAGTTTTTCCGGTTTTCATGGCTCCGATGACACTGGGCAAAATGCCCCGGATTCCAATGACACGACCGTCCAAGCCCAGCTCTCCCAGCATGATGCACTGCCCGGCTCGACTGCGAGAAATGACCCCCATCGCGGCCAAAACGCTGACCGCCATCGCCAGGTCGTAACCGGAGCCGGTTTTCGGCAGTGACGCAGGGGACAGATTCAGCACAACCCGCGTCCCCGGCCATTCATACAGGCAGCTGGTCACCGCGGCGCGAACCCGGTCTTTGGCTTCCCGTACCGCCGTATCCGGCAGTCCGACCAGGCTGTAGGCGGTCATTCCGTCGGAAATATGAGCTTCGACCCGGACCGGGCGCGCCTGCATTCCGACCAAACAAATTGACCAGGCAAATCCCGAACTCATTTCAACCCCTGGAGATGTTTCACTACGGGTTCGCCGTGCCCGTCCCAATCCACGCTGCACAAATCCAGGCTGACCGCCCGGTGCGCGGGCACAATATCGCGTTGCGCCAGCCAAGACCCCATGACCCGGCGCATCCGCGCCAGCTTCTTCATGGTGATGGCCTCGATAGGCATCCCGTGCCGGTGATTGGAACGAGTCTTAACCTCGATAAACCCCAGGATTCCCTCGGGACTGAGGGCGACTATGTCGACTTCACCGGCTCGACACCGCCAATTGCGGTCCACAATGACGTATCCCTCAGCTTTCAGCGACTCGGCCGCGACTTCCTCACCAGCCATACCCAGCTGCCGATTGTGCAGGTTTTTCCCCGGATTTGAGGCATTTTGCCCCGCGGTCCGCAGCGCGGGGCTACCGGCTGTGCAGCCGCATGGAGCGTCCGTTCCGGTAGTGACTTTATGACTGGTTTCAACGGTATTCGCGTAGCTCATGGACTCAGCTTCGCGCGCCCGAACCCACCGGCCAAGCCCAAAAAACTTTACCTGTGGAAAACCGACTTATCCACAACCCTAAAAACGGCTAAAAACCGCCAATCTGCCCGAGTTAATGAAATGTGGCTGCTAGAAACGGGGCTTAAACAGCCGCCCGCACCCTACGGGATCTCAATTTCTGGCTTCGCCAGTTCCTCCACGTTGACGTCTTTAAAGGTCAGGACCCGCACGTTTTGCACGAAACGCGAGGAGCGATAGACATCCCAAACCCAGGCGTCCTCCAAAGTAATCTCAAAGAACACGTCCCCGCCGGCATTATTGTGCGTGGTGACGTCAACCTTGTTCGCCAGATAAAAACGCCGGTCGGTTTCCACGACATAGCTAAACAGGGAAATCACATCGCGATATTCTCGGTATAAATCCAGCTCCAGCCCGTTTTCATAGGACTCAATATCGTCGTTGTTGACCATCACACAACCTTTCGTACCTCTCTACCCTACCGGAGCTTCCAAGATTTGCGATGCCAAACACTCGTGCCCAATTCAGCCAGCGCCGCTCGATGGGCGGCAGTGCCGTAACCGACATTTTTCGCCCAGCCGTAACCGGGGTCACGCAAGCTGCGCATGAACGCGTCCCGATACACTTTCGCCAGCACGGAAGCGCCAGCGATTACGGCGGCTTTCCCGTCCCCCTTCACCAGGGTTTCCACTCTGACTTCCGGGGAGCTCACCAGGTTTCCCGCCCCGGCAAACAGGTCGGGTTGCTCCGGCGGTGCCAGATAGTCGAAGTTCCCGTCCAATCCCAGGATTTGCGGCAGGTGTCCGCGGGCGTCCAGCTCGTTGAGAGCGCGCCACCCCGCCAGACGCAGCGCGGGCATAATCCCCAATTCGTCGATTTCCGTATTGGAAGCCTGTCCGATGGCAAAGTCCCTGACCCAGGCGCGAAGGGGATCTTGCAACGCCAAGCGGCGGCGTTCCGTCAGCTGTTTGGAATCGTTCAATCCGGCGGGGAACCCCTGGGGAAATTCCGGGTTCTCCAGGCTGAGCTGGTCTATCACGGCCACACCCACGCAAACCGGACCTGCTAGCGCACCGCGCCCGACCTCGTCCATCCCACCAATCAGCGGGAGGCGTCCCCTGCGACTGTCGCCTCCGTGCTTCGCCAATGCGGCCAGAGCCGCGGTTTCCCAAGATAAATCAACCACTCAGCGTGCCTCAATCCCCGTGGGGACGCGTCTCGAATGCTTCAGAGTTGAATTCGTCAGCCGGGGCGGAAGGCTTGGGAATATTGTAAAAAGCGCAGCTGGGAGCGATGAACTTCATCCGTTCAATCGGCCAGATTACGACGAAAGCGCGACCCACCACGTTGGATTCAGAAACGAAACCGCGCGAAGGCTTGTCCTGATGCCAACGGGAATCTGCGGAGTGAGGCCGGTTGTCCCCCATCACCCACAGCGAATTCTTCGGCACCACTACGGAAAATTCTATGTCTGAAGAGACCCCGGTCTTGGGGATATAGTCCTCGTCGATGGCTTTGCCGTTGATATTCATCAACCCGTCCTCGTCGCAGCAAGACACGTCGTCGCCGGACACTCCGATGACACGTTTAATCAGGTAGCCCTGGGAGTCTTCAGGCAGCAAGCCCACAAAAATCCCGAAGTTCTTAAACTTGGTAGCGATCTGGAACGGAGTTTTATCAGGAGGACGTTCGCGCATCTGCTCGGCAGCGTTTTGGCTCCAGCCTTCCACGTCTTTAAAAACGATAATGTCGCCGCGGTTGATGTCCCCGTGCCGGGCAGAAAACTTGTTGACCAGCACAGAATCGTTAATCATCAGGGTTTTTTCCATGGACTGCGAGGGAATAAAAAAGGGCTGCAACAGGAACAGTCGAACCAGCGAACTGATGGCCAGAGCCGTAATAACCACCGCGATGAACTCGAAATACCAGGGTAAATCGAGGCTCAGATGTGGACGTTCCAAAGCGTCGAAGTTGGCTCTCGCCCCGGGGGGCAGGGCTCTCATGCCCCCCGGTCCGGGGATCTTGGCGCCACGCCTGCGTTCCGTTGCGTTGTCCTCATCATCGAGTTGGAAATCAGTTTCGTCGTCGCCCTTCAGGAAATCTTTTTCTCCGAGATTCTCGGGCGATTCTTCGTCTTCGGGCTGCATACCAGGAAAAGGCATCGCGCCGTAGGGCGGGAAAGGCATCCCTGGAAACGGCCCCATCCCCGCTGGGGGAAGTCCTGGAGGCATCGGCATTGGCACCATCCCGTTGGGATCCATACCGAGAAAATCCGTCCCGTCCGGGAAAGCCGACTGCGGGGGGTATCCTCCCGGAAAAGCCTCTGGCGGGAATGGCATCCCGGCTCCACCCGGCACATACATCCCGCCTTCACCGGGCAGGGTTCCGGCCCCAACAAATTGTGGATTCATGCCGAAGCCGTCCGGGGAAGCACCCGAGAACTGCGCGTCTCGGTTGGCATTCTCAGGCTGCGGGGGCATCGTCATAACAAAAAGAATAGCGTAAAAGCCTAAAGGAAGCCCAAACTATTTCGGTTCGAGCTTCCTTTGGGATGAATTTTTGTGGCAGATGCCGCCTTGACTTTTTGACTGTCCCAGCCGGTGTTTTCACATTGCTCCAGCTGGAAGCCGGCGGCTGCCGCAGAATGATTGCGAGTTAGCGCTTTTCAACGACCTTAGCCGCCTTGCCGTGGCGATCACGCAGGTAGTACAGCTTGGCACGGCGCACATCGCCGCGAGTCACTACCTCAATCTTGTCCACAGTCGGGGCATGCAGCGGGAAAGTACGTTCCACACCGGTGCCGAAGGACAGCTTCCGCACGGTGAAGGTTTCTCCCACGCCGCCGCCGTGACGAGCGATGACTACGCCCTGGAAAATCTGGATACGGGAGCGGTTTCCCTCGATAACCTTTACGTGAACCTTTACAGTGTCGCCCGGACGAAAATCCGGAACGTCCTCACGCATTACGGCCTTGCCGATTTCCTCAACCAGAGGCTTCTGCATTGTTTCTCCTTGACGCTCCTGCCACAGGTCAAAAACGTCTTACTGCGGGCACCCTCAGTGCCGATGGTGTTTTGCTTCGCTATCGGGTCCCCCTGTGGCAGGTTGCCCGCGAAGCCGTACCATTTTGCCACAAACTCGGGCCGGAACGCCACTTTTGCCGTTTTTGTGCTCGATTCATCCACCCCCACCCTGCCGAGGTGGCGCTGCTTCGCGAGCCGCACAAAACCGCACCGAACCCGCGAAACATGCCTCTATCAGGCACTATCCCGGTCAAAACTCCGGCGCATCACCACGTCCTGGTTTTCCACACCCCCCACGGTGAATGTCCGCTTTCCGATACGCCGAAACCCGTGATGTTTATAGAATTTTTGGGCCCGTTTGTTATAGATGGAAGTCCCCAGGCACACTCCCGGGGCATTACTGACCCTCGCCAAGTCTGTCAATGCCGCTTCCAGCAGCGCCCCGGACAGCCCTGTGGAATGCAGGGCTTCGCGCACGTAGCACTTCGACAGGTAAGCATCCCCGGCAACAATCCCCGCCTGCGCAGCTTCCACCTCGTCCAGATGTACCTTCGCATAGGTATATCCCACCAGTTCACCGCCCATTTCTGCCACCCAGTAGCGATGTTCTTGAGGATTATCGAGACGCGCTTTCACCGCCTCGAGGTCGAACTCAACCGCTACGAACTGGGCGATAGCCTCAGTGCTGATGTAGGCCGGACAAGCCAGGGGGAACGTTTCCGACCCCAAAGCGGACAGCGCTAGGGCCTCTCCCCGGTCGGGCTGGCGAATCCGCAGGGGAACCGCCAGCAAATCCGCAGCTCCCGCCCGCGCCTGGCTTGCCGGCAGCACGTCACCCGCCGACCTCGCCTGGTGCGTCACCCCTGCCTGACCCACCTCGTGCGCTCCCCGTGCCGACCCCGCCGCACCCAGCCGGGACAGACCGATAGCCTCCAAATCCTGTGGCGACACATAAAGCCACCCCAGCAAGGCCAGCTTTTCCCGCCCGCGCTTGCTCAACAGCCCAGCGTCCAGCCCCTCCAGCAAATCCGGGCGCCGCAGGCAGGTTTTTTCAATGGCCCGTTCCCGGCGCCAGGCTTCAATTTCGGCATGGTTTCCGCCTTTCAGCACCTCGGGAACGGCCAGGTCACGCCACACTTCGGGACGGGTATAGCAGGGGTATTCCAACAGCCCCGTCCCCTCATAAGACTCCTCCACCAAAGACTCCGGGTTACCCACCATGCCATCGAGCAGCCGTCCCACGGCTTCAATCAGCGCCACGGCCGCGATTTCCCCGCCGTTCAGCACATAATCCCCCAAGGAAAATTCAAATACTTCCAAGTCAGGGTAACGTTGCTGGTCAGCGTAATGCTGAGCGACTCGCGAATCGATGCCTTCATAACGCCCGCAGGCGATAATGACATTATCCGTACTCGTGGCGATCTGCCGGACTTTCGCCTGGGTCAGCGGTATTCCAGACGGCGTAGGAATCGCCAGGATAGTTTTCGGGTTCACCAGGCCGGTCGCGCGGTTTTCCGGTTCGCCTGTCGCGGGCTGGCTTGGCAGGTCGCTCCGTGCGGCATCGATGGCTTTACCCCAAATATCAGCCCGCATCACCATGCCGGCTCCCCCGCCGTAGGGGGTGTCGTCGACGGAGTGATGCGGATCATCGGTGAAATCGCGCAGATTCGTGACGTCCCAGCTCAACACCCCGTTTTGCGCCGCTTTACCCAGCAGCGACAAACCGAGCACCTCAAAAAACTCGGGAAAAATCGTCAGAATCTGAAAACGCATCATCCTCACCTTTATTCAGAAAGTCTATCGACAACCTGACGGGAAAACATCGGAACGTCCTAGTGCGGCGGAAACAATCCTCCGGGCGGATCCATCTTGACCACCTGGCTATCTAAATCGACATCGGGGACGATTTCATAAACAAAAGGCACCAGGATTTTCTGCCCGTCCGCAGTCGTGACTTCCAACAGGTCTTGGGCTGGCGCCAGCAACAGGTCGCTCACGGTGCCAAGCGTTTCCCCCGCCAAGTCCACAGCTCGCAGTCCCACCAGTTCGTGACGGTAAAAGCCCTCATCGCCCTCGCTTTGTTCGCGGTTGGTGGCGGTTTCTGTACTGGCGGCGCCGGAATCGGGTGAGTCTGTGAGGTTAGTGCACAAGGCCGGGTCGTCAGTTTCTATATACAGTTTCGTTCCGCTGAGGGTTTCGGCGCCGTTGCGGTCGGGAATTTCCTGGAAAGACACCACGAAGTGTTTACCGCTCATCCGGGCCCGGTTTACCGTCAGCGTAGCCGGGGTTTTCCTGCTGGTTAACAGGACTGTCCCGGGGGCAAACCGAGAGCGCGGGTCGTCTGTGTGCAGGGCGACCCGGACTTCACCACGAACCCCGCTGGCACGCCCGATGATCCCAACCGTGAGCTTCACCGCTGACCCCTTCCCAAACCGATAGCTGCATTAAAAAGTTTGACCCCCGCTATCGGCGGGGATCAAACCAAATGACTATTTAGCGCCGATCTTGGTCGATGACATCGACGCGGACGCTGCCCTGTGTAGATAGTGCCGAAGCCACCGTACGCAGCGCTTTCGCGGTGCGGCCATTACGGCCGATAACTCGACCCAAATCCGAGGGGGCAACGTGTACTTCCAGGAGCTTGCCGCGGCGCAAAGACTTTTCGCTCACGCGCACGGCTTCTGGCTCGTCGACGATGCCGCTGACCAGGTGTTCCAAAGAATCTGCAAGCATCGACATTATTCTGCCGCTTCCTCAGTCTTTTCTTCCGCCGGGGCTTCCTCAGTCTTTTCCTCAGCGGGAGCCTCCTCAGCAGGGGCTTCTTCGGCCTTTTCCTCGGCCTTCGCTGCCTCAGCTTCTTCAGCCTTCGCGGCCTCTTCAGCTTCCTTCTTTGCCTTGGCTTCGGCTTCGGCCTTCTTTGCCTTCGCCTTTTCCGCGGCATCGTCCGCAGCCTTCACCGCGGCCTCCACATCGGCTCCCGCGTCCTTAACCTGGATACGGTTCTCAACGACCTTGGCGCCCTTGAACGTTGCCCAATCGCCGGAAAGCACCAGGAAACGATGCACCGCGTCGGACGGCTGGGCCCCCACGCTCAACCAGTACTGGATGCGCTCCGAGTTCAGTTCAATCAAAGACGGCTGCTGGTTGGGGTCGTACTTTCCGACCTCCTCGATAACGCGACCGTCGCGCTTCTTGCGGCTGTCGACCACGACCACCCGGTAAATGGGGTGGTGAATCTTGCCAATTCGCTTCAAACGAATACGTACTGCCACTGTTGTGACTCTCCTTGTAATTCATGTCGCGAGCGCACAAAACCCCAGGTAGGGAAAACACTAAAGCCTTGTTTTGCTCAAAATCCGGGGCCGTGGCCACGAGAGGGCGGCGACCAAAGCCCAGTACAACGTTCCATTATGCCCGATTTCTCACGATTTTTAAAATTCAGCAGTCCTCCCGGCTCAGTCTCTGTTTTCACACCTGTGCCCCAGACGGTTTCGCGGAAAGGGCGGGGTTTTTGCGTCGCCGGAAACGTGAGAAAATACCAATCGAACTAAGCCTGCACAGGCACAGAAAGGAATGAGGATGGGTAACAAGCGTGTGGGGATTTTGACCGCGGGCGGGGACGCACCCGGCTTAAACGCGGCAATCCGGGGTTTTGGACGCACCGCCATCGGCGAATACGGAATGAAACTCATCGGGTTTCAAAACGGGTTTCGGGGTTTAGCCCTGGACAAACACATCGAGTTGAATTCTGACTCGCTTTCCGGCATTTTGACCGTGGGAGGCACCATTCTGGGCACCTCTCGAGACAAGGTGCATCGTCTGAACCTGGACGGTAAGGAACGCGATATGACCGCGGAAATTGCCAAGGTTTACGATCGGAACAAATTGGACGCCCTGGTGACACTGGGCGGTGGGGGAACCGCTAAAAATGCCCTGCGCCTGCAAAAGGCGGGGCTGAACGTGGTGCACTTGCCCAAGACTATTGACAACGACATCTGGGGCACCGATGATTCTTTCGGCTTTGCTACCGCTTTGGAAATCGCCACTGAGGCGATTGACCGACTGCACTCCACCGCGCACAGCCACCACCGCATTATTTTGGTGGAAATTATGGGTCACAAGGCCGGTTGGCTGACTTTGGGGTCTGGTATCGCCGGGGGTGCCGATGTGATTTTGATTCCAGAAATCCCCTACACGATTGAGAGCATCACCAAGACTATTGAGCACCGCAAGAAAGCCGGTAAACATTTCTCGGTGGTGGCGGTAGCCGAGGGCGCGATGGACACCGAATATGCCGCTCGTCTGCGGGTAGCGGATCAGCTCATTAAAGACGCAGATTCCCCCGAAACTAAGGAAATGGCCCGCAATTCCAAAGCTAACCTAGTTGATTCTCACCGTGAGCACACGTTTACCTTGGCTCGTCAGCTCGAAGCCGCTACCGGTTTAGAGACGCGCGTAACAATTCTGGGCTATGTCCAACGCGGCGGCACCCCGGTGGCGGCCGACCGCCTACTGGCGACCCGGCTGGGAGCCGTGGGAGCTGCGGCAGTCGCTGACGGAGCTTCCGGGGTTATGGTGGCGACACGAGCCAGCGAAACCGAACTAGCCCCCTTGCCAGACATCGCTGGCAAGGTGAAATATGTACCTACCGACCACGAATGGGTGAAAGCCGCGCGGGGCGTGGAAGTCGGGCTGGGGGATTAATCCGACCTGCATTGCCTTTGGCCCGGTAGCGGGGTGACAGCGAGCGCTGGGCTGCGGCTCAGTCGAAAATGACCTGCCAGTTTGGGTCGCGATGGGCTTTCAGGCACATCGCGACCTGTTCGGGCGTGGTTTTACCCAGAGACATTTCCGGCAGCTCATCGAGCCCAAACCAGCCAATCTCGGTGGTTTCGAGGTTCTCTGTAAAGTCCCCGCCCAGCAAGGTGCATTCCACAAAGAAGGTGTAAACATGAAATATACCTTTGCTGGGATTATGTTTGCGCTTATCGATTACCGCCAGCAATCTGTCGGTTTTCACCTGCATCCCGGATTCCTCGTAAGCCTCTTTGATGGTGTTTTCCCGCACACTTAGCCCCTCGTCAATCCAGCCTCCCGGCAGGGACCAGCGTCCGTCTAAGCCTTCATGCACCAGCAGAATCTTGTCTCCGTCCGCACCCGGACGTCCCGAGCCGTCACCGAAAATAACGGCACGCGAATCAACTTTCGGGGTGCGGTATCCGTAGTCCTCCAGCAACACGTCCCGCGCCTGTTCGGGATTACTGCCCGTCAGGCGCGCCAAGAGTTCCGCTGCCAGTTCACGCGTACGGGTTGCCCGATCCCGGTCATAGTCGTCATGACCGTAGAACTCTCCGGACTGGCCGATAGCCTGTAGCTCTAGAATAAGGTCCACTACGTCTGTTTTATTGTCGGTTTCCACTTGCCTGTTTCCTCATCATCGAAATTGTCAAAATCCCTGAACACTAAGACGGAATCACAGGAAGGATCCATTTATTCCCGCCGGGGCCGTCTTCGTCCGGGGCGTGGGTAGCAATGTCATCAACAGAGCGCACCCGTTTGGCGGCGTCTTTGGCAGCCTTGCGCGCCTCGCCAGCCGCGGATAGCGGCAGAACGCCGAGTTTCATCATGGTGTTGACCATCGGGGGTCTCATATGTCCGCTGACCACGGCCGCAATGTTGTGGTCGCGCATAAAACCCACAATCTGAGCGTGCAGACTGCCGTGTGGCCCTTGCTCGTGCAAGATGTCCCAACCGACTGGGAACTCCTGCCACTCCACAATTTCATCGGCGGCGTTGAGGGTTGCCACCGCCATAGTCCGGGCTCGCCCCAGGCCACCGCCGACCTCCGTGCCGGCCACGTTGACCGCTATATGCAAATTTCTGTCATCACTCATTTTCTATCCCAATTTTCGGTATAAGTTATTTTCGATAATCCTGGCAACATAAACGGGGAGTTCCACGTTCCAGCACCTCTGTTACCTCTGCTTTCCGGCTTAATCCTATGCCAGACAGGGCCGCGGCGACGGACAAACACCGCACGCCGCCCCCGCGGATGATTCACCACCCGGCTCACCCGACTAGGATGGTCTTATGACGAAAACCCCAACTATCTTGGCGACCTCCGGCGGATATAAAAACGGAGAACGCATCTTTACCGAGTTCAACCACCTGGTGAAATATTCCCTCGAACTGTCCGGCACCACCCGTTCCAAACCGAAACTTGGCTACCTGGATACCGCGGCCGGCGACCAGCACTACCGGCTAGCTCAGCGTTACGAAGCAGCCCGCCTGGCGGGGGTGGAACTAAACCCGCTGCAACTGTTCGTCATGCCCAACGTGGAGGACATCGAAGGCTACCTCCTGGAACAAGACGCCGTGTGGGTTGACGGAGGTTCGGTGGCAAACCTGCTGGCAGTGTGGCGAGTCCACGGCCTAGACCAGCTTTTCCGCCGCGTTTGGGAAGCCGGCGTTGTCTTGGCCGGAGTCTCAGCCGGTTCTATCTGTTGGCATCGTGGCGGCACCACCGATTCTTTCGGGCCCGAACTTCGCGCCGTCACCAACGGTCTGGGCCTGATTCCCTACGACAACGGCGTACATTACGACGTCGAGAAGCGCCGTCGCCCCACGGTGCATCGCTTGGTCACCGAGGGTGTCTTGGGTAAAACCTATTGCACCGATAACAACGTGGGTTTGGTTTACCGCGGCACCGAGCTGGCCGAAGCGGTCAGCGAAGTGCCGGGAAAGTCGGCTTGGGTCGTCACCAAAGATAATGGCGAAGTCATTGAGGAACGCCTCGAAACCCGTTTTCTGGGATAGTTTCGGCCTCTAGTCTTGCTGCCAAGACTCCCACAGCGAAGCATATTCGCCCCCGGCCGCCACGAGTTCATCGTGCGTGCCCAATTCCACGATTCTCCCGTCCATCATGACTGCCACTCGGTCAGCATCGTGGGCGGTATAGAGCCGGTGGGCGATGGCGATGACGCTACGTCCTGCCAGCACTCGCGACAACGATTGTTCCAGCGACCGGGCCGCAGAGGGATCCATCAGGGAAGTTGCTTCGTCCAGCACCAACGTGTGGGGGTTCAACAGTACGATTCGCGCCAAGGCAAGCTGCTGGACCTGCGCCGGGTTCAACTTCCTTCCAGCGCCGCCGACTTCCGCATACAGCCCGGTTTTTTCCGTTTCTGCCGGGGATTGCCCTTCCGGACCGGATGGTGCGGTAGAGGTCTGGGCCTCGGTTCGTCCCAAGCCGCGAACCCAGTCCACTCCCACCGCGTCGAGCACCGCCCACAGTTCCTCATCACTCGCGTCGGGCCGCGCCAGACGCAGGTTGGAGGCAATCGTGCCGGTGAACACGTGCTGTTCTTGCGTGACCAAAGCGACTTGCTGGTGCAGTTCGCTTTCGGGCAAGTCCACCAGCCGCACTCCCCCGACCGTCACGGACCCGCTGGTGGGCGGGTGAATACCGGCCAGCATTCGCCCAAAAGTTGACTTACCGGCCCCCGAAGGACCGACAATCGCCAACGTTTCGCCCCCGCGAAGTTCCAGAGACACCTCGTGCAGCACATTTTGCCCCGAATGATAGGCGTAGCAAACGTCCCGAGCCACTATCGCGGGCGTACCGGCGGGCGCGTGGGCACTGGCTTCCCGGTCCGGCTCGACTTGTGCGACACCAAAAATCCGTGCCAGCGAAGTGTAAGCCTCCATGGAAACATCTACCCAGAAAGTCGCTTCCCACACCGGCCCGCGCACTTGATAGGCATAGAGCGCAATCGTAGAAACGGCCCCGATAGTCAAGACTCCGCTGGGCACCAGCCAGGCTCCCAACAACACAATAACTACCAAGGGAGACAGCGTGGCGCACACAATACCCATGAACAACCAGGAACGCATCCAGGCACTGTAGCGTTCCTGACGCCAGATTTCGCGAATGATGACATCGAGCTGAGCAATCCGTTTCCGTGACAGCCCCAGAGCGTCAACCGTGTCCGCCTGATCCAGAGTTTCCGCAACCGAACCGGACAAATCCGCCCAGGACCGAGCTGAAGACCGATAGGCGGGAACGGTCCGCGGTAGATACCACGCCATCAGCGGCCACACCCCCAGCGGTCCGATGAGCAGCACGAATGCCAATAGCGGGGAGGTCAGAAACGCCGCCACGAACGTCACCACCAACGTTGTGGTGATCATCAGAATCGCCGCGATTCCCTGGCGAATCATGAATTGCAGGCGTTCAATGTCTCGCGTGGTGCGTCCCACCAAGTCCCCGGTGCCCGCGCTTTCCACGGTCGACAGAGGCAGGTGAATGACAGAGTCGACCAAGCCGTCACGCAGGTGAGCAAAAATCCGCTCGCCCATCACCCGGGCACGATATTCCGCCAGAAACGAAAATATCGCCGCCACCGCGACCACTACCAGGGCAATCACCATCTGCTGACCGACCCAGTCACGGCTGGCCGCCCCGGCTTGAATACGGTCAATCACACGTCCCAGCAGCCACGGGAGGGTCACTCCCGCCAGGGACGACACCAGCTGCAGCCCCACCACTGACCCAATCGCCCCGCGATAGTCGTGAATCAGGTTTTTGACCCCTCGCATCACCAGTTTTCCGCTGGCCAAAGGCAGTTTCATGACGGTTCACCCCCGCTTTGCACCGAGCGGTTGATGATAGTCAGGTACGGCGTGGCCGCGGGGTCCCCCGACCGAGCTTTTTCTCGAAGCTCCCGGTGCGAACCGCGGACGATTTCCCGGCCCCCATCGTCGAGCACAATGACTTCATCACAATGTTCCAACACCAGCACTGATGCCGAGACGATGACGGTGGTTTTCCCGTGCCGCGCTTGCGCCAAACGCTGGGCCACCCGCGATTCCGTGTGCGAATCTACCGCGGAAGTCGGCTCAATAGTGACCAGCACCGCCGGATTGGCGGCTACCGCGCGAGCTAGGGCGACACGCTGGCGCTGACCGCCAGAGAGAGTGCGCCCTTTTTCCGCCACCGCCCCGTCCAGGCCGCCATTGACGGATTCCACCACATCATCGGCATCCGCCACGTGCAGCGCGGCCAACCATTGCGAATCGCGCTCATCAACTTCGGGAACAATGAGCGAGTCCTCCTGTCGGGTCGCGTTCTCGATGACATCGCGCCACACCAGTTCGCGCACCCCTCGGTCGCGTGGCGCCGGCGAATTGGCCCCGCGCACCTGGTCTCGCAAGGTTCCGGCAAAAAGCTGCGGGTCGGTGTCTGAAAGGATGATGGCGCGGCGCACTAGGCCGAGGAGTAGCGTCCTCGCGTCAGTTCCATCAATCAGAAGGGTCGGTTGCGCGCTGTCCTCTTGGCGTGCCAGGCGCCGGGCTATCGCGGCGCTGGCGTCAGGATTGGCGCAGACCAGGCCGGTAATCAAGCCCGGTTTCACCGTTACCTCACTGACCGTGTCGGTGAGCTGGGCCTGAGCAAAATCCGTTTCCCGCCACTGTGCTGGCGATGAGGCATTTTGGCGCGGCACGTCCGCGGAAACCGTCGCTAAATCCTCGTCCACCAGGGAGGTTACGCCTTGAATACGCGCGAGTTTGCGAACCCCGACCCAAGCTCTGGTGAATTCTTCCAGTGACCGGGTGGCGACCACGATGGGGTTTCGCAAGAACTGTGAAAATCCAAAGAACGCGACCAAACTGCCGACTGACAGTTCATCGTGAAAATACAGTATCGCCCCGATGCCCACCACCAGGGCGGTGAACAGCATCGGTATCACTGAACGCAGCACGCCCAGCAGCGCCGCGGGCAGGGCCACTCGAATCCCCGCGTCACGCACGCGAGCCGATTGCTGCTGATAGTGAAGCCCGAACACGTCCTCACCGCCGATACCGCGCAGGACCCGCAGCCCCGCCACCGCGTCAGCCGAGATTTCCGTGAGCTTGCCCTGTTCTTCCCGGTTCTCGGTTTGCCGGCGCTGCAGCGGTTTGCCTAACAGTCCTATCAGCAGCGTGACGATGGGCAACCCAATCAGCACCGTCCAGGCCAGAGGCGGTGAAGTGCGAAACATGATGACCAGAATCATCACGGTAGAGAGCACAGCCCCCACCATTTCGGGAATCCACAGCGCCGCCTGGCCAATCCGGTCCACGTCTGTGAGCATCGAGGTAACCACATCACCGGATTCCAGTTCCCGGTTCACAGCGCGCCCATCGAGAGCCAACTTTTGACCGGCCACCCGCGCGGGAGTTGCCACCGCGTTCATCTGGACTGCAATCTCAGTGAGCTGTCCCGCCATTTGGGTCAGCGCCACACCCAGGATAACCAGGGCCAGAACCGCCAACCGAATCCAGAGTTCCCTGGTAAAACCGTGTTCCAACCCCGCGTCCAGCACCATTCCTAGCGCCCAGGGTACGCTGACCGAAACTACGTAGTTTAGCCCCGTCACCAGGGAACCGAGCGCGAGCACACCAAACATAGAACCAACGAGTTTTCGGGCATAGCGGTGGGGGTTAGCAGGATAAACGGCAGGTTCACCCTGGGGGCTGCGCAGCGGCCAGCGCCAAGTGCGCGGGGTCCTCAGCAGGGGCGGCAGCGCGACGTGTTCTTCGGCAGCGCGCCGCTGTAAAAACTCGCGCGCGCGGGCATTATCTTCCACTTACGCCGTCGCCTCTGTGCCGCTGTCAGGGAAAGTAATCGAACTCAGAGCATCGCGCAACTGAGGGAAAACCTGATGTAGAGAGTACCAAGACACGTTTGGGCCAATCTGATCTGCGCCCTGTACCAGCCTCTGGCGCAATCCATGCAGAGCCGCCCAGGGAATCTGTGGGTTCGCTTCCTTAACCTCAGAATGAATTTTCTCTGCCGACTCAACTAACACAGAAATGGCATGATACGCCGCGAAGCGAGATTGGATTCCCGCCGGAGTTTTCTCTAAAAATGCCTGTTGCCCACCGGAAGCGATGCTCATACCCACGTCCACGACGCGCCCCATGTCCTCCACGCGCCACCTGGCGGCGGACACATCGTAAGGGAAGAAAGACTTGGGAAAGCCCCATTTTTGGAAAAACGGATACTGGTCAATCTCACGCGGAGAAAAAACATCCCCTGATCGGTATAAATCTACCAGTAGAGGTTTATCCGGCAATTGGCCGTCACAGGTGACTTCTCGCGGGATTCGATCGACTTTTTCGTTACCCCAACCTGCATCAACCGACACGTAGACAGTGACGCTTAAGACATTTTCAAGCTCATTTTGCAGGTCAATCAAATCCAGCATCCCCAGGGGAGTTGTGGTGCTGATCAGGAAATCTATCGGCGTAAATGCGTCGTCCTGACCGGTCGAGACCGGACCAAACAGGAAAATATCATCGTACCCGTGCCGCGAAAAGATCCCGCGCACCACGTGACGCTTCATACTCATCAAAGTGTGCGCCGGTACACTCAATGCCTTTGCCAAGGAGGTCTCCTCAGCTTCAGAGATGCGCCGCTTGTGGTTTTCAAAAGCACTGATGTGAGACTGGGGAACTCCAGTCATCGCTGCCAGTTCCGCCTGGGTCAACCCCAGCACGCCGCGCCGCAGACGCAAAAATGCGCCGGGTCGCAAATCATGGAGCGCCATCAAACGTTCTTCCATAAGCAAATTATACTCCATAAATGTATATAGGGGAATAGTTCTGTTCCGGAAAATTACCTGCGACGTGCCACAACGTGAATTCAGAGATAACGTGCCAAGAAATCGCGGGTCCGTTCCCGCTGCGGGTGCTGGAACAGCTGTTCGGGGGGACCTTGCTCAGCGATAACCCCATCCGCCATAAACACCACATTCTTGCTGACAGTGCGGGCGAAAGCCATCTCGTGAGTCACCACCAGCATCGTCATGCCTTCTTGAGCCAGCTTCTTAATGACGTCAATGACTTCGCCGACCATTTCCGGATCCAACGCCGAGGTCGGTTCGTCGAACAACAGGACTTCCGGATCCATCGCCAGAGCACGAGAAATGGCCACCCGCTGCTTTTGCCCGCCGGACAACTGCCGCGGTTTCGCGTTCAGGAAGGGGCTCATCCCGACTTTATCCAGATACTCCAAGGCCTTTTCCCGAGACTCCTCGCGAGACCGACCCAGGACTTTCATCTGACCAATCATGCAGTTCTTTAGCACGGTCATATTGTTGAACAGGTTGAATGATTGAAACACCATCCCCACTTTTGACCGATATTTCGCCTTTTTCATGGAATGGTCCAGGATGTTCGTCCCGTGATAGAGGATTTCGCCCGAGGTGGGAGTTTCCAACAAATTGATGCAGCGCAGCAAGGTTGATTTCCCGGAGCCGGACGCCCCGATGATGGATGCCACGTCCCCCGGCCGCACCGCAAAGTCGATGTCTTTCAGGACCTCGTGAGTACCGAAAGACTTTGAGAGGTGACGGACTGTGATGATTTCGTCGCTGGTGTTCACCGCGGTGTTCGATTCACTCATGAGTTCTGTCCTCCCTCGGGGCGTGCCGGTTTGTCTGACGCTGGTTTGCTGGCGGGCTTTCCCTTTCGCGCCGGGCGTTTGGCGGGGTCAGGGAAGGTGTAGTTTCCGGCGGCCATCACAAGTTGGTCTTCGTTCATGAGTTCGTAATCGCTCTGTTCCTCGCCCCCGGCACCGGGTAGCAGTTCGTAGGCATCGTCACCGTCAATCTTCTTTTCCAGTTTCCGCAACAGGAAAGAGGACAGCAGAGTCAACGTCAAATACCCCACCATCTCGATGGTAGCGGAGGGGAAGTACTTGAAAACGGCACCCGACACCATCTTGTGAACTGAGAAAAACTCCGAGAACCCGATGATGAACATGACCGAAGTGTCTTTGATGTTGATGATGAAGTTGTTACCGATTTGCGGCAACAGGTTGCGCAAAGCCTGGGGCAAGATGACATAGAGCATAGTCTGGAAGTGGGTCATACCGATTGCTCTGGCTCCCTCGGTTTGGCCAGGATCCACACTGATGATGCCCCCGCGCACGGATTCCGCGATGTAGGCGCCGGTGTTGATGGAGACGACGAAAATCGATACTCCCCACATGGACTGGAACTGCAACGCGTTATTCGTGAAGTAGGGCAGACCGTAGTAGATGAACACCGCCTGCAAAATCATCGGAGTGCCACGGAAAACTTCCACGTAAATCCGAATGATGACCCGGATAATCGCCAGAATCACCCGCTTGGGCAGAGGATCGGTTGGAGGATGTGGAATTGTGTTCAAGATCCCGCAGGCAAAACCAATCACACAGCCCAGCAAGGTAGCGATAGTGGCGAGGAGCACCGTATTGACGATGCCTGTCAAGTACACGCCGCCATACTTATTCAGCAGCGTTATGATGTCCTGCCACAGTGTCCACAGCATTTTTCTCTCCTGACGTGTTCCAGTTCAGTTGGCGGATTAATCCTCTTGGGGCTGAATCTTTACTGCATCGGCCATCATGGCATCGAAGTCATCGGCGGTCTTGCCGGACAGGGCCTTGTTGATGGCGTCCTTCAGTGCGGTGTTGCCTTTCTTAACGGACACGCCGATGTTAATGTCCTCATCCGAAACTTGGAAGTCATCGCCATCGTCGGGGAAGTCCAAAATCTTCATATCCGGGTAAGCAGCCATAGCCCCTTGACCGGTAGGCATATCGGTGACCACGTAATCGACCTTGCCGGTTTCCAAAGCCACCAGCATCGCCGGAGCGGATTCGGCGGGCGACTGCCGTTTGGCACCTTTAATCTGCGGAATCAACGTGTCGTACCAAACAGTGCCGGTTTGGCTGGTGGTCCGACCTCCCGCCAGGTCAGCCAAGCCTTTCGCGTTGGCATACTTGGAATCAGCCTTGGTCAGCACGATGATGCGGGCGTACAGGTAGGGCCCGGCAAAGTCCACGGTTTCCTCGCGTTCCTTGGTCATGGACTGGCCCGCAATCGCGGCATCAATTTCGCCCGATTGCACCGCCGGAATCAGGGAATCCCACTCCAGCTGCTTAATTTCGAGTTTCCAGCCGTTGACGTCCGCAATCTGTTTGGCAGTCATCACGTCGTAGCCATTAGCGTACAAGGCGGAATCTTTGATAGGTACCGCATCGTTAGATTTATCAGGCTGCGCCCAGTTGTAGGGAGCGTAGGCAGCTTCCATACCGACGGTGAAGACATCGTCCTCCAGGCCAGGAATCGCCCCACCTTCACCAGCTGCGTTATCAGCCGCGGGTCCTGCCCCGCACGCGGCGAGGGAAAAAGCCGCTGCTAGTAGGGCCGCACCACTCAGTATCTTGTTCATCATTAGTCCTTTCAATCGTTGCAAACAACTTTCGAAAGCTCGAACATGGCACCAAAAAAGGGGTCATGCTCCATGACCCCATACCTTGCGCGTATGCGTCATGACAGCTCTCCGCAATAGCGACAGTCGAACGGATATTATCCGCTCGCCCGGACGCTTCCCTTGGGAACGGTTCGCGTCCTCGGCAGCCTCCCCTTTCGCTTCCGGGCCTCCCAAAGGATTTTCCCTGCCCTGATGGAAGCTAATGATGTCGGCTGCGCCTCCGTCATGCTTTTATTGCTTTCCAGTCTAGGGCTCTGGGGCGAAAGGTGCAAAAAAATTAGTAAAATTCGAAGTTCCGCTACCGTTAGCGTCTCTCTCAGGCTCGATTGAGCGGTTCGGCGTCCTCGGCCGATGCACAAGTTCGGTGCGGCCGGTCGCCGGTAGGTTACTGCGGGGTGATGTTGACTTTATCGGTTGAACACCTTTCGGTGATAATTGACACGTGAACGCTTCCCTGATTCTTTCCACTCTCGCCCAAGCGTTGGTGCTCTTTGCGGTCACTAACATCGACCACTTGATGCTGCTGACCTTATGGTTTGTCCACGGTCACCAGCGCCCCGGCACAACGTTGCGTATCTGCGCAGGTCAATACCTCGGTTTTAGCGCTATTTTGGCAGCCACCGCGATCCTGAATCTGATTTCCGGTTTCGTCATTCCCGAAGCTCAGTTGCATCTGTTGGGTCTGATACCGCTGATTCTGGGAGTGAAAGCTGGTATTGGGGAAATTTTGGAACGCCGGGAGTCAAACGATTCCAGGGACGCAAAGTCAGCCGAATCAAAGCTGGAAGGCAAACCCGTCAGTGTTGGCGCGGTCGCCCTGGTCACCATCGCGAACGGAGGCGACGAAATCGGTGTTTATCTGCCGGTTTTTGCCTTGTCGGCCTGGTGGCAAGTCGCTATGTTCTGCGCGGTGTTTCTGGTGCTGGCGGGTGCGCTGTTGGCTCTGGCGTGGTTCATTACCGGACGTTTAGGGCTCGCGGAGGTTCTGGAACGATTCGAGGCGGTGCTCTTTCCGAGTGTGCTTATCCTGCTCGGGATGCTCATCCTCGCCGGATGGCTCTAGGCGGCACACGTTTATCCGGCCAGCTTTGTGTCCCCAGCGCAAACCACAGCCAGCACCTCTTTTATCCGCAGGGATGTGGAAGCAAATGTTTCTGCCGCTGGACAATGGCATAAAAAATTGAAAAGGGGCAAACGAATCGATGGCGCCAACTGATAGTGGAATCGTGTGGCAGCTTGACTTCATCATACGTCGCGCGGCTCAGCGAGGGTAAGCGGCGGGTGTTCGGCCCGATACTCGTTTATCTGAGCATCCGGGTCGGGGTAGCCCAATGCCAACCCAGTGATGAGTCCGTAGTCTTTGGGGATACGGAACTCCGCTTCTACAGGAGTCCGCCAGGTCGCGAGCGTTCCAATGGCAACGGTTCCCAGCCCTCGACTCGCGGCCGCCAGCATGAGGGTGGACAGCATCAGCCCGGCATCTTGGGCAGAAAAAGGCAGTAGCGCGCGGTGAACGAACACGAAAATCCCCACCGGGGCCTGAAACAATTCGAGATTTTGACGCACTTGCTGAGCTCGCCCGGATTCGTCCCCGCGCCCAATCCCCAGGTGGGCATAGTAGCGTTTCCCGTTCGCAACCTGACGTTTACGCAGTTCAGGAGGGTATTTCCCCCAAGTTTTAAAGTCGGCTTTGGGTAGTTTGCCCTCCCGTAGCGCCCGCAGGAAGGCACCGGGACGTCCGCGTAACATCCCGGAGGCAGTTTCGGCGCGGCTGGCATAGTCCGCCCGGATTCGTTCCAGGCGTTCCCCCGTGGCTACTGCCAACACATATCCGCGCGTATTAGACCAGGAGGCACAGTGGCGCGCATCGTCCAAGACGGCTTGTAAAACCTCAGGTTCGACCGGTTTGTCCAGATAGGCCCGCACACTGTAGCGAGCCTGCAATAGTTCAGAAAATTCCACGCTTTTTAGTCTAATTGGAATTCCTGAACAGCTCCACGGCGAGGGGTCATTGGCATGTTGCTTGGGTTACAGCCCCAGCCATGCCCCTTGGGGACGATTGGCATAAATCTCGCGATAGAAATCCAGGCGCTCGAGCTTCGCAGCGGCGGCTTCATCCAGCAGGACCTTAACATTGTTGTGCAGCTGCAAAGCCGAACCGGTGCAAGACATAGAGACCGGACCCTCCACCATGTCACGCACCGCGTCAGCCTTGTTAGAGCCAGTAGCAATGAGCAGGATTTTTCGCGCCCGCAAGATGGTCCCGACCCCTTGCGTGAGCGCGTGCCTAGGCACCTTATCAATGTCTCCGTCAAAGAATCGGGCGTTGTCACGGCGAGTTTGGGCGGTCAACACCGCGGGGTGCGTCAAGGAATGCAGGGAAGTACCAGGTTCGTTGAACGCAATATGTCCATCCGCTCCGATACCTAAAATCTGTATATCAATTCCGCCGGCATCAACAATGGCCTGTTCGTAGCGCTGACACTCTGCTAACAGGTCGGCGGCCAGGCCGTTTTCTCCATATACCGCATTCGGGTCTATATCCGTGATATCGGCAAACTCGCGACGAATAAAGTTGTGGTACGCCTCGGGATGATCCTGAGGCAGCCCCACGTACTCATCGAGCTGGAAAGCCTGGGCACGGCTTAGAGACAGACTTCCTGCCTTAACCCGGCGCGAAAGTTCTTGATAAATCGGCAACGGGCTGGAGCCCGTCGCCACCCCCAGCACAGCAGCGGGATTGTCCGCGTAGACCTCGCAGATGGCCTCAGCAGCGACCAGCGCCAATTCTTGTGCCGTTGGTTTAATAATGATTTCCATGATGAATACCTTCCGTTGTGTTCGATTTTCCGGCTAAGCTCCGAGTCGTACTTCACCGCACCTGCTGACCGCGGCGAAACACGTGTTGCACCTGTAGGGCACTCGACTCAACTACCAAGTCCGCATACGCCCCCGGCGCCAACACTCCAATGTCTGTTGCGCCCAACACGGCCGCGGGGCGAGCCGTGGCGGCATGAAGCGCCAACCAAATATCCACTCCTGCGGTATAAGTTGCAAAACGTATGGCCCGGGACAGGGTTAGGGTGGAGCCGGCAATGGACCCGTTAGATTTCAAACGTGCCACCGCGTCACGAACCTCGACTTCCAGAGGCCCCAACAGGTAATCTCCGTCCGGCGAGCCCGCGGCCGCCATCGCATCGGTAACCAAGACTGTGTCCCGCCCCTTGGCATCAAACACGAACTTCACGGTGGCGGGGTGGGAATGTACGCCGTCAGCGATGATTTCTACCGGCAATCCCGGCGTTTCCAAGGCGGCCACAATCGGCCCCGGCTGGCGGTGATGAATCGGTTTCATCGCGTTGAACAGGTGGGTAACGTTCTGCGCCCCGTTGGCCAGAGCAGCTTTCATCGTGTCGTAGTCGGCGTTCATATGTCCTGGAGCGGCAATGATTCCCCGTGACACCAGCCAGCGAACGGCCTCCAACCCGCCGCGACGTTCAATAGCGAGGGTCACCATTTTCACCGGACCAGCCTGGCACAAGCGTTGGACCTCGTCCAAAGCCGGGTCACGCAGCAGCTTGGGGTCATGGGCTCCCTTGTATTCCTCTGCCATCCACGGCCCCTCCAAGTGGACGCCCAAAATTTCGCCGGCGTCATAGAGCGGTGCCAAATCCCGAATCTGGGATTCCAAGTGATCCAACGTGTCCGTGACCAAGCTGGCCATGATGGAAGTCGTACCCTCGTGGCGGTGGGTGGCAATGACGGTACGGGCTGCCTCAGCCCCATTAGTGAAAGCCTCTCCCCCGCCGCCGTGAGAGTGAATGTCCACGAATCCAGGAGCGAGGATAGCCGTCCCAAAATCCACGTCCGCCCGGACTTGTGCGGCTGCCGGCCCGCTGAAAACCTCAGCGATACGGTCGTTTTCCACCCGCACTGCCCCGGGTCCTAGGACCTGGTTACCATCAAATAACGTGTCTGCGCGATAGATTGTCATGTTGTTCCGGTTTCCTCTCAGTTTGTCCGCAAGTATTGTGAGCCGTATGTTCCTGCACCAGCAGCCTTCCTCGTGAATGGAGACAGGCAACCCCCGCAGCTAGGCTTTCGGCAGTTTGTCTACATACCATTCAGTGAGACGCCACGGGTGAGTGATGGCGGTGCCTACGCATGCCGCATGAATCGGGTATTGGTAAACCTCGGCGAGGTCTTGGGGGCTGTGAATCCGGCCTTCCACCACGATTGGGGCGTGGACTGACTGGCAGACTGCCGCAATAAAATCGAAGTCGGGTCCCGCAGTCGCGGCGCGGGCATATTGGTATCCGGGAGTATAGCCGGAAAGGGTAGTGCCGATGAGGTCCGCTCCGGCCTGTTCGGCTGCTTTCGCGTCCTCAACGGACGCGCAATCAGCCATGATTGCCACCCCGGGAAATTCCTCGTGCATCGCGCTCACCGCATCCGCGAAAGTCTCGCCCTCCCCCCGTTCACGCAAAGTGGCATCGATAGCGATGACATCCGCGCCGCTCAAGGCACAGGCACGTGCGTGAGCAATCGAGGGCGTGATGTAAACCCCCTCGTGACCAAATTTAATGAGTCCAATCAGGGGAACTTCCACCGCCTGACGGCACGCCACAATGTCCGCTATCCCCTGGACGCGGACCGCGGCAGCTCCTCCCGCCACAACTGACTGTGCCACCGCGGCGGTGATGTCAGACCGCCGCATCGGCTCTCCCGGATATGCCTGACAGCTGACGATTAACCGCCCCTTAATGGCGTCAATCGCTGCTTGCCGTTGTGCATTCATTTATTTCCCCTTCCGTAGTTGGCGCGCAGTCTCGCGCCGGGTTAGTTCAGCCGTCCACCCGGTTCCAAATCTTTTTCGCGGCCCCTACCAGGGCAGCCGCATTGCCCAAAGTCGCTTTCACCAGCGGCACCTCACGAAGAATGTTCACCAACTGTTCCTGGTAAGCCGCCCGTAGAGGTTTCCACCAGATGTCCGTACTGTTAGCCAGGCCTCCCCCGACAATCATGACTTCCGGGTCAACTGTATTGACGATAGATCCCAGAGCGCGCCCGGTTTCCGCAGCCACTTCCGTATAGATGCGCGCAGCCAGCGCATCCCCTGACAGAGCGCGTTTTTCCAGTTCACGAGCTCCGCCGACAGCCGGGTCTCCACCGTTTTCCAAGTACCAGGCGTATAACCCCGGTCCCGAAGCCACGGTTTCCAGATGCGGCACGCCGCGTCCACAGGTACAGGCCCGTTTGGTAGGCAGCAAAGTTGGCAGGTGTCCGAAATCGCCAGCGGTTCCGTGCGGACCGACCAGAATTTCCCCGTTAATCATGAGGGCTCCGCCGATACCGGTCCCCAACGCCATCATGGCAACGTAGTTTTTCCCGGCTCCCGCGCCTTTCCAGGCTTCTCCACGCAGATGAGCATTAACATCGTTTTCTAAAGTCACGGGCAGGTCCACCGCTGATTCCACCAGCGATACGACCTCAGTACCGGTCCAGCCCCGAATCGCATCGGTGGAGGCAATAATCCGCTGCCCCGCCAGGTCTACTACCCCGGCTGATCCAATCCCGACACCCAAAATCCGGTCGATACCGTCCTTGTGAGCCTGCGAGCGGACCTCACCCACCAAGGCGTTAATCGCTCCGACCACGGCCGCACCGCCCTCGTGAGCGGGCGTGTCCGTCCGGCAAGGTAGGCTCAGATGGCCATCCCGATCCGCCAAGGCGGCAGCGATTTTCGTGCCGCCGAGGTCGATAGCGATGACGTAATCCGTGGTCATAGCTGGGTTCCTACAGCAATCCGACTTTTTGCAGGACACCGCGCACGTGCTCTACGTTTTCTCCGCTCAAAGCCGCCACGGGACGAGGCATCTCATTAGACTCGAATACCCCCAGTAGCTGCAAGGCAGTCTTAAACGCACCGATGCCGGCACCGAAGCCCTGCACGTCTTTGACCTGGACAATCGTCATCAAATCTGCCAGCCGGTCCTGTTCCTTGCGGACAGTCTCCCAGTCCTTAGCGAGGGCGGCTTTCCACTGGCGCACGTAGCCGTCCGGATCGACGTTGCCCAAGCCAGGCACGCAGCCGTCCGCACCGGACAGATACGCCCCGTCCACCACGACCTCGTGACCGGTAAGCAGTTGCAGCGGGTGTCCCGCCTCGGCGTTCAACCGAGATAGGAAACGGAAGCCGACATCATCGCCGGAAGAATCCTTTACCCCGCTGAGAACCCCGGCTTTACCCAGGTCCATCACCAGGTCATTGGGCAGCTTCCAGTGGACACATGCGGGAATGTCGTATGCCCAAATGGGCAGGTCCGTGCTTTCTCGCAAGATTTCGAAGTGCCGCCGAATCTCCCGCACCCCTTGCAGGGCATAGAACGGGGCGGTAGCGACCACTGCATCGACCCCGATGTCTTCGGCTTGGCGAATGTGCTCCACGACCCGTTCCGTCTCCGTGCTGATAACCCCCGCCATAATGGGGACTCTACCAGCCACGATACGCTTGGATTCAGAGAGGATTTGCCCACGGCGTTCATCAGTGGAAAACGCCACTTCTCCCGACGATCCCAGGACAAACAAGCCATCGATACCGGCTGCAATCAGGCGGTTAATGTGCCGTTCCAACGAAGGCACATCGAGTTCGCCGCCCTTTAACGGGATGGTTAGGGGCGGGACAATGCCGCTAATTTTTTTAGACATACCTCATTCTCCTCTGTTTTGGTCCGGCTGCCAGTGCTTAATCCAACTGCGGATGCAGCAGGGATGGCGCGGCCCCCAAGAGCTTGCGAGTATAGGGGTCCGATGGGTGGTTCAGAAGGGCATCTGCGTCGCCTTCCTCGACCACCTTGCCCGCGTTCATCACGGCGATGCGATCCGAAATGTAGCGCACAGTCTGAATGTCGTGCGAAATAAACACCATCGCTAACCCCAGTTCTTTCTTAAGGTCAGACAGCAAGTTCAGAATCTGGGCACGCACGGAAACATCAAGGGCAGACGTGGGCTCGTCAGCGATGATGGCTTTCGGGTGCAGGGACAGGGCACGGGCGATAGCCACACGCTGCCGCTGCCCCCCGGAAAGCTGACCGGGCAGGGCGTTGAGAGCTGACAGCGGCAAACCTACCAGCCCCAGTAATTCCCGCACCCGTTTGTCCCGAGTTTCTTCGGTGCCGATCTTATGGACACGCAGCGGATCAGCTAACTGATCCTGCACTGTCATTCGCGGATTCAAGGCGGTTGCGGGATCTTGGAACACCACGGACACGACAGAACCAATGTGGCGCCGGTGAGCGGCGCTGCGCTTGGTAACGTCCTTGCCCATAAAGAAAACCTGGCCCTTCGTCGCCACCTGCAGCCCGCACATGACGTTGGCGGTAGTGGATTTACCACAACCGGATTCGCCGACAATACCCAACACCTTGCCGGGCATAATCTTCATGTCCACTCCCTGCACCGCGTGGACGTGGTTGGGGCGGAAGAGCGAACCGGTCCGAGCTTTGAACGTCACTTCAACGTTTTTCAGTTCGATGATGGGGGTGTCCGGGTCAGAGATCAGGCTCTGAGCATCTGTTACAGCAGGTAAAGCCTCACTCATGATTGTTCCTCCTTTCCGTTCGGAACATACCGGGGTACACGCTGATAGACCCCTTCCTTATCGGGAAGGGCGGCATAGACGTGCTCGGGACCGACCAACTCGAACTCCAGCGGGATGTCCGCGCCGTAATCGGGGTGCGAAGAACGCGGCGCGAACCGGTCGCCCACCGTAAAGTCCTGCGGGGAAGGAACGGTCCCCGGAACCTGGTGCAGACGCCCTGAACCGGATTCGATAGAGAGCACCGCACCCAACAGGCCGCGCGTGTACTCGTGAGTCGGATTCTCCAGCAGCTCGACGGTCGGAGCCTGTTCCACCACCTGACCGGCGTACATGACGGTAATCTTGTGGGCGACTTCGGCCACCAAAGCCAAATCGTGAGACACGAAAATCATGGCGAATCCCAGTTTGTCTCGCAGTTCATTCAGCAGGGAAATGACTTGCTTTTGCACAGTCACGTCCAGTGCCGTGGTGGGCTCGTCCGCGATAACCAGCTGCGGGTCACGAGTCAGAGCCATCGCAATGAGTACGCGCTGGCGTTGCCCACCGGAAAGTTCGTGCGGGTAGGAATCCAAAGTTCGTTTCGGATCCAATCCCACCAATTCCAACAGTTCCTCGGCGCTGCGGGTGCCACCGCGCTTGGTCAGCTGCTTCATTTGTGACCGGATGAGCATCGCCGGGTTCAACGAGGACAGGGCATCTTGGTAAATCATGGCCATTTCGTGACCCAGCAGGGCGTGACGTTCCTTCCGTGTCATCTTAAACAGGTCTTTGCCCTGGTAGAACGCTTCGCCGGAGATTTCTGCCCGCGGGTCGATGAGGCCCATAATCGTCAGGGCGGTAATCGACTTGCCACAGCCGGATTCTCCGACCAGACCCATCGTTTCTCCCGGCCGTACGGCGAAAGATACGTGGTCGACCACGTTCACGTCGCCGTGACGCGGGAACTTGATACACAAATCTTTCACTTCCAGCAGCGGTTCACCGGTGAAGTTGTCCTGCATGCGGTCTTGACGCTGTTGTTCGACTTCGCGTAGCGCATCGAGGCGGGCACGCAATGATTCAGCCTGTTCTTGGTAAGCGCGGCGCGGGTCGAGCAGGAGGGCGTCGGCTTCGCGGTCGGCGGTGTTTTGTTCCACCTTTACCGGAGCTGAAGCCGGGGCGGCCACCATTGCGTCCGTGATGCCTTCTGAGAGAATGTTCAAGCACAGCACGGTAATCATGATGAGCAGGCCGGGGAACAGCGCGGTCCACCAGGCGCCATGGTTGATGGAGCCGTTCGTGGAGGCATCAGACAAGACGTTACCCCAGGTGGGAACCAAGCTAGACTTCAGGCCGGTGCCGATGAAGGTCAGGGAGGCTTCCAGGATGATAGCGTCTGCCACCAGCACCGTGGCAAAAACCAGGACCGGAGCCGCTGTGTTGCGCACCACGTGCTTTGTCAAAATCCAGGGAGCCCTCGCACCGGAAACAATCACAGCCCGCACGTAGTCTTCACCATAAGCGGACATGACGTTAGCGCGCACAATTCGAGCTAGCTGCGGAATATAAACGAAAGCAATCGCGATAATGATGACTGTAACCAAGCCGACTCTATTGCCGGGAGGAAATATCCCGCTAAAGACCAGAACCATAACCGCCGCCATAGCGATGCCGGGAACAGCCATGATGATGTCCATGATGCGCATGATGACTTCCGAAATCCATTTGCGAACCACGGCCGCAACCGAACCGATAATGGAACCGATGACCAGGGCGATAAAGGTCGCGGACAAGCCGATAATCATGGAGTATTTCCCGCCCAACAGCAGCCGGGACAATACATCGCGTCCCGCCGAATCGGTGCCGAACAGGTGGGTCATACTGGGAGCTGATTCCTTGCTGCGCGTCGCCTTCACCGCCGCCGCCATCGCATCGGTATCGACGAAACTGGCGGAGTAGGGAGCCAACAGCGGAGCCAAGGCCGAGATAAGCGCCAGTATCAGCAGCACAATGACAGCAATCCGGGCACTGACCGACATGTTGTTCCACCGCCGGAAACGAATCTTTTTCCCTGATTCGACCGCGGTAACAAGTTTCTTTGTTTGACTCGTCATAGCACTACACCGACCTAATCCGGGGGTTAATCAACAGGTAGAGCATGTCCACAATGATGTTGACCACAATGAACGCCAAAGCTACCACCAGGGCCGCAGCCTGGACTATGGAAACCTCACTCTTGGTGATGCCGTCCACGAGGACGCGACCCATACCCCTCATGTTAAAGATGATTTCGATAACGACCGCGCCGCCCATCAGATAGCCGACCCGCAGGCCCAAGACCGTCACCGGGGTAATCAAAGCGTTACGCAAAACGTTGCGCCCGATGACTACGGGTTTCGGGATTCCAGCGCCGAGCGCGGTACGCACATAGTCACGATCGAGTTCTTCGACCACCGAGGTTCGCACCACCCTGGTCATCTGACCGATAACCGGGGTGGCCAGCGCTATTGCAGGGGGTAACATACGGGTCAACCACCCGCCAAAGTCATCAAAGAATCCCGGGACCGGCCCTGAAACTGGCAGGATTCCTTTGAAAGAACCGAGAATCCACAGCACCAGCATGGTCGCCAGCCAGAAGCTGGGGGTGCCGATAAAGATAACCGACAGAACACGAATGACCTGGTCAGGCCAACGGTCACGATAGATAGCAGCCAAAACGCCCAGCGGGAAAGAAATCAGCACCGCGATAAACAGGCCCAGGAAAGTCAGCTGCAAAGTCACCGGCAGCGCCGGGGCAATCAGGTCAGTGACCTGGTGGGATGTGCCCACGCCGTAAATACCGAAGTCACCGTGACACAGAGCGACCAGGTAGTTAAAGTAGCGCACCAGCACGGGAATAGGTTTGCCAGTAGGGCTTCCGTCGTCGATGACGTATCCGTGGGAAACATTGAAAGCCTTTACTTGGCCAGGATCTGAAGCGTTGTCACCCAAAGCCATCCAAGCAGGATCCAGAGGCGACAGCTCCATCAGGAAGAATACAAGCAGCGTGACCCCAATTGCCATAATTGGCAAGGCAATCAATCGCCGCCCGATGAGTCGAAGCAGGTTATTCACAAGTTTTCACTCCTTTTAGGAGTTATCGGAAAAGTTTTTTCTGGGTGGACCAAGCGCCTCGCCATGCGGTCTGTCCCGTAACTAAAGATGAGTGGCACGGGTTTGTCGGGAGGGCGTTCCCGCGAAAGGGAAAACATCCCTCCCGACAAACTCTGGTGCGGCGCGGGTTACTTAACCGTTACGCCGATAAGCTGCAGGCCAGTTACCCCAATGGGTGTCAGGTTGCTGACCTTGTCCTCCTTGTAACCGGTGTACAGAGTGTGGAACACCAGCGGGTACATTGCCGCCTGTTCAGCGATGGCGTCCTGCACCTTGCCCCACTCGGTCTTGGCATCATCGCCAGTGGCTTTACCGGCAGCATCCATCGCGTCAACCAGGGCCTTAGCGGCAGCCGGGTCGGACTCGCTCAAGCGGAAACGTTCGTCCATCCACAACGGGCTGTAGAACCATCCCGCAGTCAGAATGCCGGGGTCGGCACCGAACACCGAGGCATCGCCAGGAGCGATAACGATGTCAAAGTCTCCTTGAGCGACGTTGTTATTCCACACGTCGCCGGAAGCCTTGCTGTCGAGGTGTACCTTCAAGCCCACTGCTTCCAGGTTCTGTTTAATCTGGGGGCCCATAGCGGCAATCCAAGTATCGGTAGTGGTCAGCACGTTAACAGTCGCGCCTTCCGCGCCACCTTCCTTAAGCAGGGACTTGGCTTTATCCGCGTCGAAAGTAAACTGCGTCGCGGCTTTCTTGTGCATCGGGTTGTATTCCGGCAAGAAAGAATCCGGTTCCGTACCGGCTCCGACCAAAGCGGTATCAATCAGGGTCTTCTTGTCGATAGCGGTCAGCACGCCCTGACGAGTCTTGTTGGAGTTGAACGGCGCCTTTGTGGTGTTGAACACAATCATGCCGATACCGTAGCCGGTCGCACCTTCGACCTTCCATCCAGCAGCTTCCAAATCGGAAATGCCAGAGGGGTCAACAGCTTCGACGACATCTGTGGTGCCGTCCAAAGCCGCGGTTTGCCGAGCGTTAGAGTCACGGTTGCAGTCGTAGTGAATCTTTTCCACCGTGGCCGGGTTCGGTCCGTTGTAGTTTTCATTGACCGACATGTCCACCGTGGTATCGGTGATGGAATCGTACTTGTAGGGGCCCGAACCAACCGGCTTGGAAGTCATGTCATCAAAGGTGGAGTCCTTGGGAACGACTTTGATGTCAGCCAAACGCGTCTTGAGGAATTCCATCGGCTGATTGAGCTTAATCGTCACCGTGGTGTCATCTTTGGCTTCGATAGAATCAATGAAAGTGATGAAAGCCGCGTAGGGGCTGGTCACATCGGTTCCACTAGAGTCCTTTTCGCCGTCCACGATGCGCTTGTAGGAAGTTACAACATCCTCAGAGGTAACGGGAGTTCCATCACTGAACTTGGCTCCGTCACGCAACGTGACTTCGTAAGTCGTATCGTCGATCTTGGTCGGCTCATCGTCTTTTGCCAAAGCCTTATGAGCTGTGAAATCAGAGTAATCAAACTCGTAAAGACCCTCTACCACCTGTAGGTTCGCCCCGACAGCCAAAGCTGAGGAGGTATTTAGAGGGTGCCAGTTAGTCGTGTCATAAGCCGCGAACACGTTGAGGGTGCCGGTGGGGCCGGCTCCCGGTTTGTCTCCAGCGTTGTCCTTCGGCGCATCGCCTCCGCCACAAGCGCTCAGAGTCAGGGCACAAGCAGCTGCAATTGCCGCCAGGCCAGACAGATGACGTTTCTTAAAGGGGGATGTCATTTTCGTTGCTCTCCTCATTGAGTAGTAGTTAATCCTTACGAACTGGATTACCTATAAGAGTAACAGGATACAACTTGTCTGACAAGCATTTTGAGTGATTTTCTGAAAATACACTGAATTCTATTGAAATCACAACGTTTTTTCGCCCCAGATCAGTCGCTCACAATTCTCTAAAATGTGATGTTATATTGATACGCCTCGTAGCTTGTCTGATAACCTGCTATAGTTCCATCATGCTTTCACAAACAGGTTCACCAGCAAAGAAGCTCCGAAAAACTCGAAGCACTGCCGTTGAGGACAGCTCAGAGAAAATTAAGAACTACATCACCCAAAACAATCTCTCACCTGGGGATTGTCTGCCCTCCGAATCTGATCTATGCACAATCCTCAATGTCTCGCGCTCCTCGGTCAGAGAGGCTTTACGGCGTTTAGAAGCATTACAAATTGTGGAAGTTCGCCGCGGAATCGGCGCTTTCGTCGGTTCGCTGTCCATGTCGCCGCTGGTGGAAACCTTGGCATTCCGCACCGTTATGATGAGCCGAAATAACCTGGAAGGATTGCGCGAAATCGTGAAGGTTCGCCGTTACCTTGATTTAGGCATGGCTCAAAAGGTTTGTGACACCCTCAAAGGCATCCCTCAACCGGGTCTGGAAACTCTGGTGGAGTTGATGGAGCGGCGAGCCAAAGCAGGCAAACTGTTTTCAGATGAAGATTACGCATTTCACGATGGAATCTTAGCGCTGCTCGACAATGAGGTGATGCGCCAGCTAGTGGGGTCATTTTGGAAAGTCAATGTTGCCTCACTTCCCCAATTGGGTACTCCTTCTACGGAAAGCCTCATCACCACCGCAACATCTCACCGGGCTATGCTCAATGCTGCCATCAACGGTGACGTTCACGCATACCGTCAAGCCGTCATGCAACACTATGCACCAGTTGAACAGACTCTGCACCTGACCTAAACCCCCAATGCATTTCGCGAGAATCCGGCACAACACCACTGTCTCCGCTTACTTTTACCGAACTGAGCGGCGCAGGGAGGGCATAATTGAGCCATGAAAGCAATCATGACTGTAACCGGAATCGACCACACCGGGATTATTGCGGCGGTAGCGAATGCCTGCGCCACCCAGAACGCCAATATCACCAACGTTTCTCAGACCCTGATGGGTTCGTACTTCACAATGATTATGCAACTGGAGCTGGACGATGCCCCAACCTCCCTGACGAACTTGCAGGAGGCCATGACTGAGGTGGAACAATCCCAGAACCTGGAAATCCGGGTGCAATCTGAAGCTATTTTCAACGTCATGCACACCCTCTAATCAGCCGCGAAACCCATCACAAACCCGTATCCGCCCCGGAAGATGACCGGGAACCCTTCTGAATCCCCTATTGGAGCAAGACAATGAGCTTAGACACCGAGCGACAAATCATGGAAACCATCCAGATGATTTCCGAGGACAAACTGGACGTGCGCACCGTCACGATGGGGCTGTCTCTGCTGGATTGTGCCGATTCTGACGTGCAGCGCGCCTGCGCCCGTATCGAGGATCGCATCGTCAAGGCCGCATCGCGCCTGGTGGCGACCGCCGGCGAGGTGTCGCGGGAGTTCGGGGTGCCGATTATCAACAAGCGGATTTCGGTCACGCCGATTTCCCTGGTGGCGGCCGCTTGCCGCACTTCAAACCCGCTGCCCTTTGCCCAAGCGTTGGATCGTGCCGGTAAAGCTGTCGGGGTCGACTTCGTCGGCGGATATTCCGCGTTGGTCGAGGCCGGGGCCACGCACAGCGACCTGGCCTTGATTGATTCCATTCCCGAGGCTCTGGCCAGCACGGATATCGTGTGTTCGTCAATCAATATCGGTTCTACCCGCACGGGTATCAATATGTCGGCGGCGCGGCGCATGGGCCAGGTGGTCGTGGATACGGCACAAGCGACCGCCGCGGCTGACGGGATTGGGGCGGCAAAGCTGGTCGTGTTCGCCAATGCGGTGGGCGACAATCCGTTCATGGCCGGGGCCTTTCACGGGGTCAGCCAGCCCGATACGGTCATTTCAGTTGGGATTTCGGGGCCGGGAGTGGTGCAGCGCGCCTTGCAGACGGTGCGGGGGCGCCCTTTTGAAGAATGCGCCGAAGCCATCAAAAAATCGGCATTTAAGATAACCCGGATGGGTCAGCTGGTGGGGCAAACCGTGGCGCAACGCCTGTCCGTGCCTTTTGGAATCGTGGATTTGTCGCTGGCTCCCACGGCGGAAGTCGGCGATTCCGTGGCGGCGATTCTGGAAGAAATGGGCGTCTCCGCGGTGGGCGCTCCGGGTACGACCGCCGCCCTATTCCTGCTCAATGATGCCGTGAAAAAGGGCGGGCTGATGGCTTGCTCGATGGTGGGCGGGCTGTCGGGGTCTTTCATCCCCGTTTCGGAGGACATCAATATGATTCACGGCGTGCAGCGCGGTTCCATCACGATGGCAAAGCTCGAAGCCATGACGGCGATTTGTTCGGTGGGCCTGGACATGATTGCGATTCCCGGCGACACCAGCCCCGCTACGATTACCGGTTTAATCGCTGATGAGGCCGCTATTGGCACCGCTTCGGGCAAGACTACCGCGGTACGGGTCATACCGGTTCCGGGCAAGGGCGTGGGGGACAGCGCCAACTTTGGAGGACTGCTGGGGTGGGCGCCGGTGATGGAGGTTTCCCAATTTTCCTCCGCCGATTTCGCGGCTCGCGGCGGACGAATTCCCGCCCCGGTGCATTCCTTTAGAAACTGATTTCCGCAGAATTTCAACAGATTATGCCGCTGCGCGGGTTTATTTTCGCGCACGAAATAAAATGTGCATTGACCGGTCAGCTCAGCTACCCAAGCGTCATGGAAACCGTGAATCTGACCAACACACCTTCACCATGACCCCACAATTTACGGCCTAGCGACCCTGCAATTCACAGCCTAGCGACCCTGCAATTCACAGCCTAGCGACCCGAAAGTCGCGTCATATCAAGGATTCACGCAGAAGCTCAAGGCGGTGATTAAGAGCGGGAAAAAGCACGCGAGGCATCTGGCCACGGACCCCGAAACGCGCTAACGCTCCCGCGAAACCCAGCGGAAAAGCCGCGCTCACCCCTAGTGAATGGTGACCTTGCCGATGACCTCGTGGGCTTTCGCGCGCGCCTGGTCGGTGTCGACCCCGGTCGCCAAAGCCACGGCCATGCGTCTGCCCTCGTGAGCCACCGGTTTGCCAAAAATTCTCAGCTGCGCGTCCGGGCTGACCTGCAGGGCCGCGCCCAAGCCTGTGTAGCGCGGCTGGTCGGACTCAACGGGAGACTTCAGGGGCACCGAAGCTCCGGCGCTGACATAGGGGAACATGGACGTGTCCACAGGCAGCCCCAAAATCGCCCTCGCGTGCAGGTCAAACTCATTTTGCGGCTGGGTAATCATGGTGACCATGCCGGTGTCGTGGGGGCGCGGGGAGAGTTCCGAGAAGTACACGTCCTCGCCTTTGACGAACATCTCGACCCCAAAAATGCCCAGCATCGGATTTTCGGCGTCCGCATTTGCGGACTTCCCACTCGCCGCGGCCGCCCGCGCGGTGTCTGCCGCCAAGGCATCGAGAACTTTCTCGGCAGTGACCTGGGCCTTTTTGAGGATTTCAGGTTTCATCGCTTGGGGCTGCCAGGATTCCACGTAATCCCCGGAGGACTGCCGATGCCCGATTGGCGCGCAAAAACTGGTGCGAACCTGAGTCGGGTCGTCAGGATCCAGGTGGCGCACACTCAACAGGGTGATTTCGTAGTCAAAAGCGATTTCGCCCTCCACGATGACCCGCCCGGTATCGGCACGAGCCCCGGAGCAGGCCTCTTCCCAAGCGGCGGGCAGGTCCTCGGCACGCTCTACGCGAGACTGGCCGTGCCCCGAGGAGGACATGGTGGGCTTCACGAAACAGGGAAACCCGACCTTTGCGGCCCCCTCCTGCAGTGCCGCCAACGAGTCGGCGAAAGCAAAAGGCGAGGTCGGAACGTTTGCTGTCGTGGCGGCCAGGGTGCGGATGCCTTGGCGGTCAAAAGTCAGTTCCACCACTCGTGAGGAAGGTACGACTCGCGTCCCCTCCCCCGCGGCCGCAACCAACGCGCTGGAGGCGAGTTTCTCGACTTCAGGAACAATGAGGTCAGGACGCTCCGCCGCAATCACAGCCGCGAGCGCCTCGGCATCAGTCATGTCCAACACGCGATATTCGGTGGCAACCTGCATGGCGGGCGCCCCCGCGTATGAATCGCAAACGACAACCTGGCAGCCCAGTCGCTGCAGGGAAATCGTCAGTTCTTTGCCCAGCTCGCCCGCGCCGAGCAGCAAGATTTTTACCGGAAAAGTCAGTGGGAAATCGCTCATGAAACTATCCTAGCTTTTCCCCACCGCGACTTTTACCGGCCTTTAGGCGGCACGGGTGTGGCGTTATTTCTTTTTCCCGGTAGCACCCATATAGATACCGATGAGGATCATGGCGACGATAATCGACACAATCCACTGAATCCACTGCACGCCGCCGTTGGCATTGGTGTAGCCAAACTGCCGCACCACCCAGCCACCGATACCGGCGCCGAGCGCTCCGAGGATGATGGTCCACAGGATGCCGATAGGCTGCTCACCGCGTTTAAATAGTCTCGCCAAAGCGCCAATCACCGCGCCGGTCACAATCATTCCAATGAGCTGTCCCATCAATTTATCCTTTCTTTATGGCCGTTCCAGATCCGGAATCGGCCTTTTTCAGGCTATCAAAATCTCCCATGAGGCGCAGAACAGGGAGTTTGTTCGCGTGTGACTGCGGCGGCTTTTATAGCACCCCCGCTCGTCCCCAGCCTTTCCCATAAGCTAGAGAATTCCCAGTTTCACTACCCTTTCGGCTACGATAAGGGAAAACTGTGGCATGAACACGCCTCACCGGATTCTGAGCTAGATTAAGGAAACCTTGTGACGACCCCTTCCTCCCCCTCCGAACCGCCCGTAGTGACCGACAACACCGCTACTGGGCCCAGCCACCACGGAGCACAGACCGCGCACCGTTTCGCTACCCATTGGGGTTTCGTGCTGGCCTCCGTAGGTTCCGCCGTGGGTATGGCTAATGTGTGGGGCTTCCCCTATAAGCTCGGCAATAATGGCGGAGGCGCTTTCCTACTTATCTATATTTTCTTCGTCCTGCTGTTCACCTACGTGGGTCTGCCAGCCGAGTTTGCCAACGGGAGGCGTGCTCGTACCGGAACGTTGGGAACTTACCGGTCCGCTTGGGCCACCCGTGGGGACCGGGCAGCCAAGGTCGGAAGTGTATTGGGCTGGTTGCCCTTGGCAGGCTCGCTGTGTATCGCGATTGGGTACGCCGTCATTGTGGCCTACGTTTGCAAGGCCCTGTTTGATTCCCTGACCGGGACACTGATGAAAACTGATACCGAAAAATGGTTTGAATCTTTCTCGGGAACAGGTTTCTCGGTAGTGCCGTTCCACATCATCGTCGTGGTGGGGACGCTGATTACCCTGTTCCTCGGGGCAAAAAGTATCGAAAAGACCAACCGCATCATGATGCCGGTTTTCTTTATCATCTTTGTAATTTTGGCGATTCGCGTAGCGCTGATGCCGGGTGTCATCGAAGGCTACATCTTTATGCTGACTCCGCGCTGGGAGGCCCTCATTAATCCTATTGTCTGGGTGTGGGCGATGGGTCAAGCGTTCTTTTCCCTCTCGATTACCGGCAGCGGCATGATTGTCTACGGCGCTTACCTGCCCGATGACGAGGACGTGGTGAAAGTTTCGCAGCGCACCGGTTTCTTTGACACTCTCGCGGCCGTGGTAGCCGCCCTGGTTATTATTCCCGCATGTTTCGCTTATAACACTGACGTCGGAGCCGGGCCAGGCCTGCTGTTTGTGACCCTGCCCGCCATCATGCAAGATATTCCACTGGGTCAGCTGTTCGCGGTGATTCTGTATGTCGCCATGATTTTCGCCGGGGTCAGTTCACTGCAAAATATGTTTGAAGCCGTGGGCGAATCGCTGCTGCACCGGTTCCCGCGCCTAAACCGCACAGTCGTGCTGGTCGGCTTGTGCGTGCTGGCGCTCGGAGCGGGCTTGGGCATGGAAGCGATTAGCTCCTGGGGTCCGTGGATGGATTTGGTCTCCATCTACATCATTCCGCTCGGGGCGAGCTTGGGCGCTATCACCTGGTTCTGGGTCATGAAAAAGGACGAATTGTTAGAGGCGATTAATCGGGGAGCCGCGCGGCCTCGCGGGACTTTCTGGCTTTCGGTAGGGCGCTTCGTCTATGTACCGCTGGCCATCATTTTGTGCGCCATCGCTCTCATCGGCAAGGTCGCGTTCTAGGGATTTTAGCTCCGGAATATCTCCGTTCATGGCGAACACAACGGGCACCCAATTGCCACTACCAGCGCCACATTTTACCGATTATAGCCGCCACAAATTTAGGATTATAAGCGCTACAAATTTAGGATTATAGCGTTCACATTTTTCCTATTAAGCCCGGTGGGGCGGGATTTAGTGCCAGGTTTCGCGGTGTAGCTGGGCGCGTGAGGCCGGTTCCAGCTGGATTGTGGTGTGAAAAATCGAGATGCCGTGATGGTTTTGCAGGCAGTTCTCTATCTCGCTCAAAATCTCTAGGCTGTGCCCGTCATGGAAACATTCGTCAGCCAGCACCACGTGGGCGCTCAGCACCGGCAGGTCCGAGGAAACCGCGGAGGCGTGCAGGTCATGTACGGCTAAAACGTGAGGCAGCTCCAACAGGTGCGCCCGAACCTGGTCCAAATCCAAATCCCGTGGGGTGGATTCCAGCAAAATTGCCCCTGCCGGGCGCAAAATCATGATGGCCCGAGGCACGATGAGCGCGGCGATGACCAGCGCCGCCACGGAATCAATCTGGGTCCACCCGGTCAGGCGCATCACCACCGCACTGATGATAACCGCTACGGAACCAAGGGAATCGTTCAGAACCTCCAGGAACGCGGCACGCAGGTTCAAGTTGTTCTGTCGGGAACTCAACAGGATGGTCAGGCTAATGAGGTTGCCGACCAAGCCGATAATGCCCACCACCAGCAGTGCCTGGGCCTCGATGGTTGCGGGGTGTATCAGGCGTTTAATGGCTTCAATAGAGGCAAACACGCCGATGGTAATCAACAACAGGGACTGCAAAGCTGCCGAAATTACCTCCGCGCGCCGCCACCCCCACGTGAGCCGATCAGTCGCTGGACGATGCTGCAAACTGGCCGCCACCAGCGCAAAAGTCAGACCCGCGCAATCGGTGAGCATATGCCCCAAGTCCACCAGCAGGGTCAAGCTACCGGTCAGAGCCGCCCCCACGACCTCTGCCAGCAACACCGTGAAGGTCACGGCCAGCGCTGCCCGGAGCTGCCCACGACCGGCCTTGTGAGAGTGAGTATGAGTGTGCGAATGGCCGCCCGAACCGTGCGGCTCGTGGGGGTCGCTGGACTCCTGGCCTTCCTGATGATGCTTCATAAGCGTCCGTCCTGTGTTTTCTGCGTAGACAACGACTGTGCCGCTACTTAGTCTAGCCTAAGTTTAGTTGTTGCTTTTTGGTGTTTCACATTAAAGCCTGGTGCTAAAGCAAGGCATCAATCGTGAGTTCTCCTGACGGCGGCGTAGCCTGGTTATCAGCGAGAGCGGCCGGGGTAGGGGCAATCCCTCCTACAACCACCAAGCTGGCAAACGATGCCATAGCAAATAAACGATTCCTCAACATCGGCAACTACTTCACAAAAACAGCCTTCCTGAATTCGATAAAATCCGTTTCCCGCTACATATCAGATAATCCGCGGTAACGTTTGGCAACCCACGGCTAGGTGTATCGTCACGGTCAAGAGGAAACGTTTTCCTCCGTTCAGTTCCCCAACCGAGCCAAACGGGGTGGGAGCCAAGAGCCTCCCACCCCGCATTGCGGCTGTACAGAGAGATTATTTAGTTTTACCAAGCAGCGTGTATACCTGCGTCAGCACTTGGTCACTCACGGCTCCAGCTCCGCCTATCACCCAGATATTCTGGGATCGCTTAGCGATAGCCTCTCGGCTAACTTCGGGCAGAACGTTAGCTTGAGTGAGGATGACTACAGCCTGCTGATTCGCAGCCAAAGCCCCACCGGCTAAAGTGTCAGCGAAGTGCTGGCCGTTAATAACCACAGATTTATGAGATTCTGGCAGTAAGTCCGCCGCTTTGGCCGCGGTTTCATAACGATCCCTTCCGGAAACTGCCTGAGCCTGGTAACCCGCCCCAATCAAGGCTTGTACAGCCGGGCCGCCCGCCCCAAACAGCTGGGGAGGCTGACCGGATTTACCATCCTGAGCCAGCTTCGAGGATGTAGTCAACCCGGCTTTTTCAAGGTAGGCTCCAGTGAACTTTTCAAGTTTCACGTGCTGGCTCAACACCAGCACTCCTCCCTTTTGCGCCGCCACGTTTCCGATTGCTATCGCATCAGGGAAATTCGTACCGTCCGCAACAAACACAGGTTTGGGTTCCGCCGCTTTTGCGGGTGCCTCTTGTATTACTCGTTGCGCAATCAACACGGCTGTCTCGTAACGGTTTTGACCACCGATACGTTCAACTTTCATGCCACTCTGGGTCAGTTCTTGGCTAACAGCTTCGGATATAGCACCGGTACCACCCAAAATGATGACCCGTTTCATGCCTGCCTTGCTCAGGGCTTCCCGGACCTGTGGTTCCAAACTCTTTCCGCCGGTTAAAACCACGGGAGCGTGCAACGGCCCGGCCAGAGTCGCCCCGGTGGTGGCATCGGCAAAGTCTGTGGACACTGCCAAAATGGCCGTATCACCCCAATTGCCTTTACCCAGTACCGCTAGTGCAGTCTGAACCCTATCAGCCCCTGCAGCTCTCAGCGCCTGCGAATCCTCAGTTACCCCAGCAACTGGAGGTTGACCTGGCTGGGGAGCGTTGGGAATCTTCCACCCCGGAATCTGCGGTTTGGTAACCGACGGTTGAGGTGCAGGATTCACATTGATTGGTGGGTTATTTGTGGGAAGGTTTCCGTTGGCATCCACCACTTCAATCTTCACCGTTTGAGGAACCGTGGTTCCGTCCGCCATATGCACCATCACCGTCAACGGAATGACACCTTCGGTATTAGCTCGCAAATCCACACCCGCCGGAACGCTGAAGTTTCCGAAACTATCCAGGCTCAGGTCAAACTGTTTGCCCTCATATTGCCCAGTCAGCTTCGTAACGTGGTTGTTTTGATAACCCAACATATCGTTAGACAGGTCATCGGGGTTATCCACCCGAATGCAGCGCTCGCGCGAGGCATCGGTGTACATCCACAGCGCATTGCCCGGGTCGCATTGACTCGTTTGCATCGCAAATCCGCGCACTGCCACTGCGGAATCCCCAATGTGTTGCAGGGTTTCCCGCGGAGGTTTATCGGCTTCTCCATCCGTGAGGACGTACACAAAGTTTTGTCCAGGCAGGCTCTGCATTCGCTGCAAGGCCGCTTCGATACCTTGGCCGGGATAGGAGTCGCCCCCATATCCTGATTTTGCTCGCGCCTGCATAATCAAGGAATCGTAGCCGGACATAGTGGCGGGTTGACCGGGGTACATCCACACGTCAGCCTTGCCGCTCGTGTCGATTCCGGATCCATCACTTCGATAGAAAAATCCCCGCGTCTGATCCGCGATAGCCATGCGAATGTTTTCCTTCGATCCGGGAATCTGGCGCAAATACTGCTCTATCTTCCTCAGAGACTTGGTGACTGCCTGCTCGCGCTGGCCACCCATCGACCCGGAGTAGTCAATCAGGACGGCGATATTAATCTTCGGGGAGCTACCTCCCGCAGACACTACACCAGCAGACACTACACCAGAAAGCGGAATAGATTCGCCTTTCTTGAACTGCTGACCCGCCGTGGGAGACACGATGCTCAGGCTTGGCTGACAGTAACGGAATTGACCCAAGTCGCCTTCCCAATGCGTTGTGGTTCCCCGCTCAAAGAAGTAGCCCGAGAGCGGTTTTGCCTCCGCGCTCCACTTGCCTTCGCGGGACCAATACGAGTTCGTGGTGTAGGCAGTCCCTTTGACCTTGGGAATCTCCACCGAACCCGTTTTCCCGCACTGCGTGATGGGGCTAGCCTTTGGTGCGGTGGGGACACTGCGCTCCAAAACCCGCACGTAGGCCGAATTTGTGTAGATATACACAGAGGGGGCCACCCCGCTGGCTAGAGGCTGTATGGTAGCGCTCAAAGAGGGAGCCACCCGAGTGCTTTTCGTGCTTTGCGCCGCCCGAATGACGATTTCGTCAAGCACCACACCCTTCGTGTTGCTCACGGCCTCGTTCGTGTTCCAGACCAGACGATTACCGTCCTTTACCAGGTCGCTGCCGGCCAGCAGTCCACCCGCTTTCCGCTTCCCCGTCCATTCAAATCCGGTGGGCAATTGAATGGATAGTTTGTTGAAAGAAACCGGATCCACGTTCGGGTTCACCATTTCGATGCGATAGCTGAATTCCTCCGCAGGGAAGACATCGAACACGGACGCGTCTTTAACCCACTGTTTGTCCGGGCGAGTTTCGGGGGCGATGGGGGTAACCTTGATGGTCACGTCATTCGGCACGATGGTGAAGTCTTTTACCTTCGCTTCCCCAATTGCTCCGTTCGTGAAGGTGACGCGAACCCAAACACTGTGTTTGCCCAGGGGAACCTGTGGCAGAGTCCCAGTGATGTCGGAGCTACGGCTGTCATAGTTGGCATCAATCCACGTTCCGTTTTCGTCCAGGCGAATTTGTGCACTCTGAACCGCTTGGGGCAGCTGATCCAAACGGAAATCTACCCGGGTGTCCTGCTTACTCTGAGTAGTTTTCTCAACTTGGGATGGATACCAGGTGTATCGAACCTTCAATTCAACAGGATTCGGTGTTGGGTTGGGGGTCGGCTCCACACTCGGATCCGGAGTCGGCTCCACACTCGGATCCGGAGTCGGCTCCACACTCGGATCCGGAGTCGGCTCCACACTCGGATCCGGAGTCGGTGCCGCACCCTGCTTTACGGCAAGTGAACCCAAATTCACTGCGGCTACATAGCCGTTATCGTAGGTGACTTTCGAGTACAAGGTGTAGCTACCCAGCGGAATCGACTGCAACACGCCCTTCGCATGGCCAGTGGTAGCATCGAAATCCATGTCGAAAAGCCGATTTTCATCCACGTAAGCTTGCACCTTTGTGACGCGCTCAGGCGAGCCCTTGATTTGCATATCAAAGTCAACGTCTGCCGTGTTGGTTCCGGGAGTTTCAACCACAGCTTGTGGGGCATACACGACGGCTCGTGGATTGATAGGGTCGGAAGGGATTGAACCTTGCGCCGCTGCCAAAGCCTCCAACCCGGCTGCGTTCGCTAACAAATTGTCGGCAAAGGTTCGCAAATCGCTCACCAGGGACTGTGACTCCGGTGATGCCACATATACATCCATCATTTCTTTGACGGACTTAGTCGGAACCTCCAAGTCCCCAGCGTGAGAAAGCGCGACTTGCATATCCGCGATATCTTGCGTGCTGTAGCCGTTTTCAGCCAACACGGCCTTCCATCCATCGGATAACTCACCCTCAGAGAACAAATCAAACAATTGGTTAATTTTCCTGGTCGATTCTGCTCCGTAAAGTTCCGCGAATTTCACGTCAGCGTTTTTTGTACCTACAGCCTTGTTTCCTTCGTCTATAGCCGCCTGACGGGCATCGGCCTGTTTATTCACAAATTCAGCAGTCCACCGTAGTTGCTGAACAGCCGTGTTCCAATCATGTTTCTCGAAGGCTCCTTGGTAGCGCTCGAAACCGTCCAAGCCAGCACGAGCATAGTTAATCTCATCAGCGAGATGAATCAGAGTGCTGTCTATCGGGGAGCCCTTGAGTAGTTGTTCGAAACCATGTTTAACAACAACTGGTTTTTCGGTGTAATTATACTGGGGCGGATCGTTAGCAATCCCCCAGTACATAGCTTTCTGTCCACAACTGACATCTCTCAGCAGCTGCAACGCTGCAGCTCCTGTCGGTCCCCCGACGAAAAAATTATCCATCGTATCTACGTACCCTGAAGGAATACCTACACCTTTAGCTATATCCTTGACCTTCGAAGTTGCATATTTAGTAACATACTCATCTTCAGTTATTTTACCGGTAATACGCTTATACTCCAGCTTTTTGTATTTAATAACTTTTTCTATCGCTTGTGCTTGAGGCTTTAAATCGGTGAATTCTTTAACAGCCCAAAATGCTAAATCAGTAGCTAATGAGGGAATGTTTTTTAAATCTTTTGCCTTTTTGCCGCCCCAGAATTGAATAAAGCTAGTTCCACTGCAAACCCAAGAACTCTTTCCCCACTGTTCCTTAGCCGAATCCTTATACGGCTGCACCGCTTCTTGGCTCATTTTCGTTGCCGCTAGGCATTCTTTATCACTCAAACTACAAGGATCGACAGTAAACGGAGACGAATAACCAGTCGGAGCTCCTTGTACCATCATTTTTATTTGGTAAATTCCCGGTTTGATTGGTGCCTTAGCCATCAAAATGTGTTGCAGATTCGCCACACCGTAACCTATTTTTTTAATATAGTTACTATCACCCTCGAAACGTGGTAAGCACGGTGGATTTGTACCTTGCGCGGTCGCATCCACCATACAAATTTCCCCACCACCATTGCCTGCAAGAGGAGCAGTTCCCATATCTGCGCGGTACCACACAAACAGGTTGTCCTGCGACGACAGTCTGTCATTTATACTCATTGGATCATCGCTGGGGCTGACAAACTGTACATACACCTGGGCGTGAGCCTGATTGGGAGGCTGGATTGCCGTCAACCCCAAGATCAGTAATGAAACGAAAAATATACTCACCAACCGAAATAGCCTTCGGGGTGAGCCTAGCGCTCTTGACTGATTAAACATGTTCATTCTCCTTTGTCGGCCACCACACTCACCTGGAATTTGCTTGAAAGAAACTGAGAGATGGCTGATTACACCCGAAGAATAGCCATTGACTGTTAAGCGTTTTCCACTACAACTGTCAACTTTGCGTAAATAAATCACACATATCTCTCTAAAAAGTAAATTACTGTCCCGGAACAGCATCATTACCGATGACCGACCGAACTCAAGGCTTCAGCGTTCCTCAACACGGACAACCTGCAACGCAGCGTTTCCCGAATCAGTAACATCTTCAAGTGATACTGTGTTTACATCACCGGAACACTTCAGGAGAAGCCATGTCTAACCCTTACAATCCCGCCCAGTTCCCGCCGCCCCAGCAACCCCCACAGAATCCAAACCAATTCTCAAACCAGACCCCCGGTCTGGCACCTCAGCAGTTCGCGGGCGCGCCGAACTATTACGCCTCGCAACCCCCGGCGCAACTGAATAACGACACCAGCCTGGGGGCTTGGATGCTGACGATTTTCCTCGCTTCCCTGCCAATTGTGGGCGTAGTCATGCTGCTCATCTGGTCTTTCGGGTCGGGAACCTCGCCGGCCAAGTCCAACTGGGCCAAAGCCACCCTGCTGTGGGCGCTGATAGTGATAGGGATTTATGTATTGCTTATCGTAGTAACCGGGGGTTTGATTTTGAGCGCAGCATTCGATCACAGCTGAGCAGGTGTGCCGCCAGGCGCGACCAAGTTCAAGGACGGCGGGCTCCTGACTTTGATAAGTTTGGACCCTTTCGTGGTATGTCGTACCAGTCGTCCAATTCGTCAAAGTAGAATCTGCTCGTTAGCTGTCCTCCCGCGAGCGCAACTTCAACAGGCACGGCAGAGGGCTACAGATGAGGCTAGTAAGCCCATAACTACGCGCCAATGATGCCACCAAACCTTCGATTATCAACGACGAGGGCGGTCTCGCCACGAACCAGTGTGAAGCCAACACAAAACGCGGTTTTCGGGGGCGACCTTATTTAGCTTTTGCCAAATGATTATTCCTCAAATGTCCGGGTTCAGGTACTCCCCACGCACAGGCATAAGGTGTGTGCAATAATTTCAGTATGCGAAAGCCTGAACTTGATTACGCTTTTCTTGCCAGCTACGCGGCAATCCGCGACGGCTCACTCACCGCGTTAGACGCAAGTTTCACCGTCATGGCTTTTCAGCGCATGGGCTCGATTGTACATTTTTCTCTAGCTGGACGTATCCGTGCTGACGAGCAAGCACAGAGCGTCCCCATGAAAGTCGAGCTTTTCATGCCAGGCGACCCCATCCCGGTTAGAGCCAGCATAGACATCGATTTGTCCACAGAAGGCGCCGCGCGCTATGACGGAAAACTCGGACTTCTGTTTGCCCTGCAATTTGATGCGCCAGTCACAGCGGAGGGACTATGCCAAGTTCGCATCCTAATTGATAACGAGGAAGCCCGCGTGCTGAAGTTCGATGCTCGGCTGGAGCCTCACAAATGAATCTGCAACTCATCATTCCAAACCATGCTAAACAACGGATGATTCAGCGCCATTTCAATACCGAAGATATTAGCCACGTGCTTAACAACTTCAATATTTCAGTACCCGCAGACAAGCCAGACCGCGTCCGCTACGCTGGAACCCTTCCGGATGGAAGAACCTTGAACGTTGTCCTAACCCCTGATTTGCAGGAGCCAGGACCTTATACTGTTGTTACAGTCTATTAAGGAGGCGTGAAATGGAAAATGAAGTTTCACTAGATGTTGATTTGTCCATCAACGCCGCATATTTGCGACTGTCCAATAGTGTAGTAGCACGAACGGAAAAGCTCTCAGAGTCGATGTTGATTGACCTCGATAGCTTGGGGGTCGTGGTGGGCTTAGAATTACTGGATTTTAACGAATCTATCCCTGTCGATAAATTGATTCGAGAGTTTCACGTACGTTCCGAATTCGTTGAGAATCTCGCCAGGATTCAACCTACCCTGAACAGCTATTTAGCACGTTACACGGTTGGTACAGACGCAACTGTGACTGTACCCAAGGACACCCGCGACCTAATCACTGCCTAGCGCCGAGCTAATCTGTATTGCCAGGCTGTTTCCCGTGGGCCGTGACGGTTGCCCAGGTGTCGAATTTACCAAGGATTTAGCCGAATTAAGGGTTTATCCGAGCATTGTTCTTTGGTAAAGTTTTGCTGTTGGGAGGTGCTTTAGTGAGTAAGAAATCAAAGATTTGGATTGCCAGTATCCTGGCTGTGATTTTCGTTGCCGCCTCAATCGGCGCAATCACCATGTACCTGGTCAACAAGTGGGAAGTCGTCATCACTATGAAAGGCGACTCCACCAGTACTGTTGAATACGGTGAACAATGGAAAGACCCGGGCGCCACCGCTTATGGAACCAGTACCCTGTTCACCTTTACTCACGACGACCTCAAACTGCACACCACCGGAAAAGTCGACACTTCCAAAGTAGGTACCTACGAAATCACTTATGCGGCAAAATACCGTGGCGTTGAAGGGAAAAAGACCCGCAAAGTGACGGTGCGGGATTCTCAGCCGCCCGCCATCACGGTCGACGGCGGAGAACAGATTACCCTCCCTTACGGCCTACCCTGGCAGGACTCCTATTCCGCTACAGATAATGCGGACGGCGATTTGACCGCAAAAGTCCAGGTCGACGGCCAGGTCAACGTGAACGCGGCAGGGTCATACACGCTGCGCTACCAAGTCTCGGACTCCAGCGGAAACCAGGGCACAGCGACCCGCCAGGTCACCGTGATGCAGCCCGTTGCCCCCAACGCCGACCCGGCGGCAGGCTTGGACAAAGTTATCTATCTAACTTTCGACGATGGGCCCGGACCGGCGACGGCGCGCTTGCTCAATATTTTGGCCGACAAAGGGGTGAAAGCGACGTTCTTTGTGACCAACACCATGGGACACACGGACATGATTGGACGCGCCTACCGAGAGGGGCACTCGATCGGGATTCACACCTATACCCACAAGTATTCCCAGATTTACGCCAGCGATGACGACTACTGGGCGGACTTTGACCGTATGGCACAGGTTATTCGTGACCAGACCGGTCAGGACACCAAGATCATGCGGTTCCCCGGAGGCAGCTCCAACACCGTGAGCCGCAACTACTCGCCCGGAATCATGACCCGCCTGACCAAACTCATGGCTGTGAAGGGCTACACCTATTTTGATTGGAACGTAGATAGTGGGGACGCTTCGGGGCACACCAACAGCGCTTCCGTCTTTCAAAAGATTACCGCCGGGGTAAGGGGCAAATCGGTGTCGGTGGTCCTCTGCCACGACATCCGCCCCACCACTGTCGACGCGATGCCCCAGGTCATCGACTGGGGCAAGCAAAACGGCTACACTTTCCTGCCGCTCGCTCCCGGCAGCTATCCGGCGCACCATCGGGTTGCGAACTGAGGTCGTTCGCTGGGGCGCACAAGGTCGGTTTGCGGGTTCACAAGGTCGGTTTGCGGGTTCACAAGGTCGGTCGCGAGGCCGGGTGGGTATGTTAGGCCCGGTGGTCGTGTAAACGGAAAAAGGCCGCGCGGCAGGTCAGATGCGAGCCTCTCCTTAGGCGACCGCCTCTGCCTCACGCTCGGCAAACGCCTCAACGCCACCATCCTGACCACCGACAAAGCCTGGGGCGAGGGCGAAGGGAGTGAACAAATCCGGTAGGCCGCGGCCTCTACGGTGTTTTATTTCGCGTCTTTGAGGTGGCTGCTGGCCTCAAGGGCTTTTGCAGCGAACTTGTCGAAGTCGGACCGATAGCTGGCATATTGGGCAAAATCGGACGTCACCTGGTGGAACTGGGTGGCGCGAATGAAGTTCACGCGGTAGCCCACTGAGATAATCGCGTCCGGGTTGTAGTGCTGGATTTGCCGCGCGACCTGGCGAGAGTCTCTCTTGCGAACTATCCGAAAATTTCGGATAGTTGCCTCTTACGCTACCCGTCCTCGCCATCGCGCTTCTCTCGGTCGTTCTTTGGTGGGGTTTTCCGCACTCAACACATCACTTATGAGTCTAAACCAAACCCCTCACACAAAAAGAGATCCCCTTACCCCGGACGCTAGCTAAAAGAATTGCTCCGCAGCAGGTTTGCGCATGATTAGAATTAAAACCCGCATTGGATAGCTCAACGGAGGGGCAACGATGGTCTTACGAATCGTCTTGGAAGGGCTCGTTTTGGGCGCGCTACTGGTTCTGGTCTGCGTCGTCGGCATCCGCAAAAGCCCGGTGGATATGGTGTATCTTTACCCTCCCGAAGTGCAGGAACGGTGCGTGAAGTTGGGACTGACCACGCCCGAGAGAATCAAGCGAGGTCGCGCGATTTTCAAAGCAACCTGTGTTCCCGGCTACATCATTTACCTGCTGGTCTGCGTTTATGCGATAAATGGAGCTCACGGGTTTCTGGCGGGATTCTGGCAAATAGCGGCAATCCTATTCATCATGAGTCTCATCGACCGTTTCTTTATTGATGAATACTGGGTGGGGCGTACCGATGCGTGGGTCATCCCTGGCACGGAGGACTTGATGCCGTACATTAGCGCCCGCGACAAGTGCAAAAAGTGGCTGCTCAGCACGGTGGGAGTGGCGCTTATGGCGGCCGTCCTATCCGGCATCGCCACACTCATCACCCGCTGAAGCGGAAGCCACACAGAACACCGAGAGCAAAGTCCTGGCTCAATCCATCGTCAGTTCGAGCTAGCAGATTTTGACACAAAAGGGTGCGTATTAGGCACACGTTACGCACATAACTATTGACTTTTAACCTGTTAGTTCTACGATTGTACTGGAGGAGGGCTAATCATGACCAAAGTCAGTACGAACATAAATTTGGATGCAGATCTCAAACGGTCAGCGCAAGAGTTGCTGAAAGATTTGGGTATGGATCTCACCACTGCCGTGACAATTTTCCTTCGTCAAACCGTGCGTGACCAGGGGATACCTTTTAGAATCACGAGAGATATTCCCAATGCGGAAACTTTGGCCGCCTTACAGGAATATGAGGCAATGAAAGCGCACCCGGAACAATACAAGAGCTACGCGAACTTCCAGGAAGCCATGGAGGACGTTCTCGCGTGAGCCTACGGGTTGTCCTGTCCAACCGCTTCAAAAAAGATTTGAAGCTGGCAAAAAAGCGCGGCCTGGATTTGGAACTTCTCAACTCAGTCGTTACGCACCTTGCGAGCGGAAATACGCTTGACGCAAAGTACCGGGATCACGATCTCGGCGGTAACTACGCCACGTTCACCGATGAAGCGTCCCGCAGCACTAGCTAGACCCTTGCCCCACCCCCCGCCCTTGTGCACTACCTATTTACCGATATGTCAATCAGGCGTACAATGGATATACAATGTACCACCTACGGACAAGGGGTGATGGGTATGGCAACTCCCGCAGCAGCCCGGATTAACTTCCGCACCGATGCGCAGACCAAGCAATCTGCCGAGGAACTCTTTGACGCCCTGGGGCTTGATATGTCCACGGCGCTCAATATGTTCTTAAAGCAAGCGGTGCGTGAACAGGCACTTCCCATCCGTCCTGCCCTCGCCTACGTTCCCAATGCGCAAACCGCTCGTGCCATCGAGGATGCTCAAAAGGTGATTGACGGCGAGAGACCCGAAACCGGGGCAGTCTTTGACGACGCCCGCCAGGCGGCACATTTCCTGGACAGCCTCTCATGAAAATTATCTTTGACAGCCAGTTTCAAAAGGATTTTAAGCAGGTTGTACGGCATTATCCAGGCATTAAAGATGAGATGCGCGAACTGATTTACGCAATCGAGGAACTCGGAGAAGTGCCGCCGACTTACGACCCGCATCTACTGACGCACGCACGCGGAACCTACACCGGCTACTGGGGTTTACATCTACAAGAAGGCGCATTTGATGTAGTTGTGGTCTATCACCAGCGACAAAAGGCCCAGATAATCAGGTTCATCCGCATCGGCTCTCACAAGGAACTTTTCCAGGGAAAAGAACTATAAGCACTTTCTCGCGATAGCGTAATCTCTTTGACGATAAAGTGGAAAAATTCCAATTGTTGCCTCCAGCGCTAGCCGCCCTCGCCGTCGCGCTGCTTTTTGGCGTGTTTGCGGGCAGTTTTCCAAATATTGAGGCTCATGCCAAGGCTGCCTCGCGAATCAGAGCCGAACGAGTCACATGCCTGGCTTCGGCGCGGGCATCAAGCTTCGCTAGTTCTTCGGGTGTGAATCGAACCGCAACCACCTGACTCGGGGCTTCACCGCGCCCGGGGCGTCCCCGCCCGCGTTTTTTCATGGCCGCGACATCGAAACCAGCCTCGGCTTCTGCGGCCCATTGCTCGATTTGCGCTTCCGTAACCGGTACACCCTTGATTGTTTCTTCCATATTATTATTGTAATACGATTTTTCTTTCATTCAATAGGTTCCCCGGGCTGCGGCACCGAGTACATCACATCCCCCGGATAACAACTCTTTGACAGCACCCAGCGGCACCGTACCAGGATAACTCAGGGCAACCGAGCGGCGCGCCCCAACCCCCTTATGCCCTGCAACAAGCAGGAACGTCCGAAGCTACAGGAACATCGCCATGTAGAGGGGGAGGTGGAGGATGCCGTCCTTTTCCATCAAGTCTTTAGTGTAGAGAATATAGCTCTGGCCCAGATTGGTGCCGAATTTGCTTCGGAATTTATCGAGAGAGGTGTGCCGTTGATAGCGTCCCGACTTGACCTCGATGGGGCAGATTTTGCGGCCGTGAGGTACCAGGAAGTCAATCTCCATCGTATTGGCGCGGTTCTGCGAATCCGCCCGGGAATAGAAGAACAACTGGTGGTTTGCCGCGCGTAGCATTTGCGCCACCACGTTTTCCGCTAGCATTCCTTCGTTAACATTCATCTTGTCCAGAAGTATTGCCTGGTAAAGGTCGTTGTCACGATAACTCTGATCCCAAAACGCTAGGGTAGTCAGCAGGCCCGTGTCGCCTAGGTAGCATTTCAGCGTCGAATGGTCGGCACTCATGGTCAACACACCGGTGGGGTCTGCGGCATTAAAGCAGGTGTTGACCACCATTGCTTCATCAAGCCACACGAAGGCTTCTTCGTAAGTGCGGAAACGTGCCGTCTTCTCGATGTCGCGCAGTTTGAATTTCTTTTCACGTTTGGACAGCTGCGAAGGGATTTGATCGAAAATCGCGTAAACGCGTGCTTCGTGCCCCTTGGCAAACTTTGAGACGTCCTCGCGATATAGGTTGATAATGCGGCGTTTAATCCGGTCGACTTGCTCTAGATTGGCACTTTCCAGGAACTCACAGACCACTTGAGGCATGCCTCCCACCAGCATGTAGGTGCGAAAATCGTTCATCACCCTCCGGTGCAAAGCCTGCCCCAATGGCTTCCGTTGCTCGAAAAACTCACGCAACATCGGAATCGTGGTTTCGTCGCCTTTCGCCCACAAGTATTCCTCAAAGTCGAGAGGAAACATCGGCAGATGTTCTTCCTCCGAGGGAATAAGGATTTCGCCCTCGCCAGAATGTTTCTTTAAAGTGGTGAGTGATCCAGTCTCGATGTAGTCGTACCTGCCGTCTGCCACCAGATATTTAATGAGTTGACGTGCGGGGGGATAGAGCTGGACTTCGTCAAAAATCACCACTGACTCGCGTCGATACAAGGTCGTATTGTAGGCCGCTGCGAGTTTCAGAAAGAACACATCGAGATCACCCGAATCGTGCTCGAAAATCTCTCTTACTCCGTCCTTTAGGTGCCCGAAATCAATCAGCAGGTGCGAACGGTATTCCTGTCGGGCGAAATGTTCGCAGATAGTGCTCTTCCCCACCCGACGCGCTCCGTCTATGAAAGCCGCCGAGGTGCCCCGGTCGCGACGTTTCCATTCCAGCAGCTCAGCATAGATTTTTCGCCGCAGTTCCACCGCCATTTTCCGAGCCTCGCCTCCCTAAATTACCCATAGTGAACACGAAATGACACTTAGACCCAGCTCAAATATACACGAAATGACACTTAGATTCAGCACAAATTTGCACGAAATGACACTTAGCGCCTGAGTTTCTCAGTTTTAGTTCCCCAGTCTGCCTAGGATTCTGGGGCTAGCGGGGGCGGATTTAATGTCCTTAGTATACGACGGTTTGTTCTTGAATCGCCCTGCAACCAGCGCCGCACTGCCACTTGGCGGCACACGCGACGCACACGCCGCTGCCAACAAGCGTCAACAACGGGGGTTCAATTTCCTCACTCTTACATTTAGCTGTTTTTAGCGCGCAAGCACGCTTAGAGGTGCTCCGGCGGCGAAGGCAAATCGTTGCCTTCGCTTAATCGCCTCCGCACTGTTGCGCGATGGCTCACGCGGCTTACCGCCGCTGCCATCGCGCCACAGGGTTCAATTCACCGCCCCGCTCACCTTGAACGGCTAAACCCACAGGTCTTTGACCTGCGGGTTTGAACGTTGTGGAGGTGAGGGGAATTGAACCCCTGTCCGATCGGGAATACTTGCTTCTTCTCCGGGTGCAGTCTGTATTAGATTCTCGACCCCACGCTGCCCACAGACCGGGCTACATCGGGCTAAAGTTACCTAAAATCTCGAATCAACCTAAGTAACCCAGGCGATTCCAGTGGCTCTAAAAACGACGCCAGGATCCGCAGCTAGAGCAACTGCGGGCTGACGGAATCAGTTCCCTTGGATTAAGCAGCCAAGGTGAAGGATTCAGTACTGTTACGTTCAGCACTTATTGTTTCGTATCCATCGTTTACGAGATGAGGACACCTCCTCGACCCGCTTCTCTCAAGACACTACCGACCGTCGAAACCGATCACCCCCGCTATTCAGTTATCCCTGCCAGTGGCAAGTATTCCATTGTATCTCCAGCCCGGAATTCTGTCCATCGCTCGGCGCACCCAGCGCAGATAACCCGCCACGATTCTCTGTAAATGCACAAACGACCGATTTGACTTCCCAGACTTCACCTGTTGCCACCGTTAAAATGTCCCTACCTGCACAGACACAATTTGCAATCAGGAAAATTCCTGCCTGCAACTTTTGAAATCGGTCATTCGTGCAACTAACTCCACCAGGCACTCCCCGCCCAGGCAGCACCGCCAGCGCGTAATGCCCCCATCTCACTGGACATCAGCTAGGCTTCTACTATGAGTTCCCCCACCCGCCTGCACGCTGACCTCGTCGTTATCGGAGGTGGTGCTACCGGTGCCGGGGTCGCTCGCGATGCGGCAATGCGCGGCTACGATGTCATTTTGTTGGAACGCGCCGATATTGGGCAAGGGACTTCCGCTCGCTACCATGGCCTGCTGCATTCGGGCGGGCGTTACGTCATCTCTGACACCGAATCAGCCACTCAATGCGCTGACGAAAACGCTATCTTGCGCCGTATCAACGCCGATGCACTGGAGGATGTCGGCGGCCTGTTCGTATTGACCCCCAATGACCCAGAGGAATATGCGGACCGTTTCCTCCCCGCCGCCCTCAAAGCTGGTGTGACCTGCGAAGAAATCCCACTCAGTACCGCTTTCAAGGCGGAACCGCGGCTGAATCCACAAATCAAACGCGCTTTCCAAGTCAACGACGGCGGGGTTGACGGATGGAAACTCATCTGGGGGGCCCTAGAATCCGCCCAGGAATACGGCGCAAAAATCCTGCCCTACCACCGGGTTGAATCGATTACCGTCAAGGACGGCGCGGTCTGCTCTGTGTCAGCTCGGGATGAAAAGACCGGCGCGGACGTTCACGTTGATTGTCGCTTTGTCATCAACGCGGCCGGACCGTGGGCAGGTCAGATTGCCGAAATGGTAGGTGCCAGCGATATAGAAATTATACCTGGTCGGGGTATTATGATTGGTTTTAATCAACGCCTGGTACACCACGTCATCAACCGCTGCGCCCTGTCCGGGGACGGCGACATCCTGGTGCCGGCCCATCCCATCTGTATCATCGGGACCACCGACCAACCTGCCGTCAAACCGGATTTCCTGACCATCAAGCCGGAGGAAGTCCAACAAATGCTTGACAAGGGCGAGCAGCTGGTTCCCGATTTGCGCCAAGCCCGCCCCCTGCACGTCTGGGCTGGCGCCCGTCCCCTGCTGCGTGATACGCGTGTCAGCGCCACAGACACCCGGCATATGACTCGCGGCATGGCCATTCTGGACCACCTGGAGCGCGACAACATTCACGGTTTCCTGACCATCGTGGGCGGCAAACTCACGACTTATCGCCTGATGGCGGAAAAGGTCGTAAACATTATGTGTCACCAGCTGGGCGACAATCGGGTTTGCACCACCGCACAAGAGCCCGTCCCCTCCGCTCGCGCCCGCCGTTTCAGTCATTTGTCCGACCGGCTGCAGGCCCGTGAGACAGACCGCCACGATGACCCCATCATCTGTGAATGCGAACTGGTCAATCAGCGGATGATTTTGGAGGCTCTGCAGGAAAATCCCCGTGCCAACATCGACGATTTGCGCCGCCAGCTCCGCATTGGCATGGGGCCTTGTCAAGGTAGTTTTTGCGGGGCGCGCACCGCGGGCATTATCCACGATTTCCGCTCTCAGAATCTCCCGACGCCGCCTGTTTCCACAACAACCCACGAAACCCCGGCTCCCGGCCCCGGTACCGCTACCAGCACCCCTTGCCCCGCCGCAATGCGCGCCGATGTCAGCACCACCATGCTGAACCTGTTTTTGTCCAACCGTTTGGGCGGAATCACCCCCATTCTCTACGGCGCCCTGGCTCGTGAGATGGCCTTGCAGAGATGGATTTTAGGCACTTTGGACCTGGAACATCTGCCCGGCCCCAGCCCGGTTTCTAGTCGCGCTACTGGCGACCTGGCTTTAAATCATGGCACAGGTCATGCCGAACCAGCAGGAGGCGCCCGATGAAAATCGCCGTAATCGGTGCGGGATTAGCCGGTTTAAGCGCTGCCCTCATGGCCCACGAAAAAGGATACCAAGTTACGGTATACACCAAAGGCCTCGGCGGCCTGGTACTTTCCGCCGGCACCGGCGATTTGTTGGGCTACCTCCCCAACCGTCCTGACCCTGTAGTTGGCGACCCTTACCAAGCTGTCGACGACCTGCCAGATAACCACCCGTACCGCTTCATTGGGACCGAACGCTTACGCGCCGGAATGGAATGGTATCGGCGCGCCTTGCCCGATTTTTGGGTACCCAATGCCACGAACACGAACACATTCCTGGCTTCCGCCTTGGGATCCGTTCGCCCCACCCATCTGGTGCCCCAAACCTGTGCCGCGGGAGCCCTGCGTGACCAGATGAAATTGCTGGTAGTGGGCCTCAAACAATTTAAAGATTTTCCCGCGACCCTCATCGCCGACAACCTCAATCGCTCTGAGCGGTTCTCGCTTTCGGCGCGGGCAGTGACCCTGGATTTGAGCGGACGCGGAAACGAAGCCGACGTCACCGCCACGGACTACGCCAGGAACTTTGACGTCGCTGACCTGGATCCGCAGCGAGCCGCTAAACTGCGCCAAAAATTCGCCACTCTGCTGAACAAAACCGTGCATAGCGGGGAAACCATCCTCATTCCAGCGCTGCTGGGATTGAGCCCGCGAACTTTTAGTGAATTTCAATCCCTGGTTCACGCGCCAGTTGCCGAAGTTCCCACTGTTCCCCCTTCTATCTTGGGGCGACGCGCCTACGACATATTAGTTAACAGCTGCCGCGAAGCCCGCGTAGACATCCACACCAACTGCGCGGTTTTGTCCGCCTACAGCCTGGACGGCACCGTGACCGCGCTGCGGGTCGCGCGGGCCGGGGGCATGGACGAAGTGAAAGTTGACGCAGTTTTAGACGCAGCCGGCGGAATGACCTCGGGCAACTTCGAGCGCGACTCACACTTAAATATCCAAGAAAAGGTCTTTAATCTTCCCGTGTTCACTCCCGCACCCAACGCCACCGGCTACCTCAATTCAATTCATCAGGTTGACCGAGAAAATCGTCAGGAACTCGAACGCGTGCTGATGTCAGGCGTGTCGGTCGATGCCACGATGCGTCCCGTTGACGTGTCTGGACACCGGCTTTACGACAATGTGTTTTGCCTGGGCGAAATGCTGGGAGCCTGCGCGCCGTGGCGCGAGCTTTCCGGGGAAGGCCTCGCCTTAGGCAGCGCCTGGGCGGCCGTGCAATCATTGGCGTCTCTTGAGAGGAGCCGGTCATGACGGAAATCACCGCACTCGATTACGCCAAAGCAAACCTGGCGCGCACTTCCCTGGATCAGTGCCTGAAATGCACCATCTGCGAGACCCAATGCCCGGTCATGCGGGTCACCCCAAACTTTTCCGGGCCCAAATTCGTAGGTCCCCAAGCGGAGCGTTTCCGCAAAGGTCAGTCAGTCGATAAGTCCCTAGACTACTGTTCGGGCTGCTCCATCTGTACTACCGTATGCCCCCACGGAGTAAAGATTGCCGAACTCAACGCCCAAGCTCGGGCCGTCATGAAGGCCGACAACATGCCGTTGCGCGACCGCCTGATTACCCAAACTGAGCTGGAAGGTAAACTGCTGACCCCGCTGGCCCCCATCGCGAACGCGGCACTAGGGAACCGGCCGATTCGCAAACTTGTGCAGGCCGTTATCGGGGTCCACGCCGACGCCCCCACCCCAGTGGCTCAATCCACCAGTTTTTTGACCTGGTGGAAGAGACACGAAAAGGAGGTCTATGGCGGCCCCTACGTCCCGCGCCGTCCCCAGTCGACCATGTACCTACCTTCTGAAACGAAGTGGCACCGCGGCCCGATTGTGTTCTTCCACGGCTGCGCGGGAGCGTACTTTGAGGTGTCCACGTCCATCGCGACGGTCGAGGTGCTGGAGCATCTGGGTTATCGCGTCATCGTGCCGAAACAAGGCTGCTGCGGGCTGGCTTCACAATCAAACGGGCTGTTCAACGACGCTTCGCGCCATGTCTTGCAGCTGGCACACCAACTGCAGCGCGCCGGGGAGAACCTGCCAATCATTTCTTCCTCCGGGTCTTGCGCGGGAATGTTGCGCCACGAGGCTCGCGAAATCATGGGGCTGGAAGATGCTGTTCTGCAAGACGTGGGCGCACGCCTGTTCGAGACTTCCGAATTCATCGCACATCTGATGGACGAGGGCGAATTCCCGGAAAGCGACTTGCACCCACTGAACTTGACCCTGACCTATCACCAGCCCTGCCAGGTGAAATCCCAGGGTATCGGCAAGCCGGCGATTCGGATGCTGGAAACCATCCCCGGCGTGCACGTGGTGGAATCGGGCCAGCCCTGCTGCGGTATCGCCGGGACCTACGGACTAAAGAAAGAAAAATTCGCCGTGGCGCAAGCCATCGGCAAGCCTCTGTTTGCAAAGATTAAAACCGTGAACCCCCACTTGGCGGCCTGCGACACCGAAACGTGCCGCTGGCAGATTCGGAAAGGAACCGGCGCCGAAGTCGTTCACCCCATCGAGATTCTCGCTCGTGCGCTGGGACTGCCGGGTCAGGGCGCGGGCGGCTCTCCCGGCGCAGTCCGCTAATACGGCTCAGTCTGGCGACAGGAAACGATGTGAAAGGAAGACAACGATGTCTCAGAAAAAATATGTGATGGCGATTGACCAGGGTACGACTTCATCTCGAGCCATTATTTTTGACCACTACGGGCGCATAGTTTCGGTCGGTCAGATGGAGCATGAACAGATTTTTCCCTCTCCCGGATGGGTCGAGCACGACGCGACCGAAATCTGGTTCAACGTGCGAGAAGTCATAGGCCGCGCCTTGGGGAACGCGACGAAACAGACCGGGATGGAGCTCAACCACCACGACATCGCCGCCCTGGGCATCACCAACCAGCGCGAAACCACGATTGTGTGGGACAAAACTACTGGTCAGCCCGTCTATAACGCAATCGTGTGGCAGGATACTCGTTCCCAAGACCTGGTGGACCGGTTGGCGGCAAACGGCGGGCCGGACCGGTGGCGTCCGCTAGTGGGCGAAACCCTGTCCACCTATGCCTCCATCACCAAGATTATGTGGATTTTGGAAAACGTGCCGGGAGCGCGCGAACGCGCCGAACGAGGCGAACTGCTGTTCGGTAACCCGGACACCTGGGTCATCTGGAACATGACCGGAGGCATCAACGGCGGCCTGCACGTCACCGACGTGACGAATGCATCGCGCACCATGCTGATGGATCTTCACACTTTGCAGTGGCGCGAGGACATCTGTCAGGAGGCCGGGATTCCCCTCAATATGCTGCCCGAGATTCGTTCCTCGTCAGAAGTTTACGGTCAATGTCGCCAAGACGGTTTGCTGGCTGGAGTGCCAGTGGCTGGGGATTTGGGTGACCAGCAGGCCGCGACCTTTGGCCAGGCCTGTTTTGAGCCGGGGATGGCAAAGAACACTTACGGCACGGGATGTTTCATGCTGATGAATACCGGTACCACCCCGATGCCTTCGGAAAACGGCATGATTACCACGGTTTGTTACAAGATTGGCAACGAGCCTACCGTTTACGCGTTGGAAGGATCCATCGCGGTAACCGGCTCGCTGATTCAATGGCTGCGGGACAACCTGAACATCATCGAGGCCTCCGAGGACGTGGAGGACTTGGCTTCCTCGGTGAAAGACAACGGCGGGGTCTATTTCGTGCCGGCGTTTTCCGGACTGTTCGCACCCTACTGGAAAGGGGACGCGCGCGGAACAATTGTCGGCATGACCCGCTACAACACGAAAGGACACTTGGCTCGCGCCGCCCTGGAAGCCACCGCTTTCCAGACCCGGGAAGTCTTGGACGCGATGGAGTCCGATTCTCACGTGAAGCTCGGCGAGTTGCGCGTTGACGGCGGCATGACGGCAAATAACCTGCTGATGCAGTTCCAGTCCGATATTTTGGGTGTGCCGGTCGTGCTGCCGATGGTGGCCGAAACGACCGCTCTGGGCGCAGCCTACGCCGCCGGAATCGCCGTCGGTTTTTGGAGCGGCACCGCGGACGTGACCAACAACTGGCAGGAAAACCACCGATGGAACCCCACCATGGAACCTGGCGAACGAGACCGCACCCTGCGCTTGTGGAAGAAAGCCGTGACCCGGACTTTTGACTGGGTCGACGACGACGTCCGGTAAACCTCAACCGCTGGCGAAAAACCGGCTTACCAGTAGTAACGCTGGATAATGGCGTCCGCGAAGTGTTCCACCGCCTCCCGGGCGGAATCCAGGTACAGGTTGCCTTCTACCAGCGATATTTCCATTACGTAGTACGAGCCTTTACCGTCAGCCACCATGTCAATCCGGTCGTAAAGTACCTGGGTATCGTGTTCCGAAGTCAATTTAATGTAGTCGTGGATGTAGCGGCGAACCTGCTCGCCCCACCCCCATTCTTCCTGGCTGGAATAACGGGCGGTGACGATCTGTTCCGGCTCCGGGCCCTCGCAGGCGGCGTGCAGCATAGCGCCCTTTTGCACCGTATGGGAGATGACCCCGTTGTAGTACACAATCGAGACCTCGCCTTGTGTCTCGACTTCCTCTAAGTAGCGCTGAATCATCACGCCTGAACCGGCAGACAGCAGGTCCATCGCGTGTTCGATAGCTTCGCGCCGCGAATTGGCGGAAGTCGAAGTGTAGCGTCCCACGCCGCGCCCCCCGCTGGAGATGGTCGGCTTCACCACGAAGTCGCCGAAGGCGGGGAAACGGGAGTGAACCTGATGTTTAGTGAGGTTTCGTTCGGGTTCCAGCCAAGTCGTCGGAATGATGGGCATCCCCAACTTTTGTAGCTCGCGCAGGTAGTGCTTATCCGTGTTCCATTCCAAGATTTCGGGGGTGTTCAGCAACTTTGGTACGGAATGCGCCCACTTGAGAAACTCCTCGCGGCGATGCGCATAGTTCGGGGTCGAACGCAACACTGCGAACCGACCTTCTGACCAATCCACGCTGGGGTCGTCCCAGCTGCGCATGACCGGTTCGATTCCGTGGTCGCGCAAAGCATCACATAAGTCCTGGTCACCTGCCAATCCTTGCGGAGTTTCGGAGCTCATCACCAAAATGACTTTATTATCTGACATCGTTGTCCTTTCGATTCATATTCATTCTATCTGTAGTTTCGGCTGAGGGGTCCGCTCCGGGCGGGACGATAGCTACGTCCGCCTCACCGTAACCCTTGCGGGTGAGCCAAAGCCAGCTCAATCAGCTCAGTGACCAGGTCGGTGTAGGACAGTCCCACGTTCTCCCACATTCCCGGATACAGGGAATAGGGCGTCATTCCGGGCATGGTGTTGACTTCGTTGAGGATGATTTCCCCGGTATCGGGCACATAGAAAAAGTCCACTCGGCTCAGGCCCTCCCCGCCTAAAAGCTGGAAAGCCTGGCGGGCATAGTTTTGAATCTGCGTCGCGACACCGGCGGGAATCTGGGCTGGAATCTGCAATCGCACAGCCTCGTTGGCAAAATACTTGGATTGGAAATCGTACATTCCAGGAGTGGAAACCATCACGACTTCCCCCGGCGGGGTGGTGCGGGGGGCTCCCCCGGCACGCCCCTCCAAAACAGCACACTCAACTTCACGAGCGCCCTGCACCGCGGCTTCCACGATAACTTTCGGGTCGTGGCGGCGAGCGGCGACGACCGCAGCCTCAAAGTCCTGCCACGAATCCACCCTTGTGACCCCTAAGGAAGACCCGGCACGCGCCGGCTTCACAAAGACCGGCAACCCCCACGACAGAATCGGAGCCGGGACTTCGTCCGCGCGGTGGCGCCAATCAAAGTCCGTGATGACGTGGTAGCGTCCCACGGGAATCCCCCCGTGTTCCAACAGAACTTTCGCACACCCCTTGTCCATTCCGTTAGAGGAGGCGCCCACCCCGCAACCGGTATAGGGCACGCCAACCATCTCACACAGACCCTGAATCGTCCCGTCCTCTCCGTAAGGTCCGTGTAGCAGCGGCATCACCACGTCAACACGGCCCAGGTCCTTGATGGGAGCGCTGGGGGTGCGGGAATCCCAAAAGAATAAATGCTGGTTTTGCGGCACTAACGCCACGAAAGTCCCGTTATCCTCAATCTCAGCACCCTGCCCGTCCTGGAGACGCAGCGAATCGGACTCATCAGGCATCAACACCCACGCTCCGGCCTTGGTGATTCCGATTGGTATCGGTTCAAAACGCGTGCGGTCGATATGGTCGAGTACACCCGCTGCCGTGGCGCAAGAAATCGAGTGTTCCCCGCTGCGTCCACCGAAAATAACCGCTACCCGGGTCTTTTGTTCGCCTTCACTCATGGGTAAAACTTTAGTCCTTTCGGGGGTTTTTCTTGAATTCCTTTAGGCTGGCTCAGTTACCGTAGGCGTAGGAGCCGGTTTGGGGGCAAAGTTTTCCAGCCAACCGTCTAGTTTCGATTCCTGTTCGGGACACAGGGACATCGCTGCGGATTGCTCCACCCCAATCCAGAATTGCACCTGGGTGGCCGGCATCGGCAGCTTGTCCGACCCGGAGCCGTTGTCGCTTTCGGCAATGAATGCCAGCACCCGAGTGGGATCCCAGCCGGATTCCAGCTTTCCACACGCCCGCCATCCCATTTTGGTGACTTCTTTGCGCAGTTCAGCGGGGAAACCGGGGTTCAGGAAAGTAATCTGTTTCCAATAGGTTTCCTCACGAGCGGCCGCGTCGGCGGGACGCTGCTCTGGATTATTGCCATTGATATTGCCAAATTCCCACGCCAGGAACAATCCGGCGGCAAAGAAAATGAAAGCGCCAATCACGGTTTTTTTGGTTCTCTTGTCCCAGATACCGGTGTCTTCGGCATCATCGTCGAAGTTTCGCAACGCTCGCCCCCTTTCTGTTCCGGGTATTCCAACAGGTCTAACGCGACTTTTTCCCGCCTTTGGGACGTTTTTTCTTACGTCCGTAGCGGTCGCCGTCGACTTTCATGTCCCACACTTTCACGGGGGGTTCTTCACCAGGTCGCAGACCCCGCAGAAGGTCGGTCAGGTCAGCCATAATCCGCCGGGTCGCCTCCGTCACGGCCTCGTGATCGTCCTGTTTCCCGTAGAGGTCGCTCAAGTCGACGGGGGGACCTGCCACCAGCGACACTCGACCACGGGGTGGCCAGTGCAGTTTTCCGTAGGGCGCCAGGGTCTTGTGTGCCCCCCACTGGGCGACGGGCACCACCGGAACCTGGGTTTCCAACGCCAATCGTGCCGCGCCGGTGTGGCCTTTCATCGGCCACAAGTCGGGGTCACGAGTGAGGGTTCCTTCCGGAAACATTCCCACGCACTCTCCGACTTTCAGGGCAGCTTTGGCGGCAATCAGGGAATCTGCCGCATGGGTGGTTTCCCGAAACACCGGAATCATCCGCGAGTGCCGGGCGCAAAAGCCCACCACCGGCCAGTGCATCATTTCTTCTTTCATGAGCATTCGCGGGGAATAGTGATTAGCCACCAGGAAGTGCGAAAACGTCACCGAGTCGATTTCCGTGACGTGATTGGACACGGCAATAAATCCGCCGCTTTCAGGCAGGTTTTCCACCCCGGCATAGTGCCGCTTCATCAGCGCTATCAGCACCGCACGCACCGGCAGTGAAGCCCAGAAATACACCCATCCCATCGCGGGACGGCCCGCCCGGTTCAACCGAAAGGGACGGGAAAACTGCGCGACCAGCCTGGTGCGGTCAGGATTGGAAGATTTCGTCATGAGTGCAGCTCCACCTGTGCATCCAAAGCTTTTAGCTTGTTCATGAAGTTTTCGTAGCCGCGGTTGATGATGTCCACTCCGGAAACATTCGAGACTCCCTGCGCCGCCAAAGCCGCAATGAGGTGCGAAAAACCGCCACGCAAATCCGGAACCTCGATGTCCGTGCCGTGCAGCGGGGTCGGCCCGGAAATAACCGCGGAATGGTAAAAGTTCCGTGCCCCGAAACGGCACCGCAGTCCGCCCAAACACTCGCGGTAAACCTGAATATGCGCACCCATCCGGCGCAGTGCCTCAGTGAAACCGAAACGATTTTCGTACACGGTCTCGTGCACAATCGACAAACCTTGAGCCTGCGTCAACGCCACCACCAGCGGCTGCTGCCAGTCGGTCATAAAACCGGGGTGAACATTGGTTTCCAGCACAATCGACTTCAGATCACCCTGGGTGCCGCGCCGGAATCGAATCGAGTCCTCGGTGATGTCGAAATCCCCGCCGACCTTGCGGAACGTGTTGAGGAACGTCATCATGTCAGCCTGGCGAGCGCCCTTGACCGTGATGTCCCCGCCGGTGACCAGCGCCGCGGAAGCCCACGAAGCCGCCTCAATCCGATCCGGCAGGGCGGTGTGGGTGAATCCGCGCAGCTCATCGACACCTTCGATGCGGATGACCCGGTCGGTGTCCACGGAAATAATCGCGCCCATTTTTTGCAGGATAGCGACCAAATCCATGATTTCGGGTTCCACCGCCGCCCCGCGCAGCTCGGTGATGCCCCGCGCCCGCACCGCGGTCAGCAGGGTTTGTTCGGTGGCTCCCACGCTGGGATAAGGCAGCTCAACTTTCGTACCCTCCAGGCCATTTGGTGCGGAAAGGTGGATGCCATTGGGTAGTTTGTCGACTTCCGCACCGAAAGCCCGCAAAGTATTGAGGTGAAAATCGATGGGCCGCCCGCCGATATTGCACCCGCCCAGATTCGGAATAATCGCCTCCCCCAGGCGGTGTAGCAGCGGCCCGCACAGCAGGATGGGGATACGCGACGAGCCGGCGTGTCGGTCGACGTCTTGCACCGAAGCCGCCGCGACCTTGACGGGGTTCATCGTCAGCACGCCCTCGGTTTTGTCGAAATCGACCTCAACCCCGTGCAGGTTCAACAGTTTCGTGACCACTTCGACATCGCGTATGTCCGGCACGGACGCCAGCTGGGATGTTTCCGGGGAGAGCAACGACGCCACCATGGCTTTGGGGACCAGGTTCTTGGCTCCCCGCACGGTTATCTCGCCCTGCAGCGGTCGCCCGCCGTTCACCTGCAAAACCGACATCGGCTTCCTTCCGTCAACTCAATAGGTTCCTCCTATTTTACCCCGCGGCGCTCGCCCACCGCGCAGGGTCGAGACTCCCGGCTCTAGTTCACGGGACGAGCGGATTGAACCGGCTCGGGCGGCAGGTGTTTAGCCGGCAGCGTCTGAGGTTTAAATGACGGGCGCCGCGCTTCGTAAGCTGCGATGGCCGCCTCGTCGCGCAGGGTCAGCGAAATATCGTCCAACCCTTCCATTAACCGCCAGCGCGTGTAATCATCGATGGCAAAACTGCAGGTGAAATCCTCTACGCTGGCGGTACGCGCCTCCAAATCCACGCAAACTTTCGCCCCCGGATTGGCTTGCAGGATCTCCCAGAGCCGGTCGCAGTCGGCCTGGCTGATAACCCCGGTCACCAAGCCTTGTTTCCCGGCGTTACCCCGGAAAATATCGGCAAATTTCGGCGAGAGAATGACTTTGAAACCGTAATCGCGCAGCGCCCACACCGCGTGCTCACGGCTGGACCCGGTGCCAAAGTCCTTGCCCGCCACCAAAACGGTACCCGACCGGTAAGCCTCCTGATTCAGCACAAACTTCGGATCCGTGCGCCAGGCGGCAAACAGCGCATCATCGAACCCGGTTTTTGTCACGCGTTTCAAATAAACTGCGGGGATAATCTGATCGGTATCCACGTTCGTGACCTGCAGCGGAACTCCCACGCCGGTGTGTTTCGTAAACTTTTCCATTTGTTTTTCCTTTTCTTAAAGCTGAATCTATAGGTCGTTGGGTCCGCTGAGGGTGCCGCGAATCGCGGTAGCGGCGGCGACTAGCGGACTCACCAGGTGGGTGCGCCCGCCTTTGCCCTGGCGGCCCTCAAAGTTGCGGTTGGACGTCGAGGCTGAACGCTCGCCGGGCGCGAGTTTGTCCGGGTTCATCGCCAGGCACATGGAACAGCCGGCGTTGCGCCACTCGGCGCCAAAATCGCGGAAAATCTGATCGAGGCCTTCCCGTTCCGCCTGCAGACGCACCCGCGCGGACCCCGGCACCACCAGCACACGCACGTCCGGGCTCTTGTGATGGCCCTTCACGACCTTGGCGGCGGCACGCAAGTCCTCCAGACGCCCGTTCGTGCACGAGCCGATAAACACCGTGTCCACTTTGATGTCACGCATTTTTGTGCCCGGCTGCAAATCCATGTATGCCAGGGCTTTCTGGGCAGTCAGGCGTGCGGTTTCATCACTCAGCGCGGCGGGGTCAGGCACCTCCCCGCTCAACGCCACCCCCATGCCCGGGTTGGTGCCCCAGGTCACGAATGGTTCGAGGGCATCGGCGTCAATATCGACCTCGGCGTCAAACTGGGCGTCCGCGTCGGTCGGCAGGGTTCGCCAGTACGCTACGGCGGCGTCCCAATCCGCTCCCTCAGGGGCGTGCGGACGGCCTTGTAAGTACGCAAAAGTCGTGTCGTCCGGGGCAATCATGCCGGCACGCGCCCCGGCCTCGATAGACATATTGCAAATTGTCATCCGCGCTTCCATCGACAAATCCTCAATCGCGGAGCCGCGGTATTCCAGGACGTAACCTTGCCCGCCGTTGGTGCCGATTTTCGCGATGATTGCCAAGATCAAGTCTTTCGAGGTCACACCCGGTTTCAAGTGACCGGAAACATTGATCGCCATCGTTTTGAAAGGAGCCAGCGGCAGCGTCTGCGTCGCCAGCACGTGCTCGACCTCCGAAGTGCCAATCCCCAAGGCGAGCGCCCCAAAAGCCCCGTGGGTCGACGTGTGCGAGTCCCCGCAGACTACGGTCATTCCCGGTTGGGTCAGCCCCAGCTGCGGCCCGACCACGTGGACAATGCCCTGGTCGGCGTCGCCCAGGGAGTGGAGTCGGAGCCCGAAGTCCGCAGCATTTTTTCGCAAGGTTTCAATCTGCAGCGCAGAGGTCGGGTCGGTGATGGGACGGTCAATGTCTTGTGTGGGAGTGTTGTGGTCCTCTGTAGCCAGCGTCAGTTCGGGGCGGCGCACCTTCCGCCCGGCTTGACGCAGCCCGTCAAAGGCTTGCGGACTGGTCACTTCGTGGCACAGCTGCAGGTCAATATAGAGCAAATCCGGCGCTCCGTTTTCCCCTTTTTTCACCACGTGGTCGCGCCATACTTTTTGTGCAAGCGTCTCACCCATTTTTGCCTCTTTTCATTGCGCAGTCCGGAACGTTCGCCCGTTGGGGACGGTGCGGAGTTCCGCGGGTTTTCCTGTTGTTATCAATGTTTACCCGGTATTACCAGCCAACTTGCATTTCACATTGTGAGATGGCAATATCAAGGTATGGACAAGTCTAGCGCAAATTCCGGTGTAGGGGTACTCGACAAAGCGGTACTGATTCTCTCGACCTTGGAGGCCGGTCCCGCGACCCTGGCTCAACTGGTGGACACCACGCATTTGGCCCGGCCCACCATTTACCGCCTAGCGGTGGCTTTGGAACATCATCGTTTCCTGACCCGGGACTCCCAAGGTCGCTTCACGTTGGGGCCCCGCCTAGCGGAACTGGCCGGAGCAGCCGGGGACGACAGACTTTTGAGTGTCGCCGCGCCGGTACTGGCTGCCCTGCGCGACCATACTCACGAGTCTTGCCAACTGTATCGCCGTCAAGGCGATCAGCGGATTTGTGTGGCCGCCGCCGAACGACCCATCGGTTTGCGCGACTCGATTCCGGTGGGAGCGACTCTGACTATGCAAGCCGGATCCGCCGCCCAGATCCTGCTCGCATGGGAGGAACCCGAACGTCTACACCGGGGGCTGCGTGGGGCGGCCTTCAACGCCACTATGCTTTCAGAAGTCCGTCGGCGCGGTTGGGCGCAATCGGTTGGGGAACGTGAACCCGGCGTTGCCTCCGTGTCCGCCCCGGTCCGCGGCGCGACCGGACGCGTCGTCGCCGCCGTATCTGTCTCGGGACCTATCGAACGTTTGGGCCGCCAGCCCGGCCGCACCCACGGCACCGCCGTCGTCGCCGCCGCCAACCGCTTGAGCGAATTCCTGCGCCGCGACGAGGAGTAACCCGGCCGGGTCTGGGTCCGTAAATAACTCTGAAATTTTCACCTCCAGGGTCATCTCTAAACTATGTTTTAGATAGAGTTCCAGCGAGAGGATGAAAAATGGGAGACAAGCATTTCACTTGGATTGACTTTTACACTAAGTTTGCGAATCAGCTACTGGCCTACCGCGATGACAGAGGGGCACTAATCCGTAAATTACAGGCCGTGTTCGCCAATCTGGGGATGGACTTACCTACCCTGGACTCGGTTCCAGTTCCCTCGGACATAGATCCGTTTACCGTATTTGGGTTGTTCAACAAAAAGGTAAGCGACCAAAGTCGACAAGCCATCATTGCATCTATTTCGCAGGAATTTTCCATTGCCGCCCAGCCGGTAGAGGACTTCGATGGAATTTCCACTCTGATGCCGCCCATGGCGACCTACTATGGATTTGAAAATGACTCGCGACGCCAGCCTTCGGATATCGACAATCTTTGGCTCATGTACTGTGCCGCACTGAATTACGCGAGAGATAAGTCAGTCTCAAATCGCGAAACTTTCATTGAAAATTTTGACCGGGTTAGCAAACAGTTTGCTGTGAAATGGAATCTGACTATGGCCCTGTACTGGATACGGCCACACGACTATATGTGCCTAGACTCCAGGAATCGCTGGTATCTCACCGAGCAATCCACATTCGAGAATTCCATTAGGGCAAGAATAAAGGAACAGCATAACGCCCTGCCCACCGGCAGCCAATACCTGGAAATATGCGACAGTATTGCAGAATCTTTGAAAACCGGTTCATCCCGGCAGCGCACATTCTATGAACTTTCGCATGAGGCATTTTTGAGCTCCGAAGCTGAGAATCAACGACGGAAAGAGAAAGCGAACGAAACCCCAATTCAAACGGCAGTGGTCACACGGGATGATGACTCAGATGATACACCCAACGATTTTCAACCGTATTCCACGGATGATTTCCTCTCGGAAGTCTACCTTGGTGCTCAGGAGTACGAAGATTTACGTGGCATTCTCGGATGGAAAAAGAACATAATTCTGCAAGGGCCTCCCGGAGTGGGCAAAACCTACGCCGCCCGGAGACTGGCATATTCGATGATGGGGACCCGAGACTCGAGCCGCGTTGAGCTGGTACAGTTCCACCAAAGCTATTCCTACGAGGACTTCGTGATGGGATACAAGCCTGATGGCTCTGGTTTTGCCTTGAAAGACGGGGTTTTCAAGCGTTTTTGCGACCTAGCTCGGATCGATAGCAACAACGAATATTACTTCATCATTGATGAAATTAACCGCGGCAATCTCTCTCAGATATTCGGTGAACTGTTGGTGTTGCTTGAGGCTGACAAGCGGGGAAAGCCGGCGACTTTGGCCTACACGGACGAACCATTTAGCGTACCGGGGAATCTTTACGTTATCGGGATGATGAACACCGCGGACCGCAGTCTCGCTCTGATTGACTATGCGCTGCGGCGACGCTTCAGTTTCTTTGAGATGAAGCCAGCTTTCGCTTCAGAGGGCTTCCAGCAATATCAAAGCTCCTTAGAGAACGAGAACTTCAATACTGTGGTCAGAACCATTGCTGAACTGAACCACGACATTGCCGGCGACCCGGCCTTGGGCAAAGGATTCTGTATCGGTCACAGCTACCTGTGTGGCACCAGCAAAGACAAGATAAAAGACGAATGGCTGCGCGCTGTATTAAGGTATGACATCATCCCCCTACTCGAGGAGTACTGGTTTGATGAGCCGGAAAAGTTGGAATCATGGAAATCCCGTTTGGAAGGTCTCATCCCGTGAGCACCAAGGAACCCATCCTGGTAAAAAATATTTTTTACATGCTGTCCTACGCCTATCGTGAGCTGAACCGTGGAGAGTACGCCCACCTTGACAGAGAAACGTTCGACAACATTCATTCCTTGTTTGCCGCCATTTTGTCTGCGGGAATCGGACGGCAAATCAAGCAGGGACTGCCGCGGGAATACCTGGAAACCCACGATAATCTCACCACCGTTCGCGGTCGCATTGACATCTCCGCCACACTTCGCAACCGCATCAGTCAGAAACAACGAATCTCGTGCAGTTTCGCCAAGTTGTCCACGGATAACCTCGCCAATCAAGTCTTGGCAGCAACAATGCAGCTGCTGTTGAGGCATGCGGATGTGAAGGAAAAACAGCGCCAGGAACTGAAACGCGCCCTGCTGTTTTTCTCAAACGTCACTCCCGTAGATTTACGGAATATTCGGTGGAATACCCTCATTCTGACCTCCCGCAACCGGTCCTACCGGCTGCTTCTGTCTATCTGTCGGCTCGTTGTGGAAGGTATGCTGCCACGTGAACAGCACGGCGAATACCGGCTCGCAAAGTTCCTTGATGACCAGGAAATGAGCCGTCTATACGAAAAATTCCTGTTGGAATACTTCCGACGCGAACACCCGTCCCTACAGGTAAACGCCAGCCAAGTCCCTTGGGCGCTCGAGCCAGGCGCAGACGACACATCGCTGCCTCAGATGCGCTCGGATGTCACCTTGACGGATACTCACGGACACACCCTGATTATTGATGCCAAATATTACAGCCAGATTTTGACCAGGTATTTCAACAAAAATAACTTTCGCTCCGCGAATTTATACCAGATTTTCACTTACGTTAAGAACTACACGGCCACGGCGTCTACGATGACGTCCGGATCTGTGGTTTCGGGAATGCTGCTGTACGCCAAGACTGACGAGCAAGTTCCTGCTGAAAGCACCTGGAACATGAGCGGTAACACCATTAGCGTCGCCACCTTGGATCTGAATCAAGATTTTGCCGAAATCCGAGCGCGCCTAGACGGCATAGTGGAACGTTTCTTTCCCGAACAGGCAGCTTCGGAGAGCCAAGCGGAAGCATGTAACCAAAAAGCTGCGCGAGAACCGCGCAGCTTGGCAAACATATATGCAGTTTGAAAAGCTCTTTCAAGAGGTGGTACCCCCAACCGGATTTGAACCGGTGTTACCGCCGTGAGAGGGCGATGTCCTAGGCCGCTAGACGATAGGGGCGCTGGGGTACCAGGATTCGAACCTAGACTGAGTGAACCAGAATCACTAGTGCTGCCGTTACACCATACCCCATGACACTCGGCGCAAAAACCTCTGTCGAGATTTTCGCACCGAGTGTCAAGGTTACCCTAATAGTTAGGCATTTGGCAAGTTCTCAGAGTCGCCTTTCTTTTCGTAAACCAGCATCGAGATGTTGTCATACATCGCTTGTGAGGCCTCGACCAATTCGTCCGAGGCATGCTGGAGGGTTTCCACACCCTTGCCGGCTTCCTGGGCAATCTCTTGATATTGAGAAATGGTTTCCGCAATCGAAGCCGAACCAGTCGCCGCTTCTGCCACCGAACGGCTCATCTCGTTGGTCGTAGCGGTCTGTTCCTCCACGGCCGCCGCAATAGTGGTCTGGTAGTTGTTGATTTGGTTGATGATGTCAGAAATCTTTTCGATTGCTGCCACCGCGCCATCCGTATCAGCTTGGATAGCCGTAATCTTGGCAGTGATGTCATCGGTTGCTTTACCTGTTTCCTGAGCCAGGTCCTTGACCTCACCAGCCACCACCGCGAAGCCTTTACCGGCATCCCCGGCACGAGCCGCCTCAATGGTGGCGTTCAGTGCCAGCAGGTTGGTTTGTTCGGCAATCGCGGTAATGGTGTTGACCACATCGCCAATTTCGCGCGAAGAAACCCCCAGCTTAGAAACAGTTTCACTGGTTCGTTTCGCTACTTCGGTAGCCTCCCCGGCCACCCTGGCAGCTTCGTTAGCGTTGGAAGAAATTTCGCGAATCGAGGCGCCCATTTCTTCCGCACCAGCAGCCACGGTCTGAATCGACTGCGTCACATCGCCGGCCGCGCCAGCCACAACCTGAGTCTGGGCTACAACTTCCTCAGTTTCCTTATAACCCTCATCGATGCCGTCTCCGACCTCCTTGGCCACGGAATTAACCTTTCGTGCCGTTGTGGCAGCCGAACCAACGACTTGACGCAGGGTTGCCAAACTCTCGTTGAGCTTCATCGCCACGTCGCCCAGCTCATCGTTCATCAGCATCTCGGCTTCATCTGTCATGTCGCCCTTAGACAGCGACTCGATAGAATCACCCGTGTTCGCCACGGTCTTGCGCAGCACACGACGCACAAAGAAACCAAGGAGCAGAGCGAGAAGCAGCACCACCACGTAGACGACGCACATGACAATCAAGACAATCGTTGACACCGCTTCAGACTGCTCAGTTGCCGCGTCCATCTTGGATTCCAACGCGTTGACAATCTGCGGAACCAGGTCGCTGAGCTGATTAGCTAAGTCCAGAACGTCAATAGCGGCGGCTTCTTCACCCTTACCCTGGTTGACCAGTTCTGTAATCTGGTTGACTTCAGCTTCAAACTTCTTCATCACATCTGTAGCCTGAGCCACCAGCGGCGCGATAGTCTGATCGTCAATCTTTGACATTTCCTCCAAGCGCTGATCCGTCAGTTCCATGAAGTGCTTAACGTTCTCGGTAGCCACCTTCATCGAGGCTTCACGAGCTTCAGAGCTGATGGTCTGGGAGGTGCCTACCCGTTTCAATTCACGTTCCGAAGCGATTAGACGCGTCATGTCATAGTGCATCGCCTGAGCCGCCTCGACCTGACTCTGTTCAGCTACATAGCTCTCCGTGGAGTTGCCATAGATGCGCACCCCCACCACGAATAGCAGCAACATCACCAGCAGACCGATAACACCGGCAGCCCCGATGGCGCCTATCTGAACTACTAGGGGCAGCCGCCGCATCTTCTTGCCTTTGGCGTTAACCCGCGCTTTACCAGCTTTCTTCGCCGCCGCATCACTCATTGTATTTTCTCCAGTATTCGCGCTCACTGTACTTTGTAAATCCGTAGTCACGATCGTCCTCCCTAGTACTTGAACTCATTGAGGCGGGTAACCAGGTCGTTCGACTCTGTAGCCAGTACGCCCATCTTTTGATCCACATCAGCAAATCTCTCAGCCAAGTTTGTGGTGTTACGAGCAATATCAGCCACATTTTCCGCGATGGTGGTAGAACCATCAGCAGCCTCCGAAACCGACCGGCTCATTTCGTTGGTCGTGGCGGTCTGTTCCTCAACCGCGGCCGCAATAGTGGTCTGGTAATCGTTGATGGAGGCGATGATGTTGGAGATTTCTTCGATGGCAGCAACTGCGGCCTCCGTATCGGTCTGAATCTGTTCGACCTTGACGGCGACTTCCTCAGTAGCGCGTCCCGTCTCCGCTGCCAAGTCCTTGACCTCGCTAGCGACCACGGCAAAGCCTCGTCCGGCATCTCCCGCTCGTGCGGCTTCAATAGTCGCGTTCAGGGCCAGCAGGTTCGTCTGTTCCGCTACCGCCGTAATCGTCTCAATGACTTCACCGACCTCGCGGGAAGACTCGCCAAGTTTAGCCACGGTTTCGTTCGTTTGCTGGGCGACTTCCGAGGCTTCCTTGGCCACTCCGGCGGCCGCGTTAGCGTTGGAAGAAATCTCTTTAATCGAGACGCTCATTTCCTCTGCACCAGCAGCGACGGTTTGAATAGAACGAGAAACTTGCTCGGCCGCCGCCGCCCCGCTGTTGATGTAGTCGGTAGCTTTCTGGGTGGCGCCCACTGCTTCGCGAGAGCCTTCCCCGATTCCCGCGGTAATCTTGCCGACATTCTCCGCCGCGCCGATGGTTACGGCGATGCTTTGACGTAAGCCACCCATAGCATCGTTGAAGTGGTCGCCCATATCGCCGACCTCATCTCTGCTGTGACGCTGCACCTCAGCGGTAAAGTCGCCTTCCGTGAGTTTGTCCATCCCCGCAGAAAGGGAGCGGACCGACTTGATCATGGGCGCTACCAGCAGGCGAACAATCAGGAAAACCAACACTGCCCCGATAACGAGAATAACGATTGAAATAATGATGGTCGTGCCTTCGGCAGTCGCACGGGCATGTGCGGCAGCTTCGCGTTCAACTTCGTAAGTGTCCAGCAAGGCGCGGGACTTGTCCGCAAAAACGAAACCGTTTTCTTCCTCGAACTGGCCAAAGACGTTTGAAGCCTCCAGAGCCTGAGCGTTGTTCCCCGCTGCGTTCTGGGTGAACTCACCCCAAGCGGCGGAATAGCTGTCATAAGCGGCGCGCATATCCGCAGCCAAGGCTTTTTGTTCACTGCTCAGAGGGGCCTTTTCCAAGTTACTGAGACCGTCATTGACTTTCCCCAGCAGCTCATTCACCTCGTTGACCGTATCGCCCGAGCTGCTCAGGTTTCCAATCTTTCCAGATTGCAGCTGGGTGAGCAGCATAATGTCCTGGGAACGGAGGTTAGACCAGTTGATTCTGGCATCTTCCACCATTTCTACTTCATCGAAACTGGCAACTTCGGTTTGGAATATCCCCCGGTACGCCTGTAACGAAATGATCATGTAGATTAGCATCAGACCCAACAGTACTGCCGCGAGCAGCGCTATGATGTGGGTCTTCATAGCGACAGAAAGCTTCTTCGTTTTCACTTGTAACTCCTGATTATTCACATCTGTGTCAATCGGATAGTGTCTGAACTATCGGAGTTAATTATATTAAAATATCAAGGAAGATTAGGGCTTTTTAGAGAATTATCAAGAAAAACTCCCCTTGCGGGGAAAGTTAACCTAAGAATTCGGTAAATTTCTCTATTCTCCGCAGGGTTTCTTCCTTCCCCAGGATACGCATGGAATCGAAAACCGGGATGGATACGTTCGTCCCGGTGACGGCCACGAACAGCGGCGCAAAAGCTACGCGCGGCTTGACTCCCAAACCGTCAATAAGCGCCGCATTCAAGACCTCGTGAATCGCCTCCGTGTCGGCAAACGCCTGGTCACCAGCGGTTTCCAGCGCCTTGACGGCCGCCTCAAGAATCGCGGCGGGCTCACCTTTCAGCTTCGAGACAGCCTTTTCGTCGTATTCCACGTCGTCACGGAACAGGAACCCAATCAGTCCTGGGAGCTGATCCAGTTGCTGGACGCGGGTTTGCGCCAACGGTGCCGCCTGATCCAGTACGGCGCGTTGCGTCTGGTCCAGGGAATCATATTCCTTCGCCTCGACCAAACCGGCTGCCGCCAGGAAAGGCACCGTCCGACGGGTGAAATCGGACGCGTCCAGCAGGCGGATATGCTCGGCATTAATCGCGTTGCATTTCTTAAGGTCAAACCGGGCCGGATTCGGGTTTACCGCGCGAATGTCGAAAGCCTGAGCCATTTGTTCGCGGCTGAAAATATCGTTGTCCGCGGCGTAGGCCCAGCCCAGCAGCGCCAGGTAGTTGACCAGGCCTTCGGGAATGATGCCGTGCTGTTTATGTAGCAGCAGGTTCGATTCCGGATCACGCTTCGAGAGCTTCTTGTTCCCTTCGCCCATCACGTAAGGCAGATGCCCGAAATAGGGCATGAACTTCGCCACCCCCAGGGCGTAAAGCGCCCGGTAGAGTACGATTTGGCGCGGGGTGGAGGACAGCAGGTCCTCGCCGCGCAGGACGTGAGTAATTTCCATCAGCGCATCGTCCACCGGGTTCACCAGGGTGTAAAGCGGCTCGCCGTTGGCGCGCACGATGACGTAGTCGGGTACAGAACCGGCCTTAAAGGTAATGTCGCCGCGTACCAGGTCGGTAAAAGTGATGTCCTCGTCCGGCATTCGCAGACGCAGCACAGGTTTACGGCCTTCCTTAATATAGGCCTCGCGCTGTGCGGCGGTAAGGTCACGGTCAAAGCCGTCGTAGCCCAGCTTCGGGTCCTCGCCGCGTTCCCGGTGGCGTGCCTCCACTTCCTCGGGGGTCGAGAAAGATTCGTAAGCATAGCCGGCTTCCAGGAGCTGACCAGCCACTTCGCGATAGATATCCATACGCTCTGATTGGCGATAGGGTCCGTGCGGACCGCCCACGTTGATGCCTTCGTCCCAATCCAAGCCCAGCCAGTCCAGCGATTCCAGAATCTGGTTAAACGATTCTTCGGAGTCGCGCGCTGAGTCGGTGTCCTCAATGCGGAACACGAAAGTTCCCCCTTGGGAACGCGCATAAGCCCAGTTGAACAGGCAGGTGCGCACCATGCCTACGTGGGGGGTGCCGGTCGGGGAAGGACAGAACCGCACGCGGGTTTTCGGTCCGTCCGCGGGCGGCACAGGGATTGCAGAGACTTCAGGCAATTCGGTATGTATCACAGAGTCAATCATATATCCCCGCCTCAACGCTTTTTTCAGCACTGCGACCGCGCCGCAATTCCGAGCCAAATACCGGTGTCGATAACCCGGATTTCTGCCATGTTTAGGCGTGAAACCCCCTTGGTTTCCGGAATAGTTGCACTAACGACCGATTTCGAGCCTGAATTCAGGCCATCATCGACTCCGGTTCTCTAAAACTGCAGGTAAGCGAGATTCTAGTTCTTGCCGATTGGCTCTGAGCACAGTGAAATCGGTCGTTCGTGCAAGACAGACAGGCTGCAGGGGTTCCTCGCCAGGTTTGGCGATGTCAATATCCCAAACGCTGAGACAACCCCGCGGCAGCTCAGGCGTTAATCCTATTAATTTGGCTCGGTGTGCCATATATGGCACACCGAGCCGTTTAAATAGGTTTTATTCCATGGTTCGGGGTGATTTTGACCGGCTATCGGTGGCTTGAGTCTGGTTTTTCGGGGGTCTTTGGTCACAGAATTCGGGGCGCGCGTGGATTATAAGGGGAGCATAGCCGAGTAGCTGCCATTATTGGCAGCTACCCGCCAAATCTCCCCCTTTATCACCCGACGCAAGCCGAACCGGAATGTCCGGCGCGACCGGAGCAGGGGGGCGACTCAGCGAGAGGCTGGGGGGTGAGCGTTTTGCGACAATCGTCGCGCAAAACGCGAGGGGGTACTCCCCCTTCCGCCTCTCGCGAGCGCCCCCGCGACGAAGCGCCCCCACCGAATCAGCTCCTCCACCGCGACGCAGACTTTGGCAGCGCAAGCTCGCTTGCACTGCCAAAGTCCAGGAAGCGGCACGGAAAGCGCAGCTTTCCAAGTATCTCTGCGACTGAGAGCCCCCGAACGCCGCCAGACCCCGCGCGCTCACCGGATGGGACGCGCTGTTCCGCGGTTGATAAACTGACCCCATGCGAGTTATACGTTTTGATAAAGGCGACGATACCTACGGTTTTGGTGTGATGGAGGACGACAACGATCGGATTACTGTCTTGGCTGAAAACCCCCTGTACAGCCCTGACAAAATCACTCCGACCGGCCAGATCCTGCAGCTGGAGGACGTGCGCCTGGTCGCCCCGGTCATTCCCGCCTCGAAAGTCGTGTGCGTGGGGAAAAACTACCTGGAACATATCCGCGAATTCGGCTCGGCGGTGCCTGATGCCCCGATTCTGTTCATCAAACCCAATACCTCGGTGATTGGCCCTGGCGCTCCGATTGTCCTGCCGAAGTGGTCCAACCATGTCGATCATGAAGTCGAACTCGGCGTGGTCATCAAGCATGTCGCGAAGGACATTGATCCCGAAAACTGGAAAGATTACGTGTTTGGCTACACCATCGGCAATGATGTCTCCGCTCGCGATGCCCAAAAAGCTGACAAACAGTGGACACGCGCCAAAAGCTTCGACACCGCTTGCCCGCTCGGACCGTGGATTACCGTGAACCCTGACCTCGATGTGCAAAACCTCCGCATCCGCAGCGAAGTGGACGGTGATGTCCGCCAAGACGACACGACCGCCAATATGATGCACCCGGTAGGCGAACTGGTGACGTACATTTCCCAAGCCATGACCCTGCTGCCCGGCGACGTCATCCTCACCGGCACCCCTGCCGGTGTTGGCCCGCTCACCGATGGCTGCACTGTGACCTGCGAAATCGAGGGCTTGGGACAACTGAGCAACCCGGTGCGCCGCTGATGGAGGCCCTCAATCAACTGCTGGACGACCTGGAGGATCGCGGCGCGCTCACGGACCCTGTCGAAGTCCTGCTGGCGTTTCAGGAATGGGCCGAATCCACCGGTCGCCCGCTTTATCCGCACCAGCAGGAGGCTGCCGAGCGCCTGATTCTGGAGGATAAACACCTCATCGCGCCCACCCCCACCGGTTCGGGCAAGTCCCTGATAGGGGTGGCCGCGATTTTGTGGTCATTAGCCCGGGGCGGCGTTTCCTATTACACCGCACCGTTGAAGGCGCTGGTCAGCGAGAAGTTCTTTGACCTGGTGGACCTGTTTGGTGCCGCCAACGTGGGTATGGTCACCGGCGATGGTTCGGTCAACGCCGATGCACCGATTATCTGCGCCACGGCGGAAATCCTCGCGAATCAGGCGCTGCGCTGGGGAGATGACCTCAACGTCGATACCGTGGTGATGGACGAGTTTCACTACTATGCTGACCCGGAGCGTGGCTGGGCGTGGCAGGCTCCCCTGCTGACGCTGACGAAAACTCGGTTTGTGCTGATGAGCGCCACTTTGGGGGATACCTCGTGGTTTGAAAAGAACCTGCAGGAAGTCACCGGGCGCGAAGTCGCGGTCCTCGATTCCGCGAAACGTCCCGTGCCGCTGGAGATGTCCTACGCGGCTGAGCCGCTGGAGAAAATCCTGCAAGGACTGGCCAATCAGGACCGACTGCCGGCCTACGTGGTGCATCCCAGCCAACGCGCCGCGGTAGAAGAAGCCGAGCGAATCGCCAGCCTGGATTTGCGCCTGGGACTGGATTCCGACACTGCCGCCCAGCTAAAAGACCAGGTAAACACCGTACAGTTTCATTCTTCTTTTGGGAAAACCCTGAAACCGCTGCTGCTGAAGGGCATCGGGATTCACCACGCGGGAATGCTGCCCCGCTACCGCAGGCTCGTCGAAAAACTCGCTCAAGCGGGCCTGCTCCGGGTCATTTCCGGGACCGACACCCTCGGTGTCGGCATTAACGTCCCCATCCGCACCGTCGTCATGACCTCCCTGGTGAAGTTTGATGGAAACAAGGAACGTCACCTGAATTCTCGTGAGTTCCACCAGGTTGCCGGACGGGCGGGTCGCGCCGGGTTTGACACCGTGGGATACGTGGTGGCCCAAGCCCCGGAGTGGGAAATCGACAACGCTATCGCCATCGCCCGAGCGGACGGGAATGCGAAACAGCTTGAGAAAATCAAGAAAAAGAAAGCCCCGGAAGGCCGCACGTCCTGGACAGAAGGGACGTTCAACCGTCTGGCGCAAAGCGCTCCCGAAGCGATGGTGCCGCGGTGGAAGATCACTCACGCGATGGTCTTAAACACCTTGCAAAAGCCCGGCGACCAGGCCGAAAACCTCAACACTTTGGTGTACCACAACCACAACGTGCTACGCGCCACCGGACCGGCAAAAGACCGCAATCCCTTCGCCGACACCCTGCAGCACATCTTGGAATCCCTAGCGGATTCCGGGGTCATTTCCGCGGGTCAGCTCGCGCACGGCGACAGCGGCGAATCCGGTTCCGGCTCCGCTGGCGATAAGGGTCGTCCGCAGGGCGGGCACTGGACTTTGACGGCGGACCTGCCCGAGACTTTCGCCCTGAATCAAGACTTGGCGCCATTCGCCCTGGATTATTTGCAGGCGTTTACGGACCACACGGGTTCTCCCAGCGCGGATACGCCCGCTGCCGAGGGCGCGTTCGGGGACACTCTCGATGTTATTTCTGTGGTGGAGTCCGTTTTGGACGACCCCAACGCTATCTTGCGCGCCCAGGAACGCGCCGCGAAAGACCGGGTATTTGCGGAACTGAAAGCGAGCGGGGCGGACTATGACGAACGGCAAAATGCCTTGGAACGGACGACTTACCCTAAGCCTTTGAGCCAGGAGCTGGAGGCCGCTTTTGAGACCTACGTCAAGGCGAACCCGTGGGCACGCGGATACTTCATTTCCCCGAAATCCATCATCCGCGAGATGGTGGAAACCGGCCAGACGTTCCAGGCTTTCGAAGCCAGCCTGAAGATTGAGTTTTCCGAGGGAGTTTTGCTGCGCTACCTGTCCGATGCGTGGCGCGCACTGACCCAAATTGTGCCCGAACCGTTGAAAACCGAACGGTTTATCGAAGTGCTGGATTGGCTCAACGACACCATTGACCGAGTCGACTCGTCCCTGTTGGATGAATGGAAATTCCTGGAAAACCCGGAACTTCGCAAGACGGCAAACCTGGACGGCACCACCTCAGCTAGCGGGACGGACGAAACCGAGCTGGCTTTCGGCGAGCGCCCGGACGGAACTTTTGACTACCGCCTCAACCCCGCCAAACTTGGCACAGAACTGCACCGGGAGCTGTTCAGCTGGCTCGATATGCTGGGTGGCGATGAGTTCGAGCGGCTCAGTGCAATGGAAACAAAACTGCGCTCTGACCAGGGCGGAGTGTCCCGGCCGCTGGCGAAAATCCCCCCGATTACGGAATCCGGCTGGGACAAACAACTCGGCGCCTACTGGGATGCCCACGACTTTATGGAAACAGTCGGGGAGGCTCGCCACCAGCGCAATTTCCACGTCATTACCCAGCCCACCGAGGCTGACCTGCCGGCCGATGTCGGCATTTCGCCCGAGGTTATCTCGGAAAATCTGTGGCTGGCAGAGCTGACCATCGTTGACGGAGATGGCGACCTGGACTTTGGTTTTTATGCGCTGTTGGACCCTGAAGCCTCCAACGAGGCGTTTCACCCCATCTGGGCGCCGCTGGGGCTGTGGGAACGGCTCTGAACGGCTGATAGCGCTGTAAGCGACAAACCTGCCCTAGAAAAGTGCCGGACTCGCGGGAAAGCGCGGAACTAACGCCGCGAACTACCGCTGGTTGTCGTAGTCGCTGAGCTGGCCGATGCGGCGCTGATGGCGTTCGTCGCCGGAAAAGTCCGTGGTCAGGAACACTTCCACGAAACGTTCGCATTCCTCAACGGAGTGCTGGCGGGCGCCTATGGAAATCACGTTGGCATTGTTGTGCAGACGGGCGAGGCTCGCGATTTCTTCGTTCCACACCAGTGCCGCGCGAATTCCGCGCACCTTGTTGGCGGCGATTTGTTCGCCGTTGCCCGAGCCGCCCAGCACGATGCCCAAAGAGCCCGAATCTGCCATTACGCCCTCAGCGCAGGCAATGCAAAAGCCCGGGTAGTCGTCATTCGGGTCATAGGCGGCAGGTCCGTGGTCAACGACTTCATAGCCGCGATCCCGCAACCAGGTCACCAAATGCTGTTTCAATTCGAAGCCGGCATGGTCTGTACCGATGTGAACGCGCATAATCTTCCTTTCGTGTCGAATCTGGCCCGCCCGGGCACAGCCAAGAACATTTATATCCTAGCGAGATTCTCTGGGCGCGGCATAAAATGGCTCAATTCGTCCCCAAACCCCCTAATCGACAACGTTTTCCCGCAACTCCAGGTAAAATTGTCTGTTGAAGTGTGTATGCGCAAAACCCGACTCTGCTTGAAAGCAGCCGGCCGCGCTGCTGACGACGAAGAATGGAAAGGACCGGCACATGAGCGAGGACGCCCCGCAATTGCTGACCAGTGAAGACATCTTTTCGGCTCAGTTCCCTGCGACAAAGTTCCGCGATGGGTATGACCAGAATCAGATAGACGACTACCTTGATGAAGTGGTTCGCGTCCTCTCATACTACGAAGCGCTGAATGCTTCGCCCGAGGCCGAGGTGGATTTGGCATATATTACGGTCCGCGGCCGGGACGTGCGCGAGGTCGACTTCGATTACACCCGAATGCGGGTGGGCTACGACCAAGACGCCGTGGACGACTACTTGGACCAGGTCGCCGCTACTTTGGAGGCTTACGAAAAGCTGTACGGCATCCCCCCTTCCGACCAGCGCTACCAGGTATTGCAGGTGGACGGGGCAGCGCTGGAAGCCGAGGCCGCCGAACAAGCCGCTGCCTCCGGCGAGCTACCCAGCAACTCCGAACCCGCTGGCGAGGAAACCGTAACCCCGATTGACCTTTCGTCAGAGGCTCAGTTTGAGGCTCCCGCTGTGGAAAACGCGCCGGAAACCGCTGATTCCGCGCCGTCGGTTCCTTCCACTGGCGGGCCTGAACCCGCCACTGAATCTGAGGTGCGTTCTTCCGTTTTGGGCACTCCTACCGGGTCGATTCCCGCTGTTCAGCCCGTTTCCTTTGAACAAGCGGTGTTCACCGATTATGAGGATGGTTCGCCTCATAACGGTGATTTTGGCGGGGATAGTTCCCCCGTTTCCCCCAGTTTTCCTCCACTCAACTCGCCGGTATCACCCGTGTCCCAGACTCAGCAGACGGATTCGTTCCCGGTCGAGGGCGGTGCTGATCAGACCTTTGCCAGTGAGGCGTTACCGGGTGTCGAGACTCCGGCAGAACCGGTCGCCGAACCGGGTATCGAAGCTGCTGCGGCCGAAGCCACTGCGGGACTGAGCGATGAATGGGGCGAAGTCCCGCAATATCCCGTGGACGCACAGCTGCCGGAAGGTACGGATTCGACCGCCGCTCAGCCGTATCCTGAGGCCGGATATGACCCTTACCAGCCCTATGGTTATGACGCTTATGGCCAGCCGATGACCGTAAACCCGGCGGATATTCAGGGAAATGCTGAGCAATATCCGGGTTATCCCGCCGAGGCCGGATACGCCTCGCCTTACGGCATGGAGACGCCGGAGGGCTATGGCTATGATTCTCAGACTGAGGGCGAAAACCAGTCGTTTATTCCCGAAGACACCACGATGGTCATGCCGGTCACTCCTGCCGCACCGATGGACGCCCAGAGTCCCGACGAAACCCCCTCCGAGTATCTTCAGGGCTATGAACAGGCAGGATACCCGCAAGAATACGAGGCTTCCCCAGCTGAGGCAGCTCCGGATTACGACTCGACCTTTGACGCTGACCAGGAAAAGTCCTACGACCTGGATGATTCTCTGGGCGATGATTATCCAGACGAAATCAACCTGGACGACACCCCTGAACTACCGGTCGAGATGACCGATGCCCAGGCTGATTCCGCGGCCTTGCAGGAGGATTTTTACGCTCCCACCGCCCCGGAAGAAGCACCGGCCTACCCCGATTCGGCAGAACCTGGCGGATACTATTCCCCGGAATCTGTCCCCGAGTCGACGCCTCAGCCCTACGCCGACTTCCCGCAACCCCCTTATGCGTTCCCGGAATCACCCGCAACTGCCCCGCTACCTTATGGAATGCCAGAGCAACCCGCAGCCGGCTCTTGGCAGGCGCCAAACCCCTACCAGTCAGAGGGCTTGATGCCAAACAAGTGGGGCGGCACACCGGCATCGCTGCCTGCCGAACCGCCAGCAGTCCCGCCGGCAGATCAGCCCGTCACCCCGGACTTTTCGGCGTACGAACCGGTACCGGACTTTTCGGCTCCTCGCCCTGAAACCCCGATAGAACCCGCAACGGAACAGCCTCAGCCGATGAGCGAGGTTTCCGCTACCCCGGCGGAACCTGCCGAGCCTAGCCCGTCGACTTTCCAGATGCCAAAGCTGGAGACGGTGGAACTGGGTCAGACCGAGCCGGCCCCCGCCGAAGTCAACGATTTAGGCAGCGCCGCAACTGCCTACGGCATCCCTGGTGAATCCCGAAAAGCTCCGCTGACTGACGTAGTGGCTCCCCCGCTGCCGACTCCCGGAGTGGGGATGGATTTGGGCCAAATTCGCGAAAAACTAGAACACGAACAGGCGGTCTCCCCGGCAGAATCCGAGCCAAAGCTGGCTGATTTGCCGAGTGTGCTGATGACGCCGACCCGGAGTAACGCGGATTTCCCGCCCCCCGAGACTCCCACCCCGGCCACGCCGAGCGAGCCGGCCCAGCCAGACACTGCTTCGGAGCATCTCTCAGCGACACGGCTGGAGGAACTGGCGGCTCAGAATACCGCGTCCGTTCCCGATACCACGCCGGACACCCCGATGGTTGATACCCAGTCCGCAGACGGTGAAGCTGCGAAGGGTCAGCCGGCTCCGATTTTCCCGGAGGATTCCAACCCGCGGCCCATGCTGCAGGGCGAGGAGCCTTTGGCTGAGGTCGATCCGGACGGGCGTTTCATCCCGCATTTCTTGGCTGGATACCGCTCGAATTTGGATACTTTCACTTCCGTGTACGGGGCTCTCGATGAGAGTGGCTCGCGGGTGAAACCGGCTTCGATTGCGAAACTCGAAGCCCAGCAGCACCGCAAGTCGATTACCACGGGATACCTGGTGACAGTAGCCACGTCACGGCCGCTAGGTGCGGACGATCAGGTATTCGTATGCCTTCCGGACGGACGTGAAGTCCCGGTGACCTCGGCTTCCTCTGACTTTGACGGTGTTCATTTGACCATTCCAAAAATTTGAGAGTTTGCCAGCCTAATGTCTTACACTCCGAAACATAACAATCCCTACTATGATGCCGCTGGTGAGAAGCACCGCCGGGTGCGGAGCGGCTTGGTGGCTCTAGGGGTAACCCTGCTGGCGGGAGGCTTGGTAGCGGGGGCGGTAGCCGTGGGCGTTACCCAGCTGGCTCGCCAGCCTCAGGTGGGCGCCTCACCCAACCCTTCCCTCACCTCGCAACGGCCGGGGGATTCTGCCGGTACGAACGCGAAGTCTCCGACGGCTACTCCCGACAGTTCCGTTTCGCCTTCCGACCAGGCTACGAGCCCGAGCGATTCTCCCACCCCCCAGGCTCCTGCTACTGCCCAAGTGCAGGGTTGTGACGGTACGGCGCTGACATCTCCCGCCGCCGGACGGCTCAGCAGCCAGGAATTACGCGCGACATTTGAAAAAGTCGGCCGAGACACGGGGGCCACTATTTCCGTGGCTTGGTTCGATCCGGTCAGCTCCAAGATTGAAACCGCCGGGTCTGGGCAAGCCTGGGTGGCGTGGTCGACCTCCAAAGTTCCGGTTTCTGTGGCGGTTTCCCAGGCCGGGAAGGCGGGGGCTATGGCTGGCTCCATGTCGGCGGCTTTGCGCCAGTCGGATAACGCTGCCGCCGAAGCGCTGTGGCAGTCCTTGGGCGCAAGTGATGCCGCTCGGGCTCAGGCCGTCACCCAAGTTTTACGTCAGGCTGGGGAGAACTCGACGACAGTCCCGTCTGTGCGGTTGCGTTCCGGGTTCACAGTTTTCGGGCAAACTCCCTGGACCACCGCGTCCCAAGTGGGGTTCATGATGAAACTGCCCTGTTTAGCGGGTTCAGGTCCGGTGGTGTCCAATATGGGACAAGTCAGCGGCGGCCAACGCTGGGGAATGGGCAGTCTGCCCGGTGCCACGTTCAAGGGCGGTTGGGGGCCGGGGGTGAGCGGAGGCTACCTGGTGCGCCAAATGGGCTGGTATCAAAACAGTGAAGGCAAACGGGTGCCTCTAGCTATAGCCGCCCAAGCCGGCTCTTTTGACGGCGGTATCGGTGTGCTGAACAAGCTCATCGCCGCTATAGGCTAGATTTTCAGTTTCGAGACCTTCGTCAAAGCCCGAGTTTCGCCAGGAGGCCTTTCACGTCACGAGCTGCCCCTTTGTCGGCTGAGAGGGCGGTGGCGCCGTAGAGTTTCAGGGCATCGGAGACTTCGCGGTTGCGGTGCGGCTGCCAGGGGTGCGGGCTCGCCTCCATCGCCGCGCGACGTCGCGCGATTTCATCATCCGGCACGTCCAGGGTGATTTCCTCGCGGTTTACATCGATGATGATTTTGTCCCCGTCCTCAATCAGGCCGATCAGCCCGCCCGCGGCCGCTTCGGGGGAAATGTGACCGATAGAAATCCCGGAAGTGCCGCCGGAAAATCGTCCATCAGTAATGAGCGCGCAGGTTTTGCCCAAGCCCCGGCCTTTCAGGAAAGACGTGGGATAGAGCATCTCTTGCATTCCCGGCCCGCCCGCGGGTCCTTCGTAGCGAATCACGACCACGTCCCCGGCCTGCACGGTCTTGTCGAGGATTTTTTCCACCGCTTCTTCCTGGGATTCCATCACGATAGCGCGGCCTTCAAAGTGGAACAGTTCGGGGTCGATGCCCGCCGCTTTCACGATAGCGCCGTCAGGAGCCAGGTTTCCGCGCAGCACAGTCAGCCCGCCTTTCGCCACGTAAGCGTGGGCCACGTCACGGATACAGCCCGCCGCCGCGTCCGTATCCAGCGTGTCAAAGCGCGCGGTGGAGGAAAAGGCGTGGATGGTGCGCTTATTGCCGGGCGCGGCATGAAACAGTTCGAGGGCCTCGGTACTGGGTGTGCCGCCGCGCACGTCCCAGTCCGCCAGCCAAGTGGCCAGGTCGGGGTAGCACACGGTATGCACATTTCGATTCAGCAGCCCGGCGCGGTCGAGTTCGCCCAGCAGCGCCGGTACTCCCCCGGCCCGGTGGACGTCCTCCATGTGATAGTCATTGTGGTTGGGGGCGACTTTTGCCAAGGTCGGCACGGTGCGTCCAATCTGGGCGATGTCGGCCAGTGTAAAGTCGAGTTCGGCTGCCTGGGCGGCCGCCAGCAGGTGCAGCACCGTGTTCGAGGAACCACCCATCGCCATGTCCAGGCTCATCGCGTTAGCGAAAGCCTCCCGGGTAGCAATGGCGCGCGGCAGCACGGAGTCATCCTCGTCATCGTAGTAACGCTTTGCCAGAGCCACCACCAGCTGACCGGCTCGGGCAAAGAGCCCGCGCCGCGCCACGTGGGTCGCCAGCGTGGAGCCGTTGCCCGGCAACGCCAGCCCCAGCGCTTCGGTCAGGCAGTTCATCGAGTTCGCGGTGAACATTCCCGAACAAGATCCGCAGGTCGGACAGGAGAGCTCCTCGACACGCTGCAGTTCCGCGTCATCGATATCGTCATTGGCGGTAGCGTTCATAACCGTAATGAGGTTGCCCCGCCCCCCTGTTGACGGCCCAACAATGTCCGCGGCCGGAATGCCTTTGCCGGCCTCCATCGGGCCACCCGAGACAAACACGGTGGGAATGTTGAGTTTCAACGCGGCGTTGAGCATTCCGGGAGTGATTTTGTCGCAGTTAGAGATGCACACCAGGGCATCAGCGGTGTGGGCGCGCACCATGTATTCCACCGAATCAGTAATGATTTCACGGCTGGGCAGGGAATAGAGCATGCCGCCGTGACCCATCGCGATCCCGTCATCGATGGCAATCGTGTTGAACTCGCGGGGCACCCCTCCGGCCTCGCGCACCGCGTCAGCCACGACCTTCGCGACCTCCCGCAAGTGAATGTGACCGGGCACAAACTCAGTAAAGGAGTTCGCAATGGCAACAATTGGCTTGCCAAAATCGTCATCGTTCATGCCGGTGGCGCGCCACAAGGAACGGGCGCCCGCCATATTCCGCCCGGTAGTGGACGTTGCACTGTTGAGTTTGCGTGTCATGGTTGTCTCCTCAAAGAGTTTTTTAATACTCACAAGTTATTGTAATAATCCGCTACTGGTTCGACGAAAAAGGCGTCAGGCCGGTTCGTCGGGCCGGCGTTACGCGGAAAATAATAAATATACCGTGATTTTGTATATCTTTTTTGTAACGCTTCTAGTCTTGGCGACAACTTTGCAAACTAGCGTGGCCTCACGCGAGTGGCGTTACACTCAGAACCCCAGGCGGTTCAGCATTTTTGGATTGCGCTGCCATTCTTTAGCAGTGCGCACATGCAGGTCCAAGTACACGTGGTGCCCCACCAGGGCTTCAATCTCTGGGCGGGCCTGAGTGCCGATTTCTTTGAGCCGAGACCCTTTGCGCCCGATGACGATGGCTTTTTGGCTATCGCGTTCCACAAACAGGTTGACGTGAATCTTCCAGATTTCCCCGTTGCCGGAACGCCCCGGTTGCTTGATAATCTCTTCCACTTGGACCGCGAGAGAGTGCGGCAATTCCTGGCTGAGGCTCTCCAGGGCGGCTTCCCGAATCAGCTCGGAAATCATGGCGGTATCGTCCTCATCGGTAACCTGGTCGCGCGGGTACAGCGGCGGCGACAGTGGCAGGCGCTGGCCCAGCAGGTCAATCAGCGTTTGCACCTGCGTGCCTTGCCGGGCTGAAATCGGCACGATTTCCGCAAAGTCATAGAGTTGCGAAACGGCCATAAGTTGCTCGGCGACCTGTTCGCGCGAGGCCACGTCAGTTTTGGTGACGACCGCAATAGCTGGGAAGTGCGCGGTTTTCAGTTGGGTGTCCACAATGCGCCGATCGCCTGGCCCGATGGGTTGGTCGGCGGGAACGCAAAAGACCGCTGCGTCGACTTCGGAAAACGCGTCCTCCACCATGTCGTTCAGCCGTTGCCCCAGTAGGGTGCGCGGCCGGTGAATGCCGGGAGTATCTACCAAAATGAGCTGAAAGTCGGGGCGATGCACGATTCCGCGCACCACCCGGCGCGTTGTCTCGGGTCGAGCCGAAGTAATGGCAATCTTGCGCCCCACCATCGCGTTTATCAAGGTGGACTTGCCCACGTTGGGCCGCCCGATGACGGCGGCGAACCCGGCACGAAAGTCCTCGGGCCAGTCGCGGGTGAACAGCCCCGCCGACCCCGCCGCCAAGTCTGGCGACCCCTCGTCGCCCGCGGCATCCAACGCTTCCAAATCCGGAAAATTCACGTTATCCATTGTGTAAATCCTACTGTGTTTCGAGTGTTCTGTCCGTGACCGCTATTCCTCATCCAACATCGGCGGGACCACCCGGACCGAGATAGCGGAAACTTGGCGGCGCCGCCCTTCTGCCTCTACCGCTCGCAGTTCCAGTCCGTCCACCGATGCAAAAGCCCCCACCAGCGGCACCACCCCGACCGCTTTCGTCAACAGGCCACCCACGGTGTCCACGTCCTCATCGTCAATCTCGGTGTCCAGCAAATCGTTGAGGTCGACCAGAGGAAACCGCGCCGGAACGATCCAGCTGCCATCGGGCTGCAGCTCAGGCTCTTTCTCGGCATGGTCGTGTTCATCCGAAACTTCCCCGATAACCTCCTCGACCAGGTCCTCCAGGGTAACCAGTCCGGCGATGAGGCCGTACTCGTCCACCAGCACCGCCATGTGGTAGCTGTTCTGTTGCATATCCCGCAAGGTGTCATCGACCAGGTTCATCTCCGGGATGAACTTGGCTTCGCGCATGGCCTGCTCCGCAGTCATCTGGCGCGCAGCAGGATCCGAGTTGACGCGACGTAATACATCTTTAAGGTATAAGATTCCGCGGATGTCATCGGCATCTTCCCCGATGACCGGCACCCGGGAATAGCTGGAACGGACGAATAAAGTCAACGCCTTGTCCAGGGTCTTTTCGGACTCAATCGTGACCATATCTACGCGCGGCACCATAACTTCGCGTACCAGGGTTCGCCCCATTTCAAAAACGGACCAAATCATCTCTCGGTCCGCGTCCTCGATGGTGTCAGGCTCCCCCATCTGGTCCACCATTTCGCGCAGGTCCTCGGCGACTTCATCGCGAGCTTCCTGGTCTGTCTGACTAGATGGCCCCCGCGCGGTGCGCAGCAGCATCCCGAACGGTTTGCCCGCGTTCCAGGCCGTCATCAGGAACGGTGCCAGGTAGCGCACCGTCGTGTTCGGGTAGCGCCGCCCCAAACGGTTCCACGGCAAAGTCAATACCACCAGCAAGAACGTCCCCACGGCAACAACTAGAATCGCCACCAGCCACCAGCTGAGAGGTAGCTGCGACCCCAACAGCGCCCCGCACCCCACCGCCGCGGTCGTCACGAAAGTACGGCAGGCGCGCAAGCTCGCGAGTACCAAACGCCGATTCTCGGCTAACTGAGAAATTTTGCGGGCATGTTTCGCGCCTTCTTCGGCTAAGTCTTCCGCCGAGGCGACACTCAGCCGCGACACGGCGCCTTCTCCCAGACTCAGCGGAACCGCCAGCCCGAAAGACACTGTCGCGATGAGCGTGAGAACCGCACCAGCCACGTCAGAAAACTGCATGCGTACCTCTATCGATTCGCCAGGAAATTCAGCAGCAATTTGCGCTGCAGGGTAAACATGGCTTTTTCTTCTTCCGGTTCAGCGTGATCGAATCCCAACAGGTGCAGCAATCCGTGTACCGTCAACAGCAGCATTTCTTCAATAGGGGCGTGGCCGGCATCGCGGGCCTGTTCAGCGGCAATGTCAGGGCACAGCACGATATCCCCCAGCACCCCGGCTTCGCTGGGCATCCCCTCGCGCCCCGGTGTCAGCTCGTCCATCGGAAAGCTCAAGACGTCGGTGGGTCCCGGCAAATCCATCCACTTTACGTGCAGGTCAGTCATGGTTTTAATATCCACGAACATAATGTTGACCTCGGCGGCGGGAGATACATAGAGCTGTTCCAGGCAATAGGACACGAGGTCGACGAACTCGCTCAGCTCCAGTTCCCACTCGGTTTCGTTATTGATTTCCACACTCATGGTTATTCCCTTCCATAGCTTTGGGGGCGGCGCGATACGGTTTGGCTTTCGTAGGAATCATAAGCGTTGATGATTTCGCCGACCAGCGAGTGACGCACCACATCGGCTGCGCTCAAATAGCTGAACGCGATGTCGGGAACAGCACTGAGGATTTCGCTGACTTGTTTCAGCCCGGAGGGCTGGCGGGATGGCAGGTCTATCTGAGTGATGTCGCCGGTCACGACCATCTTGGAACCAAAGCCCAAGCGGGTCAGGAACATCTTCATCTGTTCGCTAGTCGTGTTTTGCGCCTCGTCCAGAATGATGAAACTGCCGTTCAAGGTGCGTCCGCGCATATACGCCAGAGCGGCGACCTCGATGGTGCCGTCGCTCATCATGCGGTTAATGGTGCCGGTATCGAGCATCTCGCGCAGGGCGTCATAGAGCGGGCGCAGGTAGGGGTCGATTTTATCCGTCAAGGTGCCGGGCAGAAATCCCAGGGTTTCCCCCGCTTCAACGGCCGGACGGGTCAAGATGAGTCGGGTCACTTCCCCTTCTAGCAACGCTTTTACGGCACGAGCCATCGCGAGGTAGGTTTTGCCGGTTCCGGCCGGTCCGATGCCAAAAGTAATGGTGTGGGAGTTGATGTCGTTGACGTAGCGGGCTTGGCCCTCCGTTTGGGGACGGATGACTTTTTCGCGGCTGACGAACACGGCCCGATACCGAGAGTCAGCAGCCCGGGTGGGCGGCTCCGAAAGCAAGCGAGGGCCGGGGGCATGCCGGTTCGTTTGCAAACCATATTCCGGTATATTTTGTTTTTCAATGCGTGGCTTGGTAAACAGCGCCCGTACGGTCCGGACAGCAGGCTCCAGGTCCGTGTCAGGGCCTTGAATGAAAATCTGGTTCCCGGCCACCCAAAAGTTGAGAGTGGGGAAGTCATTTTCCCAGCTATGCAGGTTGGCATCGTTCACCCCGAGGACTTGAATCATCGGGATTTCGTCAGGAACCTCAACAGCAGCGCGTTTCTGGGACATGGTCACCTACTCTCCGTATCCCGCCAAGAGCCCAACCAGGATTGGATGACGGCCAGCGCGGCGGGACCGGCGGAAGAACAGCGCAACACAGTCGGACCTAGCAACGCCGGACGCGCCCCCGCTTCTACGAAAGCCGCCAGCTCGGGAACTGTAATCCCGCCTTCTGGCCCCACAATCACCACGATGTCCTCCGGGGTTTGCCCCGGCTGTGCCAGGGGAACCAGCATATCGGCCAGATGTTCCTCGGCGACCTCGTGCAGGACGAAAACCGCGGCCCCGCCCTTTACCATCGCCTCGACCTCAGAGAAAACCGTCTTCACCACCGGACGAGCCCACCGCGCTTCACCACCGTGGCGTTCTGAGGAAATGTCCACACCGCTCTCCAGGTACTCCGACACTTCCGCCAGCCTCGCCTGACGCGACTGCTTCATCGCGGAAACCGCTAGGTTTCGCCACTTTTCCCGCCCTTTGGCACGTTTAGGCACGGTATCCCAGCGGGAAACCGAACGCGTGGCCCCCCAGGGGATGACTCGCCACGCCCCCATTTCAACCGCAGATTCCAGCGCCTGCATATCGCGTTTTTCCTTGGCTAACGCCTGAATCAGGGTGATGCGCAGAGCCGGTTGTGGATCCAGCACCGCATCTTCAATGAGCCGCAGCTGCAACCCCGAGTTCGCCGCCGCGATGACTTCCGCTCCGGCACGCCGGCCCAACCCATCGACGACATCAACGACCTCACCCAACCGCAGCCGCTTGACCGTGGCATGGTGCGCCTCCGCGCCGACTATGGAAACTTCCTCGCCTTCGCGATAACCGTCCAAACCCGTAAAATTCGCGGCCAGCGACCCGCCCGTTTCCCCAGCGGTTTCACCGGAAAACCAAAACGCTTGCCGGGTCATTGCCGACCCTTACGGTGTGCTCCGCCAGTATTTCCAGACGAGCTCTCGGTGGGAGCCGGGGATTCCTCTCCGCGCAGCCGTGCCAGTTCGCGGAGCAGCTCGCGTTGACGCTGATCCAGGCCGGTGGGAACTTCAACATTGAGGTGTACATACAGGTCGCCGCGACCCTGGCGATGCAGCCGACCGACACCCAGACCCTTCATGACGATGACCGACTCGGGCTGAGATCCGGCATCGACATTGATTTTCTTGGTTCCATCGAGGGTTTCCAGGGAAAACTCCATCCCCAGCGCCGCCGCGGTCATAGGAATTCGCAAGGAAGTGTGCAGGTCGTCGCCGCGCCGCTGCAGAACTTCGTGGGGCAGCTCGTGAATCTCGACGTACAAGTCGCCCGCCGCGCCTCCGGCAGGTCCCGCCTCGCCCTCGCCGGACAAGCGAATTCGAGTCCCGTTTTCTACCCCGGTGGGGATTTCCACCTTGATGTTACGCGTGGCGCGCACCCGGCCTTCCCCGGAGCAATCCGCACAAGGGCGCTCGATGATGGTGCCGTGGCCCTTACAGGTCCCGCACGGGGCGGTCGTCATGACCTGGCCCAGGAAAGACCGCGCCATGCGCTGCACCGAACCGGTCCCGCCGCAGTTAGAACAGGTTTTCGGGCGAGTCCCCACCGCGCAACAGCTGCCTTTGCAGGTCTTGCATTTCACGAAGGTGTTAATTGTAATTTCCCGCTCGGTGCCGAACGTGACGTCTTTTAACTCCACGTCAATCGTGGTCAGGATATCTTGGCCGCGTCCGCCGCGCGGGGTGGGGCCGCTGGTCGACGATGCAGCGCTAAAGAATTCGTTGAGGATATCGGCAAATCCAAATCCGGCGGCGTTCGCCCCGTTGAATCCGCTGAAGCCGCCCGAGCCGAACCCGGAACCGCCCAGGTCGTATTGTTGGCGTTTCTCTGGGTTTCCCAGCACGTCATAGGCGGCACTGACTTCTTTGAATTCTTCCTCGTGTTCGGGACCAGCCACGTCAGGGTGAAGTTTGCGCGCCAACTTGCGGTAGGCGTTCTTAATTTCGTCCTGCGTAGCGTTACGGCTCACACCGAGGGTTTCATAGTAGTCGCTCAAGGTTTTTCTTTCCTATTTGTCTCATTTGTCTGGCCGAGTCTCCCGGTCGTTTCCCCGGGGGGCTCTGGATTTACTGGTTTAAGATTCGTGACAGGTACCTCGCCACCGCCCGCACCGAACTCATCGAGCCAGGATAGTCCATCCGGGTGGGTCCGATGACTCCCACGTGGGCTTGACCAGCACCGGCCGGAGCGTAGCTGGAGGATACGATGGCGGTTTCTTTCAGCACCTCGTGACCGGATTCCTCGCCGATAATGACGTTTACCGGCTCGGCTTCGCGCATTTCACCGAATAGTTTCAGCAGTACGACCTGTTCTTCCAACGCTTCCACCAGGGCGGTCAGGGTTTCGGTAAACGCCCCGGAACGAGACAGGTTCGCCATTCCCGCCATCACAATCCGCGTCTCGACCGCGCCTTGTTCCAGGGCGGCGGCAATGTTTTGCGCCAAGATGGTGGCGTTTTCCCGCAAGGCTTGATTGCCCACAGTCGCCAACCATTCCTGCAAAGCCGCCCGTTGCGCAGGAATATCAGACTGGGAAAACACCGCGGTGAGCGGGGTGCCGATAGAACTGAGATCTGACTCGCTGACCTCGTGGGGCAGACTCACCAGAATCTGATCCACCCGTCCGGTTTCGGAAATAATGATGGCCAGCACTTTGCAGTCCGGCCCCGCCCCCAACCGCACCAGTTCCAGGTGGCGCAGCCCGGAGGGGTTGAACGCCGGGAACTCCACCACTGCCGTCTGGTGCGTCATCTGGGCCAAGAGGCGCACGGTTCGTTCCATCACGTCCTCCAGCCCCACCGCGGAGGTAAAGAATTCAGTAATGGCCTTTCTCTCCGGGGCGGAAAGCGGTTTGATAGCCTCGATTTGGTCCACGAAGTAGCGGTATCCCTTGTCGGTGGGGATACGACCCGCAGAAGTGTGGGGCTGGCGAATCAGGCCTTCTTCCTCCAGCTGGGCCATGTCGTTGCGGATAGTAGCGGCGGAAACTCCCAGCGAGTGCCGCTCTACCAGGGACTTTGAGCCGACCGGTTCTTGGGTTTCGACATAGTCGGAAACGATGGCCCGCAGCACCCCGAGACGTCGATTCGCCGCCTTGTCTGCCATCGTTCCTCCTGTTCCTATCCCTGAGATTGCCCAACTGTTAGCTTCCCGGCTAACACGCGTTAGCACTCACAACCTCCGATTGCTAATCTTACCCCGCTTCGGCACAAAACTCCCACCGCACGCCCTAAAAGACGGCAAGCCACGCGGTTTTCCCCGCGCTTGTCCACACTTGCCACCTTTGTCCTTGTAAAATCTAAACATGAGCCCAGATTTTTCATCTTCCTCACGTCCTAAATCGAGCGCGTCCCGTCCCGCGGAAAAACAACAGAACGAAGCGAACGAAACCCCTTCGGCCAGTTCGCCTGCTGTCAGTTCCGCTGATGCCGCGACCTCATCGCAAAACGTCTGGTTGAACTACACCGGGCTGGCCATGATGGTTCTGTCGGCGCTGGCTGCGGTTTTGGCCATTATTCACGGCGTGACCCGCTGGGCCCATTTGGGAAAGGGAGGGCTGTTTCTGGCTGCTCCGGAAACCTGGTTGAACCATCAGAATTCGCCGGCTTTAAAGCTCATGTTGGCGGTGGAACAGTACGCGGCAGTGCTGGCGGTATGGGCGGCGGTGGCCGCGATTATTGGGGCTTATCTGGCCTGGGGATTGCCCCGCCTGGCTTTTTCGGGAGCGCAGCCCCGATTCAGCGTGCTGCTGGAATCGCTGGCCACGATACTGTTTTCCCTGGTCATCCTGTTCCTCGGCGGTTACGCCTGCTTTGTGTCGGGGGGGCAGCCCCTGATGCTTGTCGGGATTCCCCTGGCTATTCAATTCATTCCAATACTGATTTTAGGTATAACTTTATTGGTCTTGGGGGTTCGTTCGCTGGTCCTCCTGCTCAAGGCGCTTTCCGATGATTCAGTCAGTTCTCCTTCACCTCGGCCGGTAATTAGCGCTCGCCCCAGCCAGCCAACCCGAACCACCGCTAAACCAAAACCTGTGGCAAAGACCGCGGCGAAAACCGCGGGAGCTTCCCACGGCACGCAACCTGCCCCGCAGCGCTTGAAAGTCACCTCCGTGAAACCGGGGACTACCGGAAAACCCACCATCGTCCCCAAAGGGAAAACCCCGCGGAAAGGAGGCGCCAAATGACCGGAGCTATTGCCGCCCTGATTGTCATCATCCTGGCTGCGGTCCTACTGCTGGCCCGGGTGCCCGTCATTTTTGCCCTTGGCCTGCCGTCTCTGGTCGGCACCCTTATCGTTACCGCAAGCCCTGACTCACTGCTTTCGGCCAGTTTGAGCGTTGTCACGCCCTTCGCTAACTTCAATTTTGTGGGCCTCCTCATTTGGGGCGGCGTGGCCGGAACTCTCATCGAGTCCGGGCTGATGGAGAAATATTTCACCGCCCTGCACATCGTCTGCGGACGCCAAGTCACCCAGGCTCGGCGCGAGGCTTGGAGCAACTCGATTCAAGGACTGCCGATGACTACGGTGGCCCTGCTGATCACGGCCGGAACTATCGTCTATGCTGACAACCATTTCCTGTTGTTCCAGATGCTGTTGGTGCTGATACCGACGGCGTTGCTGGCCGGGGGCGCGGCGGTATTCTCCGCTCCGAAGATTAGCCAGATGACTTTGAAGAAAATGCGTTCCACGGACGGGGAATCCTGGAAGACGACCGCCAAAGCGACCGCGGAGGTCTCGGAGGACGGCTCTACCCGCCGTTCGTCCTCACGCGCTCAATCCTTCCGTCAACTCATCTTTCCGATTGTGATGGTTGTGGTGACTTTCTTGCTGCTGCTGATTTCGCCGTGGGGAATCGTGGAACTGGGCGCTGTGGTCTGGGTTGCGGTACTGGTCGCGGCCTTTTTGAGCGCGCCTCGTCCGCACTGGCTACAGGACGCCGGAGTGCGGACGCTGCTGATTGTCGCTTACGTGGCTTCGACCGTGGCCGGAGCCTGGTGGCTGGCGGGGTTCCTGAAAGTTGCCCTGCCGGCTCCCCGCAACTTCCTGGCCGGAGGCGGGGCCTCCATGATGATACTGCTGGCTTTTACCCTGGTCCTGTCCATAGTGGCCGGGGAAATCATTGGTTCCGAAGCGGGGGCGACTCTGGCTGTAGGGGTGACGGCGCCATTCCTGCTGGTGGCTTTTGATGCGGACGTGGCTATGCGAACGGCCTCCGCCATCCTGACTTCCCTGTTGGTGGCCACGGCCATCCTGGGCGGGATTCTGGCCCGCATTTTGCCGCCTCACAACTCGCCGTTCCCGCTCACGCCCTCTCCCCTCACCAAAGATTAAACGCTCGGCTACAACGCGTACTCGCCTACAGCGCACGCTCGGCTACCGCACGAAACCGGGAGCGCACCCCGCACCAACTACCAGCATTCCGGTCTTGTGACCCCTAATGACGGCAAATGCAATCCGGCCGGGTGGTTGCCCACCCGGCCGGATAATCTGTCTCATCAGGAGAATGTCGGATTAGGATACGGCATGCTCGCCGAGGTTGGAGAACCCGTGCTTATCAGGTGCGCCAACTGGCTGATGGAACTCACGCCCATCTTGTTGAACACGTCCTGCATCGAGTTTCCGGACCTCAGCAGGCTCTGGACATAATCCAGAGAGTTGTTCGTTCCAGCACTGGCCGGAGTGCGCATCCCACCGGCCGCCCGGCTCGGAGTGCTGTAGCGACTCAAAGCGCTTTGAGCCTTCTGGTTCTCCTTCTCTATTTCGGCCAGAGTGTCCCAATCGCCCTTCTTAATGGCTTCGAGTTTCCGTTCTTGCAGCTCGGCCAGTTTCGCCGCCGCAGCCGCCTTCACTTCCTCGCGTTCCTTCAGCGTTCCGGTCACGTTGACGGAATCCGGATTTTCCAGAGCCGCGCCATTGACCAGTTCGGCCACCTTCGCGCTGACTGCTCCCGGACCACCGACCACGATGGTCTTATTCGCGCCGTAGCGCTGCAACGCCTGGTAAGAGGACGGAGGCAGTTCCTCGGTCTTGGTCAGCACCAAAGCCGCATTTTGATCCACGGCCAAAGCACCGCCGGACAAAGCATCCGGGAAGTTCTGACCGGTGACCAGCACCGCCGCGGTGGTTCCCGCCTGAGTACCAGCAGTCAAAGCGGCTGTTTCGTAACGATCCTTGCCCATGACCGGCTTAATGTTCACCGACATGGTTGTGGGCCACGGGGTGTTCTGAACGGCATGCACCGCTGGGCCGCCAACCGCGGTAATCGTCAACGGGCGGGTCTGACCCAACGCCGAGATATAGCCGAAGGTATTCGGATCCAAGGTGTTGCCCTTGCTTAACAGCATCAGGGAACCGGTGCGTCCGGCGGCCGCCCCGGCGACCAGCGCATCCGGGAAACCGACACCGTCAGCGATGTACAGGTTCAACGGTTTCTTCGGAGCCGCTCCCACCAAAGGTTCGGTCATCTGGTTCACCGCCACAGCAGTGCCGAAGCGATCCGGACCAGCAATGCGGTGTACCGTCATCCCCGCCTCGTTCAGCTCGAACTCATCGTAGGGGTTCATCGGCACCTGACCGCCGACCAGATAGACGTTCTTCTTGCCGGAGACCTTCAGCTGATCCAGCAAAGCCGGTTCCAGGCCGGTCTTCCACGTGGTCAGCAGGACCGGGGCGTGCAGAGCCGCAGCCAGCGGAGTAGCGGACAAACCGTCGGCATGAACATTGCCATCGACCAGGACTACCGAGTCACCGGGGAAATTACCCATCTTCCAGGCGGCAATAGCCGTGAGCACCCGGTCAGAACCATCGGCACGCAGCGTGTTCTTGGACAACGCCCGAGCCAGACGCTCCTTATCCTGCTCGTCCTTCTTCTTGTCCTTTTCGGACTTGTCCTTCTTGTCCTTTTCTTCAGCCTTCTTCTTGGCTTCTTCGGCGGCCTTCTTCTTATCGGCTTCTGCCTTCTCTAAGGCAGCAGCCTTTTCTTCAGCAGCCTTCTGCTTCGCCAAAGCCTCCTCGTAGGCCTTCTTTTGATTAGGATTCATGTCCCATGTCGGATCATCCAGATTGGGCTTCACAAGATTTTTATTGACCAGCTTTCCATAGGAGTTGAGGTTCTTCATGTCTTCGGAGGCTTTGGTAATTTTATTCAGAATATCCGTCAGGTTGAAGAATGCTTTATTGGCCTTGTCCAGCAGACTATCCATTTTTTGAGCCGTTATGTTGGGATCAGCCAGTTCATCACGAACCTCGCGCAAATTTTTCTGGTCGCTCTCTGCGCCGTTATAGGCCAGGTTTGCGTTGTTATAATCCTTGATTGCCTTTTCATAGCCTTGATCATTCATCAGCTGTTTGAAGGTTCCTGGCATGGCTTCATACATCTTTACCAAGTCGGAATGATATCCCTGCATCTGACCGTATTCGTTGGAAATACGCTTCATCAATTCATTCTGGTTCGCCAAGATGCCCTTGATTTCTTGACGCATCGCCGCCCGGTCAGCATCATTCAAAATCCCACCCTTCTTGAGCAGCTCCGTCATCCGATTCATATTCCAAATTTGATAACGTGCTTCCAACATGATTGGCACAGTTTCATTGAGCGCCTTGTAGTAGGAATCCAGATTGCGCTGCACTACTGATTCGCCGGCACCTTTTACCAGGTAGGTGTTATAGGGATCCTTGTCAAGAATAGTCTGATTGACTGGAACAGGCTTCTTTGGATACCCAGAATCACAGACGGTCTTAGACGTTGCCGGATCAACATGGCAGTGTGTCGCATTGTCCGCCTCTAGAGCCACATTTTCTGCTTGCTTTCTCAGCTCCGTGAGGTAGTCGGTCATTGCTCGGGCGTATTTAGTCCGGAAGGCATCGTCTTCCTTCAGCCAATTATTCTGAGCAGTCTCCACCTTGTCACGCACTGCACTAAGACCTGTTTTAACGGCTCCCACCGCATCAGTCACGACCGGGTCGAGATGCTTGACTAGTTGGTCTTTTAGTTCAAGTTGTACTTCATAGGCCTTCGTCTTGCTGTCCAGGTCTTCCTTGGCTTTGTTTGCCTCCTCAGCAGCGGCTTTCCACGCGTCACGGTTCGCGGTGTCCGCTGGATCCACGTTATAAATCGCCTCAGCTTTTGCCCTAGCTGTATTAGCCTTGTCGTAGGCAGTTTGGGCTTCGTTCTTGGCCTTTTCAGCATCGTCTATTTTACTCTGGACCGCAGCACGCTCATTGTCATAAACCTTTTGGTCAGCTAAGGCACGCTGGTACATAATCGCCATATCCAGAGGATTAGTACCATCAGCAGAGGTACACATTGCCAACAATTCAGCCGGTTCTTTGGCAATGTCCTTGATGTATTTGGGGTCTAGATACCCCGGAATTTCATAATTTGGAGCCAAAGTAGTCGGGGATTTGTAAAGCGATTGATTAATTTCGCTCGCGACGGTCGGATACGCATTAGCAAGCTTGGTGATGCGCTCATTGTGAGAAATGACCGAGTTCTTCGTATCAGTCTGGTTCGTTTCAGCGTAGTGCTTAAAAACGTCCAACGGGCCGGCTGGCTGTGAATCCACTCGAGAACAGAGCACATCCCGCAAATCTGTGTACTGCTTGGCTAAATCCGTGTCATCGGACGCTTTAGCCTTCTTTTCCAGAACACGTTGCACGTGTTTACGATAAATCCAATCCGAGATATTGGCTTCACCGGTGTCCATGAATACTGGAGCACCCTCCGTGGAATACCCCACCAAAAGACCTTGCAGCTTACCGTCTGTAGTGATGACCGGAGTACCCAGTTCTTTCACGGTGTCCTTGGATACGCGAGTCCCGTCAATCTTGAAAGCCGGGACAATGTCACTCCTATCGCTAGCACTGGGAATATCGAGCCGAGGAATTGCTCCGGAGGTCTCCTGGAAATGTTCCCAGGTCATTGGGGACACCTCGTACTTGCCCGTGGCTCGGAAAGCAATCTGCTTGTCTTTATTATTGATAGTGACGGCAGAAGCACCCGGAGCGGGTACGAAATCTGTAGTCTCCCAGCCCACCATGTTCACCTTGGTTCCGTCTTGCACGACTCCAGTAGCCTTTGTAACTGGCTCAATCCCCTGTACGTCCCGGTCAAGTTGCACAATGGAAAGCCCGTAAGCTGTTTGCGTCGGGGTCTCCACTCGGACAGAGAAATAAACCCGCTTATCCGCACCAGTCGTGCTTGTGGCATCTTTGCCGAATGTCACCCGGGCGGTTTTTGTAGCCAAGTCTTCCATCTTGGTATTACCGCGGTTGAAGATGTCTTCATACGGATCGTTGGATAAGGAGAAGCAGTCAGTGGAAGTCAACACCTCATTTTTGGATACCAACACACCGGTACAGGTCTTGTACTTTAAATCTTTCCCCCCCAGAGGCACTGCAATCTGAGCCACTGCTGTGCCATTTTTTCCCAAGTCACCAGTCTGCCAGCCGAGACCACTCAGAGCATTGGCCGGGGCGACACCCGTAAAAGCTAAACCAACCGCGAACAGGCTCACAATGCCCGCGCGGCGCATCTTCTTCACAACGTGGCTGTATGTCTCCACTTTATCCTCCTCGAATACCATCCATGGATTCGCGCACTGCCCCTTCCGGACGGGGTCAGCACAGTGTTCCGAACACTCAAGTAATTTGTTCGGCTACACACGTCCAATTCTGAGCCTTTTGGCTTCATTTCAGCGAAAACTCGCATACATTCCAGTGATTTTCCATAATTGCAGGTCAGCGCCTCAAAGCGCTGGTCGCAGGGCCGCTAACGGGCAAATCTTTTTTTCGCTTTACCAAACCTTGACCACCATGTCCGAACAAATCCTGCCCGCAGCCCTCAAATCAACCCAAACCAAACGAGACGCACTTCACGCCTCAATCAGGTTGTGTTCCACACCTTCACCGGCATCCAGCGCAGACTTTGCATCACGCAAATTGCGCAAGTTCGACTCACTATAAAACGGGTCGGGACGTGAAACCTCAAACGGGATGCGATTTTCCCCGGTCGCTTTCTTTGCGAAAATCGTAAATGCGGTGGTCATATTCATTCCCAAGTCGCGGCAAAGTTCTTCCATCGCCGCTTTCAACTCCGCGTCCATCCGAATCGTCACATTTGCTGTAGCCATTGCACTCACCTCGCACACTATTATACAACTAATGCACAACTAATTCACTCATGAATCTGTGCTAAGTCTCTCCACCACGCGGGGCTTAGTTTCGCAGGGCCGCAAGCGGAACGACCATCACCCCATCCGCCCGAGTGTACGCGACATTCCCGGTCCCACAGATAACCGCTAAGAACGAAGGCGGCAGCTGGCTGGAATCCTTTTCCATTTCCCTAGCAAATAAGGTAGCAATTCGCTTGAGATTCTGGGCGCCCTCCTCGACTCGATTCATCCCCAATTTGATTTCAAAGGCACCCCAACGTCCATCAGGAAGCTGTGCCACGGCATCAATTTCGTTACCCTTTTCATCGCGGAAATGGTACAGGTTTCCGCGAGAAGCACGGGCGTAAATGTTGAGGTCATGCTCGACTAGAGATTCAAACACATAACCAAAAGTCTGCAAGTCACGCAACAGCATCTGGGGACTAGCCCCCAAGGCCGCAACCGCCAAAGAGGGGTCGGCAAAATGCCGCTTGGGAGCACGCAGCACCCGGCGCGAGGAACGCAAGTTTGGATGAAAAGACGGCTGATCCCAGGTCAAAAAGAGTTGCGAAAGAACATTGAGGTACTCAGCCACGGTGCCTTCATGGATGTTTACGTCCTCATGCTGGCGCATATCCGCCAGCAGCGTCCGATTGGACACCGTGGTAGCCGTATTACGAGCTAGCGAATGAATCAGGGCGCGAAGTTTGCTCACGTCATGCCTGGTACCACTGACCCGATAGACATCATCGTTGATGACACTCTCCAGGTATTGCGATGCGGTATCACTGCTGTCCTGGGAATCCTCCCCCAGAACAGCGGGCCAGCCGCCACGCACACACAACGCGATAAGTTCCTCGACACTCTTTTCCTCGATTTTCGTCGTGGGGATATCTCCATCGAACAGACCCGCAAAGGAAACTTGGCCTGAAGAATCGCCAGTCTCATACAAGCTCATAGTTTGCATATTGATAGTGGCGATACGTCCTGCCCCGCTGTGCAGAACGCCTTTGCGGGAAGGGGTTGACGAACCCGTCAGCAAAAACCGGCCCTTTCGAGGGGTCTTGTCTACCGCAAAACGCACAGCATCCCACACTTGTGGCACTTCCTGCCATTCGTCTATCAAGTGTGGAGAGTCGCCTTCCAAGGCATATTCCGGATTCAGCATCGCAAGGTTACGGTTGGAAAATCCGCTGGTCGGGTCGGCTAGGTAAGTGACTGAACGAGCCTGATTAAGCGACGACCAAGTCTTTCCACACCACTTCGGTCCTTGGATACACACCGCTCCGAATTTTTTCAGCAGGTCAGCAATTTCCTCGTCGACTAAGCGCTGGCGGTAAAAATCCGGCGTGAGCATTTTTCCCTCCAAATCAAAGGATTTACAGGTTTAGAATAGCCCAATCCAGAGTTTTTCGCTAGTTTTATCCATAGTTTTTCGCTAGTTTTATCCATAGTTTTTCGCTAGTTTTATCCAGAGTTTTTCGCCGGACGCGGCGAGGATGTTCGGGCGGACGCGCCCTGCCAGACACTATAAGACCACGTCAACCGGCCTTTGGCGCCCCTTTACGCCTGATACTTAACCCGAACTTCCCACTTAACATAACACTTGGGGAAGTTAAGTGGGAAGTAAGTGGGAAGTTCGACTGCGGTGTGTCGCGGACGTTCGCAGCCTGGACCCCTCTATGACACTCCCGCCAAGCGCTGAATGACCGTGTCGGCCAGCAGCCGTCCGCGTTGAGTCAGGACCGCCCAACCTCCGTTGCCGGTCAGAGCGTCAGGGGCCGACCCGTCCTGATGCAAAAGCCCGTCCTGGCGCGGCAGCCCGTCCCCCTGCGAAGGCTGTCCAACCGACAGTGAACCGCCCTTTTGCATCAACTCGCAGTCCGGCAGCGCATCACCATCGAGCAGCAGCGCGCCGTCCAGCAAGCCCTCCCCCGCCAACTCGTGCGCCTCACGAAGCAACGCCGCCGCGTCAACCCCGAACTCTCGGGCATATTCGCCCAAATCCAGGCCCTGACGCAGGCGCAGATTCAGCAGGAGTTTTTCCAGGCGGGCGCTTTCGCCGGTGATGATTTCCTGGCCGTCAACAGGCCGGTGGCCCGCCCGCAGGGACTGCGCCCACTTTGCGGGATGGCGCAGGTTCCAAAACCGCGCGCTACCCAAGTGAGAGTGGGCGCCGGGCCCGAAACCGTACCAATCTTGGTCACGCCAATAGGCCAGGTTGTGACGGCATTCGTGGCCGGGGCGCGCCCAGTTGGAAATCTCGTACCATTCCAGGCCCGCCGCACTGAGCGTCTCATCAGCCAGCTCGTATTTATCCGCCTGGTCGTCGGGATCCACCGGAGCAATTTCCCCTTGCGCGAGGGCGCGTCCCAGCGCGGTCCCCGGCTCGATGACCAGGGCGTAGCAGGACACGTGGTCCACCCCAAGTTCCAGCGCGGCATCCAGAGACGCCCGCCAATCCGCCAAGCTTTCTCCCGGCGTGCCATAGATGAGGTCCACGCTGACCTCGAGTCCTTGTGCGCGCGCCGCCCGCACCCCTGCCACCAGGTGCTGTTGCTGATGCGTCCGGTCCAAAGTTGCCAACACGGCGGGAATGGCCGACTGCATTCCAAAAGATACCCGCGTAAAACCGCCCGCCGCCAGGGCTTCCAAATACTGCGGCGTCACCGTGTCGGGGTTTGCCTCGGTCGTGACTTCCGCATCGGGTGCCAGCCCGAAAGTTTCGCTCAGGCCGCGCAAGACTCGGCCCAAATCGGTCGCCGGTAAGACCGTTGGGGTCCCACCGCCGAAGAACACGCTGGTCAGGGCGCGACCGTCCTGGTTAACAGCGCCGGCACCAACGTGACCGACACCGCCCTTGTGCCCCCCGTCCTGGCGCACCGACTCAGCACCGGAACAATCCGGCGCATACAGGCCGACTTCACGGAGCAACGCCGCGGCATAGCCCTCCACACCAGGCCCCAGCGACAGATTCGAGTACGTATTGAAATCGCAATAGCCGCAACGCCGCAGACAGTACGGCACATGCACGTAAGCGCAGAGCGTGCGCGGCGAACTCATCAGGCTTCGCCCGCCCCGTACCACGGCTCGCTGGGCGCAAATCCAGACTCGGCGGGCTTCTCGGTCTCGCTGACCCGCCCCAAACGGGCCGTCACCTGGAACGACGCCGCCTGTTCACGTTCTTCCGCTGAGCCGCGCGCCAAGCGCACCACACACAAATCATGCACGTCACGGCCTTCTCGGGCGGCCCGGCGCTCGAAGGCCGTCACCACCCGACCGTCGAAACGCGGCGCGAAACCGCCGCGCTGGCCTTGTGGATCGTTTGCGTCGGGACGCTGCCCCGCGTGCGGGTTGGACAACCCGAGTGTGGACTCAACCACGTCACGCTGCTGCCAAGCGTAGTCGTCCCAATCAGTCGCCAGGCGCCACCGCCCCCCGTCCTCCAGCAGGTCAGCCACGATTGCTGCAAACTCCGGCGCCACCAGACGCCGCTTGTGATGGCGAGTTTTCGGCCACGGGTCAGCGAAAAACGTCCACATTTCGTGTACCGTCGCCTCACCCAGCAAAATGGGCAGGGCTTGCAGGGCGTCGACGTCCGCGACTTTCAGGTTGGGCAAGCCGTCATAGTTGCGTACGGCGGAGGACACGATTTTCGCCACCCCCGGCAGCCACACTTCAAATCCCAAGTAGTTGTTCTCCGGGTGCAGCGCGGCAGCGTGAGTGATTTGCTCACCGTTACCGCAGCCGACCTCGACAATGAGCGGAGCCTCGCGGCCAAACACGACGCGGGGATCCAGGCGCTCCCCCTCGGCCGCCATCGTTGGCCCCGCCCCGCGTTTCACGTCCAACAGGTAGGCGTCTTTGTACTTTTCAAAGGTCTTTTCCAGAGTTTGGCCCATGCGGTCCCCACGCCGGGCAAAAGTTCTGACCCGCGGGTAAGGCCGCTGGCGGTCAGGAATTTCGTCGGCCCCGCCGGACTGGGCGTCGGCTCGAATCGTTTTGCCCATTACTTTTTCGGCTCCTCGTTGGACAGCGCGGCGATGAAGGCCTCCTGGGGAACCTCGACCCGCCCGATGGCTTTCATGCGTTTCTTGCCGGCCTTTTGCTTTTCCAACAGTTTGCGTTTCCGGCTGATGTCGCCGCCGTAGCACTTGGCGAGCATGTCTTTGCGCAGCGCCCGGATATTTTCCCGGGCGATGATGCGGGTGCCGATAGCCGCCTGGATAGGCACCTCGAACTGTTGGCGCGGAATGAGTTTGCGCAGCTTCGTCGCCATCGCCGTCCCGTAACTGTAGGCATTGTCCTTGTGAACTATGGCGGAAAACGCGTCGACCTGTTCCCCGTTCAGCAAAATGTCCACCCGCACCAGGTCGGCCGGAGCCATTCCGTCTAGGTGGTAGTCCAGCGAGGCGTAGCCTTTGGTGCGGGACTTCAGCTGGTCAAAGAAGTCGTAAACAATCTCGCCCAACGGCAGGGTGTAATGCAGCTCCACCCGGTCGGAGCTCAAGTACTCCATATTCTTCATGGCGCCGCGCCGATCCTGGCACAGTTCCATGACCGGACCGACAAAGTCCGAGGGGGTCAGGATGGTCGCCGCCACCACCGGCTCGCGCACCTCCTTGACCTTTCCTTCGGGGAACTCAGAAGGGTTCATGACGTGAGTTTCCGTGCCGTCCTCGGCCACCACCACGTATTCCACGTTAGGGGCGGTGGAAATCAGCACCAGGTCGAACTCGCGTTCCAGACGCTCGCGAATAATTTCGAGATGCAGCAAACCCAAGAAACCACAACGGAAACCCGACCCCAGGGCGGCCGATGATTCCGGTTCAAAAGTCAGGGACGCATCGTTTAGCTTCAGCTTGTCCAGCGCGTCGCGCAACACCGGGAAATCGGTTCCGTCAATCGGGTACAGTCCCGAAAACACCATCGGCATCGGGTCGCGGTAGCCCGGCAAAGGTTCGCTAGCGCCCTTTTCCGCAGAAGTGACGGTATCGCCCACGCGGGATTGGCGCACGTCCTTCACCCCGGTAATGAGGTAGCCGACTTCACCCGCCCCGATACCTTTCGTGGGAATCGGATCGGGGCTGATGACGCCGAGTTCCAGCAGTTCGTGGGTGGTGCCGGTGGACATCATGTTGATTTTCTGGCGGGCTGTGAGCGAGCCGTCCATGACGCGCACGTAGGTCACGACCCCACGATACGTGTCATAAACCGAGTCAAAAATGAGTGCGCGGGTCGGGGCGTCGGGTTGTCCGGCGGGGGGCGGCACTTGGGAGACGATTTCGTCCAGCAGGGCCTGCACGCCCTCACCGGTCTTGCCCGAGACTCGCAAGCAGTCCTCGGGCTGGCACCCGATGAGGTTCGCCAGTTCTTCGGCGTGCTTTTCCGGCATCGCGCCGGGCAAGTCAATCTTGTTCAGCACCGGGATAATGGTCAAGTCCCCCTCTAAGGCGAGGTAGAGGTTCGCCAGGGTTTGCGCCTCGATGCCTTGGGAAGCGTCCACCAGCAGGACTGCCCCTTCACAAGCCGCCAGGGAACGCGAGACTTCATAGGTAAAGTCCACGTGACCAGGGGTGTCAATCATGTTCAGGGCGTAGGCCGTGTCGCCTACCTGCCAGGGCATCCGCACGGCTTGGGATTTAATGGTGATGCCGCGTTCGCGTTCAATGTCCATCCGGTCCAGGTATTGGGCACGCATCTCGCGGTCCGAAACGACCCCGGTTAGCTGCAGCATCCGATCCGCCAGCGTCGACTTACCGTGGTCGATGTGGGCGATAATCGAAAAGTTACGAATCAGGGACGGGTCGGTGGCGGCGGGCGCAATCGACTGTAACAGGGCATCACCAGGAATGGGCATGGACTTCCTTATCTTTCTCGCTAGACATTCCATTTTGTCATTTTTCCCCCGTTTGCCCAATCTTTAGCGGGCTGTAAGGGGCTGGATCTCCCGCCGCGAAGTTCACCGGAGTACCTTCGCGCACAAGTTTTGGCAATCGTCCTGGTTGTTGCCCGGTGCGGTATTCCTCCGGTCAGGAATAATTTGGGACTGCCGGACTATTGTGTGGGGACGCGGAATCTGTTACCTTAAAACATCTCTAATCTCGCCGCAGAGATTGTTCGCTGACCAGGACGCGTTAGCCACTTCTTAGCTGCAGGTCACCGGGTTTTCCCAGCGCCACTGAAAAGCCGGTTCGTTAGCCAAGATAAAGCCAATACCGGCATCACTCGTGTTTCTGCCGCACGGCGCACCCGCCATGCTGAAAGTCCAGGAGGAAACCATGTCAAAGCTGTCTTTCAAACCATTTATCGCGATTTTATTAGTTTTTGCTATGCCGTTTGTTTTGTCGGGATGTTCCCAACGCGATTCTGCTCCGGGTGAGGCGGCAGCTCCCAAGCTGTCCATTTCCGACATTAAAAAGGAAGTTCAAGAAAGTTGGATGCCTACCCAATTCCTCGCGCAGGCATCTTTCCGTTCGGATAAGCACCTGGATTTGAAGCCTGTCAAGGAAAAGTCCTCTTATCGCCAGATTGCTTTTCGGTGCGCACAAGACTCGCCCTCCCCGGTTTCTATTTGGCTTCGGCACGACAGCGAATTGCGTCGGCTAGCTGAAATCGGAGATTGCGATTCGGGTGTGGGGCTCCAAACTGTGGGACTTCCGACCTCACTGTTTCCTCAGGCAGAACAAGCACTGTTCATCGCCAACGATGACACACGCATCGCCGCGGTCGTTTTTGAAACCAACCAAGAAACGTCCTTGTGAAAACGTCCCGTATCGGTGTGCAGACACCGAAAACCAGCACGAAACATATAGATAATGAGCGGCATCACAAACGTGGGACGCAGTCTGAATCCGTTAGCTCAGCGTTTTCACCACCGATTTGCGGATGAGGCGCAAAATGGCGTAGGATATTTCCTTGTGTGTCGCCAAAACCGGCGAAAATCAATACTTTTGAGGGAAGAACATTGGCAAATATTAAGTCTCAGATAAAGCGGATTCGCACCAACGAAAAGGCGCGCCAGCGCAACTTGGCCGTGCGCTCCGAGCTAAAGACCCTGGTGCGCAAGACCCGCGAGGCTATCGAGGCCGGGGATAAAACCGCAGCCGAGGCCAACTTGAAGGTGGCCACCCGTCACCTTGACGTGGCAGCTTCCAAGGGTGTCATCCACAAGAACCAGGCGGCTCAGCGCAAATCCAAGCTGGCCACCCGCGTTGCTGCCATGCAGTAATCGGTTTCTCTAAGCTATTTGAAAACGTCCACTGTGGTGGGCGTTTTCTTTTTGCCCGCTCCCAAAAGTTAGGGGGTACTCGCTGGACGCCCCGAACACCCGCCACAAAAATGCCGCAAACGCATTAGTTCACCCCCAACACAGCGCGCAAACTAATCGGTTTAAGTCGCGTATATCATCTGGTCTAAACTGGATACGTTGATTGTCGGAAAGAAGAGGAATAATGGCTGAAAATACCCCGGAAACCCCAGACACCCCGCAGTACCGCTACACGGCTGAGATGGCGGGGGACTTGGAAGCAAAATGGCAACGGATTTGGGACGAAACCGGCGCATTTAACGCGGATAACCCCAGCGGCTCCCTGGCTGGCGACCTGGCAAAACGCGAAAAATACTTCATCCTCGATATGTTCCCCTACCCCTCCGGCAAAGGCCTGCACGTGGGACACCCGCTGGGCTATATCGCCACCGACGTAGTCGCCCGCTACCAGCGCGCCCAAGGCAAGAACGTGCTCTACACCATGGGCTACGATGCGTTTGGCCTGCCCGCCGAGCAATACGCCCTGCAAACCGGACAGCACCCGGCCATCACCACGCATGACAATATCGCCAACATGAGCAAACAGCTGGCTCGCATTGGCTTGTCCCACGACCGGCGGCGCTCTTTCGCCACGACCGACCCGGATTATTTCAAGTGGACCCAGTGGATTTTCCTGCAAATTTTCAACTCCTGGTATGACCCCGAAGCTCCGCGCCGCGACGGCTCCGGAAAGGGCGCGGCCCGGCCGATTACCACCCTTGTGAAGCAGTACGAGGACGGCACGCGCCCCACCCCGGACGGACGGGCTTGGGCCGAGCTTTCTGCAGTGGAACAGGCGGAACTCATTGACGCCGAGCGCCTAGCTTACGTGGCATACGCGCCGGTGAACTGGGCACCGGGCTTGGGCACGGTGCTGGCTGACGAAGAAGTCACCGCCGAGGGGCGTTCCGAACGCGGCAACTTCCCCGTGTTTAAGACGAAACTGCGCCAGTGGATGATGCGCATCACCCGCTACGCGGACCGGCTGGATGCCGACCTGGCCACGATTGACTGGCCCGACAAGGTCCGCACCATGCAGCACAACTGGATCGGCAAGTCTTTCGGCGCCACCGTAAACTTCCAGGTCGAGGCCGGTCAAGGGCCGCAGCCGCAGACGTTGCAGGTCTTCACGACCCGGCCCGACACGCTATTCGGCGCGACTTTCATGGTCATTTCCCCGGAACACCCGCTGGTGGGGGCCGAGGACTGCGCGGACGCGGAATTGCAGGTACCGGACGCTTGGCCGGAGGGGACCCGACCGGAGTGGACCGGCGGATACTCTACCCCCCGCGAAGCGGTGGCGGCCTACCGGGCGCAAGCCAGCGCAAAGAGCGACAGCGAACGGACTGCGGAAACCGACTTCACCGAAAAGACCGGCGTGTTTACCGGCATTTTCGGGACGAACCCGGTCAATAGTTCCCTGGTGCCGATTTTTGTGGCGGATTACGTTTTGATGGGGTACGGCACCGGCGCGATTATGGCCGTGCCCGCCCACGACGAGCGCGATCACGCCTTCGCCAAAAAGTTCAACCTGGACATTATCCAAACTATTTCCGGCCCGGACGGCCTCGACGTGCAAACGGAACCCTGGACCGGCGACGGCGTCATCGAGAACTCCGCCAACAGCGAAATCAGCCTGAACGGCCTGGGCAAGGCCGAGGCCATCGCAAAAATCAGCGACTGGCTGGCACGGACCGGGCGGGGCGAAAAGACCGTGACCTACCGCCTTCGTGACTGGCTGTTTTCCCGGCAACGCTACTGGGGTGAGCCTTTCCCCGTGGTTTATGGCTCTGACGGGCGGGTTCACGCCCTGCCGGAGGAGATGCTCCCCTTGGAGCTGCCCGAAGTGTCTGACTTCCGGCCCCGGACTTTTGACCCCGACGACGCCCATTCCACCCCGGAGTCCCCGCTGGGCCGCGCTACAGACTGGATGACCGTCGAGCTGGACCTGGGCGAAGGCAAGCAGACCTACACTCGTGACCAAAACACCATGCCGAACTGGGCGGGCTCGTGCTGGTACGAGCTGCGCTACACCGACCCGGACAACCCCACGGCTTTTGCCAGCCCCGACAACGAAGCCTACTGGATGGGCCCGCGCCCCGAGGCAGGCAACCTCAGCGGCGGCACGGATTTGTACGTGGGCGGCGTGGAACACGCGGTGCTGCACCTACTGTACGCGCGTTTTTGGCACAAGGTCCTCTATGACTTGGGATATGTCTCCAGCTCAGAGCCGTTCCATCGCCTGTTCAACCAGGGCATGATTGAGGCCTACGCCTACACGGATTCGCGCGGGCAATACGTCCCGGCCGACGAAGTGGAGGGCAGCGAGGAGGACGGCTTTACCTGGCAAGGCCAGCCCATCAACCGCGAGTTCGGCAAGATGGGCAAGTCGCTAAAGAACATCGTCACCCCTGATCAGATGTGCGCGGATTACGGCGCGGACACGTTCCGGGTTTACGAAATGTCGATGGGACCGCTGGATATGTCCCGCCCGTGGGACACTCGCGCGGTGGTCGGTTCCCAGCGTTTCCTGCAGCGGCTGTGGCGCAATATCGTCGATGAAAACACCGGCGCGCTCACCGTGACCGATGACGCCCCGGATTTGGCGACCGCAAAAGTGCTGGCTCGCACTATTCACGATGTCACCGTGGAGTACGACAATCTGCGCGTGAACACGGCTATCGCCAAGATGATTGTGCTCAATAATCACTTGACCGGGTTGCCCCGGGTGCCGCGCGAGGCCGCAGAAGCGCTGGTCGTGATGGTCGCCCCCATCGCTCCGCACATTGCGGAGGAACTGTGGGAACGTTTGGGTCACCAGGGCGGAATCGCCCGGGCCACGTTCCCGGTCGTGACCGATGAGTCGCTGTTGGCTGCTGAGGAGGTCACTTGCGTGGTGCAGGTGGCGGGCAAGGTGCGCGCGAAAGTCTCGGTGGACCCGGAAATTTCCGAGGCGGATTTGCAGGCAAAAGTCCTGGTGGAACCGGCCGTGGTGAAGTTGCTGGACGGGCGCGAACCGAAGCGCGTCATCGTGCGCGCCCCGAAGCTTGTGTCCCTGGTTTTGTAGGATTTGTCAGTACAAAAAATTCGCTAGATTACGGGATTTCAACGGTTTCCGGCTTGCAAACTTAGGTATACCTAACTTAGGCTATACCCATGAAGAGAATTAAAAACAAGCATATTAGAGAAACCTTGACTGTAGCTGCGTTTCTGTGCCTGGGAGCCTCTCTCGGTGCGTGCAGCGGGACATCCAGCGCCAGCTCGGATTCGGCCACACAAGGCAAGCCCCTGGTCCTCACCACATTTACCGTGTTGCAGGACATGGCTCAAAACGTTGCCGGAGACCACCTGGAAGTCCGCTCTATCACCAAACCTGGGGCGGAAATCCACGATTATCAACCCACGCCCTCGGACTTAAAGTCGGCGCAGAAAGCGAAACTGATTTTAAATAACGGGCTGGATTTGGAACGCTGGTTCACGAAGTTTACCGCCGACCTGGATGCCAAAAAGGTCAACGTTTCGCAGGGCGTGGAGCCTATTCCGATAACCGAAGGCGACTACAAGGGTAAGCCCAATCCCCACGCTTGGATGAGCCCGAAAAACGGCGCCCTCTACGTGAAAAATATGGCAAAAGCCTTCTGCGATTTAGATGCCCAGAACTGCTCCGAGTACCAGGAAAATGCCGAACAGTATGGCGCCAAGATTGAAAAAGTCGGCGAGGACATCACCTCCACTCTTTCTCATCTCGACCCGTCACAACGCACTTTGGTCAGCTGTGAGGGTGCTTTCTCGTATTTGACTCGGGACTATAACCTAAACGAGAAATTCCTGTGGGGCGTAAATGCGGAAGGAGCCCTCACTCCCTCTCGCGTAGCGGAAGTGGAAGACTACGTGAAGCGAAACCACGTTCCCGCAGTATTCTGCGAGTCCACCGTGGGAGACAAAATGCGACCCGTTGTGGAAGCTACGGGAGCGAAATTTGGTGGGGAATTGTATGTTGATTCCTTGTCAGACGCAGATGGAGACGTTCCGACCTATCTGGATTTGTTGCGCTACGACGCAGATTTGATTACCCAAGGGTTGACTCAGAAATGAGTGATACTCTCGACAACCACATAGCGCCTGGCGGGTCTGAAACTGAGTCCAGCTCAAAATCAGCCCCGCCTATATTAGAAGTCTCAGATTTGCATGTTCGTTACGGGGCTAATGTGGCACTGGAAGGTGCCAGTTTAACCGTGCCGCGCGGTCAAATTTGTGGTCTGGTAGGGATGAACGGATCGGGGAAATCAACACTGTTCAAAGCCATCACCAACAGCGTTTCGTATCAAAAGGGCAACATTAAAGTTGCCGGAATTGACGCAAACCAAGCCCGGAAACAGCGACTGATTGGTTATGTTGCGCAAAACGAGGAAATCGATTGGGACTTCCCGGTTAACGTAAACCAAGTCGTCATGATGGGGCGGTATGGATTTATGGGACCGACCCGTCGTCCCAAATCTGCAGACTTGGCGGCGGTGCAAGCCGCGTTAGAAATGGTGGAATTGCAAGATTTGCAACAGCGCCAAATTGGGGCGTTGAGCGGCGGTCAAAAGAAAAGGGTGTTTATCGCGCGCGCAATTGCCCAAGGCGCACCGCTCCTGCTCCTCGATGAACCGTTTGCCGGTGTAGACAAATATTCCGAAACCAATATCGTTGATTTGCTGCGAAAGATCTCTGCAAAAGGGACCACTGTAGTGGTTTCAACCCATGATTTGGCTTCTTTGGAAAAGCTCTGCGATGAGGTGGTTTTGTTATATCGCCGTGTGGTTTATCAAGGCAATCCTGCTGGAGCCTTGGACCCGCAGAATCTCGCGAAAGCGTTTGGATTAAATCCCGCCACGTCAGGAGGTGGACAGTGAATTTTTATGAAATCTTAATCGAAATGTGGACACAGCAGTTTATGCTCCGCGGCATCATCGTCACCGGAGTCGCGGCAGCTGTTTGCGCCGTGTTGTCCTGCTGGCTGGTCCTGATTGGCTGGTCACTGTTAGGTGACGCCCTGTCCCACGCAATTCTTCCCGGAATCGTCGTGTCCTACCTGTTGGGAGCACCTTTTGCAATAGGTGCTCTCGTAGCAGCTTTGCTGGTGGTGGGATTGATTGGCGCTGTGCGGGGACGCGGACGGGTCAAGGAAGACACAGCTATTGGGGTGGTATTCACAACTATGTTTGCCTCCGGCCTGGTCTTAATCAGCCTGTTCCCCAGTCATATTGATTTGCACCATATTTTGTTTGGCGACATGCTCGGTATTACCAGAGCTGATATGTGGCAGGTCTTGATATTGAGTCCACTCGCTCTGGTGCTGTTGTTATACAAAAAGCGGGATTTGGTGCTGTACGCCTTCGACAAGACTCATGCCCACACTATCGGCATCTCTACAAGCTGGTTGGCAACTCTGCTGCTGGTAGCTCTCTCTTTGACGGTCGTGGTGGCGATGCAGGCAGTGGGCGCAATCCTCATCGTGGCACTGGTGATTACCCCTGGCGCAACTGCCCGACTGCTCACAAACCGGTTCAACGCTATGTTATGGATAGCTCCTTTGCTTTCCGTATCCTGCGTCGTACTGGGGGCCTATATTTCCTACTGGTTCGACACGGCTTCAGGAGCCACAGTCGTGCTGCTTGAGGGAGTATTGTTCCTGATTGTTTGGCTGGTTGATTTGCTTCGGCAACAGCGGTTACAGCGCTATCATGGCGCGCAGACTGCCGCCCCCAGCCCTGACCCGGAACCTCAACAGGTTGCTTCTTGAGACAACTCCCTAGGGCAAAGTGAGGTAACGCAACACGGCCTTGGCACTGCCCTTGTTGAGGTCGCCTGTTTGCGCCAACTGGCCCAACCCAGACCCGAAAACAAACATATCACCGCTGGTGGCAGCATCTTTCAAGGGCGGAGCGACGCCTTCCCAGAGGAATTTTCCATCGACAACCCCGTAGCTCAAAAGCCCGCCGTTACCCTCGGTGAACACGGCTTTTGTCCCGTCAGACGCCAGCGGAGCCCCCGGAGCTTTCAGATTGATGGCCACGCCGTCCCCGGTAGTCCAGGTTTTGGCCGCACAACCGGGCCAGGACGCACAGGTTTCCCCGGTCGCACCCAGGAAATACGTCCGGTCGGGCATGAGGACGGGAACTTTCCCGGATTTCAAGGCGGCCAGAGCACTGTCAGTATCCAGCCGGAGCCCGGCGCGCAGTTGGTCGTGCAGGGCTTGAGCGGCCACAGAGGGGCACTGGCCCTCCCCCACTACACCACCGTCAGAACCGTGAATTTGCCAATGCACCTCAGCGGCGCTTTGCGGGTCAGCAGAAGCGAAAAAACCGGCTTCCAACATGGAAATCTGGGGGGCAGACCCCAGTTTCGAGGTGTCGAGAGAACCGATTTTCATGTTGATGATTTGGGAATAGCTCCAGGTATTTTGCCGGTTAGACCCGTCTTGATTGGAAGTCGTCACTCCCAGCAAAGTCACTGACCCCCGAGTTTGCACCAGCAGAGGTTGGGCGGCCTGGGCGTTTGGCACCATGAGCGGGAACTTGCCTTTCCACGCAAAGTCCGGCGTGACGTACACCGCCTGCACCCCGGCCGAATTGCCTTCCGCAACCGCGATAGGAACCACCAGGAACTGGTCAAAAATCGCCCCTAACACGTGCTCGCCGGTCGCTAAATCCCAAATACCCTGCGGCAAGTCCCCCACCGCAACGTTGCCGCTGGGGTCGATACGCACCACCTTTTTCGCGGCATCCGATTCGCAGGTAATCGAGCTCTGCCACAGCTGTTTCAGACAATAGTCCAGGGGCAGGTCATCGTAGGTTTTCGACCATTTCGCGGTGCCGGTCGTTTCGTCAATCAGCGCAATAGCCTGGGTTTGAGCCTTGCCATCAGTGCCTTTGACCAGCACAAGCTGTTCGTTTTCAGCCAGTTTAGCGGTCACGCCGGTAGCGGCGTCCTGGGCCGCCAAAGAGTCTTGGGAATCGGCGTAGTCCCACACCTGTACCGTGCGCGGATCCTTCATTTTCGCGGGCATGGCCAGGGTCCAGGCTTCTTTCAACGGGGCGACGGTGGTGATTTTCTTCACTTCCGCGTTGCTGCGAATCCGGGCGGTATCACCAAGCCACTGTGTCGTGGCAGTCACCAACACCACCACCGCCAGGGCCAAAATGACCGCGCCGATGATGCGTTCGACCAAGCGGGGCTGGCGCACCGCGGCCGCAGAATCGCTTAAATCCGGTTTCTGTTTTTTCACTGCTTCAGTTTATCCCGGCTATAGCAACGAAAAACTGCCTTTCGAAAAGTTTTCCACAGGCGCGGGAAATTCTGGGTTTTCCACAGGTAAAACATTTTCGACTTTCCGCGCCGGTGGGTCGCGATTAGTTTCACAAGCAAGGGGCGGACAGTTCCCGGCACGATAGAGGAGGCAGTCAGGATGCTAAATAAGTTTGGACAAACGGACCGCGACCGGCTCACTGCCAGTGTTTTTGAGCGGGCCAGAGCCGCGGGCGTAGGCTATCTGGACGATGCCGAGCCTGATTACCGAACCGCGCGCCGTCCTGCGCCGCCCCCCGATTTTGGCTTGGATGGGAACCCGCCAACTCGCGGTAACCTGGCGGGGCGGGCTGAGGACCTGGTTCAGGGCTTTGAAAGCAGTCTCCAGGTCAGGCCCGTGGCCGAGCGCGAACAGCGGTTACGCCTGGCACCCAGCCCGCGGGTAGCGACTTTAATAGCGGCGTTTATGCTGGTAAGTGGGCTTTTGGTAGTGGGTTGGCAGGTGTTTGCCGCCCCGCCCGCGTCCCCGCCTGCCGGGGTGCTATCCGGGGACGCCACAGGGAAAACGGATTCCAAAACGGGAAGTTCCGCGGGTCCGGGTGCCGCGCTGGCAGCCGCTGAGGGGAAAGCCGGCAATACCGCGGCGGGCAAGGCAGGTGCTTCGCCCTCGCCGGGGGCCGCCCCGCGCCTGTTTCTGCCCGGTGCAAACGGCGCTGAAGTCGTAGTTCACGTGGCCGGAGCGGTGAGCCATCCCGGAGTGGTTCACCTGGCGGACCCGTCTCGCGTAGCCGATGCTCTGGAAGCGGCGGGCGGAGCCCTGCCCGAGGGGGATCTGAGCACCCTGAACCTAGCCCGTCCTCTCACGGACGGAGAAATGATTTATGTGGCTCGACCTGGGGAAACTCCCCCGCCGAGCGCGGGTGGAAACACTGGTAGCGCACCGGGCTCGGGCACAAAGTCAGCGGATAGCCAAGGCGAAAAAGTGAACCTGAACACGGCGGATCTGGGCGCTCTGCAGACCCTTTCCGGCATCGGCCCCGCCCTGGCGCAACGCATTGTGGATTACCGCGAGTCCAACGGGCGGTTCGCCTCGGTGGATCAGCTAGACGAAGTTAGCGGGATTGGCCCAGCGCTGATGGAGCGCCTGCGCGACCACGTGTGCGTGTGAGGATTTGTGATGACCGCACAGGACGAAACCGCGTTCATTGTCCGGCGGCTGCGCACCGACCAGGACTATCGCCCCGCCCCGCTGGATTTGCGCCTGGCAATTCCGGCGGTAAGCCTGTGGGTGGCGCTGTTGGTGGCGGGAAGCCGCGGGGAGCGTGTCGCGCTGGTGGTGAGCGTTGGATTCGCCCTGGTCGCGGCCCTAGCGGCGGGTGCACTGGGGTGGTTGCACCGGTCACAAGCCCGTGGGGGCAGGCGTGGCACGCTCACGCCCATCCGCGTGGGGAAACGCGCTACGGAAACGCCCGCCCGCCGGCGCCATCGCCTGTTTCCGCGCGGCTCCGGGCTGGCTACGCTGCTGATTACCGCCCTGGTCATTGCCATCGTTTTTGGGACGCTGGCGCTGCGTCTGGAGCTAGATTCACGCGATAGCCTGGCGGTCATTGGCGCTCAACCGACCGCCCGTTTTGACGTGAAAGCCCAGGTCGTCTCCACTCCGAAACTGAGATGGAGGAACAGTTACCGCATTGACTTGAGAGCGACCCGCCTGACTTGGCACGGCTCCACCTACCCCACTCACGCCCTGTTGCAGGTCAAAGGGGCTGGCTGGGAGGGTATCCCCCTCGGTTCTTGGGTACGTCTGCGCACCGGCCTGGCCAGTCGGGACCTATCCACACAATACCTGGGGTACGCGAAGTCTCCGACCCCTCCCGAAATTATCGGACCTCCGACCGGGCGTTTTGTGTTTGTCAATGCGGTGCGCCAGCGCCTACGCGAGGCCACGGCGGAGCTTTCGGAATCAACGGCGGGAATGATTATGGCGATGAGCCTGGGGCTGACCGCCGTCCAAGACCCCCTGGACCGCGAATCTATGCAGGTGGCAGGCTTATCACACCTGACTGCTGTGTCTGGAATGCATCTCAGCGTGGTGCTGGCCGTGGCGCTGGGGCTGACTGCTCGGAAACGCCGCGGGGTGCAAGTCGTAGTGGCAGCGGGGATTATGGGAATCTTCCTGTCCATGTTGGAAGGTTCTGCCTCCGTCACCCGCGCGGCGGTGATGGGGGTGCTGACGCTGGTGGGGCTGGGGATAGCCCGTCCGTCCCGCTCGCTGTCCTCCCTGTCCGCGGCCATCATCGGAATGCTGTTGGTGCAGCCATTCCAGGCGACTTCCTGGGGCTTTGCCCTGTCGGTAGTGGCGACCGGCGCCATCGTGACCGGCGGGCCATACTTGGCGGCCTGGTGTGCGCGATTTTTGCCGCGCCTGATTGCTCTGCCGCTGGCTGTTTCCCTCAGTGCACAGCTGGCTTGCGCACCACTAATGCTGGTCATGCGCGGGAAGCTGCAGGTTTACTCCCTGCCCGCGAACCTGTTGACCGGAGGGGTGTCCTCCATAGTAACCGTAGGCGGTCTGGGACTGGTCGCACTAGCGGCCCTGGCGGGACTCCCGGCCGCGTCATTTGCCGCTATTGCGGTGCCGTTGCGGTTATTGGAACAGGGCGCGGCGCACGTCACCGGGTGGGCTGCCGCGTGGATTTCCGGCGTGGCCAGGTTCTTTGCCAGTCGACCGGGAGCGGAAGTCGACTGGTTGGAAAACCCGGCGGCGGGCGTGACCGGGCTGTTGATTGTGGCACTCAGTTTCGCGTGGGTGGCGTCCCAACTGGCTCACGCACGCCGCTGGCGTATCGGCACACCGCCAAGACCATGGCTTCCAGGGCGTATTCGGGATCCCGCGAAGCCCCTTTTACCGCTTCGTCCGCGCGGGCAACCGCCAGGATGGCTAAGCCCAGCCGCTCATCGTCCCAGCGCGGCGCAACGGCGTGGATTCCCTGGGCAATCCGTCCGAACAGAGGCTTAGGCGGGTCCACCAGGTCCATCTGCGCCACCGCGGGAGGCAACTGGGTGGAAAACGAGGTCAAAATCTGGCGGAGTTTCGTGGCCATCGCCGAAACAATCAACACCGGCGCTACCCCGGTGGCCAAAGCGTGGCGCAACAGGCGCAACGCTTCGCCAACATTGCCGGTCACGGCCGCGTCGGCAACATTAAACCCGGTCGCTTCCACCCGCCCTTGCAGGTACTGATCAACCTCAGCCAGGCTCAACGGCTGAGTGGGATCACCTACCGTTTGTAAAAGCTGGGTCGTCACGGAGAGCAATTCCTCGAATTCATCACCCAGCGCCGCCACCAGCGCCGCTACTGCATCCTGGCTGATGGGACGCCCCAACCGACCGGCCTCGGCCTGGAGGAACTGGGCTTTTTCCTCCGGCCAGCGCAGCTCATCGCAGGCATAGACCTTCGCAGCTCCCTTTTTGCATAGGTCCAAGACCTTTTTCCCGTGGTTTCCTCCCGCGTGCCACAGCACCAGGTAGGCGTCCGGCGCTGGGCTAGCCAGGTAGGCTTCTAAATCCTGGAGCAACTCGGCGTTGGCCTGTTCCAGTCCGGGAACGATAACCAGCGGCATTCCCCCGAAGAGAGAGGGGGAAGTCAGTTGGCTCAGGCGGGACGATTCATAAGTCCGGGCGTTGACCTCGGTGATTTCCGGGGGTTCCATCGCCCCGGCCTTTTCGGCGCTGGCCAGGGCCGCAGCGCGCAAGCTGGCTATAGCGCGCTGGGCGAAAACCCGTTGTTTGCCCAGTAGCAGCACCACCGGAGCTAGCGTTGCGCGCGACCACGGCTCGAAACCAGCCCGGGAGCCTCTCTGAGCATTCTTCTTTGTTGCCACGCTTTAACTCTACATGCCCCCCGGGAGACAAAAATTCCCCTACTATAAAAGCGGAGCGACACCGGGAGGGCTATCCGCCCCCACCTGATGCGCTCGCTAAACACAATAGCCGCCCGACCGGACTTCTGCGAACGAAAGGAACACCTCATGGCCAGCGTATTTACGAAAATTATCAACGGCGAAATCCCCGGAAACTTTGTCTGGCAAGATGAGCAGTGCGTCGTTTTCGCCACCATCGAACCGCGCAGCGACGGTCATATGCTGGTGGTGCCGCGTGAGGAAGTCGACAACTATCTGGACGCCGACCCGGCTTTGATTGCGCACCTGTCCCAGGTGGCTCAGATTATTGGACAAGCCGGGCGCGATGCGTTCAACGTGTCGCGCGCCTTGATCGTCGTCGCCGGTTTTGATGTCCCCCACCTGCATATTCATGTCATTCCGACCGATTCCATGCGGGTGCTGCATCCCGATGCTAAAGCGGCGGGCTCCGCGGACGCAATCAAAGCCAGCTGCGACAAACTGCGCGGCGCTCTGATCGAACTAGGCTTTGGCGCGAACGTCCCCGAATCTTTGGAATCCCTGGGATAGTCGGGCCACGCCAGAAAGCGGACTGGCGGCGGCGCGCCAAATCTGTGCGAGCTAAACCCCGGGTTGGGGCACATTCAATTTGTCAATCCCCGCCCGGAGCGTTAGCATAGTTAACCGCGCCAAAAACGCAAAGCGCCATTAGCTCAATTGGCAGAGCAACTGACTCTTAATCAGTGGGTTCAGGGTTCGAGTCCCTGATGGCGTACTGTTTTGTATTTGGGTTCCATTTGTCCCCGAAAGCAGGGGTAATCAAGTCCCACGGGGTGGTACCAAACACTACGGCAATCTGCTCTAGCTCTTCCAGTCTCCAATCGGTCTGACCGCGCCAACGATACCCCAAAGCGGTGCGGTTCATTTTTAGAGCACGCGCAAGGTCGGACGCAGAGTAGCCACTACGGGCGCAAAGTGCGCGAATGTTTACGGTTGCAATTGAAGTAAGGTTTAGACTTGTTTGCATTGTCGGCGCTAGTGTGTTCGTCATGTAGGTAAGTTTAGCACGCTACGCGCAAAATAACGTGAGTTGATTGGGAACACATCGGCGTGTCTAAAGATAGTTTTGCGTATAAAGTGCAAAACTGGCAACCATGAAGCTAATCAACGACTATGTGAGCGACGCAGTTCGTCTCTACGCTTTTACACATCGGAAGAGTCTCAGCGCTTTCGCGCGCGACTTCGGTATCAATCGTTCAACCTTGCAGGCCAAAATATCCGGGAAAAACCCGTGGACGCTTTCCGAGGCTGACGATTTAGCGCGTATGGGCGTTAATGTTCCGGCGCTTGGTAGTTTGGACGGCGCGAAGTGCTAGGCGTAGATCCGAATAAGGTAAATTTGCTTGTTATCCCACCAAAACATTTCGGCGGGTGCGACTATTTGCCAAGTTTTCCCGCGCCCGGTCTTGGGTGCAATAGCCCAAAGTTTTGGCGTCACGTCACGGGGAACGTATCCCAGCAACTCGGAAGTTTTCGGGTTGATAACTGCGATAGCGTCTTTATCAGCTTTGTTGCCTTTATCCGGTTGCAATGCTACTTGAACCGAAACGTGGGAACCGTCACGTGTTACACCCCACCATTTTGCAAATTTTCTAAGCGCGCTTTGGTGAAACGTGGCGCCGGCGATGTTAAACCCATCGGTTTCCACCTCGATGTTATACCCCTGAGTGCGGGCGCGGTGATCCTTAACGGCTTGGAATCCGGCCTTAGCAGCTTTTTCGGCAAATTCTTTAAAACCCATGAAACCCACGATAGCAGCGAAAGGGGAAACAAATGTATGGAACAGGGGCAATGATAACTCCGTTGTACGAATCTATTGCGGTGGGTCGTGTGGAGCGGCATTTGAGGGCGGCTTTAGTGGAGGCTCAGGAGGCGCTTGCGCATTGCCGGGGCCTGGAGATTACCCGCTTCGGGAATACTTACGGGCTGACCGTGGGCGCTGTAGACGCTCTCATTGATGCCTTGAACGAGTCCGAGTTTTGGGGGGAATTATGAAAAACATTTATAAAAATCAACCGTTCACTGTATCTGTTCGTGAATGGATGCGTGCCAATCAAATTTTACAAGCTGATTTAGCTGACCTTGTGGGCGTACCCCGCGGAACGCTGTCGCATTATTTGGCTGGTCGTCATCCATGGCCGCCCGAGCTGGTAGCAGCTTTGCTCGCTCTTGGGTGTCCGCCTAGACCGGAAGAAAAGCCAGAGGCTACATCGCCATCTCACACGGAACCTGATACTCGTGAATGCCTACAAAAGGCAGCTTATTGGCTTTTCCTCGCAGCTGGGGGACGCACAGAAGATTTTGAGCAATTGAGGAAGACGAATCAATGAACTCGATTAACAGCGAGACCCCGGCGGTGGTGATGGTGCAGTCCATGGCGCGCGCTGGGTGGGGTGAGCTTGATGGTCATGAGTGGCAGGGAGTGCGTTCCACGCTCACGGCTGTTGTTACCCGTATCAAGGGTAAGCGTGGCTATTGTCAAGCCACGGTGTGGCAGGTTTCACGGTCGGCGGGGCTGTCTACACGGTGGACGGCGCGGTGTTTACGAATTCTCGAGGGTCTGGGAATCATTACCTGGAACCGCGGGGTCTTGCGCGACGGTACTCCTACGGCGGGTTTCATTCAGGTTAATAAGCCTGTGCTGTTGCGTTTTGTGCGTGAGGCTTGGGCTAAGGGTGCCGCGGCGTGGCAAGCCCGGCGGGCTGAGACGCGGGCACGCCTGGCAGACCTGAAAAAACGAGAGCAACATAATCGCAGGTCGCGCCGTGTGGAACTGAGTACACCCCTTAACAATAATTTGGCGCACCGCGCCTTCGGCGCAGGCGGCGCGCCAAATATTGAACCATCGACAGCCCCGCCCGCATGGGCTACAGGAAAGGACGAACCAATGAATGAAAATGATTGTCTGTTGTGTGACCATGGCTATATCAAGGAGAGCAATAATTGCCCGCATTGCCGCCGTGTCCAAGACAGCCGCAACACCGAAACCGCCCGTAAACCGTGGACTAAAGAACGGCGCAAAGCATGGCGTAACGCCAATGCCCGCCGGGTACAGCAAGACTTGGAGCGGCTTACCGCTGAGGAACATCGCCGTACTAGCGAGCTTTGGCGGCAAGAACACCCGGGTGTAAATAGTTTCGACTGGCTTAGGCAACAGCTGGAAGCAGACCGCGCCGGGGTAAGGGCCTAAACGTGGAAACGGCTAAGTTCTGGACACCTGAGCAAATGGCAAACGAACTCCAAGTAACGACTGAATACCTGAGCCAGTTGCGCTCTAGGGGCGGTGGTCCGCCTTTCGTCAAAGTAGGACGCACCGTTAGATACCCGCAATATGCGGTCGCCAAGTGGATCCAGGAAACGGCCATGACCAAGACCCGAACAGATCTGCAGGTGTACTAATGGACGACTGGACAGCCATGTCATACGCCAAACGCAGGGCATTCACTAACAAACTACTGCAAACCTACGGACCTACCTGTTGCATATGTGGGTTACCTATCAAGCCCGGTACTGAGTCATGTCAGCACCTAACACCACGAAGCAAGGGCGGGATAACCACGCTAGAGAACTGCAGACCAGCTCACAAGAGTTGTAACTACAGTTTAGGGAATCGGGAAATGAAACCACTCAACGAAACTGTTTACGACGGATTGGCCTGGTTCGTGAAATGAGGCAACCCGTTTTTTTGAAACAGCGCCCCGCCGGACACCCCGCGCCAGCCCTGTTTCTCCCTCCCCTAATCCCCATAAAAACCCAGTAATTAACAACTTTCACACAAGTAACAACGAAGCGGAAAGAAGCCGAAAATGCAAGACTTTTTACCAGGATTTGAGCCTGAACCGCCTGGTAAGGGCTATGTTGAGACTGAAACCGAGAAAACAATCAGTAATCTTCGTGATAACGGTCTGATTGGTGACGAATCGGCGGGCTTGTGTGCTTTGGCGATAATGGCCGCGCGGTCCCTGGACCAAATGGGCGGGAAAGGCGCGCCTAGCGGGCGGGCTATGCTACTAAACGCGGCGCGGGAAATCTTTGAATCGATTAAACCCCAGGGCGATCCTAACGCAGGCGCTGACTTAGCCGGGTTGCTAACGGCTATTCAGACCGAGGACATCGACGAAGCGGAAACCGAGTACACTAATGCCGCTAACATTGCCTGAACGCCGCGTTTTCGCTTATCTTCCCCGCCCGGCCTATTGCCCCGCCCCTACCCCGGGGTTCCTTAACGAGGGCGCGGAAATCGCCCGCATATCCAGGCTATTAGGCATAACCCCGCAACCGTGGCAACGCCTGGTGTGGAACAGGGCGACCGAGTACCGGATAGTGAACGGGAAACGCGCCTACAAGTACAGCCTGATCCTTATCACCGTGCCTAGGCAAGCAGGGAAAACCACCCTGCTAACCCCGCTACGCACTCACCGGCTGTTAACCAGGCCTGGCTTGGAGGCCGCCGCTACCGCGCAAACAGGGCAGGCCGCCCGTAAACGCATGATGAAGTACATGAAAATTATCGACCAATCACCGCTAGGCCACCTGTTTCACACCCGGCTTTCCAATGGTGAGGAATCCGTGACTTGCACCGCTAACGGCTCGACTATCACGAAGTTTGCACCGGTAGAGGGGTCTTTGCATGGGGATACTATCGGGTATGCGGATTTTGATGAGATTTGGAAATGGGACGCGACCACAGGGGAAACCGTTATGGGCGCGGTCAAGCCCTCCCAGGTCACTCTTTACGGCGAATCTCAGATCTATATGGTTTCCACCATGGGAACCCTTAAAAGCGATTTCATGAACCAGTACGTGGAAACCGGGCGGAAAGGCGATAAACCGGGGCTGGCCTTTTTTGAATGGTCGCTACCAGACGGGCTAGACGTACACACCCCCGCGGCGTGGTGGACCTATCACCCGGCATTAGGTAACACGATACAAGAGGCCGCTATAAGCGAGGATTTACCCCCGGCCATGACCGAATCCGAGTTCATGCGGGCTTACGGAAACCGGCTCACCATGACCGACGAATCCCTTATCGCGGCGGAGGACTGGGACGACCTCACAATGGACAGCGAAACCGCCCCGCCGGCGCTTACCGATTGTGTGATTGGGTTCGAGATAGCCCCCGATAATGCCGCTACCGCGATAGTCGCGGCCTGGGAGGACAAAGACGCAAACACCCGCAACGTGAGAGTGTTACACCAAGCCCCCGGCGCGACCTGGCTTATTGACTATCTGAGGCTCTTACAAACCTATGGTGTGACCAGGTTCGTCGCAGATGACGGCGGCATGACTAGGCGAATCTTTGACCACCTACCCGAAGATTTAGCGGTTGAGCGCCTACCCCTGGGAGCCAGGCGGATAGCAGACGCAGAGTTTTTAACCGCCGCCCGCGATGAGCAGACCTTGAGGCATGACGGTTCTAAGCCGCTTGCGGTGGCTATCGCTAACGCGGTAATCCGTGAGACTAACGGGGTTCCGCTGTTTGACCGGGATAAATCGACCGCGCCAATCCCCGCGCTTATCGCCGCGTCTGTCGCCCTCTACGCCGTATCCCGCCCGGTAGCGCCCCTCGAAATGCAAGTATTCTAAACACCCAATAGCAACCAGTAACATCGAATAACAGTAAATAACAACGAATAGCACCGTATAACATAAAGGGTTTACAAACACTAAAACAAATAATCAAATAGGTTCATGAATCGTTTCACCCGCGCTCTTCGTGAACTATCCCGCCGCGCCGATAGCCCGGTCGGCGCGATGCCTCTCGGCGTGATGCCACCGACACGCCGAGAGGCACCCCTTGAACCAGCAAGCCTGGTTTCCGTTTACCGGGCTATCGACATCATCACCAGCGCTGTTGCACAGCTACCGCTCAGAGTGGAGCGTCACGGGGTGGAAGTCCCAGGCAGTGAAATCCCTGACATTATCAAAGCGCCCTCACTCTCGCTTACCCGCTCGGACTTCCTGGAACAAATCGCCCTGAGCCTGGCAGTCACCGGCAACGCCTACATTTTCGGTAAGCGTATCGGCGGGAAGCTCGTGGAACTCGTGATACTCAATCCTCACGAGGTACTACCCAAACAAGACGAGACCAGCGGGGTTATCACTTACTCTTATCGTGGACGCGACTACAGCCAGGCCGATATTCAACACCTGAAATTTATGGTGCTACCCGGGAGTTTGAAAGGGCTGGGAGCTATCCAGGCGGCGCGGGCTGAAATCCAGGGCGCTATCAATCTACGCGACTATGCCGCGCAATGGTTCAACGGGTCTGGCCAGCCCTCTGGAATCCTCTCGACCGACCAGGCTCTAACCGCTGATGACGCGAAACAGATTAGGGATACCTGGAACAACATCGACCCCGAGACCGGTAAGCCCCTACCTACTACCGCTAACCCGTCAAACATCAAGGTAACCGGGAAAGGCGTCAAATATGAACCAATCGTGTTAAACCCGCGTGATGCTCAGTTTATTGAATCGCGGAACTTTAACACGCTTGAAATCGCGCGGCTATTTGGTATCCCCGCGACCCTCATGCTGACATCCACCGAGGGGTCAAGCATGACTTACTCGAACGTGGAACAGGACTGGCTCGGGTTCGTACGTTTCACCCTGACTAAGTATTTACGCAAGATTGAGGAAGCCCTAACGACTTTCACGCCGCGCGGCCAAACCGTAAGGTTCCAAATCTCCGCTCTGTTGCGGTCTGACACGCTTACCCGCTACCAAGCCCACCAAATCGCGCTTAACGCCGGGTTCATGACCCTAAACGAAGTTAGGGCTATCGAATCTCTACCGCCGTTAGAAAACCAGGAACCTAAGGAGACTGTGAAACCATGACCGTTTACGACGTTGATACGAAAACTACAGGCACCCAGACCCGCGCGTTCGAGTTCCGTGCCAAACCCGCCGATACCGGTAAAAGAGAAATCGAGGGTATCGGGGTGCCATACGATACCGAAACCGAGTTAATGCCTTATGTGCGTGAAAAGTTTGCGCCTGGCTCGGTAGACGCTACCGGCGCGTTGCTGTTTTATGGGCATGACAAACCCATCGGGCGAATCACCGCCGCCCAAGATACCCCCGAGGGCGTGCTTATCAGGGCGGCTATTTCGGAAACCAGCCTGGGCAACGACGTTTACCAACTCTTGCAGGACGGTGTGCTAACAAAAATGTCTATCGGGTTCATGCCCGGCGTATCTGAGGACGCTTGCATTGTGGAAGAACGCGGGGACACCGAGGTTATTACCTGGAAAAAAGTGAAAGCCCTGGAGTTCTCTGTTGTGCCTTTTCCCGCCTATGAAGACGCCCAAATCACGAATGTTCGACACAACCAAAACAATAAACAGAAAGGTAAAACCATGTCTAACGACACTCTGGAAATGTTAACCCGTAGCGATCTGGATCCGATTAACGAGTCTCTGGACCGTATGCAACGCCAAATCCAGGCCCTACCCCAAACCCCGCCCGCCCCGGCTATGCCTAAATGGCGTTCGATGGGCGAATGGTTGCAAGACATTGCTGCCGGTGATGACGCTGCTATCGACTACTATGCTCGCGCGTTTGCTGGTAACACTACCGGCGACACCATCATGAAAGACACCTTTGTTGGAGACTTCGTGAAACTCGCTATTGACCGGCGGCGCGTCACCCCGCTGTTTTCCACCGGTGCGTTACCCGAAAAGGGAACCTCTGTAGATTTCTACCAGGTAGAAACCGAGGACTTCAAGGCAGGTAAACAGGCTACTGAGGGTGCAGACTTGCCGGGCGCGTCAAAGCTGAAACTGAAAGACGCTAACAGCCCGGTCGCTACGGTGGGAGGCTGGACCGAGGTCAGCCGTCAAGCCGTGGAACGCGCAACTGTTCCAGCGCTTAACACCCTGTTGGAGGGCATGGCGCTGAAATACGCGCAAGTAACCGATGAACTGGTCAAAACCGTTCTCACTACTACGGTGGCTAACGCTAAAACCAAGATTGCCCTAGGTGCTGATCCCGCTACCGGCAACGTGAAACAGTGGACGGACGCGCTTATTGACGCCGCTGACCTGTACGGGGCGACCATGTTCAACATCACCGGCCTGGGAGTGTCTAAAGATGTTTTTAAAGCCCTGGCTAACCTGGAAACCACCGGGAACCGGCTCATGAACACGGGCGACGGGCGCAACCTCGCCGGAACTATCGATGTTCCAGGTCTTTCCGGTGAACTGTTGCGTATCCCGGTGTATCTCATTCCCGGCGCGGCCGCTAACACGGCGTTCCTGTTCGATAAAGAGGCTATTAAGACTCTTGAGTCGCCCGGTTCCCCGGCCATGCTGCAAGATTCCAACATTATCAACCTTTCCCAGTCTTATAGCCTGTATGGATACCACGCCGTGATCGTGCCTTTCCCCGCCGCGATCGTCCCGATTGTCAAGGCTGTGAGCTAAGGCAAGTCATGAGTACCCATTTAGCTGAGTATGTGCAAGCCCCGCCGGAAGACGCCGGGTTTATAGACCAGTGCGAAAAAGCCGCTACAGAGATTGTGAAGGCTCGCACCGGCGGGGCGACCATACCGGAAACAGTATTAGCCGCCGCGACCCTGGAAGTTGCCGCGAACCTGTACAACCGGCGAACCTCACGGCGCGACCTGGGAGTTTTTGGGGACGCGGAAACAGCCGCGCCTTATCAGCGCCCCGCGCTCGACCCGTTCACGCCCGCCCTACCGATACTCCGGCCATACTTGCCGCCGCCCGTAGCGTAAAAGGACACCATCATGACAATGTTGGAAGCCGCCCGCGAAATAGTGAACCAGCTAAACGCCTGTTTCACTAAAGCCGGCGTTCAAGCTCAAGCAACGCTGGACCCTACCGAGGTAAGCCCCCGGGTCCACGCTAACCAGGTCGCCGCGGTCGTTACCGCCCCCGATTACCGGTTCACGGGCATTACTACCGCAGAGGCCGAATGGGAAATCTGGCTAATCGCACCCGGCGCGCAAGACCTCGAGGGCGCGTGGGAAACCCTCGAAACGAGCCTCGAAGCATTCCGGCAAGAGTTTCAGGTTACCGAGGTGAAGCCCGCCACTTACCAGCCCGCTAACGGCGCTACCTATCCCGCGCTAATAGCAAATTTTGAATCAGTCCACCAATACGAAAACCAATAGAAAGGAAACCCCATCATGTCGTTCACACCTCAAAAGCTCGGTCCTGGACATCTCAAGTTCGGCGCTACCGGTTCGGAACAAGAGTTTGGTTCTATGACCACCGCAACCAGTATCGAACCCGATATTAAAGAAGAAGACCCGGTTCCCATGCTCGACGGCTCTAACTATGTCGAACAAGGCGAAATCTTAGGCACCCTCAAGGGAACGTTCTACCAGGATTACACCATGGAGGGACTAACCGCCTGGACCTGGACAAACGGCGGTAAAAATATGCCTTTCGAGTTCCGCCCCCGTAACGACTCCGACATGATTATTAAGGGGTCTTGCATGATTAAACCGGTCAAGGTTGGAGGCGACCCGAACAAGGCAAACACCGCCGATTTCGAGTTTACGCTGACTTCCCGCCCGGTCATGGAGAAAGCCACCGCAACCCCGCCCGCTGGGAGCTGAACCAGATGAGTAAGGTTAGCGGGGCGCCCATTCAGGGAATCCAGGTAGAGGGTGCCCGTGAGTTACGCCGTCAGCTCAAAGCCGCCGGTGATGACCTGACCGAGATGAAAGCAATCCATCACAAGGTAGGTTCACTAGTTGCTAAAACCTCGAAAATCCTTGCGCCCCGCTCACCTGACTCGACTCACATCGCTGAAACCACCCGCGCGTCTCAAACTAAAACCGCGGCGGTCGTAAAAGTAGGGAATAACAGAAAAAAAGGAGATACAAGTTTCCCCTACGCTAACCCCATTCATTGGGGTTGGTTTACCAGACCTAACCCGGCAAAACTTTGGCGGGGTGGAGCGATAAAGCCCCGTTTTTGGGTGTCGCGCGCCGCCGCGCAAACAGAACCCGAATGGTTCCGAATCTACGAGGACTACGTAAACAAAACCCTGGACCAAGTGAAAGGAAAACCCTAAATGAAACCGTTTATTATTCAAATCGAAACCGCCACTAACGGAAGTTTTCGTGAGCGCGTCTTAATGATTGACAAACTCATGTTTGAAAAAGCCGCCCGCGCTAACGGCTGGAACATGCAAACCTCAGAAATCACGTTTACCGCGTTTTGTGCCTGGCAGGTATTGAAACGGCTACACAAAATCCCGACAGAACTCACCTACGAACAATTTATTGAAACGGAACTGTTGGACGCCGTGATTATTCAAGAGGAACCAGGGCAAAACCCTACACCTACGGCGTGAACTCTTACCACGCCGTTCTAGTCGCTTTGGCCATACGCTCGGGAATCCCCCCTAGCGTATGGCTCAAAGAACCCCCCGAGTATTTAGAAACCGCTATCACGTTGCTAGAAAACGAGGCAAACAATGGCTAACAAGTCAGCTATTCTTTCTGTTCGTATTATTGGCGACTCGAAAAAAGCCATTAGCGAAATGGATAAACTCGGTAACCATACTTCAAAGTTTGGAAGCCTAGTAAAATCGGCTGGTGCTGTAGCTGTGGCCGGCCTTGCTGCCGCCTCCGCCGCTATCGGCGGGGTAGTCATCGCCGGGGTAAAAGCCGCGGGCGACCTCGAACAATCAGTAGGCGCCCTAGATACCGTGTTCGGGGACGCCGCCGCAAGTATGCACAAGAACGCGCAAGCGGCAAGCGACGCCCTAGGGCTAACCGAAAACTCTTACAACGAACTAGCTACCCTGTTAGGCACCCAGCTAAAAAACGGCATGGGCGGCGCGGCCGCTGATATGCAAAAGGTAGGCGCTAAAACTAACGAGTTGATCGGGTTAGGCGCTGACCTTGCTTCAATGTTCGGGGGAACCACTAGCGACGCGGTAGGTGCGCTATCCTCCGCCCTGAAAGGTGAACGCGACCCAATCGAACGCTACGGTGTATCCCTGAAACAGGCCGCGATTGACGCGAAAGCCGCGGAACTCGGATTTACCAAGGTAGGCGGCTCTTTCGACGCTGAAGCGCAACAAGCCGCAACCCTGGCCCTGATTATGGAGCAAACCAGCGCCGCGCATGGGAACTTTGCACGTGAATCGGATACTTTCGCGCACCAAATAGAGGTAGGAAAAGCACAAATCGGCAACATCACCGCCGAGATTGGTAAAGGATTTTTGCCCATTCTTACCAAGGGCGGGCAAGTCATAAACACGAAATTTTTGCCCGGCGCACAAAAGTTAGCCTCGCAAATCGCACCCACCCTAGCCGTCGTGTTTTCTACCCTCGGTCCCATGATTAACCCGCTAATCCAAGGGTTCACCCAGCTGGTAGGCACCGGGCTAACCCCTACCGGTATAGGTTTCGCGGCGCTAAAGGCAAACATTAACCCAATCATGGGGTTATTGAAAACCCTGGGAGAGGTCCTAATAGGGTCAATACTTCCCCAACTTATCAGTCTTGGACAGGCGGTAGTCCCGCCAATACTGGGACTAATAAACGGGATAGTACCGCCACTCACCGAAATCATCGGCGTTATTGTGAATCTTGCCGGCGCGCTTATCGACAGCATCATGCCGCCGCTCACTCAAATAATCGGGTCAGTATTGCCCCCGCTGACTACAGTAATATCGGCTCTCATGCCCCTAATCGCTGACGTGGTGAAAGCGATAGCGCCCGTGATCCAAGTCATCGGGGTTGTGATTGGCCTAATCCTGAACATACTCCAGCCCGCAATAAAGTTCGTCGCCGATTACATCGCCGTTGTGGTTAAGACTGTTTCAGGTGTTCTAGACGGGTTCTTTAAGTTGGTTTCCGGGCTGATTACCGGGGATTGGCGTCAGGCCTGGCAGGGTGCGAAACAAATCTTTGGCAGTATCTGGAACGGTATTACCGGGATACTAAAAGCCCAATGGGACTTTATCAAAGGTTTCTTTATTGCTCAGTTAGAGAACATAAAAACCGTTTGGTCCGGTGCCTGGAACCTAGTCAGCACCTACTTTTCTAACGTGTGGAAATCAATCCAAGCAGTTTTAGCCGGTGCGTGGAGCGCCATTCAAAACGCAGTAAACGGCGGGGTTGGAAACACGGTGAACACCGTGAAATCTTTGCCTGGCAAGGCTGTTGCCGCGCTCGGAAGCATCGGACAATCCCTATTCAATGCCGGTAAAAACCTAGTCCAGGGCTTTATCAACGGAATCAAATCCATGTTCGGGGCGATAGGCTCAACCGCCCGCGACCTAGGCAATAAGGCCATGAGCGGGGTAAAGAACGTGTTAGGTATCCGGTCGCCCTCCAAAGTCTTTACCGATATCGGCATTATGACCGGGCGCGGCATGGTGAACGGTGTCGAGTCCATGCAAGGCAAAGTGCAAGACGCCCTGAAAGACATGGTAAACCCGGCCAATCTCAAAACCCTAAAAGTACCGTTGAAGCCGCCTGACGTGAACGCGACCTTACAGGTTGCCGGCTACACAACACCCAAGACCGCCCCCGCTACTACGGTAAACATCACTATTAACGGGGCGGTAGACCCTGACAGCACCGCCCGGCAAATCAAACGCCTACTTTCCCAATACGACGCGAAACTACAGGGAGCAACCATTGGATAACTGGAAAACAAACTTTTACCTAGACGGTGAACTAATCCCGGGCGACGCTCAAACCGCCGCCGCCGGGAACCCCGCCGTACTTGCCGGCTGTTCCGTGAACTGGGGCCGCGACACCACGACCGAGCAACCCAAGGCCGCTAGTATGAGCGCGACAATCGGGCTAGGAACCCACGCCCGCCAATGGGCTGAAAAACTCAAAGTCGGAAAGCCCGTAAGGCTCACCACTAGCGGGGAAATCATCGAATCCACCCCAACCCCGCCGCTACCTTTCACACCTGGAACCTACGAAACCACCCCAACAGGCCTAACCCCTACGCCTGACGGGACATTTAGCGCACCCAGGGAAATATCCGCGACCCTATACCCAGGAAACCCCGGCGCTACCCTAGGCGAATGGGACAACCTACCCGTATTCCAAAATAAGCCCTGGAAATGGACCCTGGAAACCACCGCCCCCGTAGGGAGCGAAATCCATGTAACAGTTCTGACTTCCCCGCGCCCCGCCGGCCCCTGGGAAGTACATAGCGGGAAAGTCACGCAAACCACTACCCCAAGCGCGACCCTTACCGGGGTAATCAGCGACGCCCCGCAAGGCAACTATATCGCCCTAAAATTTAGCGTAACCCAGCCGCCGTTGCCGGCCTGGAAAGACGAACCAGGCGCCTGGAACGACCACCCGGAAGCCTGGAACATAGACATTAAACAAGTCACAGCTAAAGCAACCCTGATCCAGGGCGGGCTCGGACGGTGGCGCGCCGTTGAGGTATTCAACGGGCGTGTTACACAGATAGACATTAAGCCAGACAAACGGTTTACCGCTGTAGCTGTAATATCGGCGGGGGACTGGTTAGCGGCGGCGGCTAACACGATTATCGGAATCCCGCCGCGCTCAAGTGAGACAGCAACAGCCCGCCTAGACGCCTACATACAGGCCGCGAATCTCGGTATTTCTACAGCCTGGGACGAGGGCATTACCGCAACCCTGGCAGGGCGTGACGTAGACGCGCAAGCCCTAGACAGTCTCATAGCGGAAATAGCTGTATCGTGCGACGCTGTAGCCTGGCCAGCGACACACGCAACCACCGGGCCATATTTGAGGCTGGAAAACATGGGTAACCGCGCCGCCGCCCGCGGGCTAAACCTGGAAAACGGAACCGCCGTTATTGGTGAAGCGTCAAGCGGTCAAACCATACTACCCGCCCCGGCAATCGAGAAAGCCCCGGTAAAGTTCACACGAAACCCCGCCGCTCTCACCACCCAAGTATCAGTAAGGTGGATTGAGGAAACCACCAACGCTAACGGTGAGGCGCAAACTACCGACCGCAGCGAGAAACTCACTAATCCAGAGCTAGAAGTGCTATACGGCCGCCGATCTATTTCAGTATCTACCGAGCTAAACAGCAAAGACCAAGCCAAAGCTCTAGCGGAACGCCTAGCCAGCCGAATCATTGGGGAAACCTGGCAAATCAGCGGCCTAACATGGCGAGGAAGCGCTGGACCCGCCTCAATCACGTTAGACCTATTGGACGGGACCCGCCGTAACGGCGCGCCCTACCGAATCGAACCGATGGAGGACTGGACCCCTAAAAAGTCCATGGCCGTGTTCATCGAGGGCGGAACCTACCGGTGGGACGGACAGGAATGGACCCTCGACATAACGGCCTCCACCCCGCCGCCCGGCTCAGGCAAATCCGCCGCGTGGCAAGACCCACCCCCCGCCTACACCTGGACCGTGTTCAACACCCTTACATGGCAAGACCTGCAAGGCACACAAATCAACAAATAGAAAGGAAAAACTATCATGCCTGGACAAACCCCTAAACTCGGACTTCCGTACCCGTTACCTACCGACCCAATCGCAGACGGAGCAAACCAAATCAAAGCCTTAGCCGAAAAGATAGACCAAGGAATCCAAACGTTGGTTCTGGAAGTCGTAACAATCAAGCTGAAAACCGACCCAAATAGCTCACATGACGCGTGGAAAATCGGGGAAGCATCCGCAGACATACCAGCCTCTATAACGACCCCTCTAGGCGCTTTTTGCGATACAACCTATATATCTGCATCCGGGTCAAACTTTAGCGGGTTTGTTAGGTGTTCGGCCGCTTTCATCGAGAACAATAAAATCACGATCCGGGGCATGAGTACAGGAAGCCCCGACAGTGTTGATGTCAAGGTTCTTGTTTGGGGCTATGGAAAGCCGGTCGCAAAATGACCACAGCAGTCACGATCCTCAGCATCGCCGCCCGCGAAATCAGCTATTCACGGTGGACCGACCCGCAACCAGGTACCAAGTACGGGCGCGACTATGCCGCCCGGCATGGCAAATATTACGGAACCACCGGAGTCCCCTATTGCGCCATGTTCGTCACGTGGGTATTCCGGCAAGCCGGAACAACCCCGCCCGGCGGGGACTTCGCCTATTGCCCTACCGGAATAAAAGCCATGAAAAAGCTCGTCCTGGAAGTCAATAAACACCACGCCCAACCGGGGGATATCGTGTTTTTTGACTGGGACGGCGGAGTTTCCGACCATGTGGGAATCGTCGAACGCAACCTCGGAAACGCCCTGCAAACTATCGAGGGAAATACTACAGTCGCCTGGAAATCCGGCGGGGTAGGCAGACGCACCCGCTCTTTCGGTGTCGTGTGCAACGTGTTTCGACCCCGCTACGACAGCGCCCCGCCCGCCCCGCAAGCCCGCAAAACTATAGCCATAGACGGATATTTTGGCCCCGAATCAATCCGCGCCCTGCAAACCAAGCTAGGCACCCCTGTTGATGGGGTCATTTCCTCACAACCCGCGACCAATAAAACCCACGTGCCCAACGCGGGCGCCGGGTGGGAATGGGTCACACGCGGGGCGAAAGGCTCGACCTGTATCAAAGCGTGGCAAGCGCGAATCGGAGCCGTTGCAGACGGATTTTTTGGGCGCGAAACAGTAATGAAAACCCAGCGTTTCTTAGGCGTGCCAGCAGACGGATACGCCGGAACCCAAACAATGACCGCCTGGCAAACCTGGATAAACAACCACTAGAAAGGAACAAACCAATGGGAAACCACGAAACCGACAGCCCCGAAACTGAAACCATTACCGAGCTTATCCCGCCGCCCGTACGCTCATGGCTCTACGCAATCGTCACCGCGCTAATCCCGCTACTAAGCGCCTACGGTGTCATCAGCGACCAAACCGCGCCCCTCTGGATCGCCCTAGCCGGGGCAATCCTCGCAACCGGGACAGCCCTGGCCTACCGACCGACACGAAACAAGGGGGACTAATGCCCAGCTGGCTAACTGACCTACAAGGTATAGGCGCTATCCTGAGCGGTATCGCCGCTATCATCGCCGCAATATACGCCCGCTCAGCATCCAAAGAAATGAAACCAGACCACGGAACCTCACTCCGCGACATTGTGAACATGATGGATGACCGGGTAAAAAGCCTGGGACACCGACAGGGGGAACTACACGACGATTTGCAAAGCCTCATGACAGACGCGCGCGACACCCATGCCCGCCTTTGGAAAGAACTGGAAAAAATGCAACGCTAAATGTTACAAAACGGGTCATATTATTACCAGATTGCAAATATCCGCATAATATTACCCGTTTAAAACATCACTTGCGACCCTTTAGGTCGGTACGCGCCCCGCGCCCCGGGCGATTGGCTAACCAATGGTCGATAGTGTCGGTAGACCAGCCGTAGGCTGTGACTTTATCGCGCATACCAATCGCAACATCAGGCGCAGGGAGATAGCCCCGCGCGAAATAGGCTTTGATAGTGCCATAGGCAAGCCCGGCATACTCAGCCACGCCCTGCAACGAAAGAAACATGATAGCCCCCTTGGTGAATTTCAGAGGAAGCCCCGCCCCCCGTGAGGGGACGGGGCGACTTCCTAATCTTCCTTGCTGTTTCGGTGCATCTTCTCAAAAATGAGAATCAGCGCTAAAATAGCTTCAGGAAGGGAAATCAGGATTTCGATGACTGCAATCATCTTAATCTCCTTTTCCTCTTAGCCCCGGAATAGCCTCCGGGGCTTTCCTGTTGTTAGAGCGGTTGCCCTAACACTTAATACTATACATGTACCTAGCTGTAACGTCAAGGTGAAGCATCCGCACAATTCTTATTTGTCATGTCAAAGTTGCGCGGCCTGTACCGCCCGCGTTAGCGGATCCAAATCCAGCTTTATATACCGCTTAGTGGTGTCGGTCTTAACGTGACCCATTACAGCCCCTACCGCTAAAAGGTCATGTGTCTCTCGATAGGCGACAGTCCCGAACCGGTGGCGTAGCATGTGGCCGGTTACGCCGCCCGGCATGGCGCGACTCAGCAACTTTTGCACCCATTTAGCGGATAAATGCCCCTCAATACGCCCGGGGAATAACCAGCCGTTACAGCCTTCCAGAGCATGAATGAGGGTCGCGTCTTGAACAGGGATAATTCTCACTCGCCCGCCTTTACCGGTGACGCGCAGCACTTCGCCGTTCCAGTCTCGTCCCGCTATTGTGGCTATTTCGCATGAACGTAAACCGCAAAGAGCCGCGAATTTAATCATTAAAGAGGTACGGTGGTCAGCCTCGGAAAGGGCGCGTTTCACTTGTGTTTCTGTAGCCGGGCGGGGTATCCCGTCAGGTACGTGAATAGGCGCTAGTCGTTTTGCGGGATTTTTAGCTAATACCTCGCAGTTTTCGAGGTACGAAAAGAACCCCTTAGCTACAGCTTGCGCGCTACGGCGCGTCTCAGCTTTCCAATCGTGATTAGCAAGCCATTGTTCTAGCCGGTCTTGTGTGACTAGGGCGGGGCATGGGGCAATCGTGCGTAATCTAACTAAATAATGACGGTGCAGGCCGATTGTTCCGCTTAATCTTCCAGACGCTTTTAAAGACAGCAGATAGGCGTTAATGCAGGTAGTCCAATCGTTTGATTTCATAGCCTGAGACTACGCGACTAAAACCACCTTGAACTGAGTAAATCCGTAATCAGTGGGTTCAGGGTTCGAGTCCCTGATGGCGTACCACTAAAAACGTTGCAATTTCAACAAAATTTCCCATTTGCGTCCTATTTTTGCCACGCCCAATTGTGGGTTCTTACTAGAGCCAGCTCCACCCAAAAACATGTCGTAGGTTCTACATGAGGTAAGCAGACAGATTTGCCGATTACCAGCGGAGATGAATCCTGGCTATTGCCGGGTAGTCGAGGAACATGGTAAATTTGAGTTGGTGGATGCGAGAGCATCTGCTGCCAAGTTTGTGGACGAACCGTTCACTGAGCCGGGAGGTGAAAGTCCCGGCTCAAACTGTATCTTTTTCGATTACCGTGCGAGAACTAAGTATCTTTGCTGACGAATCCGGCACCGAGGCCGACACTAGTGGCTATTACCTGTTAACTTTGGTTCTGCATGACCAATCCGAGGATGTGACCGGGCCAATATCTGATTATGAATCGGCTTTGAGGATTCGCGGTCTCACTGACATCCCCATGCATTCTTCGCCTTTACTACGCGGTAACGAAGATTACGAGAATCTAGACGTGGCGTTGCGTTTGAAATACCTATTTGCCTTCAATGCGTTTGCTCTGCGGCTCCCGATTCATTACCGGTCTTTCGTGTTTGAACGAAAGACCGCGCCTGGACTGGAGGCTCTGCAAACGGTTTTGCCAGAGGCATTGCGTAGTTTCGTACGGTCGAACCTTGAGTGGCTGCTAGGTTTTGACCAGGTAAAGATTTACTACGACGGCGGTCAACCGACCGTTGAAATGGCCTTACGAGAGGTGTTTACTCAAGCATTAGCGCGACAGGTTTCCGTATTTAAGCCGGGCGGGTTTCGTGAATACCGTTTAGCGCAGGTCGCGGATTACTTCTGCACCATAGAGTTGACACGCTTAAAATTCCAGACCAAATCAGCAACACACACGGACCTACTTTTCTTCCAGAGTAAGCGCGATTTCCAAAGGAAATACCTTAACCGGGTGAGAAAAAAGTGGATAGGCTGAGATGCTCGGTACCGCACCAACAGTAGCACCCAGCGATGGGATTCTCTTAAATCTTAAACCATAGTGTTCTTGGAACATCTGAGAACACTCGGAAAGCCCGGGCGGGCGCAGGATGGAAGTCCCGCGCCCGCCGCCAAGCCTGAAAAATCAGTCGATTTTGGCGACCTGGTTGAAGTTCAACTCCACCGGGGTCTCGCGCTCGAAGATAGTGACCAACACGGTCAGCTTCTGAGTTTCGGCGTTGACCTCGGCAATCGTCGCGGAAAGCGTCTCGAAAGGACCGGAGGTAATAGTCACCGACTGACCCACCTCGAAATCCGTCGCCACCGGAGCAGTCCGCTGCGTCGCTTGTGAAATCTCGACCTGACCGTCTTCCACCGCCACTTTCGCGGCCTCCTTGGCGGTCGGAGCCAGCATATTGACCACTTCTGCCAACGTCAGCGGCACGGGATCCTGCTGGTTTCCCACAAAACCAGTCACGGCCGGGGTGTCCTTCACCAGACGCCACGAGTTCTCATCCATGTCCATGCGCACCAAAACGTAGCCTGGAATGCGCGGACGCTGCACGACCTTGCGGCTCTTGGCCTTGACTTCGACATGTTCTTCCATCGGAATCTCGACTTGGTAGACATAATCTTCCATGCCGGGATTATTCGCCACGCGCTGTTCAATGTTCTGTTTCACACGTTTTTCGTAGGAAGAGTACGTGTGTACCACGTACCACCGGCCCGGCAAAGCGCGTAGCTCAACTTCGAGTGCCTGCTTCGGGTCGAGTTCCTCCGTCTCGGTTTCCGCAGCATCCGCGGTGTCCTCGATGATTTCACCAGTTGCGGGGTCCACGTTCGCGGGGACTTCCTCTAGGTCAGCCGCCAAAGCGTCCTCGGCGGGCGGGGCGGCCTCGGCGGCCTGGTTAGGCTCCAGCTGGGCTTCTTCAGCCACAGCAGCGTTTTCTTGCAATTCGTTCTCGTCTGACATTACTGATATTCCTCGTGGGGCGATGATGTTGAAAAGACCAAAGAGGCCTAGCTAAAGATAAGGTCGGTCAGGGCTCCGAAGCCCAAATCCATCAACCCGACCGCGGTCATGATGATCGCCACGAAAACAATCACGACCAAGAAGTAGCGCCACAGTTCTTCTCTGGTGGGATAGACAACTTTTTTCATCTCATCCACGACTTGGCGGAAAAACTGCATGATACGCGCGAAAAAACCAAGTTCCTGATCAGCGCTAGGGGTAGCTTCGGCTTTTTTCGCCGGCTGAATGGCACCTTCGGTTTCTGCCATTATTTGTTCCTCCTGTAGGCAATTTCTTTCCCCGCCGCGGGCACACTTCACCCTAAACAAATTAACGGGGGGATGTGTCAAATCATAGTAGAAAACCGTACCTAAAGCCAATCGTCCGCGGCCGGTCCGCGGCTGTTACGCGGCTCGTGCGAGGCTGACCCGCGGCCGGCCCGGCGGCGTCTAACGCGGCAAAACCGTCACGACAGCGGGCTCAGCCGGAGCCGGAGGCGGGGACTGCAGCTCTGTCGCCTCAGTTCCCATAACTTTCACCAGTTCCTCATGGTAGCGCTGGACGGTAGCAGCATCGAGACGCGAGCCGGGCGGGGTGGCTCCGCCATCGAAATCGTGAACGGGAACCGCGTGGAATCGGCTGCGGTCCAGCACGACCGGGACCCACGCCGCTTGGCTGAGAGTGACCTGCGGGTGTTTCTCCGGCCCGGTGATATCAAAGCTCAGCCACGCAATCGACTCAATCTGAGTGCCGATTCCCATATCGGGGGTTTGGCTGGTCAGCAGGTTTCCGGTGCCGAAATAGGTCCACATCCCGGCGCCGTGCACTCCCCCGGGCGTGAGAGTAATCCGCTGGGGAACGTGGGCGTGGTGGCCGACATAGGCGTCCACGACCCCGGATTGCGCCAGAGCCTGTGCCCATTGCCGCTGTTGGGGCTGGGGTTCATAGACGTATTCGCTGCCGCCGTGGGGACTGACAATCACGATGTCCGCCCCGGCCTGACGGGCTTGCCGAGCATACTCGATGATTTGCTCAACATCGTTGATTTCCACCAGGTAAGGGTGGCGGTCCACTTCCGGCACGGATTCAAAATTCAGCCCGTACGTAAAAGACAAGTGCGCCACGTGTACGGCGCGTCCCGCCTTGTGAATTTCATACATTTGCCAAGGGGTTTGCTCGGCATTCGCGCGGGTCCCGGACGTCCCCAGCCCGGCGTTTTGCAGCACTTCCAAAGTGTGGGTGATACCCGCAGTTCCTTGGTCCCAACTGTGGTTCGACGCCGTGGAACAGCCGTCATAACCGACCTGGACCAGGCCGTTCGCCCAGTCCATCGGGGCGTTGAAAATCGGGTAGCCGTGGGGGGCTTGTCCGGGTTTTCCGTAGGGAATTTCTTGATGGCACAAGGCCAGGTCGGCGCGTTCCAGGTAGGGTTTCACCTCTGCCAGCAGTTTCTCTAGGTGATACTGTCCGTCCGACTCTCGAGACGCGGCCGTGACCCAACCGTGGCTCAAAATGTCCCCGGTCATCGCCACAGTTAGGGTGGTTGGGGCGAGAGGCTCAGCAGTGCGGGGTACGGTTGAGGTCACTGGAGCCGGTGTGTGGTGTTGGTTCACGGATCCGATATCTGCCGCGACCGCAACCAGCGCGACGATTCCCGCCAGGAACATCAGCAGGAACAGGGCGGTACTGGGTCGGCTTCGGTACACAGACACTCCCGGAAACATTGGAAACTGTATGAGCCAAGTGGCAGGGAAGACAGGACTCGAACCTGCAACCTACGGTTTTGGAGACCGTTGCGCTACCAATTGCGCCACTTCCCTAGTTTTGCGTAAGCCCCGCAGGGCGGAAACGAAAAACGCAGCGTCCTCAATGATAAGGCAAATCTGCCATAACTTTCAAGCGCGCTAATACCGAGCCGGATTAAAACATTTCACCGGGGGCAACACCCCAACGCGCCGCCCCCGGTGAAATCCAAAATCTACTTCACTTTTGCCAGCAAATCCTGCACCCGGCCAACCCCTTCAACCAGGTCAGCATCGGAAAGAGCATAGGACATGCGGATAAAGCCGCTGGGGCCGAAAGCCTCACCGGGAACGACCGCAACTTCGGCCTTGTCCAAAATCATGGCCGCCAGCTGGGAGGAGGACTCGATACGCTCCCCATCCAAGCTACGCCCAAACAACCCCGTGACGTCGGGATACACATAGAACGCGCCGCGTGGCACCGGTACCTGCAAACCGTCAATCTCACGCAACATCCGCACGATGGTCTGACGACGCTGGTCAAAGGCTTGACGCATCTGTTCCACCGCATCCAGCGGCCCGTTCAACGCCGCGATGGCGGCCCGCTGGGCAATGTTGCACACGTTGGAAGTCAGGTGGGACTGGAAGTTCGTGGCGGCCTTGATGACATCAGTCGGGCCGTTCATCCAGCCCAGACGCCACCCGGTCATGGCGTAGGACTTCGCCACGCCGTTGACAATGACGCAGGTGTCCGCCAGTTCCGGAACCAGCTTCAGAATGTGAGCAGGCTTAGCGTCGTCATAGAGCAGGTGTTCATAAATCTCATCGCTGATGACCCACACGCCCTTTTCCACAGCCCACTGGCCGATGGCGGTCAGCTCCTCGGGGGTGTAGACCGTGCCGGTCGGGTTGGACGGCGAGCACATCAGCAGAACTTTGGTCCGCTCGCTGCGTTTCGCCTCCAGGTCCTCCGGGGTGACTTTGTAGTCCCGGTCAGCACCGGCGAAAACTTCCACCGGAACGCCGCCAGCTAGGCGAATCGCTTCGGGGTAGGTGGTCCAATAGGGTGCCGGCAGCAGCACTTCGTCACCGGGGTCAACGGTGGCGGCAAAAGCCTGGAACACGGATTGCTTCCCGCCGTTGGTGACGATGACGTTGTTCGGGTCGATTTCGTAGCCGGAGTCGCGCAAGGTCTTGGCGGCGATCGCTTCGCGGGTGACCAGCATCCCTTTGCCTTGGGTGTAGTGGTGGTTCGCGGGGTCTTTACAGGCCGCCACGGCGGCTTCCACTATGTAATCGGGGGTCGGGAAATCCGGTTCACCAGCGCCGAAGCCGATGACCGGCTTTCCGGCAGCTTTCAGTTCTTTCGCTTTACTATCGACAGCGAGGGTCGCGGACGGGGCAATGGCGGCAAGGCGCGCAGAAACACGATTTTTACTCATGCCCCCATTCTTGCACTTTTCGCCAGGGCAGCGCACCGTTTTCGTCGGGTCCAGCCGAGGTGGGCCACAGGACGGCCGCGGCCGCGAAAAAACCTATTCCCCCAGTTCAGGGCCGGCATCGAGATCCCGCTTCACCGCACGGGTCGTCCTGACGTAATAGAACACGGCCGCCGCCACCATCACGATACTGACCACAATGGAGGGATAGTCCCGGTGCGCCGTGAGAGCAATGACTATCAACGTCGCCGCCGCCACTACCGTGAATCCCAACACGACCCGCGCCAGGAAGACGACACGGTTGTATTCTTCACGGCTGGTAGAGGGCCGCCCCGGCAGGCTATCCGCGCCATGCTCGGGACACTCTCCGGTCACCGGCTGATCATCAGGCAGCCCGCTGGTGCCCGCCAAAGGTTCGTTCATGGCTTCAGCCTATCAAAGCCAGCGTAGGTAAACGGGACGAAAACCCGCTCCCCTGCGCACAGTTTCCACAAGTTATCCACAGGTGTTGGGGACAGCTTTGCAGGGTTTGCCGGAGAAATCGCGAATCGGTTTGTATCAACAAACCCGTCGCCGCCGTCACAGCTTTGAACTGGGTCTTTGCAGCAATTCGCCTGAAATTACGCCATTTTTTCACCCCTTTATTAACCTGGAGTTTACCTGCACTTTTCCGCCGGACACTCCTTCATCCACATTTTTTCCACAGGCCATGTGAATAACTCGTTCGCACTAGGCGGCAGCCCGGCGCAGAGTCGTTTGCCGCATCCGGCTCAACGCCCCGGCGACATCGCCCAAGTCCGGTTCAAATAAGTCCGCATAGACATCGAGGGTCAGCGAAGCCGAGGAATGCCCCAGCATGCGCTGCACCGCTTTCACGTTAGCTCCCGCCGACACGGCCAAAGTGGCGGCGGTGTGGCGCAGGTCGTGTATGTGCAGTCCGGCCTGTCCGACCGCGAGAGCCGCCATATCGAAGTGTAAGCGCAGGTTGGAGGCCCGCAGGGGGGTGCCGTGTTTCGTGGCGAACAGGAAATCGTCGCCTCCGCACGCCGCCCGGGTCAATACCCGCAAGTCGCGTCGTAAGAAATCCGGTATCGGCACGACCCGGGTGCGCCCGTTCTTGGGAGTGCCGAATACTTGCCGCCCCGACACCTCCGACACCGCCCGTTCAATCCGAATCACGCGGCGTTCCAAGTCGACCGCAGCAGGGGTCAACGCCAGGGCTTCCCCGATACGTAAACCGGTGTACCCCAGCAAACGCACCAAAATTTCCAGTTGGTTGCCGCCCGGCGCAGGGGTTTGCCCACCGCGCGACCGAGCCAGCGAGGCCAACCCCGTGTCTATCGACCCCGCCCGAGACTTGCGCCGAGTCAGGTACCCGCCGCGACCCTTCTTGCGCAAAAACACCACATTCTGCCCCAAACCGCCGGGCAAAATAACCCCCGCAGGTTCGCGGGTCAACCGCCACCACCCAATCTCTAAAGCCAGGGATTCCAGCTGCAGCACGGTCAAGTAACGGTGGCGTCCGGTGCGGCACACAGTCGGCAGCGGCACCCCGGCCGCCACGTTGCTTTCGATGGCCCCCAACCGGTTGGCCAAGGCCAGCACCTGCCCCACGATTTGATAAGCCTGACGCACCCCGGTAGGGCTGACGCCCTGTTGAGCGAGCTTCGCGACCCAGGAGACGACCTGCAGGTAGCTGACCTGGTTCGGAGCCTGTTCCCCGAATTCCAGGTTGACCGTGTTTAGCATCGAACGATAACTTGCCCGTGTGGTCGGCTTGAGGTCGACCCGGCTTTCCAGCCAAATCCGGCCGAAATCGGCGAAAGTGCGCGGTTCGAAGTCAGCGCGGGGGTCGGTGGTTGTCAGTTCTTCCATTGTTTTCCCTTTCAAGTAGGCAAATTCCCGAGGTCTCGGGGCTGGCGGGAGCCAGCACAATGGGAAACGGTAGAATGTGAGGTCACTGAGGAGGAAAAACTTGGCGAAAATTTTAATGGGATTATCCGGCGGGGTGGATTCCGCCGTGGCGACCGCACGCTTGCAAGCGGCCGGTCACGAAGTTTCGGGCTTCTTTATGCAGTTGGAGTCCCCCTCCCGCCCGTGGTCGCGTCCTGCCGCTTTTGCCGAGCCGGTCGATGCCCTGGCTGATGCGCGCCGTGTCGCGGATTTCCTGGGGGTCGAGCTGCAGGTGTGGGACTTGGCCGAGCGGTTCAACCGGGTCGTGATGGATTCGTTTGTGCAGGCTTACCGCGAGGGGCTGACCCCGAATCCGTGCGTGCATTGCAACCGTTTCATCAAGTTCGGTTACGTCATCGAACGCGCTCTGCGAGAGGGATTCGATTACGTCGCGACCGGCCACTACGCCCGACTGTGGCGTCCCGGCCAGGCAGGGTTGATTCCGGCGGGAGTTCCCCAGACCGGTGCGGACGGCGTGTTCCCGGACTTTGCCCTGCTGCGCGGGTCGGCGATGGGCAAGGACCAAAGTTACGTTTTAGCAGGAGCGCGAGCCGCAGCATTGGCACGAGCCGTGTTCCCGCTGGGAGACGTGACGGACAAGGCCGCCACCCGCGCTGAAGCTCAAGCGCTGGGGATTCCGGTGGCCGGCAAACGGGATTCTTTCGACATTTGTTTCCTCCCGGACGGGGATACGCGCGGATTTTTGCGCGGCTGTATCGGGGCGGCGCCGGGTCCCATTGTGGACGAGGACGGAGCGGTGGTCGGCTCGCATGACGGCGCTTTCCAATACACGGTCGGCCAGCGCCGCGGCCTGCACATTCCCCGGCCTCACGCGGACGGCGCTCCTCGCTACGTACAGGGTACAGATCCGGAAACGAACACTGTGTTTGTGGCTCCCCGCCAGGCGCTGACCGTCACGGAAATTCACGCCGGGCCGGTGGTGAACTGGCTGATAGACCCCACCAGTCTGGGGCTCAGCGCAACTGGTGAGGGTCAGTTGGACCCGGCCGGATTGACTATCCAGTTCCGTGCCCACGGCAAACCCGTCACCCCGCAGGGCGTGTATCTGGAAACCGGAGATGGCGGCACCGAACTGCGAGTGGCGCTACAGCCCACCGATGAGGTTACCGGAGTGGCGCCGGGCCAGTCTCTGGTGCTTTACCAGGACAGTCCCCAGGGAGACCGAGTCATCGCCCAGGCGACCATCACCGCTACCGACAGCGGACCACACTTGTGACCCCGGAACTCATTTACGAAAAACGTCAGTGACTGAAATCGGGCGACCACGGAGAACTCGCGACCGGAAAAAGCCAGAATTACCCGCCACAAGTTAGGCGAAGCTCATAAAGTCCGGCACGCGAGACGTTTTCCCGGTAATGTCGAACCTATGACTGTCGAGAAGAAGGGGATGACACCGACATTTGCTCCCACTGACGTGGTCGCGGAGGAACCGAAACTCGACCCACACCACTTGGGACCCACTATTACAGAATCCGGGGTCGCCTTTTCCGTTTATTCTCACCAAGCCACAGCGGTAGAGGTGTGCCTGTTCGACTCCCCGGACGAAAATGGGCGCTACCAGTCCGAACGCCGGATTCGGCTGCACGGTCCGTTCCGCGGGATTTGGCACGGTAACATTCGCGGCGTACGTCCCGGCCAGGTATACGGATATCGGGCTTATGGGCCGTGGGATCCCGACGCGGGAGTGTTCTATAACCCGCAAAAGGTCCTGCTCGACCCCTACGCGAAAGCGATTACGCAGCCCCCCGTCCTCAGCCCGCAGCTTTACGCCCATCAGGTCGATGCCGAGCTAAAGCCCGTGACTCGCGAACTCACCATGGATCCGTTGGATTCCGCGGACTACAACGCACTATCAGTCGTGGTGAACACGCATTCTTTCCCGGTAGCGGATCGGCCACGCACGTCTTGGCGGCGCACTGTCATTTATGAAGCGCATGTCAAAGGTTTGACCCGGCAACTGCCCGGAATTCCCCCGGAACTGCAGGGTACCTACGCCGGTTTGGCGAACCCGGTCACCATTGATTACCTGAAAAACTTGGGCGTGACCGCTATTGAGCTGCTGCCGATTCACGCCAAGATGCCCGAACCGTTTCTGGCGGAACGTAACCTGAGTAACTATTGGGGCTACTCGACTCTGAGCTATTTCGCGCCCGAACCGACCTATGCGACCGAAGCCGCCCAGCGTCAAGGCCCCCAGGCCGTCTTGGACGAGGTCCGCGGCATGGTCTCACTGCTGCACCAAGCCGGTATCGAGATCCTGTTGGACGTGGTCTATAACCATACCGCCGAGGGCGGCACCCTGGGGCCGTCTCTCAGCTTGCGCGGCTTGGATCCGCAATGTTATTACGTGTGGAATCACGGCTACCCCAACCAGATGGTGGACTTCACCGGCTGCGGTAATACGGTCGATTTCACGTCCACCGAGTCGGTGGCGCTGCTGTTGGATTCCCTACGGTATTGGGCCGGAGAAGTCGGGGTGGACGGTTTCCGTTTTGACTTGGGGGTAACGCTGGGGCGCAACCGGGAACAGTACGCCCTGCGCCATCCTTCTTTTGTGGGCATGGCGACCGACCCGGTTCTGGCTGGCTGCAAACTCATTGCCGAGCCGTGGGACATGGGTCCGAACGGGTGGCAAACTGGGAACTTCCCCTCGCCTTTTGCGGACTGGAACGACCGCTACCGCGACGGCATCAGGGGTTTTTGGCTCACCGACGCGGCGGCGCTGGCCCACGGCCGTCACGCCCACGGCCCGCACGAGCTCGCCACCCGCGTCTCCGGGTCGGCTGACCTGTACGGCTCCAACATCGCCGAATACAACCGCGGTCCGGGAGCGTCCATCAACTTTGTCGCGGCCCACGACGGCTTTACCCTGGCTGACCTGGTGACTTTCGACCATAAACACAACGAAGCCAACCTGGAAGGCAACCGGGACGGGACGAACAACAATAACTCGTGGAACCACGGTCACGAAGGCCATGTACTGAGCGGCAAAGAACTGGGGGACGAGGACCTACCCAGCGCTGCCGCGGAAATCGGCCCCGACCCGCAGTCTGGCGAAGGTTTCTCCCGCCGGTTTAGCCGCATGGATCCCACCACACCTTTCCACGGCGACCCGCTGAACCGCACCGAGATGGTCAAAGTCGCCACAAACCGGCTGAAAACCTTGCGAAACTTGTGGGGCACCCTGGCGATTAGCTCCGGCACCCCCATGATTTTGGCGGGGGACGAGTTTGGGAACACACAGAACGGCAACAATAACGCCTATTGCCAGGACGGGCCGATTTCCTGGTTGGATTGGCGTTGGCAGCCTTGGCAAAAGGGGCTGTTTGAAACTGCCCGCTACCTGCTGCATCTGCGCGCCGAGCACCCGGTCATGCGCCCCGATGAGTTCGCCTCCGGGATGCCCCAGGCCGGGGATAAGCTCCAGGACCTGTCGTGGTACAACCGCGAAGGCGAACATTTGACCCCCGGCGCCTGGCACGATCCCGCCAACCGCGTCCTCCAGATGCTACGTTCCGGAGCACCCTGGGACGACGTGGATTTGCTGGTCATGATTAACGGGACCAATGACGAAGTCCAGATTAACCCCCCGCGGGCGCGTTCCCGCGTGTTTCGGCTGGTGTGGGATTCCACCTGGCCCGATCCGAGCGCCCGCGAAGGCAGTGCGGGGGAAAAGCTGCAGCTGTTGACCGGTTTAAACTCTGCGGCGCCCTCTGCCCGGCATCAAGACACGAACGACCCGGTCGCACTGTTTGCCGAGGAAGTCGGGGTCACCCCGGGTTCTGGAATCCGTTTGGCGGAAGTCATTTCCGAGCTGCCCGTGACCGTGCGCGGCATGAGATCCAAGATGGCGCCGTTCTCGATGCGGATTTTCTTTGCCGAAGTGCCGGACAATCCCTCCGGGGACGAGAAAATCGATTTGCTGAACACCTTGCGCAAAGTCCAAAAGCACTAGGGCGCCGCGTCAGTGCGTTGCGCCGATGCGTGCCGTGTCGGCGTGTGTCGCATAAGGCCGTGTGAACTGCGGTGTAGTGGGGTCGCGCGAACCAGCGCGGCGGGCGAGCTAACGCAAACGTACGCTCTCAGGGTTAGCGCACAAGTGAGGCCGGGTCACCGGTGACGTGGACGGCGAGCCGCCGGACGCGCTCGTGACCCGCCCTTGTGAACACGCCTACGAACACGCCGTAGAATGCGCCTATTCGTCTAACAGATAGTCGCGGCGCCCCAGACTTTTGGGATTGGCCTTCGCGGGCGAGGACGGATAGGGCTTATTCTCCCCCGCCGCCCCGGGACGCCCTTTGAACTCCCCGGCCCGGAAAGAATCTTCCCCGACCTCATAAGCCCATTCCAGCAGCATATCCGTCGTCTCATCCACCAGCTCATCGCGGGTTTCCGGGCTCACTGACGCGCCTTGATTATCCAAGTTGATAATCCACAGGGCGCGTTCCACCATCCGGTCGGCCACGGCCTGAGCATGGTCGCGGCGCCGAATCAAGTCCTCTGGCTTCTTGTCGTCCGGTTCCATCACACCCCGTAGTTCATTCCCATAGCAGCCTTCATTTCGCGCAGCACATCGCTGGCTTCATCGCGGACTTTTTCGTTGCCGCGCGCCAACACGCTCCACAAGTAGCCTTCGTCCTGCATCAGTTCGGCGCGCCGCTGGCGCAGCGGGCGCAAGTGTTCGTTCAGTGCCTCGGTCACCAGGGCTTTCAGCGCCCCACCGCCGCCCGCACCGATTTCCGCGGCGATGTCCTCGGGCGTCCGCCCGGTACACAGCGAAGCAATAAGCAGCAGGTTCGACACTTCGGGACGATGCACGGGATCGAAAGTAATCTGGCGATCCGAATCGGTCACGGCCTTTTTCAGGACTTTCGCGGTGTCGTCCTCGCTGGCGCGCAGCTCCACCGTGTTATGCCGCGACTTGCTCATCTTTTGGCCGTCAGTGCCCAGAATCATCGCGCCCTGCCCCAGCAGGCCCTGTGCCATCGGCAACACGCCGCGCCCGGTCTTTTTGCCGGTCTCGGGGTCGCGCTGCGGGTAACGTTTGTTGAACCGCTTGGCCACCACGCGGGTTTGCTCCAGGTGCGGCAGCTGATCCTGGCCCACCGGCACCAGGTTCGCCTTGGCGCACAGAATGTCCGCGGCCTGATGCACCGGGTAGGTCAACAGCAGCCCGGACATGGGACGCTCGGCGGCTTCCAGCTCCGCCTTCACGGTTGGATTGCGGTGCAGTTCCGCCTCGGTCACCAGGGACAGGAAAATGACCAGCATTTCGTGGATGGCCGGAATCTGAGAATGGCAGAAAATCGTGGATTTTTCGGGATCAATCCCCGCCGCTAGGTAATCTGCCACCAGGTTTAATACGTATTCGCGCACATTTCCGAGGTTGTCCCGATCAGTGATGACCTGGTAGTCCGCGATGAGCACGGTCGTGTCGATGCCGAGGTTTTGCAGGTCCACCCGGGTTTTCAAGGTGCCGAAATAGTGCCCGATGTGCAGGAATCCGGTGGGCCGGTCCCCCGTCAGAATGCGGTACTTTCCTACGTTTCCCGCCGCGATGTCGGCCTCAATCGCTTTCGATGTTTCCTGAGCAGCTTTCAAGGTGGCGCGGATTTCCGTCTCACCGGCCGCCAGGTTTTCGTCTTTCGTCGTTTCTTCACTCACCGTTTAAGTCTAACCCACTGCATCCGGTTGACCTGTTTCAAAAACCAGACGTGATACCGTTAATGACGCCTGTCAGAAACTGGGATTCTGAAACGTGTTAAGGGTGTGGGAGGTTTATCATCCCCTGCGAGATATCGAAGTTATCAATAGGATGAGTACGGAATTCATCCAACCAACAAGTTAGGAAATACAAACATGAAGAAGTCTGTTTTGACTCTGAGCGCGGCCGCAGCTGCTTTTGCCATGACCGTGCCGATGAGCGCGGTGGCGGCGACGGAAGCTGACCGTTACGCCGGTTCGGATCGCTACAACACCGCCATCTCGGTAGCCAGCGCTTTTGGCACCTCTGACGTGGTTTACCTGTCCCGCGGAGACTCCCAAGCTGACGCGGTCGCAGGTGGTAAACTGCCCGGCGGTCCCCTGTTGCTGGTCAACGATTCGCCCGCCGTACAAAAGAACGTAGCCGAGGCCATCGCCAAGTTAAAGGCCACCAAAGTCGTGGTGTTGGGTGGCACTGGTGCGGTCAGCGATGCGGCGGTAAAGGCGGTCGCTGGCAATGCCCTGGTCACTCGTCTGGCAGGCGCAAACCGTTTCGAGACGGCAGCAGAGATTTCCAAGCACCTGTTCCCCTCGGGCAAGACCAGCGCCAAGGTGTACCTGGCTAACGGCATGACCTTGGTCGATGCCCTTGTCGGCGGCACCATGACCGATAACGCTCCGATTCTGTTGACCGACGGTTCCGGTACCCTGCCCGCCGCAACCCTGAAAGAAATCAAGCGATTGAAGCCCTCCGAAGTTGTCGCTCTGGGCGGTGAAGGGGCTGTTCGACCCACGGAATTGAGCGCGGCAGCTAGCGCCAACGGTGCTGGCGGCGGTGCAGGAATGAACGCGGAACAAGCCAAAGCAAAGGTTCAAGCCGATTTGGATAAAGCGGCTCGCGAAGCCCAAATGAAACTTGACGGATGGTACACCTACGCTGGCAAGACTGTGGAGGATCTGGTCAAGGACGCGAAGTGCACCCCGATTAAATCCACCGACGATGAAAAAAAGAAAGCCGCGTTGGAATCGACTTTCCCCCGTCTCTTGCCCGGTGAGGTTCGCGAAACCTGCGATATGTTGAGAGTCGACGGCACCGCCCTGTCCGGCAACAAAGCCGCTGCGGAAAAAGCTGCCCAAAATACCGACAAGGGTGCCTTCGGATTCTTAGTGTCCACCCGGGTGGCTCTGAAAGACACTGTCACCAAAGACAGCCTCGAAAAGGATTTGAAGGCTGCCCAGAAAGCGTTTGAAGCTAGCCAGACTGATTCTAACAAGTCGGCATTGAAAAAAGTTCAGGCTGCCTATGACATGGCTCCCACCAAGAGCGAGCTGGATTCGGCTTTGTTGAAGGCTGAGTATGAAATGAAAAACGCTAAATTAGTTGCCGAGAAAGGCCCGAGCGATGCTGACGTTCAGGCATACCTGGGTGGAGCGGGCGCCAAGGCTTCCCGCATCGCTGGTGCGGATCGCTACCTGACCGCCCTGGAGATTGCCAAGACGCAGTACCCGAACGGCGCTAATGCCAAGGCTCTCTACGCTGCGAATGGCACGGCCTCCGCTGATGCCACCGTGGCTGGTTTCCTCGACAACAAGGCCGAGCTGGCTGGCCCGGTTCTGCTGGTTCAGGCCGGTTCCGCTCCCGCGGCAGTGACCGATTATGCCAAGGCGGCTCGCGCTGCGAATGCTGCTCTGGCAGGCAAGTTCAAGGGATTGGGCGGCTTCGGCGTAGTCTCTGATTCCCTGGTTGACCAATTCAAGGGCTTGCTGAAGTAAGTTCTGCAGAGAAGTTTGGGGGGCGGCTGCGGCCGCCCCCCTTTCATTTACCCACTCCCCAGCACCACGCCCCACGCAGACGCGCTCCGGGCTGGTGACCCCGCAAAACACTTGTGAACCCGCAAGACCCGAGCGCCCACGCTCACAACCCGAAAAAACCGCCACCCCACACTTGCGCCCCCACAAAACCCGCGCACCGCGCTTGTGACCGGGCTCGCGAGACACGAAAAACCGGCGTCACCGCAGGGGCGACGCCGGGAAACTTGTGAAAAACCGCTTAGCGGGTTTCCTTATGAGACGTGGACTTCTTGCAACGCGGGCAGTACTTGTTCAACTCCAAGCGATCCGGAGTGTTGCGCCGGTTCTTCTTCGTGATGTAGTTGCGTTCCTTGCACTCAGTGCACGCCAACGTAATCTTCGGGCGAATGTCTTTCGATTTTGCAGCCACTGTTTTACTTCTTTCTAATCGCTTATCCCCTGCGGTTACCCGTTTCGGGTTCGTAGCGGGGGAGGGATTCGAACCCTCGACCTCACGATTATGAGTCGTGCGCTCTCACCAACTGAGCTACCCCGCCTCGCTGCTCAGCGGCGCGGACCGTCAAGCGTGAAGCGAGCCCCGGCAGAGAATCGAACTCTGGACCTTCTCCTTACCATGGAGACGCTCTGCCGACTGAGCTACCGGGGCAACGAAAGTTTAGTTTACAGGATTCTGGCGCCCGTGACAAACTGAACTCGGCAAGCGGCTCGGCCCGGATTTTGGTGAGGTTGTCGGCTAAACCCGTTACGAGTTAGTTGGGCACGGGAGCACAAGTCAGTTGCGGGAGTTTCGGCGTTTTTGTGGCGGTTCCAGGGGCGCGGTTAGGGCCGCGGCGATTTTTCTGAGCTGTAGCGCGGCCGTCGTGGTTGATGCCCCATTTCAGCGCTGTTCAGGAACACAAGGTCCGGCGGGCGGACATAAAAGTTAGAATAATCCTCATGAAGCAAGAACCCGATGAGGGGACGGCCCCGGATTCCTCACGCTCGCCGAGCCCGGCACAAACGCCCGAACCGGATGCGCACGCGGTTGCGGACTCGCCTGCGGTTACGGAAACTCCGGCGACCTCGACAGCAGCGACCGCCGCGACCTCACTTGTGACCTCGAAAGAGCCGGGGGAACCTGACGCAATGGAGAATCAGGCTGACCCGGAAACCTCGGCTGAGCCGGACTCCGCCTGTACACCAATCGAACCGCCCGCCTCCGCAGAGGTGGGTTCGGATTCCCCTGCGACCTCGGCAGACCCGGCAGAACAGCTAGAACCGGCAGGCGCGGCGACCTCGACGGCAGCGACCGCCGCGACCTCCCTTGTGACCTCGAAAAAGCCGAAAACCTCGGCCGATTTGGAAGCCCCGGATGCCCGCGACGCCCGGCCCGGCATCCCCACGCTCGTGCTGCTGATAGCGCTGGCGGTCATCGCGATGGCGGCGAGCGCGGAACTGGTGCTGTCCGAAATTCAGACGCTGAAGCAGCCCGCGGCGCATCTCGGATGCGATTTGAACCCGCTGATTGGCTGTTCGGCTTCGCTCACGACCTGGCAGGCTCACCTGCTGTTTGGCATCCCGAACGCGCTGGTCGGAGTCGGTTTGTTCGCCGGTTTGGCCGGCGTGTTCCTGGCTTGGTGCGGCGGGTGGGTGTCGCGCTGGCTGGCGCTGCTGATTGAGGCGGGTCTGACCGCAGGGATGGTGCTGATTGTGTTTTTCCTGCACCAGTCCATTTTCGAGTTCACGAAGCTGTGCCCATTCTGTTTTATCGTCTGGACGTGCACGATTGTCCTGTGGGTGCAGCTCGGGGCGGCGCTAATGCGGCTCGGATGGCTGTTTCCCGACACCGGATTTGCCCGTATTTGGGCGGCGCAGCGCTGGCTTATTACCGCGATTATCTTGCTTTTGATAGTCTTGGTGGTAGCAGTGACGCTATCAGACAAACTTGTTTACTTATTCTGACCGAAAGGCGAAGCGGTGCGGAGAGAACTGACCGACGAAGAGGAACAATTTTTAGAGACCATCCGCACGATGCTCTTGGCGCGGCCGCGCGCATCCGCCGATGCCAGCAGGGAAAATATGCATCGGCTGGCCCGTTTTGCCCAGGCTTTCCTAGCAGCGCCGACGTCGCTCAACACGCTGGTGGGACCCGTTTGTCGGACCGGTAACGTTTGCGACTGGCTGGGAGTGTCTCGCCAAGCGATTATGAAAGCGGTGCGGGACGGGCGCTTGTTGGGGTTTCGGACACTGGACCGGAAGTGGGTTTACCCGACTTGGCAGTTTTCCTCGCCCCAGGCTTACGCGAACTGCGTGCGGATGCTGCCGCCGATTTTGGATATTTTGGAGTCGCGCGGCTTGAATGATTTTGACCGGGCCAAGTGGTGTTTCGCGCCGAACGCGCTGTTGGCAAAGGCTGCGGCTGGTTCGGATCAGCCCGGTCCGCAAGCCGATTGGCCCTCGCCCGAGGGCTGGATTCGCAACGACAAACCGCTGGAGGATTTGATTGTTGCCGCCAAGAAGGCGACCCCGGCTCCCCCGGATTCCCCCCAGGCTTTGCCGACCCCGCGCCTAGCTGATATCGCGCTCACGGATTTAGCTTGAAATCCGCTACACTATAGGGGCGCCCGGGCGAGTGGCGGAATTGGTAGACGCGCAGGATTTAGGTTCCTGTGTCTTTGACGTGGGGGTTCGAGTCCCCTCTCGCCCACTTTTGTTTACGCAGGGGCGCCCTTGCGGTGCCCATGCGTAAACATACAGTCAGCAGAGCGACTCGAACCCCGTGAGGGCTAGGGCGTTAAGAAAACGCGCCAGCGTTTTTAGCCCTAGCGCGAGCATCTACGATGCGAGCGTGACGCGGTTTTGCGCAGCAAAAACGCGGAGTCCCCTCTCGCCCACTTATGTTTGTTACCCGCCGCTTTTGTTACACCCGGTGAGTGCGCGAGGTCTGGCGGCGTTCGGGCTGGGGGTGTTGCAAATTGGTGATTAAATCGGGGTTGCTGGTCTTTATGGTCACGTATCCGTGTTTAATCACAGATTTCGATCACGAACTGTTGGGACGCGAGGTTTGGCGGCGTTCGGGGGGATGCCTCTCAGTCGCAGAGATACTTGGAAAGCTTCGCTTTCCGTACCGCTTCCTGGACTTTGGCAATGCAAGCGAGCTTGCGCTGCCAAAGTCTGCGTCGCGGTGGTCTCCCGTTCTGTTTTTCTAAGCGGGCAAGCCGCTAAGAAAAACTACGAACACCCGCAGCGAGCGAGCCCGGTCGCGAGGTCTGGCGGCGTTCGGGGGGATGCCTCTCAGTCGCAGAAATGGGGTCCCGTTCTGTTTTCCTAAGCGGCTTTGCCGCTAAGAAAAACTACGAACACCCATATGCTCCTTCGAGGTCCCCCCTCCACCACCGCCCTCGCGTATCCGAGCGAGTAAATGTCGGCAAAATCCGGAGTATAGACGCTGGATTTCAGGCGCGAGAACCCGAGACTACTCGCCGGGTTGTGCCTAAAGGGGGAGAATAGCCGGGTAGCTGCCATTATTGGCAGCTACCCGGCTATTCTCCCCTTATAATCCACGCGCGCCCCGATGCCCGTAAACAAACAGCCCCTAAATTCCCCGGATTACCCAGAATAAAACCTATTTAAACGCTTCGGTGTGCCATAAATGGCACACCGAAGCGAATTAATAGGATTAACGCCCGGGATTCACCAGGATTGTCTCAGAGTTCGAGATTTAGACGCCGCCAAACCTGGCGACGAACCCCTGCATTCTGTCTGTCTTACACGAATGACCGATTTCACTTTGCTCAGAGACAATCTGCTGAAACTCGAACCGCATTTACCTGCAGGTTTAGAAAACCGGGGGTCGATGATGGCCCCGATTCTGGGTTGAAATCGGTCGTTAGTGCAACTACTCCAAGAACCAAGGGAGGTTTTACACTAGACCGGCACTGAACTCCTGAAAATGGACACCAGAACACTGACGGAACTGCAGGGCGAGGAGCATAGCGGGCGGGGAGATCAGTGTACTCTTACGGGACGCAATAGCGTCCGCGGGAATTTAGGCTCGCGGGGCGGGGAGCGTTGGGGGCGACTCAGCGAGAGGCTGGGGGGTGAGCGTTTTGCGACAATAGTCGCGCAAAACGCGAGGGGGCACTCCCCCTTCCGCCTCTCGCGAGCGCCCCCGAGCGAGAGCCCCGCACCCAAAACAACAAACAGCCCCTAAATTCCTCGGATAACCCGGAATAAAACCTATTTAAACGGCTCGGTGTGCCATATATGGCACACCGAAGCGAATTAATAGGATTAACGCACGAATATCAGAATTGCCACGGGCAACGAGCATGAAACCACGCGAAGTGCCATCTGACCCGCCACAACCGCGGGTTATTCCTTACTTGAGGGCGGCTTTTTCTTGGGCCTTAAACTGGTTGAATCGGGGCAGGAATTTGTCCCAATCGATAGCGTGTCCGTCCAGCTCAGGGCCGTCGATACAGGCGTGTTTGCGCACCAGCTTGCCGGTTTCCGGGTCGTTGAAAGGCACCATGCAGGCTCCGCACATCCCGGTCGCGTCAACCATAATCGAGTTCAGCGACGCGACGGTGGGCACGCCGTACTTCGCGGTCAACAGGCAGACAAACTTCATCATGATGGGCGGACCGATAGTGGTGATTTCCGCAATCTGGCGCCCATCGCCGCGGCCGTCCCGCAGCATTTCTTCCAGCGGCAACGTCACCACGCCCTGACGCCCAAACGACCCATCGTCCGAGGTCAACACCACATCCAGCAAATCCGGGTACTGGCGACGCAGCACTTCAACACGCTCCGGGCTATCCCCGGCCGGATCCCCGTCCGGGTCGGTCCAGAACAGCAGGTCGCGATTGCGCGCCCCTAGCACCAGGGTCACGTGATTGCCCAGCTCCAAGTGTTTGCGCACAATCGGATAGGCGGGCGCTAACCCAACCCCACCAGCCACGAAGCACACGCTTTGGGTGGCCGGGTCAAAACGTTCCATCTTTGACGCCAAGCCCAGCGGCCCGGCAATCCCGTAAAACGCCTGACCAACCTCCATCGCGCACATAATCTGGGTCGATTTACCCACCGCTTGCACCACGATGGAAATCCAGCCCTGCTCCCGGTCAAAATCGGCCACGGTCAGGGGAATCAGCTCGCCTTTTTCGTGGGTCATGAAGCGGGCGAACTGGCCGGGCTGCACCGCGCGGGCGACTGCCGGGGCGTGCAGTTTCATTTCCCAAGTCCGTTCCGACAGTTGGCGTTTTTCCAAGATTCGGTAGGCCGAGGCGGCGCTTTGCGTGTATTCCAAAGCGCGTTGCACCCGCTGGCGGACTTCCTCCGGTTTCAGGTGCACGGCCAGGTCCCCCATCTGGCGGGCGGCCGCTTGGCCGTCTCCAGCTGCCTTAATCGCGGTCGAGCCGCCGCGAGAAGCGTCCCCGCCGGAGTAGATTCCTTCCAGGTTGGTGGCTTGTGAGGGGGGTTCGGCGGCCCCATCACCACCATCACCACCATCAGCGCCATCAGCCCCATCACCACCATCAGCACCAGCCCCGCCGGCAGCCTCTTTCCCGACCTTGATAGCGCCCCACTGCTGGACTGCCAGGTCAGGCTGCGAATCGCGAATAATCGGGTTGGAACTGTTACCAAGCGCCATAATCACCAGGTCAGCATCCATTTCCAGGATTTCCCCGGTCGGTTGAGGCCGACGCCGCCCGGACTCGTCAGGCTCCCCCAGCTCCATCACCCCCACGCTGGCTCCCGCGACATGGTGGTTTTCGTCCTCGTGAAACTCGGTGGGCGAGCGCAGCTCAGCCACGACAATGCCCTCTTCCAAAGCGTGATGCAGTTCCTCCACACGGGCCGGCATCTCGGCTTTCGTGCGCCGGTACACGATAGTGACGTGACCGCCCAAGCGCCGGGCGGTGCGTGCCGCGTCCATTGCCGTGTTTCCTCCGCCGATCACCAGGATTTCTTTCCCGGCGACTTCGGGCAGGGGTGTGTCATAGTCGGGCAGGTTGCCGTGCATCAGGTTTACGCGGGTCAGGAACTCGTTGGCGCTCATGACCCCGTTGAGGTGCTCGCCGGGCACGTTCATAAACTTCGGCAACCCCGCGCCCGTACCGACGAAGATGCGCCAAAAACCGGCCGCTTTCAAGTCGTCTAAAGTCGCGGTCTTGCCCACCACGAAGTTCGTCACGAAACGCCCGCCCAGCAGGCGAATCTTGTCCACCACGTCGTCGACCAGCTCATTGGGCAAGCGGAACTCGGGAATCCCGTACTTCAGCACCCCACCCAGGGTGTGGAACGCCTCGAACACTGTGACCGGAAAACCCTGGTTCGCCAGCAAGAACGCGTTAATCAGCCCGGAAGGACCCGAACCGACGATAGCAATCGGGGGCTTGTCCGCGGTCTGCCACGGGTCGGGACGGCCTTCGAAACGCTTGAGAATCACCTCGTTGCCGTGCACGATTTTCTCCCGCTGGGGCAAGAACCACTCCAACTGACCGATCTCGATGGGACGCGCCTTGTGCACGCACACCCCTTGACACTGCAGCTCCTGGGGACAAACCCGCCCGGTCACGTTCGGCAGCGGATTCGACTCCTCCACGATGCGCAGCGCCCGGTCAAAATCACCCTCCGCGATGGCCTCCATGACGTCCGGGACGTGAATCTGGACCGGGCAGCCCCCGACTTTGCGCCCCTGCAGGAATTCGCCCAACTCACAGGGCCGATCCGCACAGTGCTTGTCCCGCATCGATTCGAGCCACACGAACAGGTCGACTTCCCGCTGGGAATAGCCCTGGGTCAGATATCCCAGATACCCTTGCGTGACCAGGTCAAAGTCGTGTACCCGCTGGGAGGCCGGGCGCACGTAAGGGGCGACGTGGTTAGCAGCGGGCCAGTTTTCGCTCACCCCCGCAAACATCGGGTAGCGTTCGGACAGCCAGGTGTCAATCGCGCGGATAAACACGCGTTTCTTGCCCAGCGGCAGGTTCCACAGGAAACGCATCATGATGCGCCCCACCGTGTCCTCGCGCTCCAGCAGCTCCCAAATTTTCAGGGTCATGGCCTCGGGTAGTTCCCCGGCGTCAAAAGCCGCGTGCAGCTGGGCCAGGCCCTCGGCCACAAACATGGCTTGAAAGAGTTTCGGGTCAGCGTTAAACCGGCGTTCCAAAATGTTTAGCTGCACCGTGTTCGTCGTGTCAAGCATCGTTTTCCCCTCCCTGGTCACAAGATGATTTCCGCGTCACAGTTCGCGACGACTTTCGCGACCCGGGCGCGCAGTTCGTCGGTCACCTCCACGTTTTCCAGCGAGCCGGGAATGAGCCGCGCCACCGGGGTGGGCTTGCCGTCAATGATTTCCGTGGACGCCTCGAAGTATTCGGGAATCTCTTGGTAGCAGGTCTTGCAGTCCGTACATTGGGCGATTTTCGCTATGTCGTAGCGAAAGGGCGCGCCCGAGTCTGCCGGGGCGGTGTCAGGGGCGGCGGTTCCGGAGGCGCCCCCAGCGGAGCTCGCTCCCCCGCCGAATCCGCCCAAGAACGGCAGCGGCGTCGTGGTCGTGCCGGTCGCGGCGACTTCTGCCATCGCTTTCGCGATGAGTTCAATGGTTTCTTCCTGCGACTTCGCGGCGGCGTCACGAGCTTCGGTCAGCTCCTTTTCCAGGTCGGCGTGCGCCTTGCGGGCCTCAGCCAGGTCTTGTCCGGCCAGGTATTGCAGGAAAGTCCAGTGTTCGCGGCATTGCTCGGTCAGTTTCACGATGGAGGGCGACACTTGGATTTTTGCCAAGCCTCCGTCCGCGCCGGTCGTAAAGATAAATGGAGTAGCGGTTTCACGAGTGGCCGGGTCCATCTCTACATAATCCGCTACGGTCGTCGGGTTTTCGGCGTTATCCGGCAGCGGCTGGAAGTGTTTCTTAAACCGCAGCTCAGAGTAGGCAAAGTCCGCTGGCGTGTAGGGCAGGTCCATCAGCTGGGCCTTGCCGTCCGCGTCATGGTAGCTGAGTTTGTAGCTCGACCACAGCTTTTTCACATCCGGGTTACCGTCAATGATGAAGCGGTCGCTGAACTCGGCGTGGGCCGGTTCGTGGACAAACAGCGGGCTGATACGCGATTTCACCGCCAAGCGGCTGTGTTCACTAGCCATGTCGTCCCCGATACCGTGTTCGGGCTGGCAGGGCGTGTACACGTCTATCAGCGCCGGGTAGTCGACCTGGGCTAGGGCGCGCGACACGTTCTTAAGGAAGTGTCCCTGGTAAGCCGTGGAGGTGGACACCACCAGGACGTTGGGGTGCATGGCCGCCAACAGGCCCAGCTCTTTGCGCTGCTCAGACTTGCCTTTCAAGTATTTGCCGTAGCGGGACAGGTCAGCATCCTGGCCTTCCAGCGAGGCCGTGGAGGCTTGGCCGCCCGTGTTGGAGTAGGCTCCCGTGTTTAACACCAGCATCTTAATCGGGGTGCCGGACGCCAGGATACGGCTCATCGCCCCGAAGCCAATGTCATAGGACGCGCCGTCGCCGCCGATGGACATGACCGCGGGCATCAACGCGAGTTCCTCGTCCGTGAACTGTTTCCATTCCGGAGCATCGGATGGAATGGCCGCACCGGTCGCACCAGCGAGGATGGCCCGGGCTTGCCGCAGCGCCAAAACATCCATCGACAAATCGGCCGCCAGACCCTCGTAAATGCCTTTCGCCAGGGGCTGCGCGTCTTGGAACAGGCCGTTGACCCACGGCTGCTGGTAGGGGTTAAACGGTGCAGTCGAGGCATAAACCGAGGAACACCCGGTCGAGTTCGCGACCACCGCGGCCGCCGGGCCCCGCCCTCCTGCCGGCCCTTCGTAACGGTACAGACGCTGCTCCAAACGCTCGCGCACCTGGTCAATCAGGGCGCTAAGCTCAGCATCGGTCACGGTTTGGCGCTTTTCCTCCAGGGCCGCCACTAACTCCTCGAGTTCCTGGCGGTGACGCGAAACCCGGCCGTTATTGATGTCGTTGGCCAAAGCCATAGTTTGGCGCACGGCCGTGACTTCGCCACACCCGCGGCACGCCCCGTGCCCGCCGATGGTCGCGTAATAGTTGTCGCGATTCAGGAAAATCCGTTTCATATCCAGGCTGGGTCCGCCGTTCGGGTCGCTGAATTCAGCTGGAGAATTCGGCAGTTTCGTCAAGAACGCAAACCGCTGCTGGGTCGTGGCCAGCACCTCGTCGTCCTGGTCCGTGCCAATCAGGGCGTTCGGGCCGCACACCGCCACGCATTCCAAACATCCGGTACACTTCCACGGGTCAACCGTCGCGCTGAACAGCACTCCCGCTCCGGGTTGGCGTTTTTCGGTGGAGTCAAAGAACGGTCGGGTGCGCGCTACCGGGAAAGTCCGCAAGGTGTCGGCCACCGCCGCCACCGCCGCGGGGTCGGCGTTTTGCGAGGTCGCAGCCTCGGTAAAAACGTCAGCGATTTCCGGACGCGCCTTCGTGTCCAGCAGTGCCTGGCTCATCGCCCCGGCAATGGCGTCCACCTGCGACTTTAGGGAGGCACCGGCCTCGCCCGACTGATCTATCGCCGTCTGCAGCAAGGTGTCGATGCCAAACACCGTGTTTGGAATCGCCCCATCCGGGCAGGCCAAGGTGCATTCCATACAGCCGGTACACAGGCTCGCGTCGAACACCGGAATGGTACGGCGGAACAGACCCTTATCCTTTTCCGCTGAGGACGCCGGGGGCAGGAAGTAGCCGGTGCCGGGGTAAACCGGGGCTTCGCTGATGGTGCCCTGAGCAAAGGGTTCCGCCACGACCCGCCGGAAATAATCCCGGTCAAACAGCCCAGCAGTCAGCGCGCAGCCGGTAGCGCCGCGCTGGCACATCGTGGCTGATAGGGATGCGTCCAAAACCGGGCGGGACTGGGAGGATTCGCCGCCCTGAGCCGCGGCCGCGTCACCCGATGCGCCAGGGTCAGCGTCGAGCTGTTCCCAATCGACCTTTTGCGTGGCGGCAGCCCCGTCCTTGACCACCGCCATATTCGCCTCCACAATCGACGGGCCTTTTGCCCCGAACTTGTGCTCAATCTGTTCGCGAATCTTGGCCAACATATCCGCTTCGCTGGCCCCGGAAGCAATCCGGTCGACCTTGGTGGCGATAGCCCCGATGAAAGCCACGCCCATCATGCGGGTTTGCAAGCCCGGATTAGGGGCGTGCTGCAGCGCGACCCCGAACGCGTCGAGGATAAACAGGTTAATGTGCCGATCCCGAATGATTTGTTTCGCCCGGCGCGGCAGGCTCGCCCACAACTCGGCAGGAGTCTTGTCGGACTGCAGGATAAACGTCCCGCCCTCGGCCAAGCCTTTCAACGGGTTCGTGTGGGCAAACACCATGTGGTCCGGGCTGACCACAATCTCTACGTCCTCCAGCTCAGCGTTCGTAATCCTGATGGTTTCCGGGCTCAACGTGATGTAGTAGTTCGTGGCCGCCCCCGATTTTTCCGAACCGTACTTCGGGGCGGCTTTGCTGTGCAAGTGCAGCATTTCAGCCAAAATGTCGGCCAGCAGTTTCCCGGTCGCAATCGTGCCATAGCCGCCGACTGAGTGGAACCGGATCCGCATCGCTTCCTTGGGCAGCAGGTCTTTCGGGTTTTCTTCCAGGTGAAGGGCCATTTTGGCGGTTTCCGGGTAGGCTTCGCGCAGCCGGTCCTGCATCGCCTTTTGTTCCCCGGTCGCGTCATCGGCAAAGAACGTCGAGCCGATATAGAACTCGGGAGCGAGGTCGCCGGCTTGCATCGCTTTGAACGTGGCGATGAGGTGGCGCGGCTGGACGTCGTGGCCGCCCAAGCCAAAGAATCCAGTGGACAACTGGGGCATTTCCCCGGTTTTCACCGCCGGAATATCCGGGTAGCGCGCGGGCAGGTCACGCTTGGCAGCCCCCGCGTTTTGCCCGGCCTTCACCAGGGCGCCGTTGACGAACTTGGTCAAGGCCGCCTGGTCGGAACGCTCCAGCACAGTCACGGCTTTTGCGCCCTTGAGAGCCGCCACCAACTCAGCCTCCGGGAACGGCTGCAACATGACAATCTGGACCAGACCGACCTTGAGACCCCGCTGACGCAAGTACGGCAGCACGGCGCGCACGTCCTCGCAAATCGAGCCGACACCGACCATGATGAAGTCCGCGTCCTCGCAGTTAAAGGTTTTCACCGGGGCGTAATCGCTGCCGGTCAAGGCGTTATATTCGTCCATCGCCTGGCGCACCAAGCGCGGCACGTCCGCGACAAAGTGGGTGCGGTGGTCGGCCACCCCGGCTTGGAAATCCGGCTGGTTTTGTACCGGCCCGGTCAAGCCCGGATTGTCCACATCCACCAGGGAGGGGATCAGTTTGCGGGTGCCTCGCGACGGAGCGTTGACCCACTGACGGCGCCACTTGGCGACTTCCGCCGCGGGCAGATGTCCCGCGATTTCCCGGTCAAACAGCTCGCCGCAACAGTCATTTTCGATGGCTTCGGCATTATCGGCGCAGTTCAGGAACGACCGCAGCGCCTCGAGGGAGGCAGGCGCCAGCACCGACCTTTTGCTCTCCAGGAACTGACCGAACTGGAAAACCCGGCCTTTGGCGCCAAACAAGATTTCCTGAGCGGCGGTGGGGCAGGGAATGTAGCCCTTGGGGTCGCCCAAGTATTCCTTGACCAGCGCGGCTTCCGGCAGGCGCGCTTCGCTCATCATGTGGGAAGTCGCGAAACCGTCCATGCAGTTCGCCACCGGAATCAAGGACAGCGACGAGGCGCGGTAAGAAATCAGGGCCAGGTTTGCCGCCTCCTCCGGGTTCGCCCCAAACAGGACCGTGTAACCGGCTGGGAGCAGGGCATATACGTCGTCGTGACCGCCCATCACGTTCAGCGAGTGGCGGGAGACCACGCGCGCCGCGACCTGCAGCACGAAACCGCCGATGCGCTTGCCGACAGTGACATAGTGGGACTCCAAGCCATAGAGGATACCTTGCGAGCTGGAGGCGTTCGAGACGAACTTGCCGCCGGTCAGGGCCGCGCCCATCGCCCCGGACTGGGCGGAGTGCTCACCCTCGGGCTCAAAGAAGAACGGGTGCTGGCCCCACACGTTCTTTTGACCCGCCGCTACCGCAGCCTCGAAGGTCTCCGAGATTTCCGTCGAAGGCGTGATGGGATAGCCGATGACCCCTCCACACACCATGTTCATCACGCGGGCAACCGCGCCGTTGCCGTTGATAACTTCCACTTTGCCGGGATACTTCGGCTGGTCTACCATTACAGATTCCTCTCCGATGGGATGATTTTGGGATTGCGTGGCCGTGGCCCAGTGATTCGAATCCTACCCCGATTTTAGTAACATCTCTTTACCCGCGAGGCGACTCGGGGTCAGAGGTTTTTTGCCCGTAGCCCCGGAACTGTTCGGAATGCAAGGGTTGGTGCGGATTGGGATTTAGGAAAGGTAGGAAACCAGGTATTTCACAAAGAACTCGGGGGAGGTACTTTCGGTGACGATGTCGCCGGGAATTTCCTGAGGCGCGCCTTTCCCAATAGCCCAGGTGCCCCGCCAGTGAATCCGGCAGGTGATTGCATAGCGGCCGACATGTTGATATTTGTGGGTGACGGTGCCGTCCGGCCAGGGCGCTCCCGCGTCCGCGCCGGAATCCATGGTTTCGCCGTCGCCCCAATCCCACTCGAAGCTCGCGGGTTCAACTGAGATATTGACGTCCTGGCCCGCCACGTTTTCCGGGAACTGCTGGGGGTCGACCTCGACGTGAGCGTAGACATCCTTGCCCACAGCTACGTTGGCCGAAGGCGGATCCATCGCCGGTGTGGGAGGCTCGATTTTTTCCTGGATGGTTTCGGTCAGGGTTTCTTGGTCAATGGCCGCGGTGGCATTTCTCATAAAGCTCAAATCCTGTAAGTAAATCGTATCCACGACTTTTTTTGTTTTCGGATCCGTCACCGTCAACGTGTTGAGCTCCGGGTCATACTTGGTTTCCATGTCGACAATGTTGTAGGTGGGCTTCGGGGGCGAATAAACGTATGAGTTCGAGCCGTAAGAAGGCAATGAGCTGTGAGAACTGGTGGCGCTGGTTTGGCCGGAAGAACCGGTGTCTGTGGCGCTCGAGCCACCGGTGCTGGGGGAACTCGTCGACGTGAGAATCCCGGTGATAATGCTGCCGACTCCGTTGAAATCCCCGGTGAGTGCCTCGGCCGTGGTGACCCCAAAAATGGGGGTCGCAAGTATGAATGCCAGTGCAATCTTTTGTTTCCGCCTCACTTTTCCAAGCTACCGCGCGGGAAACGAGGTTTCCAAGCCGGTGCCCCGCGGGACTGGCGGCATCGGCCTGGGGATTTAGGGAAGGACAGGAAAACGAGGTGGGATTTGCCAAATATTTTGCCAGGATAGATTTTTAATTAGATTTATAGGGTGGGATATGGGCTGTAGCTGCCATTATTGGCAGCTACCCGGCTATTCTCCCCCTTTAGGCACAGGGTTGTGGAAAACAGGGTTTTCCACAGGTAATCTGAATCGGCGTTGATTTCGTTCCCAGCCGCGCCGCAAGGTGGGGTTATGAAAACGAAAAACTATGGGGTTTACACGGCAAAACAGCTGCTCACGGGGTACACGAAGCGGCAAATTGCGGCTTTGGTTAAGGCCGGAAACCTGCGGCGGATTATGCGCGGCTGGTATGCCGGGTCGGAAGCCGACCCGGATGTCGTCCGCGCCCTGAAACTCGGGGGCAGGCTGGGGTGCCTGTCCGGGTGCGCAAAGTATGGCCTCTGGGTTCCCTACCAAGCCAAAACACACGTAATCTTGCCGGGCAACGCCACTCTGCCCGCCGCGGAATTCACCGAATTCCACCGCTGCGCCACCCACCCGCACTCCCCCATGTTTGACTTGGAGGACTGCCTGTACCAAGCCATGCGCTATCACGATGCCGAAACGGGACTGATTGTGCTGGAATCGGCGCTGCAGCTGGGGCTTATCGGCTATGACCAGGCCAAACATCTGGCATCGGGAGTACAAAAGGACAAGATTGCAACCTACCGGTTCCTCGACCGCGGGGCGCAGTCTGGCAGCGAAACTCGCGTCAGATTATTTTTCCAGCGCCGCGGGGTCAGCGTGCATACCCAGAACCGGACTGCGCCCGGATGGGTAGACTTGCTGGTCGGCAACTCGTGGATAGTGGAATGCGACGGGAGGGAGTTTCATGACAGACCCAATGCTTTTGAGATTGACCGCGAGCGGGATTTGTCGAACACTGCTGCCGGATATCTGACTACCAGACTGAGCTACCACCAGATTTGGCACGAATGGGAGAGCACGAAACAGAGGCTGAGCGCTATTTTGCACAGGCGCCGACACCGCGTCCCGCCCAGGGTTTAAGGGCATCCCGGCGATTGGCAGGTGAATGTGCCGAAGGGTTGGAATACAGTTTGCAACTGGGTTGATGCTGGCAAAGGAACTCGGAGCGGAGCCTGAGTCAGTGCTGGAGTCTGCGGTGGGGTGGGCAATGGAGCCGGCTCTGGAATCGATGCTGGAATCGGCGTTGGAGTAGGAGCGGGAGTCTGGCTTGAGTCGGCGCGGTCGGGCCGGTGTGGGCGCGTCGGGGCTTGAATAAGGGTGCGGACGCGGGAGTGGGTGGCTCTAGTCGTCGCGGGAGTCGGCGCGATCGGGCTGGAATACCGGGTGCCTGTTAAAAATTAGCTGGGATTGTGCGATTTTGCTGGATTCCCTCGGATGCAATGCCTTCAGAAAAGCCGGAATCCAGGCGTTTTACAGCGGTGCCAGCCAAAACTGCACAGGTGTAATTTTGGACATTTGGGGTATCGCGGCTGGATTATTTGATTCCAGTCACGCTGGTCCGCGGGGGGACAGTGCCACAGCCTTTGAGAATACGCCACTTTTTTCGGACATACTGGTCCACAGGGGAACAGGTAACCCAGCACTCTCAGCTCTCCCCGGGGCACATCCATATCGGTCCGCGGGAGGCAAACCGTCTCGAAGCACCAAGTGTTCAAAAAATGCCGAAAAATCCCCCGCAGAATATCCATTTCCAGTACCGCACGGGTTGAAGCTGGGATTATAGGTGGAGAATAGCCGGGTAGCTGCCAATAATGGCAGCTACCCGGCTATTCTCCACCTTTAGGCACATACCTGATGGTCAATGCCCGCGTTTAAGTCCCGGCCACACCCCTCGCGCAGCTGCTCCCAGGCCTTCCTAACAGCCAGCCTCGACTAGAATTAAAACGGCCGCCGCCGCACTACCCCGCAATCGTTGAATCTGCGCGGTTTTTCAACACACCCAGGCGGCGCTTTTCAATCCATCTGACCAAAATTCCACCCTTTATTACCCAGAAGAAGGGTTTTTTTGAAGATGAATTTGAAGAAGAAGTTTGTGATTGGTGCTGCTTCGGTGGCGCTGGTTGCTGGCATGGGTGGCGTGGCTGCTCCGGCTGCTGTGGCTGCTCCGTCTTTGCCGGGCTCGATTTCCGTGTTGGGTCGTTTGGCGGGCATGGATCGTGTGTCTACCTCCCTGGAAGTTGCGGCGCACGAGTTCGGCAAGCGTGATGGCAAGATTAACTCTGGCGACGTGTCTACCTTGCGTTTCTATGATGATAAGCGTCCTACCCGTTTGTACATTGTGTCTGCGGCGGATGCGAACATGGTTGACGCGGCTGCGGCTGGCATGTTGAATGATGGCCCGATTGCTTTCGTGTACAACAACTCTTACGTGGCTTCCGCGGTTGGCCAGTTCTTTAGCAACCCGAAGCATGAGAACAATGGTTTCAATGCTATTGAAGAGGTTGTGGCTATCGGTGGCGAGGGTGTTATCAGTGATAACACACTGAAGGCTGTAAAGGATCAGATTCCTACGGTGACCACGACTTCCCGCTTGGGTGGCAAGGATCGTTACGAGACTTCCGTGGCTATCGCCGACTATATTTACAATCAGGATGTCGTGAAGAAGAACCCGGTTTACAGTAACCGTGCATCCGACAGTGGTGTTCTTGACACCATGTACATTGCTAACGGCGCGAATGACCACGTGGTTGACTCGATGGTGGCTGGCACCCTGGATGATGGTGTTATCGTGCTGGTTAATGCTGATGGTACTATCCCGGATAGTGTGGCTGAGTTTATTAAGAAGACTTTGCCGGCTCAGTTCTCTGCTTTGGGTGGGGCTGCCACGGTTCCGGATAAGACTATCCAGGATGCTTGGGTGATTAAGGCTCTGGCTAACAAGTGGGATTCGTCTTCTACTATTCCTAACCTGGACGAGAAGGTTAAGAAGCTGGACTGGCTGGTTAATGGTGGTGATAATGCAAAGACGAGCCCGACCATTGACATGGACGACAAGGTGAACTTCGGCGGTTTGAACTTTGTGGTAAAGATGGCTTCGACCCAGACTGCCCAGTGGAACTTGCATCTGTCCAACGCCCAGGCTCCGATTAAGACCTGGATGGCTGGTAAGGGTTACTCTTTCACTTCTGCTGATTTCAACCACGATCAGCTTGCGAATTTGCAGAAGGTTTACGGTAAGACTGTGTTTCCTGATGGAACTTCTGACGCGACCTTGGAAGGCTTCTTAAAGGCTGACAACGAGTCGACCGGTAAATTCACGGATGTGAACTGGAAGGCTATCGAGAACTCGACGGCTTACCAGAATCTGTTGAAGCCTGCCAAGAAGGACCTGGTTGATTTGTGGACTACCATCAAGCAGGACCCGGCCTTGGGCCAGAAGTTGACTAACGCGGCTGCTATCGCTTCCCAGGTTTCCCCGTCGACTCCAGCTGGTCCGGACAACGCTACTTCTCTCGATGGAGTAGATGCTGTTCCGTTGGCGATGGTAGCTGAACTGGCTAAGTTCACTTACGACACTGATATGGAATGGCTCAAGCAGGCTCAGGCTCAGTTGGCTGAACTGCAGGGCAAGTTGAACAATGAGTTGGACAAGATTGCTCCGAAGACCGAACTGCGTTTGGGTGGTGCGGATCGTTTCGAGACCGCTCAACTGATTGCGAACAAGTGGGCCAAGAACTACGGCGCTCAGCTGTACAGCCGGGTCGGCACTACAAATAAGGTCAAGGATTGGCGTTTCTTTGAAGCATACGTAGCTAACGGTACTCGTTTGGCTGACTCCCTGGCCGCTGGCCAGCTGACCCAAGGCCCGATCTTGTTGGTGCGTGGTAACGAGGCTTCTGCCAAGGATCTGCCGGACTTCACCAAGGCTGTGGCTTCTAACCTGGTTTGCTGGTCTGACAAGACCCACAACCTGTCCGTGTACGGTATCGGCGGCACCGGTGTGCTAACTGATGCTGCCTTGACCTCCATCGTGGATCAGGCTGTGACCGGCGCTAACTGCGCTGTCGGCAAAGACAGCAAGATTGCTACCACTGCTGCCAAACTGAGCCTCGACTCCTCGAATCCTGACATCTCTGGCACCGCCACGGATACCGCTAAGATCAAGATTGATAACTACGATGCGGACGTAACCTACACGGTCACCGTGTCCCCGGCTTCCTTGAAGTCTGCAACGACTGGTCATACGAACGAGGGGTTGACATTCACTGTTAATCGAAACAATGATGAGATTACTGTTACTGCTGCTGCGGGTGCCGGCACGCCTGCCGCCCCGACCCAGGGTGCAGTAATCAAGGGCAATGTTACCGTGACTGTGGTTGCGTCTAAGGCTGGAACCATTTCCGGCACGACCACTCAGACAGTCAAGGTTGACGTTACCCAGTCCTAACGTAACCAACCCCTAACAGATTCTGTTAGGCAAAACTTCATAACACTGGCCCCGGTAGGTAACTACCGAGGCCAGTTGTTTAAAACGCTGTGGCTCTGGGATACCCCAGAGCCACAGCACTGTAAACGTTGACTTGTTTCAAGCACTACAGGACGGTCTTGTCTTACTTTTGATGCAATGTTTACACAGTGACATCAAGTTCACAGCAATTTCATGCGGTGAGAGATATCCGCGCGGGCGATTTGGTTAACGATGACGGGCTGACGCGTATTACCTTGGTCTGGTGAGCATACTTACCTCAGCGAGGCAGCTAGAATGTTTGGTATGGCGATTCGTTCCTTTAGAATCAGAAATCTGCTTTCTATTCGTGACGCAACACTTGAACTGGTCACGCCGGTAACACTGTTGATTGGCCCGAACGGTGCGGGAAAGACGAACTTGCTCAGAGGGATAGAGCTGCTTTCACGTCTGGTTGATGACACGTTCCAAGAAGCAATAACGCGTAGCGGCGGGTTTAGTGAACACTTCTTTCAGGGCAACCCGGTTGCCGATTTTGACCAATCGGAACGGGGTTCAGGCTTTAATCCGCGATGTTTTGCCATCAACGTAGATTACTGGATAAATAGCACACACAAAAGTGGATATGATGTCCAGTTCAGCCGTGGTACTGGAGATACTTCCCTTGTGAGAGAACGTCTCTTCTTCCATGACACGGCAAATTACAATGACCCTTACTATGACGATTTCCACGGCAACAATGGCTGGAAACCGTTGGCTCGTCGTTCCGTGCTTTCTCATGAAGATGAACGCCACTCGAGTTCTGGGGTACAGGAAAGGATTCGAGACATCCTCACGGGTTGCAGAGTTTTCCATTTTGATGACTCTTCGTCCCGTTCGCCCGTGTTACAGAGTTGTGATGTTGCAGATAATCTAAGGCTTCACAGTGATGGGCGGAATCTCGCGGCGGTGTTGTGGCGGATGCGAGAAAGTGACGCTGAGAGATACGCGGGGATCGTACGTTCGGTGCGTGTGGTGGCACCGTTCCTTGAGGATTTCGAGGTTAATCCGGTTTATGAGGGCTCGCACAATACTGTATTGCGTTGGCGACAGAAAGGGCTGGATGGTATTTTCTCGGGAGAGAGGTTAAGTTCCGGTACGCTTCGGTTTATCTGTCTGACTGTTTTGTTGCAGCAAACTAACCCGCCTGAGACGATAGTGTTGGACGAGCCCGAACTTGGTCTGCATCCTTTCGCTATCTATCAGTTGGCTGAAATGCTACACGAGGTTGCCAGCGCGGAGAGGAAAATCATTGTCACCACACAATCAGTCACTTTGGCAAACCAGTTCTCGTTGCAAGAGCTGGCTCTAGTGACTCGCGAGAACGGAGCTACAACCGTTAATCGCCCCGAGTCAGAGGCTTACACCCAATGGTTGGATGATTATTCGGTTGGGCAAATGTGGGAAAACAATGTTCTAAACGTTTCACCAAAACGCGAGGTAACGAACTCGTGAACGGCAATAGGGTGATCTCAAGGTGCGTGGAGGTGCAGCAATGGTAGAGATTGCGATTGTTGCGGAGGGCCCATCGGAGCAACAGTTCATAGTGAACTATTTAGACCCTTACCTTCGTCAAGCTAGCGGCGGGAAGTTATTCACCAAAGCGATTGTGGTAAAAACTGGGGTTGGCGCGAATGGGAAAGCATGTTCTGGTGGTGGCGGCTGGTATTCCAGGGCGACGCCATGCTATGACTCGTTGATTCGTTCGTTGCTTTCAGAGCCGCAGTTACAGGGTGTATCTACGATGATCGACTACTACGGTTTTCCGCGGGATTTTATTAAGGAAGCAGGTTTGGTCGCTCCGAAGTGCGAGGATCTTGAGGAAAAAATGCTCGAGTGCTACACGAAACGGGAACAACCAGGAAAATTCTTACCTTTCGTAGTGAAGCATGAATTTGAAACGCTGGTTATAGCCGCAGCTTTGCACGGAAGTTCAACAGTGTTCAGCGCTGCAGAGATTCGCCAGATGGCTGGGTGGAGAGACTCGTCCGGCGAGGTAGAAGAAATCAACGATTCACCCCAAACTTCCCCGTCTAAACGAATTATTCAACTAAAGGAACGTAGCAAGGTTCGCTACCGTAAAGTCCCCGATTCAAAAGACGTATTCGACCATACCCCTTTCGAGGCAGTGCTCAAGGAGTGCCCACGCTTTGCTGATTGGGTTGCCAAGCTGCTGTCCTTTGCTGCCTAACACAATTGCAGTATTCCAAGTCTTGCCCCAATCGGGCTGACGGGAGCATTGAGATCGCGCCATGGATATTTGGAATGAACAGACACACCTACCACCCTTGATGCCCCGGAACCGACAGAAACGTAATTCTCGCTCAAATTGTTTGGGGGTTAGGCCCAGATGAGCCCAACCCCCAAACATTGGATTATTCAGTTATCGTTGAAACCGTAAAGGTTTCACTAGAATCAAAGGACTCACTAGGCGATGTTTACAGTAACGTTTGCATCTGCACCAGCGGAAACCGTCTTAGCTGTACCAGTGCCGTCCTCGTCAACCGTGACCGTCACTTTAATAGTGCCAGTAACTGCACCACTGTGAGATTCGTCGGTAGCAGTGACCTTGCAAGCATTTGCGGTAGCATCCCAAGCAACATCAAATTTAACCTTGCCAGTACCAGGAGCAGCAGGAGCAATCTCGGTTGTATCGATAGTGCAGGTGTACACGGCAGGCGCAGCCTTAGCACCAGTCACAGGAACCGAAGCAGTACCATTAGCAGCCGTGATTGGGCTGCCATTTACTGTACCCAAGGTCGGCGTAGCGGAAGCGGTAGCCGGAGTAGCTGGGCGAGAGCCGACCAGAGGTAGTTCCTTGCCACCGTTGATCAGGTCGGCAACCTTCTTGAACTGTTCATCGGGCAGGACACCGGTCTCGCCGATAGCGACAGCAATCAGGTGGTCAGCGTTGGTCCAGGACTTCAGCTTCTTAGCCACGGTCACGGTGAACTCGGGCAGATCGCCTTCAGCACGAACCAACAGAATCGGGCCACGAGACAACTGGCCAGCAGTCAACGAATCCGGCAAACGAGTACCGTTAGCAACGTAAGCCTCAGTGAAGTGGCCAGACAGGCCAAGCACACCACCGTAAAGGTTACCGTACTGGTTAGCAATCAACTGAGCGGTCTCGAAACGATCCTTACCACCCAAACGCAGCTCGGTCTTGGGAGCAATCTTATCCTGCTCCAGACGCAGACCCTGCTCAGCCTTCTCCAAAGCCTTCTTGTACTGATCCAGCCAAGACTTCTCAGAATCCAACACGTACTTTGTCAAATCAGTAATCACCGCACCAGACACGGTATTATCCACAGTGCCAGTGGTGAGAGAGTTGTTTACCGTGTTATCGGCGACCATGTACTGAGAGGCTTGAGCAGTCTTAGTCTTAACCTGGGTACCCAGAACCGGGTTGACATCCTTGCTCCAGCCATTGTCCAGGTCATCCGTGCCAGCCTTCACAGCCTGCCGGTAGGCAGTGGAGCCCTCAATCTCAGTAAAGTTAAAGCCAGACGCCAACGCGTAGTCAGCCTCAACACCGTTAGCACCGGAAGAATCCGTCATGAACGAAGCAATAGTGACCTTAGCAGGATCAATAGCAGTACCGCCAGGAGTGGTAGTAATCAAATCGCCGTACAGCTTAATTAAAGCACCGTGAATCGCCTTGATATCAGCATTCGAGCCTGAACCATCCAACACTTCCTTGTAGAAACCAGCAGCCTTGGTGCCGAACTTGGTAGTAGCGTGAGCCAAACGGTTCGTAGCAGCGTTGATAATGCCCTTCTGTTCACCGGCCTTACCATTCCAGTCCCTGTAAATCGCGTCAGCATCAGCAACAATCCGCTGCAGACCCATGAAGTTCGGGTCAAGCACGTCGCGGCTGTTCTTCGAGCCGTTAGGCATACCGTAAACCAGGTTACGCAGGTTCTTAGCATTCTTGTACAAGTCCGGAATCTCAGAAGACGTATCCCACTTGTTAGCCAAAGTCTTAATCAACCAGGCTTCCTGAACAGTAGCATCAGACACAGTCTCAGCCCCACCCAAAGCAGCGAACTGCTCCGGCAAAGCCTTCTTAATAAACTCGGCAGCAACCTCAGGAATCTTGCCATCAGGCTGAACCAACAACACCGGACCGTTATCTAGGGTGCCAGCCACCATCGAGTCAACCACGTGAGAATCAGCACCATTAGCCAAATACACACGAGTCAAGTTGGAAGTAGCAATATTCACGATACGCTGCTTAGCGCGATCCTTGTAGTAGTTGTCCTTGAGCAAAGCCTGGCTGTAAATATGCTCAGCAATCGCCACGGAAGTCTCGTAACGATCCTTACCACCCAAACGACCGGTAGCAACATTCGCACCCAGCTGCTTAGCAACAGCCTTCAAAGTAGCGTCAGACACAGCGCCCTCGCCACCAATAGCCACAACCTTCTTAATCGCAGCAAAACCAGAGTTAGTCTTCGTATCAGCAAAGAACTTACCCACAGCCTCAGCCACGTAAGAATTATTCGACACGAACGCAATCGGGCCATCAGTCAACATACCAGCCGAAGCCGCGTCAACCAGGTTACCATCCGCGTAAGAAGTCACATACAAAACTTCCGGACGAGCCCCACGAGGATCGGTCTTCTCCACGCGTGAACCAAACTCGTAAGCCGCAACCTTCAAGGACGTAGACACACGATCCATACCGCCCAGCCGCACCAGCTTGTTCACAAAACCGGGATTAGCAATGTCAGCCACAGCAGCCGGAGCAGCCACGCCACCCATGCCAGCAACCAGCGCCACCGAAGCAGCACCAATCACAAACTTCTTCTTCAAATTCATCTTCAAAAAAACCCTTCTTCTGGGTAATAAAGGGTCAGAAATTCGGGGGTAAATCAGATTGCGAACACACAGAGAATCCCGGGCCGACACCCGCCAAGGTTGCAAGTACACGGGAGTTCGTGAGAAACCATTCCTGCTAGGTTTTTTAGATAACAGTTGGATTTTTAGAACTATTCCGACTGAGTTACAGGCACACAGAGAGTTTCAGGCCGATACCCGCAAAGACTGCGGCGAATCAGGGGAGGTTTTTTCAGGGGATACCTGGCTGGGGCGTGCCTAAAAGGGGAGAATAGCCGGGTAGCTGCCATTATTGGCAGCTACCCGGCTATTCTCCCCCTATAAATCCCAAACACCGAAGTACCCGCCCGCCCAGGCCCTCAAAGCCCAGGCGGCACGAACCGTACAAACCGCCCGTGGAGACTATTGAATCCTCGACAAACATTAATCACGCAAAAATGCTCTTAACTAGCTTCGTCGACGAGACAGAGCCAGATATTGAGTTCCTCAACGCATTCCTGGAGGGACCCGTTTACACCGCTTCCCTCAGATTCTGTAGTAAAACTTGTTTCCCAGTGCGGCCACGCCACTACTCGTGCAGGCCATGTTTGCACCTTCACGCCCAGGTTAGCGGCTTCGCGCGCCCGGACTTCGAACACGTCGTGTATCGCTGCTGCAATCTCATTCAGTTCTGGAGCCCCGCTACGTTGCACCAAGTCGCGTAAAAGCAGCAGGTCAACCACATCACGCGAACGGTCGTTTACAAGCTCAGGAGGTTGATGCGGGCCGGTGACCGCGTGCACCTTCTGCGCTATCTGGTAGCTCATGGACAAAGTCGCAATCCTAGCCGGCGATTCAACACCGAAGCCAGCCAGTGAGGGCGCCGCTACGCTTTCCACCAACCGCCCGGCATCACCCTCATCAGCGGAAATCTCAACCTGGACGCGACGCCACGTAACACCCTTAATCGACACCAGAACATCAAAACGCCGCGGTTTCAGCACACGCCCGGGCACTGCGATGACTTCCGCTTCCGTGCGTGAAAAATCGAAGGGGCCCCAAGACTCGACTAAAACCTTGTCTAATTCATTAAAGAAAGTGGCGAAATCCGTACGCACCAAACCATCGACATCCCGCGTGTTGCGTGTCGTATCCCCGAGCCGGTACTGCAACATAGTCCCGCCTTTCAGCAAGAAAAACGGTCCCGAATTCTTCCCATCTCCCGCAACGCAGGCCCGCTGCAACACTCCAGTCACCACCGTGGCAGCAATCAACCAACCCAACCGTGGCCCACGCGTACCCAACTGCGCTTGAGCCTGTTCCACCCACTTATCCAAAACACGAGCCGAAAACGGCTCTTTACCCTTGGCTTGCAAAGAACCCAGCCGCGCGGCCAACCCTTGCAAGTCCGCCGGCCCCTGCAGCCCCTGGGAATCCCGCAGATCTTCCACCATGGCTTACGCCCCGTCCCGATGCGCCAACGAAGACAAAAATACCTCGTGCTGCGCCGGGGTCAATAGCCCCCGTTGCAAACCCAACTCACCTGCCCGCTTCAGCACCCGTGTCGACACCCCGTACTCCACGCACTGAATCAAAGCTGTTGCCACCACCACCACCGGAAGCCCCTGATGCCAAGTATGTTCCCGCGGCTCCAAATCTTGGTAATGAACCACAAACCCTTCACCATCCGAACGCCGCAACCGTCGCCCCCGACCAACCGTTACATGCTTCACTTCGGGCAGGCTTTCCGTAATCTCCCACACCTCCAAAGCTGTCTCATGGCTCAAACAAGCCCGGGCCTCCCCGGTCCACAAAACCGGCAAATGGTAAGCATCCCAGGGCGTCTGCGCCACACCTGGCACACGGTAAACACCCCGGACCGGACGTCCAATCCGACACCGAGATACCATCTTGGACAAATCCGCGTCCGTCACCCCCGCAGCGACTGCCTGACCCCGAGTCACGAATCCGTGCTGGTCAAGGGCAATCTCACGCAAATCATCTAAACCAGACACGTCAATACCTTACTAAAAAGGAAAGGTATTGACAATCGCTGACCTCTCATGTTACGCCCTCAGCCTTGCAGGACAGATGGCCAACGCGGGCGACCATACCCACATTAACAAACTCCCCCGGTTACGTCGATCGGGTCGGGATTCCTCACCTTTCAATAGTCTTCCCGGGCGGTTTTTACGGTTCTTGTTGCCCGAGGTTTTTAGGGGGCTGATTGTGTGGATGCTTCGGTGTTTGGCGATTATAAGGCGTCCACGCCCCGAGATTTACCCGGAAATCCTGACCCTTTATTACCCAGAAGAAGGGTTTTTTTGAAGATGAATTTGAAGAAGAAGTTTGTGGTTGGCGCTGCTTCGGTGGCGTTGATTGCTTCGATGGGTGGCGTGGCTGCTCCGGCTGCTGTGGCTGCTCCGTCTTTGCCTGGCTCGATTGCGAAGCTGGCTCGTTTGGGCGGTTTGGATCGTGTGCAGACCTCTTTGGAGGTGGCGGCTCATCAGTTTGGTGAAGACCACTGGACTATGAATCCGAAGCGTTTGTATGTTGTTTCCGCGGCTGAGGGGAACATGGTTGACGCGGCTACGGCTGGTATGTTGACTGATGGCCCGATTGCGTTTGTGTACAACAACTCTTATGTTGCTTCCGCTGTTGGCAAGTTCTTTGCTAACGCGAAGGATAATGCTGGTTTCAAGGGCATTAACGAGGTTGTGGCTATCGGTGGTGACGGTGTTATCTCCGATAGCACTTTGAATGCTGTGAAGGACGCGATGGGTCTGAAGAAGACTTCTCGTCTGGCTGGTAAGGATCGTTACGAGACTTCCGTGGCTATCGCGGATTACATTTACCAGAAGTCCTTGGAAAAGGATAAGTGGTTCGCGGGTCGTACTGATGGTGGTTCGAACCTGGGGACTGCTTACCTGGCTAACGGCGCTAACGAGCACGTGGTTGACTCGATGGTGGCTGGCACCTTGGATAATGGTGCTATCCTGTTGACTCAGCCTGATGGCAAGATTCCCGAGGTTGTGGCGGAGTTCATTAAGAAGACCCTGCCGCGTAACTTTGCGGCTTTGGGTGGTACCGGCGCGGTTGCGGATGCTACCGTGAACGAAGCCTGGGTTATTAAGGCTCTGGCTAACAAGTGGGAGACTTCTCCTGGTATTCCGAAGATTAAGATGACTGTTGATGAGCTGGAATGGCTGGTTAACGGTTATTCTGAGGAAGCTACCGGTATTGATATGTCTAAGAAGACGTTGTTCGGTGGTCTGGACCGTGTGGTTGATGTGGCTGGTGTGAACTCTTCGGCTTGGGGTAACAAGGTTTCCGGTATTAAGCAGAAGATTTCTAACTGGTTCAACCAAGAAACTAACGCTAACTCCACTGCGCATGCTGCTTACAATGCGGTGCTGGGCGATTTGAAGGCCTTGTATGGTGACAAGGTTATGGCCGACGTGAATGCTTCGGATGCTATCGCTTTGGATAAGACCGAGAAGTACGCTGTTGGTGTTAACTATGAGGGTATCGAGAAGTCTGATGCTTACAAGAAGGCTGTGAAGGCTGCTTCGGATGACTTGGAAAAGATGTGGTCCAGTGTGAAGCAGGATCCGTCCTTGGGTTCCGTGTTGTCTAACCCGGTCGCGAAGGCTTCCCAGGTTCACCCGGACACTGCTGGTGTGGTGACTTCTGCTGATAACTCGGCTAACAACATTCCGTTGGTGGCTGTAGCGGCGATGGCTAAGTACACGCTGGATACTGACAAGGCTTGGTATGACGCTAAGGCGAAGGAACTCGCGGCTGCTAAGGGTAGCCTGCGTGGCGAGTTGGATAAGATCAACTTTAAGAACGAGTTGCGTTTGGGTGGTGCGGATCGTTTCGAGACCGCTCAGTTGATTGCTAACCATTGGGCACGTCATAACGGCGGCGAGTTCAACCTCGACGAGAACTTGTACGAGGCTTACATTGCTAACGGTACTCGCCTGGCTGACTCCCTGACTGCTGGCCAGTTGACCCAGGGTCCGATCATGCTGGTGCGTAACGACACCAAGATTCCGGACTTCACTGCTGCTGTAGCGAAGAACCTGCTCTGCTGGACTAACAAGACCCACCCGATCTCGGTCTACGGTGTTGGCGGTACTGGCGTGCTGTCCGACGAGGTCCTCCAGGCCGTCGTGAACCTGATCTCCACCAGCTCTGTCTGCGAGGTTAAGGGCGTAGAAAAGCCCGCTACCTCCAAGCTCGTGGCTTCCCCGAACCTGACCTTCCACGTTGGCGATACCGCCGCACAGAACGTGAAGGTTGATAACACCACCACAAAGGCCGCAACGCAGCTGGCTTCCGGTTTCCCGAAGCTCGTTGACAAGGACGGTACCGCTTCTACCGTATTCACTCTTGCTACAGTGGGTACTGCAGACGCGAACGGCGTGATGACCTACAGTGCGACCCCGGCTTCTGCTCTCACGGCTGCCGACCAGGCCAAGGCTCCTTACAAGGTGCTGTTCGAGGACGTTGATGGTAACAAGTCCGAAATCATGATTAATATCGCTGACGCGTTGATTGACACCATGGCTGATGTTACTACTGGTATCACGGCTTCTGTCCCGAGCCCCGCCGCGGACTACTACAGCTCGGATGTGACGGGTGCTCGTGTTACCCCGATTTCCGGTGTTGAGACTGCTCCTGGCGATTTGACCATCGTCGGTGTTACTAAGGGCGGTGCGATTCTCTCTGGTTCTGGTATCACCATCGAGGACATTGCTACGCCTGCCCCTGCTGACAACAAGTTCCGTATCAAGTTCCCGAAGGCGCTGACTGCTGGCACTTATGTCATCGAGGTCAAGGACGCCAAGGCTACTGGTGACACCAACGCGTTGATTACTGTGGTCGTGTCCTAGTCACTTCCTTGAAACCGTAAATGTTTCAACGATAACTTCATAAAAGTCTGGCCCCGGTAGGTAACTACCGGGGCCAGTTGTTTAATGTTCTGTGGCTCTGGGGTGTCCCAGAGCCACAGGCTATTAAGTTATCCGCATTTCCCCGGCAGTGTTTCCATGAAGTGGTTCAGGTGTTGCTGTCCTAATCACGCAGTTCAGAGTAGTAGTGTTTCGTGTTGATTCTGCGCAGGGTTTCAGGAATTGTTACAGATGCCTGCCGGTTATCTAACGTATTCCAGCTTGGTTGCTAACGGATCCAGTTGGAGACAGCCCTTGAACAGGGCGGGTTCTGCGCCCAGCTTACAGGCAATCCAGATTCTGGCTGCCAGGATTCCCTCCCTCACGACCTCTAGTTGTTTTAATAGATCCGGTTTATCGTTCCCGGCGTGTTTACTGGCGGTGTAGATGTCTCGAGTATTTTTGGCCCATCCCTCAGGGTTATCAAATGGGATTATAGGCAGGTCCTCGATGATAGCCTGCATTTTGGATTCATAGGAACTCCGGTTGATTCGACTGGCTTCCATGCCTTTATTCTTCAAAATGTAGGCTGCGATTTCTTCTAGCATGGCACCAACACTGAGTACATGGATGGGGTTCCAGGCCTGGCCGGAACGCAAAATGTTCATCAGTAAGGCAATGGCTTCCCCGCACTCTTCTGACAAGCGAAGCCAGTTTCGCACACCGTCCATACCGATATCCGAGAATCGAAACAAGAAACGTGGATTATCAGGGATCCCCGGCACATCCTGATACCCTCGGTGAGTCACGACTGGGTTCCATTTCCGGGATTCCTTCTGTCCTGTATACATTGATTGAGGGTCTTCATCACGCGAGGCAAAGATTTCCGTAAATCGAAACGGCTGCCATGCCGACAAGCAGGCCAGATTCAGCAGCCGTTCGTGTTCCAAAAGGTGTTCCTCCCAGGTACGGGGTTTGCTAACTTGTGTTTCCACATAGACCGGCCCATCAATCTCAAAGTGTTGGTGTCCCGAAGTCCCCGACCATGACGGATTCACCGACAGGTTCAAACGCTTTCGAACAAGAATCGTGTCATGCTTATCGACCTCGAAAGTCAGCGACTGCAAACGCCCCTGCTCATCTGTGACTCTATTCGTAGCAAAACCTGTCAGCCCAAACCATTTACTGATTCCAGGCGATCGTGTCCTCACGGCGTTAACCCTGGCGTAATTACTGTGTTGCGCACCCAAAACAGCGTACTGGACTTGAACCCGGCCCTCGGCGCAAACACCTCGCACAAACGACTCACAATAGCCGAGATAATGACAGCCGACCAGTATGACGCTCCCCGACAGGTCCCAAAAACGCAACAACCGAGGCACCCTATCAACATTCCGCGACACAAAAGAAAAACTATTAGCCTCTTTACGCACATCCGTGGACTCGACCCACCAACAGTAAAGGGGATAGTCAAAAGGTAGTCCAGGCGGAAACGGTAAACGCAAACGCAACACCACACCCGTGTCCTCCAACATTGCAGGAAACGGTTTCGCATCATCATTACCCTCCCAGGATACCCAACCTATGCGGGGCTGCCCCTCCACGAGTACGTTCGCCACTTTCCCCCTCCCAAACAAAAAATGTTCCCTGCGATGATTGAACTTGCTCAACAATTCCCCAGGCCTCGTGAAACTGAAACATCCCGGTATGTTTCAATCGTGTTTGTCGGGCTGGTTATTGTTGCGATCGGTTGGCATAGTCGCGCAGGGCACCTACTTCGGTGTTGATGCTTTCCAGGGCACGGATTGCGGCCATTATTGACTGTTCTGTGGGGCGTAGCAGGCGCGAGATTCGTCCGAGAAATGGCAGCAATGGTTTTAACGTATCCAGTTCCGGCACGCGGGTTTGGGTGGCGAGCTGTTCGAGAGAGATGCTAATGTCTCGTAAAAGCTCGTTTCCCCCGATTTTCGTCAGGTCCTTGCCCAGTTCAATGACACCATTAATTCGGTCTCTCAGCATTGCCCAGTCGTGGGTCATTTCATTCACGGCGTCTTGCAGACGTTGCGCTTTTGGGTCTAAAAGTCGCGCGTGTTTAGCAATGATGGCGGGTTTAAATTCTCCGACGGTCATGGCGTCCATGCTTTGACCTAGCTGTTCGCCCATGGCGTCCATTTCTTTGGTAAAAGTTTCGGCATCCCTACCGAAAGCGTCCGAGAGTTCCTGTATCCCTCCCATAATCTCTTCCAGGGTCATCCGGGTTTCAGCCTCGTCGGGTTTTTCCCTGGTTTGCAGGGCTACAGCGGTTGTCGCAAGTTTTTGTCTGGCTTCAACTGTTTGTTGCAAACGGGTCGAGATTTCATCAGCGACATCGTCTAGCACCTGCCGGTTCTCGGATCGGAGGTCCGCCGCACTGACTTCCAGATATTGATAGCTTTGTAGCTTTTTCCACAACGTGTCTGGTTGCAAAGCGGGGGGAATGTCTTGAATCAGGATGGGCAGGATGGCTTTATAACTGGCTTTTTCGGCTGCGGTAGCGAACACCTCAACTTCCTCGCGACACGCGGGGGACTTCAGGTAACGTGGGCTGACAAAGGTCAGCAGGAACGCGGTCGCTTCCAGCTCAGATACGAGGGCTTTTTTCCATGATTGACCCCATTTCAGGTCATGGTCTGTAAATATGCTGAGGGTTTCACCGGTTTTCATTTCGTAGTGATCAGCAATTTTTTTCACCAGTTCCAACAGTCCACCGTAAACGGTTTCGTTATCGGCGTGGGTGTAGCTGACGAAAATCGTTGCGGCAGGCGACTCGGTTTCCTCTTCCTGCCCGCTAGTCAGAACGGCTTTGTTTGGGTTCACGTTTTTTCCTCCTGCACAAGGTCGGTCTTGTGCGGTTGACAGTCCCAGTTGCGTTTCGTGTTTTTCCGTCGGCCGCGGGTAGTCTCCCAAAAGCTGGTAGGGAATTGCCCACAAATCCGTCTCGATTTGTTGCACCCGTTCACACGTGCAAACCACGAAACCCCGGCGAAACTTCCGCCCGACCTTTTCGCAGTCCTCACGAAAACGACGTAAACCACGGAAATCTGAACTGTTGGGGCTACTTGTGAGTTTGACTTCCACCCCCACCGCTCTGGCAGTACCATCGAGTACAACCAGGTCGACCTCGTCATCACGATTTCCTGTCCGTACCCGCCAATACCCCAGATTGTAGCTGGTTTTCGCCCAGCCAATCTCGGCCCTAATCTGGTTAGCTACCCAGTTTTCCAAGACTTGTCCAGCCGCATCGGGGAAAGCGGAAATATCATGCCCGCGACGCGACAAGGACTCACAAACCGTGGACGTGTCGACCGCGTGCATTTTCGGCGCCCCCCGCCCCACACTTGCCGCCGAGCCTCGGAAGTTTGCCAGACTGTACACGAGGAAACGTTCCGTCAAGATATCGAGGTAACGACCCACCGTGCGGGCATCCATCTCTAACTCGTTAGCCAAACGATTCTTGTTCAATACCCCACCGGGATACGCCACGACCGCATCCAGTACCGCCCTGGCCCGTAAAATATCCACAGCCTGACCCGGAAGAAGCTCGCGACCCAACGACATCTCGTTTTCGGAAAAAACCTGCTGATTGACCTGCACCAAATTCGTTATCCCCGGATTCACCCCTGGAATACATAACGACGGCATCCCCCCGTAACGCAAAACAGCCACCAAATCCGCGTCCCCTGACCCGAACTGGCGTCCGGTCACGGTAGACCAATCCCCGTCAAACAACGCATCAACCAGGGAATAACCCTGTGGTAGCGGACGTGCGGCTAGCTCGCTAGCGCTAAATGGCAGCAGCTCCAGGCGCTGCGCTCGTCCCGTCAACCAATCTGACTCACCGCGACGAGACCTCCCAACCCCCGCTGAACCACACAGAACAAAACGGTGCGCATCCCCGACCCGATCCACCACCGCTTTCACATGCTGAGTCACATCAGGCAACAGCTGCGCCTCATCAATCACACTATGGGTAGGCAAACGTGACAACCACTCCTGCGGGTCGCGCTTTGCGGCACGTAAAGCCTCCCTATCCGCAGAAAAACTAAAATACTCGGGCTTCTGACCGTCAGCCAACGTCAGATTTTGCAGTAACGTGGTCTTACCAACCGCGCGACGCCCCTCCAAAATCCGCACCGGAACACCAGAACCAGCCGCCAATCGATTAGCCAAACCCCTCGGAAAAAAAACACCACCCATGTATCAAATACTACATCCGATACGTAATAAATACAACATTGCGAGTGATTTAAGTATCTCTGAGATTAATTCGATTCGCGCCACCAAGGGCAGGGATTCTGGGCCAGAGCAAGTTTAATTGGCACCCTTGCACGAGCGACCAATCACACTGCGTGCTAGGGGCGTCTAAAATTGTCGCTACCTGGGGCGGGAATAGCTGTAGTGGGACCCCATGCCTGTTTTGCCCCGATATCGGTGGTTGGTGCACCGAGAGCACTCATTTAGCCTTCGGCTACACAAAAGCTGGTGGGCTAACCGGTTACCCGGCTAGCCCACCAGAATGTATTAACTTGTGCTAGCTATTTGCTAGAAATCGTTCTTCCTCCCAGGCAAAAGCCCGGGAGGAAGAAACCTATGTAATTGTATCTAACGAAAACAGAGCTTCGTTACTGAAACTTACTGCTTGGTGGTGACGGTCAACGTAACAGGGTTCGTCGAACCAGTGTTAGCAATCTTCAAGACAATATGCTTTTCAGCTCCAGAATCCGCGTACTTGCCGTCCTTCACGGTAACCTTGCACGCAGCATCAACCGAAGCAGTCACTTGAGTTAGATCAGCGCTATCGGTAGTAGTCGCAGCCAAAGATGTATTGGCGGTACAAACCGGAGCGGGATTCGCCGTTGCGTTGGTAGCCGCAAAATCTGTGGGAGTGTTAGCAGTCAGCTTCGGGGCGGCAGCGTATGCCGGGCTCGGAGCAGCAGCAGCCACCACAGTTACCTTGAAGGTGTAGTCGTGGCCAGCACCATCCTTGATGGTGACAGCGTATTCACCAAGCGCAGGAGCGTTAGGAGCAGCCTTCGGAGCTACAGTAACCTTGCCCACCGCAGGGGTCATAGTGAACTTGGCGGAAGCATCATTACCGCCGTCGTCCTTCACGGAAGCCACAGTCGGGGTCGTGGAGCTCGGAGTTACAGCGCTATCTACGTTGCCGTTCAGAGGAACAGTGACGTCCTTCGCGTACAGAGAGTAGTTAGCCTTAGCTCCCTTGACGGTGCAGCTGGAGTTGTTGATCTGACCCATGGTCACCTGCAAAGAATCGTCGGAGAGCACGCCAGAACCACCGATACCGAACAGGTTCAGGTGCTGGTTAGCAGTCCAGCAGGCCAGGTTAGTGGCAACATTCTTAGTGAAATCAGGCAGATCCTTTGCGTCCTTCTCAGTGCCCTTCACCAGCAAGATCGGGCCCGTAGCCAACTGGCCAGCAGCCAGGGAGTCAGCCAAACGGTAACCGGAAGCAATGTAGGCCTCGTTGAAGTCAGCCTTCACAGCACCGTTACGCACAGTCGCGAGTTCCTTGTTCAAGGTGTGACCGTAAATCTTGCCAAACTGGTTAGCAATCAGCTGAGCGGTCTCGAAACGATCCTTACCGCCCAAACGCAGCTCGGTCTTCGGAGCAATCTTGTCCAACTCGTTACGCAACTGCTGCTGCTTAGTGTTCAGTTCTTTCACCTTCTGGTCACGCAAAGCGTTCACAGCATCCAAAGTGAACTTAGACACCGGCTGAACCGCAGCCAAAGGAACAGCCGGATCCACAGCTGAACCAGCCTTGCCTTTAGTCCCGGAAGTCGCGACCAGGGTGGAGTTCGCAAAGTTTTGCGAAGCCTTCGCAACAGCCGCGCTGGTAGCGTTAATCTCACCCTTAGCAGCCATAACATCCAGAGCCGTCAACGTGTCCTGAACCGGGGTAGTCGTCCAAATCTTGTTCAAAGCCTTCTCAGCAGGCTCGATAACATCCGAACCCAACTTGTCAGAAACAAACCGGTCAACATCGAACAGAGTTGCGTAAACCACTCCGTCTTTCTCCACAGTAGAGAAGTAGCCCTTGACCAGATCAGCATTCTTCGCGGGACGACCATTCAAGCCATTAAAGTAGGTACCGAACAATGCATTGAAAGCCTTACCCGGGGTAGTTGACGTATTGAGCAAATCGGTTACAGCATCGTCGAGCGTTACAGTGCCCTTCTTTTCCTGAGCGATGTACGTGTTATTAATCTCGCCAGTTAGAATGGCATAACGGCCATTCCAGTCGCTGTACATATTCTGGGCATCACGAGCGACCGCAACCATACCCTTGAAATCCGAAGCACCATAAATCGAGGACTTGCCCTTACCGTTAACAATAACGTTCAAGTTGTCAACGTCCTTCTTCAACTGAGGAATGTCGTAAGACGTATCCCACTTATTAGCCAAAGTCTTGATCAACCAGGCTTCCTGAACCGTGGAATCCGGCAAAGTCTCAGCCGCACCCAAAGCAGCGAACTGCTCCGGCAAGGTCTTCTTAATGAACTCAGACACAACCTCAGGGATCTTGCCATCAGGCTGAACCAACAAAACCGGGCCATTATCCAGGGTGCCAGCCACCATCGAGTCAACCACGTGCTTATCGTCACCATTAGCCAAGTAAACCATCTTCAGGTTAGAAGTAGCAGCGTTAACAATGAAATCCTGGTTACGATCGAAATACGGGCTATTGCCACCAGTCGTAGCGCGCTGGCCCTTAGCGTAAATCTCTTCCGCAATCTTCACGGAAGTCTCATAACGATCCTTACCGCCAAGACGAGCAGTCTTCGCAACCTTCAACGAATCAGCAACAGCCTTCAAAGTTCCATCGGAAATAGCGCCGTCGCCACCAATAGCAACAACCTCGGACAAAGCCTGGTAGCCCTCACCGGCAGTGTAATTCTTGAAGTGCTCACCAACAGCAGCAGCAACATAAGAATTGTTGTACACAAAAACAATCGGGCCGTCCTGCAACATGCCAGCCGCAGCCGCGTCAACCATGTTACCTTCAGCAGCCGAAGCAATGTACAGACGAGTAGGCTTCTTAGCCTTCAACGCGCCAAACTGCTTATCAGCCACAGCCAGCGAGGTCTGCACACGATCCATACCACCCAAACGCTGCAAAGTATTCGCAAACGCAGGCAGAGTAGAACCGTCCACAGCCACAGCCGCCGGAGCAGCCACGCCACCCATGCCAGCAACCAGCGCCACCGAAGCAGCACCAATCACAAACTTCTTCTTCAAATTCATCTTCAAAAAAACCCTTCTTCTGGGTAATAAAGGGTCAGAAATTCGGGGGGTAAATCAGATTGCGAACACACAGAGAATCCCGGGCCGACACCCGCTAGGACTGCAGGGCCACGGGGGCTTTCAGGCCGATACCCGCAGAGGCTGCAGCACAATATGGGAAATTTTTGGGGGGATACCCGGTTGGGGCGTGCCTAAAGGGGGAGAATAGCCGGGTAGCTGCCAATAATGGCAGCTACCCGGCTATTCTCCCCTTATAATCCCCAAACACCGAAGTACCCACGCACCCCGGCCCTAAAAACAGAGACCAGAATCAGCAGCCCAGTGTACCTATAGGAATCGCGTAAACCCCGTCTGGGCGCTGGTAAGCGAAATCTCCGACTCCGGTGAGGACTGCCAGGAAAGAGGGGGCGCGCATTTTGCTGGTGTCGATGAGCCCGGCAAGCCTTTTTAGCGTGGCCGCGCCGGTTTCGATGGCCGCGTCGCCTCCGAGCTTGATTTCAATCAACGCGTACCTGCCGTCATCTAGGTGGGCAATGGTGTCGCACTCCAAGCCGTTTTTGTCTCGGTAGTGGTACAGGGTTCCGCCCAGTGCCTCCGTGTAGGCACGCAGGTCGCGCACCGCTAGGGTCTCGAACAGGAATCCCAGCGTTTGTGGGTCACCAGCTAGGTCTCTGGCGGTGGCTTCCAAAGCGGCGGCAGCTATCGAGGGGTCGGTAAAATACCTGGTGTCCGAGGTTCGAATCGCTGTTTTTGAGCGCAGTTTGGGGCTCCACGCGGGAAGGTCCTCGATGACGAAAATCCGGCGCAGTGCCTCCAGATAGCTGTTTATCGTGTCCGGGCTCATCGTCTGCGCCTCGTGAGCGCGCATATCCGCCTGAATCGTGGCTATGGCCGCCTGCGACCCTTGCAGACGAGCGTAAGACCGCATCAGACGGCGCGCGCGGGTTTCATCCCGGCTCACATCATCCACCCGACTGATGTCTTGTTTCACCACGGCTTGAAAATAGTCCCGAGCAGTCACGACCGCATCGGCCGGGGCTAAAAACGTGGTCTGGGGCCAGCCGCCGCGGGTTATCGCCTGACACAAACCCTCGATTGTCAAGGTCGAACTGGCCAGGAATCTCGGTTCGCGGTGGTCTGAGGGAAACTCTCGATTGCGAGGCCCTGAGACGTGCGAGTCTGGCAAAGACTCCGACTCGGCTGGGTCGGGGGACGTGCCGTGTATGGCTTTGCCACCCGGCACGGTCTTGGCACCCGGCACCGCTTCAGCACCCGGCGGTTCCGGGTTTTGGAACAACTCGGTCAAGCTCACCGCCCCGCTTGATTCCCCGGACTCGTACAGGCTCATCGGGCGCATCCTAATCCGCGCAAAACGCCCTGTGCCGGTGTGATGTAGCTTGTCCAAGTTTTGCGGCACCGCCGACCCGGTCAGAATGAACTGGCCCGGGGCGGCTCGTCGGTCAACCGTGAACCGAATAGCATCCCACAGTTCCGGGGCAAGCTGCCACTCGTCGAGCAGCAGCGGTGTCGACCCCGCTAGCAGCTCCGAGGGGTTGATTTTTGCCAGTAGCTGGTTGCTTTCCAGCTTTCCCGGTTCGTCGAGATAGCGTACCGATGCCGCAGCCTGTTCGGCCGTGGTCGTTTTACCGCACCATTTCGGGCCTTCGATTAGGACGGCTCCGCTGCGCCGCAATGCCTGTTGCAGGATTTTATCCACCAGTCGTTGCCGATATTCACGCATGATATTGTCCAGGCCTTTCCTTAGGAAACAAGGCAATTCTAGCCTATTTTACGTAAAATGGCGCGATTCTGTTAGGCAAAATGGCGTGATTTTGTTAGGTAATTTGGCAGGGGCTGTGATTGAAGTAGCGGATACCGGCGCGTGTCGGAGCGTTTGGTATGAATAGTGGCAGTACTCAGGGTGGTGGGACTTTGTGGGTCAGAGTGCCTGGGTGCTTCGGTGTTTGGGGATTATAAGGTGGGATTTGGGCTGTAGCTGCCAATAATGGCAGCTACCCGGCTATTCTCCCCTTTTAGGCACGCCCCAGCCCGGTATCCCCTGAAAAAACCTCCCCTGATTCGCCGCAACACTGGCCAGCGTCGGCCTGGAAATCTCTGTGTGCCTGCAACTCAGTCGGAATAGGTCTAATAATCCGGCTTTTATCTAAAAACCCAGCAGGAATGGTTTCTAACCAACTCCCGTGTACTTGCAACCCTGGCTGGTGTCTGCCAGAAAATCCCCGTACGCTTGCAACCCTGGCAGGTGTTTGCCCGGGATTCTCTGTGTGTTTATAACCTGATTTATCCCCGATTTTTCTGACCCTTTATTACCCAGAAGAAGGGTTTTTTTGAAGATGAATTTGAAGAAGAAGTTTGTGATTGGTGCTGCTTCGGTGGCGCTGGTTGCTGGCATGGGTGGCGTGGCTGCTCCGGCGGCTGTGGCTGATACCTCTTTGCCGGGTTCAATCATGAAGTTGGAGCGTCTCGGGGGTTTGGATCGTGTCCAGACTTCGTTGAAGGTTGCTAAGGCTGAGTTCGGCACGAAGGCTCCGGAACGTTTGTACGTTGTTTCCGCTGCTGAGGGGAACATGGTTGACGCGGCTACGGCTGGCATGTTGACTGATGGCCCGATCGTGTTTGTTTACAATAACTCTTACGTGGCTACTGCTGTTGGTAAGGATGTCGCGGCGAATATTGCTGGGATTAAAGAGGTCGTGGCTATTGGTGGCGATGGTGTTATCTCGGATAGCACTTTGAACGCGGTCAAGGACGCGATGAAGGTTAAGAAGACCTCTCGTCTGGCTGGTAAGGATCGTTACGCGACTTCCGTGGCGATTGCTGACTACTTGTACACCCAGTCCATTAAGGGCGATAAGAGCTTCGCTAACCGTACCTCTGGTTCTGGTAACTTCTTGAACAATGCTTATCTGGCTAACGGTGCTAACGAGCACGTGGTTGACTCGATGGTGGCTGGTACTCTGGATGATGGTGCTATCTTGCTGGTTCAGCCTGATGGTAAGATTCCTGAGGTTGTGGCTGAGTTCATTAAGAAGGCTTTGCCGACTCAGTTCTCTGCTCTGGGTGGTACCGGTGCTGTGAGTGACGCGACTGTGAACGAGGCCTGGGTGATTAAGGCTTTGGGTAACAAGTGGGAGACTTCTTACAGCATTCCTAACTTGCGTGAAAAGATTGACGAGCTGAACTTCCTGATTGATGGCGTGAAGGATCAGACCGGCACTAACCTGTCTGATAAGGCTACTTTCGGTGGTTTGAAGCACGTGGTTGATGTGGCTGAGTCTAACTATGCTTCCTGGGCTAACAAGGTTGCGAACGAGAAGCAGGAAATCTCTAACCACATCGTTTCAAACCCAGGCGAAGAGGTTGATACCGCTTACACTGCGGTTAAGGGCAACCTGACCAAGCTGTACGGTTCCGCTATTGCTGACACCCTCAAAGATGCTAAGTACTTTGAGTTGAATGGTGAGAAGAAGGTCAAGGCTGTCAACTATGATGCTATCGAGGCTAAGTCTGAGTACAAGAAGCTGGTAGAAGACGCTACCAAGCAGCTGGACAAGGTTTGGGCTGACGAGAAGCATCAGGGTGAAATCACCGACGATGTAGCCAAGGCATCGCAGATGCACACCACCGCTGCCACCACTGTGACCGAAAAGTTCGCGGCGATTGCTGAAGTTGCTAAGTACACTGTGGATAACGACAAGAAGTGGTTGGACACGGTAGAAAAGCAGCGTGCGTCCCTGAAGGCTGAATGGCGTACCGAGTTCGATAAAATTGCCCCCAAGACCGTGCAGCGTTTCGGTGGTAAGGATCGTTTCGAGACCGCTCAGCTCATCGCTAACTGGTTCTCTAAGTACCATATGGTCGAGGCGGCTTACGTGGCTAACGGTACTCGCCTGGCTGACTCCCTGGCGGCTGGCCAGCTAACCGGTGGCCCGATCCTGCTGGTGCGTAACGACACCAAGATTCCTGAGTTCACCGCTAACGTGGCTACCCACCTGCTGTGCTGGAATGGCAAGCCGATCAAGGTTTCCGCTATCGGCGGCGAAGGCGTAGTCTCCGACGATGTCCTGTCCACCATGGTCAACCTCATCGGCACCAAGTCTGTATGCAAGGTAAAGACCACCACCCCGGCCGCTCCGGCTGCTACTGCTTCTGCTAAGCCTGTCTGCAATGCTACTCTGGCTAAAGCTGCTGGTGGCGCTTACTCGGTAACTTGTACTACTCCTAACCCTGTGCCTGCTGGTGCAACTCTGACCTACAAGTGGGAAAAGGTTACTGACGCTGACAATTCCATCACTGGTTTGTCTAATGACACCGCCTCTAACGGCAACGTGACTGGTGAGTCTAACGATGGTGACAAGATTAAGGTCACTGTTACCTACGATGAGGACGGTGCTGGTACCGCTAAGACCCCGACCTCTGAGGTGTTTGAAGCAACTGCTGCCTAACCCTTAACCGGGTCATGCAGATAACTTAATAGCCTGTGGCTCTGGGGCACCCCAGAGCCACAGCGTTTTAAACGTCTGGCCCCGGTAGTTACCTACCGGGGCCAGACGTTTATGAAGTTATCGTTGAAACCGTAAAGGTTTCAGTTGTGGTTACTACTTAAGAGTAATCGTCTTGGAGATGCTGTTCACGACCTCGCCAGCACGAGAAGCGGTAATCGTGATAACGAAAGAGTCACCAGCCTTAGCAGCGCCACTAGTGTCCTTGGTTACCGTTGCGTTGACTTTGCCATTGGCGTCGATTGCGGGGGTACCCAGAGCCACGGTCTCTTTACCGCCGGTAGTCGACGTGACGGGGCTGGTCACTGTAGCGCTGTAGGTGATACCCGCTGCTTTACCGGCCGCGTAACCGTCGATAGTCAAAGTAGCATCGATGTCACCAGAACCAGTTTCCACATTAGCAGCAGTCACGGAGACGTCCGTTTCAGTAACACTCAACGGGGTAGTCTTGGCGGTGGGCTTGACGACGGTTCCGCAAGCGGAGGCGGTGTTGATCAGGGAGATTACTGCCTTGAGGGTTTCGTCAGAGACGACGCCCTTGCCGCCCAGAGCAGCCACACCGATGTTGCCGCCGCGGTTCCAGCACTGCAGGTGGGTAGCCACGTCCTTGGTGAAGTCCGGGATATCCTTGGAATCACGCACCAGCATGATCGGGCCGTGAGACAACTGGCCACCAGCCAGGGAATCGGGCAGACGAGTACCGTTAGCCACGTAAGCCTCGGTCATCACGTTAGCCGTCAAATACTTGTTGAACACGGTGCCGTAGAGCTTACCGTACTGGTTAGCAATCAACTGAGCGGTCTCGAAACGATCCGCACCACCCAGGCGCAGCTCGGTCTTCGGAGCAATCTTGTCCAACTCGCCAGCCAAACGACCAGACACGTCAGCCAACTCGGCCTGAGTATCCTTCAACCACTGCTGCTGCTGAACGGTGACCCATTCAGCCACGTCCTTCACCGCAGCCATCGGCACCTTGAGAGCACGGTTAGTGCCAGCGGTGTTAGAAGTGTAGTTGTTCGCAGCCTCGGCTGCAGTCGGCGTGTTCTGAGAAGCCTCAGCCACCGGGTTACCCAACGCAACAACCGTGCCGTCCATAGCGGCCTTCCACTGGTCAGTCAAAGCCTTTTCAGCCGGAGCCACGTAAGCATTCTGGAAGCTCTTAGAGCCCAGCAGAGCCTTGTAATCGAAACCGACAACCTTCCAATTATCCTTGTTCATATCCGAAGCAGTATAAGGCTCAATATCTATGTACTTTTCAATCTTGGTCGGATCAATCTTGCCAGAGCCATCCAGCACGGCTTCGCCGAACAAAGCCCGCAACGCGGTAGCCACGTTCTCAGCGAACTTGGTTGGGTCAGTACCAGCGTCAGCATTGTACGCCGTAGCCGGGTAGTCAATCATGGTAGCGCCCTTCAAAGCAGCCTCGACATCAGCGCGAGTATTCTTTGTAGCAGCCTTGGAGATCTGGGACAGTTTAGCAACAGCCTCACCATATTGACCGTTCCAAGCGGTCTGCAAATTACCGGCCTCACGAACCACGTTACGCAGACCCATAAAGTTGTCGTCGCCGGTCGGACGCTGAGTCTTGTTGCCTTTACCGTCGACCATGTCCTTCAAGTTTTCCTGCTTGACCTTCAACTGCGGAATGTTAGAGGAAGTATCCCACTTGTTAGCCAGAGCCTTAATCAGCCAAGCATCCTGAACGGTCTTGTCCGAAACCGTAGGAGCCCCACCCAAAGCAGCGAACTGCAACGGCAAAGTCTTCTTAATGAACTCAGCCGCAACATCCGGGATAGTCCCATCGGGATTAACCAACACGACCGGGCCATTATCCAACGTGCCAGCCACCATCGAGTCAACCACATGCTCGTTGGCACCGTTAGCCAGGTACATCACGTTCAAGTTAGTGCCATTAGACACAATATGACGACCCGCACGATCCAGGTAAGCATCAGTGGACTGCAAAGCATGGTTGTAGATACGCGAAGCAATCGCCACGGAAGTCTCAAAACGATCCTTACCGCCCAAACGATCAAAGGACTTCACGCCCATCTGTTCGCCAACAGCCTTCATCGCAGCATCAGAAACCGCGCCTTCGCCACCAATGGCGATAATCTTTTTAATGTCAGAGTAGCCAACCAGCTCATCATCAGCAAAGTGCTTGCCAACAGCGGAGGCCACGTAAGAGTTGCCATAGACAAAAGCAATCGGGCCATCCTGCAACATGCCAGCCGAAGCAGCGTCAACCATGTTCGCATCCGCCGCGGAAGCAATGTAAAGCACGCCTGGCTTGTTAGCGGTGCGATGGCCGAACTCGTGATCCGCAATCGCCAAAGCGGTCTGAATACGGTCAATACCACCGAAACGACCCAGCTCAGTAGCGTAACCCGGCAGACGGTTCTCATCAGCCACAGCAGCCGGAGCAGCCACGCCACCCATCGAAGCAATCAACGCCACCGAAGCAGCGCCAACCACAAACTTCTTCTTCAAATTCATCTTCAAAAAAACCCTTCTTCTGGGTAATAAAGGGTGGAATTTTTTAAACCACCCAGGTGATCCAGGACGGAAGCACCCGGGAAAAGTCTACACCACCCAAGTGTTCTGTCAATAATGCGAGAGGCCTTGAGTCGCGTTTTTACGCCACTTTCGAGCCTCACGCTTCCGGGATTTCCCGGAACCAAGGAATCTGTCACGCCTCGCGGCTAATAGCCTAAAGGTAGGCAGAAACCTTGCTAACACCCTGTATATGTAAAGGCTTGGAGCAATCTTACACGAAACCTCGGGAATTGAGTGTGATTTAGGTCACACTTGCAGGTCCAGAGCAGGGCTACCCGACCCGAACGACCGATTTCACCGCCCTCGTGACCTGGCTCCCGGACCGAAAAACGCCACTACCTGCAGCTTTGTCGAAACCCCTGCGGGCAATCACCTAAATTTCCCGGCGAAATCGGTCATTCGTGCAACCCCCGGACTAAGTAGCGCTGTATCGGTTCCAAGAACCGACCGCTTATCACGTCGTTATATGTAAAACGCATGGTGTTGAAACCGCGCAGCAATGCTTCTCGGGACCGTGCGCGATCTTTGTCAAACTCGGCACGGCCGCAGTGATATTCGTAGCCATCGAATTCCACGATTAGGTTCCCGATTAAAAAATCCACCTCACCTATCCCTTTTAACGTCACCCCCGTCTTAACTTCCGCGTCGAGCCGCTCCCGCAACTGTAAACGGCCGACTGTTTCCAGCGGCGACCGAGCTGCAGCATCGCAATCCTTTAGGGCTGCCTGAATCGCCTGGCGCCGGAGGTGAGTAGCCGCATTTTCCAGAATCTCGCGATTTACCAGTCGTTTGTTTAAAACTGAATCCAGTAGCACCACTCTCTCCAGATGAGTTTGCACACATTGCAAAGCTCGGAGAGTCGCGTGAAGTGGGCTCGATAAATACAGGCTGGAATAACAATCTTCCGCGTAGGTGTCTCGGCATCCCGTCGGCAAGACCTGCCAGTATCTGCTTTGCGGGGAATTCAGCCATTTCTCGCGATGCAACACGACCTTGCTCGAATGGCGACTGTGGTAGTCCTTACTCACTGCCAAATGAATATGCTCGGGATGTTCCCAAAGACCAACCCCCATTATTTCTAAGGCGCTCAGACAAGTCAGGCAACCTCCATGGACAAATGCCGCAACGACTCGAGGATCAACAGACGGTAGAAACAGCGTGCTGCGTCCTTGGCGTAAAACCAGTTCCGACTCTAACGCACGTTTGACTTTCTGCCTGCTGGTGGCTTTGACTGCCGCACCCATCGTGGTTACCCCACCCTGGTCTTTCAGATATTCCTGCACCGTGTCACTCATGCATTTGATGATGGTACATATTGTTAGATTATGCAAGCAAGTTTTTGCTACTTGTGGATAACTTATATTTTGGGCAGATTAGCGATTTCCTCGCAGCTTTCAATGGCAAGCAACGCCCGATTCGCACTGTTGCTTGCACGAACGACCGATTTCACCGCCTAGGTGACCTGACTCCCGGACCGCAAATTACCATTACCTGCGGCTTTGGCGAAACCTCCGCGGGCAATCACCCGAAATCCCCGGCAAAATCGGTCATTCGTGCACCTACCTCGATGACCATGGCTCAAAATTCCAAGATCACCGACCGTGCACCCCAACGTGTAAAGCATTTTTACACGTCGGAAAAACGTGTAAAGAAAATCGGAAATTCTTTACACGTTGTCCCAAATGCGCTGGTAGTCCCCCAGACGCACGCACGCGCACGCACAACACCGGCGCACGCCGCAACGCCATGGTGAACCCGCAATAAAACCTATTTAAACGTCTCGGTATGCCATATATGGCATACCGAGACGAATTAATAGGATTAACGAACGACTCAACCCACAATCGACGCACGCACAACACCGGCCCACGCCGCAACGCCAGCGCCCGCCGCAACGCCCTTGTGAAGCGAAAACCTAGCGCGGGCGGGCAGTATTCAAACCACGATGGTCGCCGCAACGTTCTTGTGAACTGAAAACTTACCGCGGGCGGTAGGGATTATCTTCGGCGGGACGCAGAATCACGACACCGAGCGGAGGAATCCGCAAAGACACCGAGCAGGGCCGGTTATTCCAGGGAATCTCCTCGGCCGTGACCTGGCCCAGGTTACCCACGCCGGAGCCGCCGTAAACTTCGGCGTCCGTGTTTAGCACCTCGTCCCACTTGCCGGCAAACGGCAGGCCGACCCGGAACGGATCGTGGGGGTTGCCGCTAAAGTTCGCCACCACCGCCAGCAGGTGACCCGAATCAATCCCCGAAGGATCCGATTCCGCCACGGAGCGGCGCAGATAGGTAATCAAGTTGTGGTCGGCATCGCTGGGCTCAATCCACTCAAACCCGCGATAGTCATCGCACCACAGCGCCGGGTTGGACACATACAGGTGGTTCAAGTCGGTGACCAGCTGGCGAATCCCCTGATGCTCGGGAATGTCCAAGTGCCACCAATCCAGGGACGCCCCCGAATTCCATTCCGCGCCCTGGCCAAACTCGGAACCCATGAAGATGAGCTGCTTGCCCGGATGCGTCCACTGGTAAGCAAACAGCAGGCGCAATCCGGCCAGCTGGCGCCAGTAATCGCCGGGCATCTTGGACAGCAGCGAGCCTTTGCCGTGCACGACCTCATCGTGGGACAGCGGCAGGACAAAGTTCTCTGAAAAGGCGTAGACCAGGCTAAACGTCAGCTCGTTGTGGTGCCACTTGCGGTTGACCGGGTCCTCCGCCAAGTAGCGCAGGGTGTCGTTCATCCAGCCCATGTTCCACTTGAACCCAAAGCCCAGGCCGCCTTCGGAAGTCGGCTGGGTGACGCCGGGCCACGCGGTCGATTCCTCGGCAATCATGACCGTGCCGGGGCAAACCCGGTAGCAGGTCGCGGTCACTTCTTGCAACAGAGCGATGGCCTCGAGGTTTTCCCGCCCGCCGTACTGGTTCGGGTGCCACTGGCCCTCTTTGCGGGAATAGTCCAGGTACAGCATCGACGCCACCGCGTCCACCCGCAGGCCATCGATGTGGAAGTCCTCCATCCAGTACAGGGCGTTGGCGACCAGGAAGTTCTTGACCTCGCGCCGGCCGTAGTTGAACACCAGCGTCCCCCAGTCCGGGTGCTCGCCACGCTGCGGATCGGGGTCCTCGTACAGGGCCGTGCCATCGAACCCGGCCAGCGCCCAGTCGTCCTTCGGGAAGTGCGCCGGAACCCAATCCAAAATGACGCCAATCCCGTTTTGGTGCAACACATCGACCAGGTAGCGGAAGTCGTCAGGCGTGCCGAAGCGGGCGGTCGGAGCAAAGTAGGACGTGCACTGATACCCCCAAGACGGGCCGAAGGGGTGTTCCGCCACGGGCATGAACTCCACGTGGGTGAAGCCCATTTCCTTGACGTAAGGCACCAGATGTTCGGCCAGGTCACGGTAGCCGTAGCCTTCTTTCCACGAGCCAATGTGGCATTCGTAGATACTCATCGGCTGGGCGTGAATCGGGTGGTCCTCCACGTTCGCGGCACGCCGCTCCATCCATTCGTCATCGTTCCAAGTGTGGAATTTGTCGGTAACGACCGAGGCGGTAGCGGGCGGAATCTCGGTAGCGCGAGCCAGTGGGTCGGCCTTTTGCCGCCAGTTCCCGTCCGGACCTTTGATGTCGTACTTGTAGCGCGCCCCGATCTCAACACCGGGAATGAACAGCTCCCACACGCCCGACGCGCCGAGGCTGCGCATCGCGCACCCCGACCCATCCCAAAAGTTGAAGTCCCCCACGACCTTCACCGCTTGTGCGTTCGGCGCCCACACCGCGAAAGCCACGCCCTTTACGATCCCGAGCGGACCCTCGTACTCCTTAATATGTGCGCCCAAAACGTCCCACAAGCGCTCGTGACGGCCTTCGGAAATGAGGTAGGTGTCCATTTCGCCCAAGGTCGGCAGGAAACGATAAGGGTCGTCCCCCAGCACTTCTTGGTCGCCGTAGGTCACTTTCACGCGGTAGTCCTCGACTTCGGCGTGCGGGATGACGGCGACCCACACCCCGTCCTGTTCGTGTTCAGCAGGGAATTCGCCATGTTCGGTGACGATGGTGACGCTTTGCGCCATGTGGCGCACGGTGCGGATGGTGACGTCCTCACCGTCCGAGTGCGGTCCCAGCACCGAGTGCGGGGCGTAGTAATTCGCGTAGGCGACCTGGTTCAAAAGTTCCGGGGAAACGGTGATTTTAGCCATGGGGTAATTCTTTCATATTTTTGCTAGGCGATGTTTGGGTTCAGTCGTGCAATCGCTACCCACCGAGACTCGCGGCGATGCTAGGGCACGTGGTACTGGGAAAACTCCGCTTTCCGTGCCGCTTCCTTGGCTTTGGCAATGCAAGCAAGCTTGCGCTGCCAAAGCCTGCGTCGCGGTGGGGTCCTGCCCTATTTTTCTAGGCAACAAGTTGCCAAGAAAAATGTACGGGCACCCACAGTGTGCCTACGCGCTCGCCGCCTGAGTCTCGGATAAGCGAAGGACCAAAGACGAGGCACGACTAAACCGGTTCAGTCCGGAATGGGGCTGAAGCTGAGAATATGGCCGGGTCCGGTATAGGGATTGAGCTGGACAAAATTATCCCGCCCCCAGGTATATTCCCCGCCGGTCAGCTCATCGCGCACCACGAACAGGCGCTGCCCCTCGCCGGGCGCGGCCAGCTCCGGGAACTCCTCCGGGCTCAACCCTAGTGACGGCAAATCCAGGTGCACCCAGCCGGTTTGGGTGTTGTGCGGGTCGAGGTTCACGATGACCAACACCGTGTCCGCCCGGCCGGTCGGGGAATGCGCGGCGTCAATATGCTTGGAAAACGCGATGATGGCATCGTTTTCAACAGCGTGGAACTTGATGTTGCGCAGCTGCATCAGCGCCGGGTGAGCGGAGCGGGCCGCGTTCAGGGTGCGCAGCAGGGAGGCGATGCCGTACTTGTCGCGCGCCGCCCAGTCATAGACTTTCACCTCATATTTCGGGTTGTCGATGACTTCCTCCACGCCGGGACGCTGCACGTGCTCGCAAAACTCGTAGCTGCCCCCGAGGATTCCCCAGGTCGGAGCGGCCGTGGCCGCCAGCAAGGCGCGGGCTTTGAACGCCCCTACCCCGGCCGTCATATAGTCGGTCAAAATGTCCGGGGTCATGGGGAACAGCGCCGGGCGCAACACGTGTGCCGTTTCATAAGCGAGTTCCTCAAAGTACTCGGTCAGCTCCGTCTTGGAGTTGCGCCACGTAAAGTACGTGTAAGACAGGTGGAACCCCGCTTTTGCCAGCCCCCGCATCATCGCCGGAGCGGTAAACGCCTCGGAGAGCATGACCACTTCGGGGTGGGTTTGGTGCAGGTCAGCCGCCAAGCGCTGCCAGAACCGCACCGGCTTCGTGTGCGGGTTATCCATGCGGAAAATCGTGACCCCGTGGTCAATCCAAAACTCGATTACCCGCCGGATTTCCCCGTACAGTCCGTCCGGGTCGTGGTCAAAGTTCAGGGGATAAATGTCCTGGTATTTCTTTGGCGGGTTTTCCGCGTAGGCAATCGAGCCGTCAGCCCGGGCCGAGAACCATTCGGGGTGCGCCTTTACCCACGGGTGGTCCGGGGAACACTGCAGGGCAAAGTCCAGCGCAATCTCTAGGTGGTTGCGTTTCGCCGCCGCCGCAAACTCGTCAAACGCCTCAATCCCGCCCAAAGCCGGGTCAACCGCGTCATGCCCGCCGTCCTCGTTACCGATTGCCCAAGGCGAGCCGGGATCGTTCGGTCCGGCCTCAAGCGCGTTGTTGCGCCCTTTGCGGAAAGCATGCCCAATCGGGTGAACGGGAGTGAGGTAGATGACGTCGAAACCGTCAGCGGCGACCTCGGGCAGAATCTCCGCGGCCGTGCGCAAAGTCCCCGGCACAATCTGGCCGCCCGAACCGTAATAGGACCCGATGGAACGCGGGAAGATTTCGTACCACGCTCCGGCGACCGAACGCGCCCGGTCGACCCGCAGCGGGCACAGCCGAGTGCGCGTCACCAAATCCCGCAGCGGATTTTCCGCCAAAATGTTTGCGACCAGCTCATTCGTGGCGGCCGAGAGACGCACCTGGGGGCGGCGCTTTTTCTCGCGCAAGCCCGCAATCGCGCCCTGCAGCACCGCCGCGTCAGCCGCGGGCAGCGGGACGGCGGGAGCGGCCGTGTCACGAGCCGAACCGGAGGCCGGTTTCGCCTCGCCCGCAATCGCGCGTTCCAGCAGGCGGGCGCCTTCCTCGAGGGTCAGCTCCACGTCAATGCCCGCCGAGATTTTCACCTTGGCGTCATGCACCCAGGTTCCATAAGGGTCAATCCACGACTCGACCGCGAACGCGTAACGCCCCACGGTGTTGGGCTGCAGCCAGGCTTCAAACTGGTTTTCACCAGTGCCGATTTCATACATCCGGGCGCGGTCCACGACTTCCCAAGCCGCGGGGTCCCCCGGGTCAGGAGCGCCCTCGGGGCTGCCCGCCGGAGCGTAGAGGTCATAGCCCCCTTCGCCGCGGCGTTTCGGGTCGGTGGGGCGCAGCAGCACCGCGTCAGCGCCGAAGTGGGAATGCCCGTCCACAAACACGGTGGCGTGGACCGGGAACAGCTCTCCGACCGCGGCTTTTGCCGGGAACAGCCCGTCCTCAACGGTGGGACGCAGCTCGGTGACGCTGATGCGGTTTAGTTCCGCGTCCGCAGGCAGGTGGTAGAGGTTCGGGAGGGTTGGCGGGTTTTTAGCCGCGGCAGTTGCCGGGGTTGCCGGGGTTTTGGCTGCGGCGGATTTTGCGGCGGCGGTTTCCGGGGTTTCCGGGGTTTTAGCGGCCGCCGCGGTGGCCGGTTTTGTCGTTGATTTCGCGGCGCTTCCCGCGGATTTTGCCGCCGATTTTGTGCCAGAAGTCCGGGTCTTGCGGGCGGCAGTCGGCTTACTCGGCTTGTCAGCCGGGGGCTTCGCCGCCGGCTTCGTGGCCGGACGAGTGTTAGCAGTGGAATGACGCCCGGGTTTCTTGGCGTCGGAATTGCCCGTAGAGTTCGTCGTTTCGCTCACGTCTAAATCTTAAAGCATAACCACAGAATTTATAATCGTTGAATGTGGGGCATTTACAGCTTTAGTAAAGCCCGAGGTAGCACTCGGGTCGAACCAGCGCACCCGGCCCCAGAGAAACCGAGTCATCCGGGGAAACCCGGCGTAACGCCCTTGTGAACCCCGCGAAAACCCGACCCACCGGCCTCGTGCGCTAACCGAAAACCCCGGCGCAACGACCTTGTGACCCTAAGCCGTGACCCCCAAGAAGTGGCCGACCCCGCCGGTGATAATCATCGCCAGGGCGCCCCCGACCATGACCCGGATGACCGCGCGCAGCCGCGGAGCCTCGCCGCGCCACGCCGAAAGCCAGCCGACCAGCGCTAACGCGACCATCACCATCACGAATGTGGCTTGGATTTTCCACGGGCCGCTGATGAGCAGAATCGCCAGCAGCGGCACCAGCGCGCCGACCGTGAAGGAAACTGCCGAGGAAAACGCCGCCGCCCAGGGCGAAGTGAACTCCTCGGAACTCAGGCCGTAATGGGCCTGGACGTGGGCCTCTACCGGATCGTGGGCGGAGTATTCCTGGGCGACCAGGGTCGCGGTCGCGCGGGTCAGGCCTTTTTCGATGTAGTTTTCCACCAGACCCTGAAATTCTTTGTCCGGGTCCTCGGCGATGAGGCGGCGCTCCTTTTCCACCACTGCTTTTTCCGTGTCGCGCTGGGTGGACACCGAGACGTATTCGCCCGCCGCCATCGACAGCGCCCCGGCGACCACGGCCGCGATGCCGGCGGTCGCGATGGCCATCGTGTTTTTCGGGTTTGCCGCCGCCACGCCCACAACCACGCCCGCGGTCGAAACAATGCCGTCATTGGCGCCTAAGACTGCAGCTCGAAGCCAGTTTAGGCGCGAGGAAGTCGCCGCCGATTTGTCGTGTTTTTCGTCCGGTTCGTTCGGGTTTTTGTTCGGGTTTTCGATTAAGCTTTGGCTCGACTGTTCGCTCAAGGTGCGTCACCTCCGTTGTCCCGTTCGGTGCTGAGTTTACTGTCTCAAGTTACGGGGTTTTTGGCTATATTTCAACGAATCTAAGGCTTGCCTTGGTTAGGCGCGGCTATGTCCAGGAGGGTTGCGGGAGCCGGAAAGATTAGGAGCGGGCAGGCGAGGCAGGCGAGGCTGGCGGAGCGGGCGAGGCAGGTCACACCGGTCAGGCGCGGCGGCGAACCCAACCAAAGCACCTCACTTGTGACAAATGTCGCGGCACCGGAACACAGACGCGCAACCCCCAACTGTCGCAGTCAGCGCAGGTCGGTTTTAAGCGCTGGGCGATTTTTCCCCGCTTGGATTTGATACAGTCCAGACTTAACAGGTTAAATATCAGCATACGGCCATTGTTGGCCCCGCTCGGATTTAGGAAAGATGAGGCATCACCATGAAAGCTCCCGAAGAACTGCACGATATTCCCGCTGGTCAAGGGAGCGAGGCTGGTGCAGGCAGTTTCGCTGGGGGCACAGGTGCGGGCGGGGCGGCTGCCGCGCAAACTATTCCGGGGCCGCTGGTGCGCGATGTCACTGACGACACGTTTGCCCAGCTCCTAGAGCTTTCCCAGACTGTCCCGTTCATTTTGGACATGTGGGCACCCTGGTGCGGCCCCTGCCGCCAGCTCGGACCCAATCTGGAAAAGGCCGTAAAGAAGGCCGGCGGGCGCGTAGCTTTGGCAAAGGTCAACATAGACGAAAACCCGGCCATCGGCCAAGCGTTTCGAGTGCAAAGCATTCCCGCCGTGTTCTTGCTGATGAACGGGCAACCCGCGCCTTTGTTCAATGGCGCGCTGCCCGCTTCGGCTGTGCAGGAGGTCATCAGCAAGGTTATCGAGTTGGCTGAGCAGGAAGGCGTGACGGGTCGCGTGCAGACCGATGAGGCCGGGGCTGCTGACGGAGCTGCCGGTGCGGCCGGTATGCCTGCCCCAGACGCGCCGCCCGCGGTAGCCGAGGAAATCGAAACCGCGCTGAAACTTCAGGCCAAAGGCGAATATGACCAGTCCATCGAGACTTTGGAGAACTACCTCAAAGCCAACCCCGGCGAATCCAGCAAAGTGGAGCCGCTGTTGGCGAAAGTTCGGTTGCAGGCTCGCTCAGCAGTTGCGGAACCTGCCGGTGACCAGGCTGGACAGGGCGCTCAGGCTGCGACCGGCGAGATAGCCGCGCAGCTCGAGGCCGCTGATGCCCAGATGAATGCGGGAGATGCCGCCGGGGCGATGTCTCGGCTGTTGGGGGTCATAGCGGAAACCAGCGGCGAGGACCGCGATGCGGCCCGGGCCCGTTTAGTGGAATATTTCTCGATTTTGGGCGATGATCCGCTGGTTCCGGCGATGCGCTCGAAGCTGGCTACTTTGCTTTACTAGCCTTTTTTGACGCAGATTTCGCGGCCGATTTTCGCGGGGCTCGGTTCGCAGGTTTAGCGGTCGACTTAGCGGCGGGTTTCCCAGTGGATTTCTGGGAGTGCGCCGGACGCCCCGCTGAACCGGTTGCAGACCCGCTAGCTGCAGAGATGGCATTCGTGACCTCAGCCGACATAGTGCGCAGGCCGCGGGAAAGTGCGCCCGCATCATCAAAACCGGCGGCCAGGGTGAGCGTGCCCTCTACCCCAGACAGAGTGCGCTCCGACAGGGAAGCAGCCAAGCCGCGATCCACTCCCAGGCTGAGCAGGGCTTTCGTCAGCGCCGCGCGCCACGTGTTGAAATGCTCCTGCACCTCGGGGGCAAAGTCGCGGCCCGCGGCATCATGAACCAGCTTGCCCCAGATGCTCTGTTTCTCGCCGTGGTCAAAGAACGCCAGAATTCCGGCGAACATACCGGCGATGTCTCCCGATTCCAGCGGTGCGACCACGGCGGCTTGAAAATCGTGTTCCACGGCCGCCAGGACTTCGCGCATCATCTGAGCTTTACCATCGGGAAAGAGATGATACAGCGAGCCGCGCCCCAGTCCGGTCGTCGCCGAAATCTCGGCCATGCCAGCGCCGGTGTAGCCCCGGGCCTGAAACAGCGCTGCCAGTTTCCCTACTATTTCCACGCGATTTGGTTTCCCCACCGCCGGTCCTTTCCGCGAATCAATCCATCTAACTGACAGTATGGCGAATTTTTGACCGTTCGTTCCATTGCCGCGCCGACTGGCCCGGTTTTCGAGAAAAATCCCGCACCTGCCCGCAATTCCCCGGAACCTGAGCGTTAATCCTATTAATTTGGCTCGGTGTGCCATATATGGCACACCGAGCCGTTTAAATAGGTTTTATTTCAGGTCATCCGAGGAAATTAGGGGCTGTTTGTTACCGGGTTTCGGGGCGCATGTGGATTATAAGGTGAAAAAAGGGCGGTAGCTGCCAATAATGGCAGCTACCCGGCTATTCTCCCCTTTTAGGCACACCCCAGCGAGCAGCCCGCCAACAAACAGCGGCGGAAAACACCCGCAGCCACAGAAAAAGCCCGGTCGGCTGGAAATCCCAGCCGACCGGGCCAAAATCGGGCAAAACCCAGCGAACTTAGCTGCCGAAGAAGTAGTGCGTCTCCGGGTTATCAGCGGCGCGCTCGGCGTTGGTCACCAGGCCCAGTTCGGTGTAACCGGCCATCAGCGGATGGTTTGGCACCACGCGAATTTGGTAACCCAGCGGGCCGGCGCTGTTCAAACGCGTCTCGACGCGGTAGGACACCACGCCGTTTTCTTCGCGTTCCGCCTGCATCGCCAGGACCTCAAAGCCGGACAAGTCGTCGCTGGAAGTCACGCGGCCCAGCAGCAGCTGTACCTCAACATCCTCGGGACGCAGATTCCCCAGCTGGACATCAGCAAAGAATGAGGCGCTATCCCCCACGGTCGCCACGTCGCCAACCTTGGAGACGACATGCTTCACCGCGACCTGATTCCAGCCCGAACGCACCCGCGCCTTGTAAGCCGCGAGGTCACGAGCCTCTTGATGCCCCGCCCTGTTCAGCACCCGGCTGGAAGCAGCAATCGGGGTGTAGAGGTTTTCGACGTACTCGCTGACCATGCGCTGCGCCTGCACACGCGGACCCAAGGTCGCCAGCGTGTGGCGCACCATTTCCATCCAGTTACGCGGAATCCCGTTCGCGTCCCGATCGTAGAAGCGCGGAGCGACCGTGTTCTCGATGAGGTTGTACAGGCCTTCGGCCTCGATAGCATCGCGGCGCTCCGGGTCGTCGACTCCGTCAGCAGTGGGGATGGCCCAGCCATTGCGGCCGTCATACATTTCGTCCCACCAGCCGTCCAGGATGGACAGGTTCAAAGCGCCGTTGATGGCGCACTTCATGCCGGAAGTCCCGGAGGCCTCCAAGGGACGCAGCGGGTTGTTCAGCCACACATCCACGCCGGGCATCAGGGTTTGGGCCATGTCCATGTCGTAGTTGGGCAGGAAAGCGATGCGGTCGCGCACATCGTACTGGTCAGCGAAAGCCACCAGGCGCTGAATCAGGCTGACGCCCTGTTCGTCGTCCGGGTGGGATTTCCCAGCCACGATGATTTGCACCGGACGTTCCTTGTTCGTCAAAATGGCCGCCATCCGCTCCGGGTTATTAATCATCAGCGTCAGACGCTTGTAAGTCGGCACGCGGCGGGCAAAACCAATGGTCAAGACGTCAGGATCGAGGATTTTATTCGTCCAATCCAGCTCGGCCGGGGATGCCCCGCGTTCCAGCCAGGATTCCCGCACCCGCCGGCGAGCATCGAGAACCAGCTGCTCGCGTAGTTCACGGCGCAGTTCCCAGAGTTCCTCATCGCTGACACCGCCTTCCTCGGGCGGGCGCACCCACCGGTAGGTGTTGACGTGCTCGCCGGGATCCTGGTGCCCGCGAGCCAACTGCGCCAAACGGCCATCAGTCCAGGTCGGGCCGTGTACACCGTTGGTGATGGAGGTGATGGGCACCTCGGAGACATCAAATCCAGGCCATAGCTGGTGGAACATGCCGCGCGAAACTTTGCCGTGCAGCTGGGCCACACCGTTGGCCATCCGCGCCATGCGCAGGCCCAAAACCGCCATGTTGAATACGTTGGGGTCCCCGCCCTCGTACGTTTCCGCACCGAGAGCCAGCAGCTGATCGGTCGTCACGCCGGGAATCTCGATTGGTGCCAGGTAACGTTGCACCAAGGACCGGTCGAAACGGTCGATACCGGCGGGAACCGGCGTGTGGGTCGTGAACAGCGTGCCGGAACGCACCGCTTCAATAGCCGTGCCGAAGTCGAGGTGCTCCTCGCCGGTCATCAGCTCGCGGATACGTTCCACCGCCATGAATCCGGCGTGGCCTTCGTTGCAGTGATAGACCTCGGGGGTCGGCGCGCCGGTCAAGCGGCTGTAGGCGCGCAGGGCCTTTACCCCACCCACGCCGAGCAACAGTTCCTGTTCCATCCGGTGATCTTTCGACCCGCCGTAGAGGCGGTCGGTCACCAGGCGGGCGGCCTCATCGTTCTTGGCCACGTCTGAGTCCATCATCAGCAGGGCGATGCGGCCGACTTTTGCGACCCACACTTGGGCATACAGGGTGCGGTGGTCGGGCAAAGGCACTTCTACCAGCGCGGGGGTACCGTCGTCTTCGCGCAACAGGGTCAGCGGCATGTTATCCGGGTCGATGACCGGGTAGGATTCGCGCTGCCAGCCTTCGCGGGTCAGGGATTGACGGAAGTAGCCAGCCTGGTAGAGCAGGCCCACGCCGATAATCGGAACGCCCAGGTCAGAGGCGGACTTCAGGTGGTCACCAGCCAAAATCCCCAGGCCGCCGGAGTACTGCGGCAAAACGGCCGTCACGCCGAATTCAGCCGAGAAATACCCAATCGCGCTGGGCTTGTCGGCATTGTTGAACTGGGACTGGAACCACTGGGGCTTTTCCAGGTAATCGCCCAGGTCGCGTTCCAAAGCCGCAGCCTGGTTCACAATGTCCGGGTTTGCCGAGAGCTCGTCCAGTTTCTGGACGGAAACCGAACCGAGGAAAGCCGCCGGGTCGTGGCCGACTTCCTCCCAGACTTGCGGATCTAAGGACGCGAAGAAATCGCGGGAGGGCCGGTGCCAGGACCAGCGCAGATTTTGAGCCAAAGTACCGATTGGCTTCAAATTTTCGGGAAGGACGGAGCGAACAGTAAATCTTCGTATTGCTTTCACAGTACCATCCTACGTGGTGGCCGTGGCTTTTAGGTAAAAATGTGCGCAAAATGTAGTTTTGGCGGCCCCGCAGGACCGCCAAAACTTGGGGGTGTCATGAATAACGTTTATTCGCTGGCTTCTTCCGGCAGGGCGTAAGCATCCACATCGGCCGGCAACTCTACCGGTTCGCGGGTTTCTTCGTCCTCTTCCAAAGCCTGCAGGCCAGAGATGGCATCGGCGGCACGCGACCCCAGCAGGCCACGCATTTCGTCGAGGTAGGCCGCCACGGATTCGCGCTGACGTTCCAGCTTTTCGACCGTGCGCTGGGCGGCGGCACGCTCGGCTTGAGCTTCGGCACGAGCCGCTTCGCGCAGCTGCTGCGCTTCGACTTCCGCAGCCGAGATAGTGGCTTCAGCGGTACGGCGGGCATCCTCTTGACGGCGACGCACCACGGCATCGGTATCAGTCAGCAGGCGCTCGGCACGCTGCAAGGTCTCGCCGAGGTGCTTCTCAGCGTCAGCAACCTGAGCCTTCGCGGTGGCGACCATCGCGGAGGTTTCGGCCCGAGCCTGTTCGTGAGCCTGTGCGTCGGCTTCACGAGCGGCCGCACGCGCGGAGGCAATCTCAGTTTCGGTGTCTTGGCGAGCCTGTTCGGATTCGGCACGCAGACGCTCGGCTTCGGCGCGAGCGTTAGAGATAATCTTGTCGGCTTCGGCGCGGGTTTCCGCCAGCAGCTTCTCGGCCATTTGCTGAGCCTGTTCGCGCACCTGGGTGGCTTCGGCAGTAGCGGTTTCGCGCAGTTCTTGAATCTCGGTCGCTGCTTCGTTGCGCAGAGCCGTGGTTTCCTGTTCGGCCTTAACCCGGGCTTCTACGTAATCCTTTTCGGCTTGGGCGCGCTGCAGTTCGGTTTCGCGGTCAGCAGTGGCGCGCAGGTCGTTGACCTGAGTGTTCACTTCGGCGCGCAGCGAGGCCGCTTCACGTTCCGCCGCGGCTACCAGTTCATCAGCGCGGTGCTGCGCGTTGGTGAGCACGGTTTCCGCTTCGGTTTCCGCCTGGGTGGTGCGTTCCTCAGCTTCACGGCGAGCCTCAGCCAACATAGAAGCCGCTTCGGCTTCGGCGCGCTGAGTCAGGCGCTGCGTGTTAGAACGGGTCTTTTCCAGCAAGGATTCCGCGTCAGCGTTCGCCTTATTAATAACGGTGGTGGACTGTTCCTCAGCGGAACGCAGCAACTGCTCGATGCGTTCGCCCAGACCGGTATAACTCGACTTGTCGCTTTCCTTTAGACGGCGCTGAGCTTCGCCCAAATCCCCTGCCAGGGTGGCGTTACGCGCGTCAAGGGTTTCTACCTCACGGCGTGCCTCAGCCAAAGCCGTCATTAAAGTTTGAATCTGCAGGTCAACCTGAACGCGGTCGTACCCGCGCATCACGATTGGAAAATCTGTCTGCTCTTCGGTCACTTGTGAGTCCTCCTAAAGACGTCAACCAACGGGCAAATTAACCTGCCCCGCCAAACTTAGTATAACGATACCCTAAGTCTATAACGAAAAAACCTCTGATTAACCATTTACACGAACCTTTATGACATGGCTAAGTCGCTGTGGACCGCCAATCTCGCTAAAGTAAATGGTAGCCGGTTCCAAAATTCTCAAGGAGACCCATGTCATCGAATCGCACCACCCGCTATCTCAGCATTGCCCTGCTGATTGTCTCACTTTTGGTGGCCTTTATTGGAATATCTCGCCTGACTTTCCTGCGTCCCAGCGCCAACGTGGCGTTTCACAGCGAACCGACCAAGTCGGCAATCGTCCTGACGGGAGAAAATCTGTTGGAATCCACCGGGGAAAAAGTCACGATTCGCGCTACCGGGCCGGCAAAACAAGAAGTCTTTTTAGGAATCGCCCTGACCACAGACGCAATGGCTTTTGCCAAATCGGTCAATCACCTGGAGCTGACCGGTTTTAAAGCCGATAATCTGCTCACTTCCCGCAGCGTCGAGGCGAAAAAAACTAATTCTGCTCCTGGCGAACAAACTTTGCCGGGCGGTTTGCAACAGTTGGCGTCCCCCGCCCAAAACGACGCGGCGGATCTAACGTCCTTAGACATCTGGAAACAAAGCGCTCGTGGCACCGGTCACGCCTCTCTGAACTGGCAGCTGAGCGATAACCGCTGGAGCGCGGTCGCTTTCGTGGTCAATCCCCCGGACAAAGCGGCGGGACCGCAGTTGGAACTGAAGTGGAAATTGAAAAATGAGCCCTCCAGCATCTCGGCTATCCTCATGACCATTGTGGGGATTATCGCCGCTGGAGCTATCGGGACTTACCTGGCTTTGCTGGTGCTGTCAGAACGGCGTTCGCGTGCCAAACGTTTGGATACGTTGGAAAAGGATCAGGCACGCCAGCTCGCCAGTCAGGTCACTTCCGCGGTCGCGGGCGATGCCCCCACGGACACCGGCGTCATTCCGGCAGTCCACCCCACACGCCGTTCCTTGCGCATGGCTGAAGAAGCATATGACCAGCCTAAACGTGGCAAAAAATGGCGGCACCAACCGGAGAGTGACGACGCGACAGACCCAGAAACGGAGGCCTCCCATGACGAATAAGCTGACGACCCTCCTGGCGGCCGGAGCGACCGCCCTGGCCCTGAGCGCTTGTGCCTACACCCCCACCCTCGTGACCTCCCCCAACGGCGGCAATGAACCGCCCGCTATTGACCAGCAACGCTTCACCGCAGTCACCACCGAGGCCAACACCGTGGCTCAAACCGGGGACGGCGCTCGCGACTGGCAACAGCTGACCAGCCGGTTTACAAACCCGGCCCTGGGGATGCGCAACGGGGAATACCTGATGACGAACACGACTCGCGGAGCCAACCTGGGAGCACTCCCCCTAGCGAATCCGCAGGTCACAGTGGTGCAGCAGGCTACGGATTGGCCGCGCTACGCCTACACGGTTTCGCCCACGGTCGAAGGCCAGCCGCTCTACGTGTTCGGTTTCGTCCAGTCCTCGCCGCGCGCCAACTACGCGGTGTGGGGCTACACGAAACTGTTCCCCAAGGCCAGTTTCCCCGCGACTTTCAAGCCCGAAGTCGGCTCGCCCACGCCCCAGGCGGATTCCAAAGACTTTGTGGTTCCGCCGGGAGCTTTGGCGAAAACTTACGCGGACTTTCTCAACGACCCCAACAAAGCCAAGGATGTTTTTGACACCGCGATTGATTCTTTTGCCGCAACTTTCGCCCAGCGGCGCACGGACTATTCCGCCCTCGCCCAGCAAAACCGCGGCTTGGAAGTCACTATGACCGCGCGGCCGGGCGCTGACGGCTGTATAGCCCTGGGCACTACGGACGGCGGAGCCCTGGTCATGGCCGCCCTGAACTACGACTTGACCATGAAGTCTCCCCGGAAACTCCAGCTCTCACCCCTGGCTCAGGCTTACACCGGGAAAACGGCTGCGGCCTCGACCTTGACCGAAACGCACACGGTCGTGGTGTTATTCAACCTGCCGAACAAAGCCAGCCAGAACCAAAAGATTTCGGTCTTGGGCGCCTCCGATGCCGTCACGGCGATGAGTGCGGACTAGGGCGTTGCGGTCGCGTTTCGAGTTACGCTACCGATAGCGTTCACAAGGGCGTTCGCTAGCGTTCACGCAGGTTAGTGTGTTTGCACGGCCTACATGCACTGGGGGTACAGCGCCATCAGGCGGCGTGAGACAGCCCCGGGATTTTCAATCGGCACCAGGTGCGAAGTTTCGTGGACCTCCACGACCTCGGTATGGGCGGCCTGTGCCATCGCGGCGGCACGCTCGGGGGAAATGACCGGGTCCTCCTCGCCACGCATGACCAGGACGGGTTTGCCAAAATTTGCCAGCAGCGCCATCTGGTCCGGGCGCGCCGCCATTGCCCGTTGCGCCCAGGAAATTCCTTCGTTGGAGGCTTCCTCGGACCATTGCACGGCCTCGGACACGACTTCCGGACGCGCCCGGCGAGTCGAGGCGGTGAACTGGGATTCAATCTGGGGAGTCAGCAGGCTCGCGCGGTCTCCGGCCAGCATGGTGATGAGGTTTTCGAACCGGTCGGCTTTTTCGCTGACCGTATCCGCGTCCGCCCGGGTCCCAATCAGGCCCAGACCGGCCACGACATCCGGGTGACGTTCCAAAATGGTGAGCGCCACGTAGCCGCCCAGCGAGTTACCGACCGGAATAATGCGTTCGATGCCGAACTTGCCCAGGTTTGCCACGAGTTCATCCGCAAACGCGTCCAGCGAAGGGGTGTCCATCATTGGCGGAGTCTGGCCGAATCCGGGCGCATCCACCATCAGTAGCGGCACCCCACCCAAGCGGTCCGCGGTCGGCAGCCACATCCGGTGATCCATCGGGAAAGCGTGAAGCAGCACCATCGTAGGACCAATCGGTCCGGGGATAATGTCGCGGGCAATCATGTTCAGCATGGTTTTATCTTAAAGGATTTCCTCTAATACCGGGTAAACCCGAACAGTTTTACCCCCAACCCGGCATTGCCGGCCTCGCGTACACGGCGTCAGCCGCCCGAACCCGTCGCCACCCGGAGAGCGCCCGACACGACTAGGGAGCGAAAAAATTACTTTGAAACAGCGCAAAAATGCGATAATCGGAACATGAGTGAACCTTTTGCAGTACGCGGGCGCATCGTCACGCCGTCTTCCATAATCGTTGATGGAGCTGTCATTATTGACGGGGACTCCATAGTGTGGATGGGAGAAGCGCCCCAAGCGCAGGCGGCAGGTTACGGTGCCGAGGTCGTGGCCGCACCTTCCCCGACCGACGGGCGCTACATTTTGCCGGGTCTGGTCGACACGCACTGCCACGGAGGCGGGGGCAGCTCTTTCCCCACCGCCACCACAGTGGAAGCCATGATGACCGCGGTGTGGGAGCACCGGGTACACGGCACCACCACCCTGGTCGGTTCACTCTCGACAGCTTCCCCGGAGGACCTGCGCCGACAGGGTCAGATGATGGCCGATTTGTGTGACGCAGGCGAACTGGACGGGATTCACTTTGAAGGGCCGTTCCTGGCGTCGGGACGCTTGGGGGTAACCGGGATGCTCCCCGGAGACTCCCCCGCTGATTCCCTCCCGACCGAAGGGCTCAGCGCCAAGGAACGCGAGGAACGGGCTCGTGCCGTCCTGGGGTCCCAAGATTTTGCACAAGTCCAGCCGCCAAACCCGGCCCTGACCCGCGAACTCATGATTACCACCCGCGGACACACAGTGTCGATGACGCTGGCTCCGGAAGGCAAACGCGCTATCGGTTCCGGTTCCGTGGCGGAAGTTTTGATTGAAAACGGGGCGGTTCCCGCCTTTGGACACACGGTCGCCTCGGCCGAGTTTATGCGCGGAGCCGCGACCTGGACGCGGGAAAAGCTGGGGCTGACCCCCTCGGAAAAGCTGCGTTGCCCCCGCTACGTGGTGACCCACTTCTTTAACGGGATGCAGCCCTTCCACCATCGCCATCCCGGCCCGATGCTGGAGCTGCTGGCGGACGCGGCCGGAGGCGGCTGCATTCTGGAGCTGATTGCGGACGGGGAGCACGTGGACCTCAGTGCCGTGCGCAACGTGTTTGAGCTGGTCGGACGCGATTCAGTAGTGTTTGTCAGTAACGCGACCGCCGCCACGGGTATGCCCTTGGGCGAACCGAACTCCGACCCGGAAGATCCAAACTTGCACCTGGTAGACATCGTGCGCTGCGCCTGGAAAGGCGCGGGAATCCCGCTGACTGACGCGGTGTACTGCGCCTCGGTCCAGGGCGCCCGCATTTTGGGTCAGACCAACATCGGCGAAATTGCAACGGGCAAACGCGCGGATTTGCTGGTCACAGATGAGAATCTCTATCCGCTTTCGGTGTATCGCTACGGCACCCTGGTGGCATCCGTACCAAAGAATTATTCGGATTAGCCCGTGCCCAGTCAGCGAAAGTCCAAACGGCGCGGTCAACCCTATCGCCCCTTGGATATGCAGCGCCTCGCCAGTGTCCCGCGGGTCGTGACGCGCGGCGGGCAGGAATATCACGTCCAGCGTCTGTCCGGCAGTGCCGGCCAGAAATCTTACGTCTGTCCCGGTTGTGGGCACGCTGTTGAAGCGAATACCCCGCATATCGTGGCTTGGCCGCTGAACGCGCCTTTTGGAGTGGACACCGGGGTGGGGGCGCGCCGCCACTGGCACAGCTATTGCTGGGAATCCGGCACTACCGGGGGCTACTAGAGCTGACTCCGTGACACCCTAGCCCGGACGGGGTCGGCACAAGCGGGGTGCGTGGCGTTTTCCGGGTCATCTGGCGGGGTTTAGAACAGCCGATTTTCGGCATCGAAATCCAAGCCGCGCATTTCATCGTAATCCAGCACGACGCAGCGAATCCCGCGGTCTGTGGCCAACGTGCGGGCCTGGGGTTTAATCTCTTGGGCAGCAAAAATCCCGGTGATGCCCTCCAGGTCGGCTTGCCGGCCCAGTAAATCCAGGTAGCGGGTCAACTGCTCGACCCCGTCAATTTCGCCGCGACGCTTCACCTCCACCGCCACCGGACGCCCTCGTGCATCACGAACCAGCAGGTCAACCGGACCAATGGGAGTGGGCCATTCCCGGCGCACCAAAGTCCAGCCCTCCCCCAGCCGCAGTGCGACCTGTTCCGCCAGCAGCTTTTGCAGATGCGCCTCCACCCCGTCCTTTTCCAGTCCCGGGTCGACCCCCAAATCACACACGACATCTTCATAGACCGCGGTGATGTTAATCAGCAGGGCGTCCCCGGATTTGGCCTGTACCCGCCACGTTTGCGGGCCTTGCGGGGCGTTGGAATCTTCCAGCTCAATGTGCAGTTGGCAGGGCGGGCTCATCCAGTTCAGGGGCTTGTAGGAACCGCCATCGCTGTGAATCAGCACTGAACCATCGGCTTTCACCATCAACAGGCGTTTCGCCGCGGCCAAATGCGCGTCCAAACGTCCTGAATAATTGACTTCACAATCCGCTATGACCAGGCGCATACTGATAGCCTAGCCGAACCGCGCGAGGCAAGAAACTCAGTAAACCATCTGGGTACGCGGCGGGGAGGATTCTTTCCAGCTGATCAAGCCGGAATAATCGTGTTCATCCATCGCCAACCAAAAATCGTCCGGCTCAGAAAAACCCTGACGCGGTGCGCGGCAATGCAAAATAGCCAGGGTATAGTCCGACCCCGGCTCGGTGTCTACCGCCGATTCCAAAATCTCAAAATCCGCCCGTTCCCAACGGCGATTCGAGCCCCACCGCAGGGAAATGACCCGATACCACTTCAGAAAATCCTCGGAATAATGGCACACCCCGGCTCGCCACGGATCGGTAGTATTAGCCCGCCACGCGACGTTGAAAGAACCATCATTTTGGGCCTTAAACCGCAAGCGCGCCAGGAAGTAAATCGCCAGCGCGCAAACGAGGAACAGCACCAGGAGCAGACTGGTAAACATCACACTGGTTGCGGTACCCATGATGTTCCTCCTCACTCCCTAGAGCCGCCACATTGAAGCCCGGCTCTGCAGCCAATGCCCAAAGTGGCGGGCATCTCAATGACCCCGCCACTGCTATCCCCAAGTTGCCTTGGAGAAAAACCGAAGAGCCTTATGGGCAATCATATCCCAATCGGACTGATTCGCGGAAGTTGATTATTTTAGTTTGCCGATGCGGAAGCCTGATTCGCAGAGCTGGCAGCCAAGCTGCGATCCAGCACTACGGTCACGGTGTTATTATCCACCGAGGCGAAACCGGCTTCGACCGGGAAGTTATGCGAATCCGCTTTTCCGGTCGAGCCCGGCGCGTCGACGCGCACCTGGCCGGCCCGCAGCACGACAAACAGCGGCTGGTGGCCCGGCAAGACCCCCAGGTCACCGTCTGCGGCGGGCATGATGACCTGGGACGCTTCTCCCTGATACAGGGTGCGCGTGCGGTCTACCACCGCAACTTTCAGCGTGTCTGCCATGGGTTATCACATTTCCTTTTGCAGTTTCGCCCAGGCCGCTTCGAGGTCCTCGATACCGCCAATATTAAAGAACGCCTGTTCGGGAATGTGGTCGTACTTGCCTTCGCAAATCCGCTTGAATGCCTCGATGGTTTCGCTCATCGGCACGGTCGAGCCGGGTACGCCGGTGAACTTTTCCGCCATGTAGGTGTTTTGGGACAGGAACTGTTCGATACGACGCGCGCGCGCCACCGTGACCTTGTCCTCTTCGGACAGTTCGTCCACACCGAGGATGGCGATGATGTCTTGCAGTTCCTTGTTCTTTTGCAGAATCTGTTTGACCTGGGTTGCGACCTCGTAGTGTTCCTTGCCGACATAGCGCGGGTCGAGGATGCGCGAGGTGGAGGCCAGCGGGTCCACCGCCGGGTACAGGCCGCGGGACGCGATGTCACGAGACAGGTTCGTGGTCGCGTCCAGGTGCGCGAAGGTCGTGGCCGGAGCCGGGTCGGTGTAGTCATCCGCCGGCACGTAGATGGCCTGCAGGGAGGTAATCGAGTGACCACCCGCGGAAGTAATGCGCTCCTGGAGCTGGCCCATTTCGTCAGCCAGGTTCGGCTGGTAGCCCACGGCAGAAGGCATCCGGCCCAGCAGGGTGGACACCTCCGAACCGGCCTGGGTGAAACGGAAGATGTTGTCGATGAACAGCAGCACGTCCTGGTTTTGCACGTCACGGAAGTATTCCGCCATCGTCAAACCGGACAGAGCCACGCGCAGACGCGTCCCCGGCGGCTCGTCCATCTGGCCGAAGACCATCGCGGTCTTGTCCAACACGCCCGCGTCAGCCATTTCGTGAATCAGGTCGTTGCCCTCACGAGTACGTTCGCCCACCCCGGCGAACACGGACACGCCGCCGTGGTCCTGGGCCACACGTTGAATCATCTCTTGGATCAACACGGTCTTGCCCACACCGGCACCGCCGAACAGGCCAATCTTGCCGCCCTGCACGTAGGGGGTCAGCAAGTCGATGACCTTAATGCCGGTCTCGAACATCTGGGTCTTGGATTCCAGCTTGTCGAAAGCCGGAGGGGTGCGGTGGATGGACCAACGCTCCTTGACGTCCAGAGTTTCGCCTTCTTTCAAGTTCAGGCAGTCGCCAATCACGTTAAAGACGTGACCCTTGGTGATGTCGCCCACCGGTACCGAAATCGGGGAGCCGGTATCGACCACCTTGGCTCCGCGCACCAAACCGTCAGTAGGCTTCAGGGCGATGGACCGGACAATGTTGTCGCCCAAGTGCTGAGCCACCTCCATCGTCATGGTCTGGGTCTGGCCGGCTTCGGTGCTGCCCATGCCCGTGTATTCCACGGTCAAAGCGTTGTACATCTCAGGCAGTTGATCCGGGGGGAACTCCACGTCCACGACCGGGCCAATAACCCGGGAGATACGACCGGTTCCTGGGGTTTTCTCACTCATTTTCGTTTCCTCTAATCGGCGTTTGGTAATCGGTTATTTCTTAGAATCTTGGAGCGCGTCAGCGCCGGACACGATTTCCGTAATCTCGGTGGTGATGTCGGCCTGACGAGCCTTGTTCATGTCCAAAGTCAAGGTGTTAATCAAGTTGGACGCGTTATCGGTCGCGGCGTGCATGGCGTTTTGACGGCTGGCCAGCTCGGCGGCGGCGGCGTGCAGCAGGGCGGTGCGAATCCGCGACTCGACATACAGCGGCATGACAGTCTCGAGCACTTCCTCAGCGCTGGGTTCAAAGTCATACAGCGGCATGACGGACTTGTCGTCCGCTTCGTCCAAACCCATCCCGTCAATCTGGACCGGTTCGTCGGGGTCGATGACCTTAATCGGCAACATCTTGCGCACCTGGGGCACTTGGGACACCATCGAACGGAACTTGGTGTAAACCATGTACAGCTCGCACACCCCGCCCTCTTCCGGCGACTTGAGGAACGCGGCCAAGAGACTCTTGGCGATTTCCATGGTGCGTTCCTCGCTGGGCTTATCCGAATCCCCGGTCCATGCCCGACGCACTTCCATACCGCGGAAGTTGAAGTAGGACAAGCCGCGGCGACCCGAGACATAGACCACCGGGTCTTTGCCTTCGTCACGCAAACGTTCCAGCAGACGCTCGGTTTCCCGCAGAATTGACGCGGAATAAGCACCGGCCATGCCGCGGTCAGAGGTGACCGCCAAAACCGCCACGCGGTTCGTGTCGGTGCGTTCCGTAATCAGCGGATGATCGAGTTTGGCGTGGGCGGACACGGCCGCGACCGCCGCCGCGATGGCCGAGTCATAAGTGGTGATGGATTCCGCCCCGGCGCGAGCCTTGCCCACGCGGGAGGCCGCAATCATCTCCATGGCACGGAAAATCTTTTGCAGAGTCTCAGTGGACCTGATTCTCTGCTTGAGAGCCCTTTGCGAACCTGACACTTTGCCCTTCCCTTACGTTCTGTTCGGTTACTTTCGTTGCTGACCAGCAGGTTTCCCGCTGAGTCGGGCGCCTTAGCGCTTCTTAACGATTTGTTCCTCAGACTGCTCCGCCTCGGCATCGCCATCAACGGCATTCAAGTTAGCCTGGGGGACCAAGTCGTAAGACTTGCGGAAATCCTTGACGGCAGTTTCCAAACGCGCCACCAGTTCATCGGGCCAAGCGCCCTTTTCCTTGATTTCGTTCAGGATGCTGCCCTCGTTACGCAGGTAATCCAGCCAGTCCTTTTCAAACTGGAGAACCTTGTCGGTCGGGATGTCGTCCAGGTAACCGTTGGTGCCAGCCCAGATGGAGCACACCTGTTCCTCAACGGGATAAGGCGTGTACTGGGGTTGCTTGAGCAGTTCCATCAGTCTCTCGCCGCGAGTCAGCTGCTTGCGGGTCGTGGCGTCCAGGTCGGAAGCCAGCATGGCGAAAGCTGCCATCGAACGGTACTGAGCCAAGGTTAGCTTCAACGTACCGGCAACCTTCTTCATGGCCTTAATCTGAGCGTCGCCACCCACACGGGACACCGAGATGCCCACGTCCACGGCCGGACGCTGGTTCGCGTTGAACAGGTCGGACTGGAGGAAGATTTGGCCGTCCGTGATGGAAATCACGTTGGTCGGAATGTAGGCCGACACGTCATTTGCCTTCGTTTCGATAATCGGCAAGCCGGTCATCGAGCCGCCGCCCAAATCGTCGGACAGCTTCGCGCAGCGTTCCAGCAAGCGAGAGTGCAGGTAGAACACGTCACCGGGGTAGGCTTCACGCCCCGGCGGACGGCGCAGCAACAGCGACACCGCGCGGTAGGCTTCGGCCTGCTTGGACAGGTCATCAAACACGATCAACACGTGCTTGCCCTGGTACATCCAGTGCTGACCGATGGCCGAACCGGTGTAGGGAGCCAGGTACTTGAACCCGGCGGCGTCTGAAGCCGGGGAGGCCACGATAGTGGTGAACTCCATCGCACCGGCATCTTCCAACGCGCCCTTCACGGAGGCAATCGTGGAGCCCTTCTGGCCAACCGCCACGTAGATGCAGCGCACCTGCTTGTTGGGGTCGCCGGACTTCCAGTTGTCGCGCTGGTTCAAAATCGTGTCGATGGCGATAGCGGTCTTGCCGGTCTGGCGGTCGCCAATAATCAGCTCACGCTGGCCGCGACCAATCGGAATCATCGAGTCGATGGCTTTCAGCCCGGTCTGGAGCGGCTCGAACACGGAACGGCGCATCATCACGCCGGGAGCCTGCAATTCCAGAGCACGACGCTCGCCCAAGTCCTTGATTTCGCCCAGGCCGTCAATCGGGTTGCCCAGCGGGTCAACCACGCGGCCCAGGTAACCATCACCCACCGGCACGGAGAGCACGTCACCCGTGCGGTAGACCTCTTGACCTTCCTCAATCCCCGTGAAATCACCCAAGACGATAGCGCCAATCTCGCGCTCGTCCAGGTTCATTGCCAGACCCAGGGTACCGTCTTGGAAGCGCAGCAGCTCGTTGGCCATAGTGCCGGGCAAGCCCTCGATATGGGCAATGCCGTCAGCAGTTTCGGTCACGTAGCCGATTTCCTCCGCGGTCGCGGCGGATGGTTCGTACGCATCCACAAACTTGTCCAGGGCGCTCTTAATGTCCTGGGGACTTATTGATAGCTCAGCCATCAGCATTCCTTCTGTTGTCGTTCCATAGGGCCTAGCCCTATCGGTCATATTTTCGTTTCGTATTAGCTTGCCAGCTTGCGCCGGAACTGCTCGGCGCGGGACTTGACCGCGCCATCCATCACCGTGTCACCCTGCACAATCTTCATGCCGCCCACCAGGTTCGGGTCAATGACTACGTTGACCTCAACCTGTTCGCCGCTGCGAGCGGACAGCAACTGAATGAGCCGGGATTGCTGGGTTTCACTCAGCGGCGTGGCGGTGTAAACCGTCGCCATCCCCCGCTGGCGCATCCGCGCGGCCGAATCCAGCAAAGCCCGCAGGTCTGACGCGAGGCGACCGGGCGCCGCTTTGGCAATCACAGCATTCACCAGGCGCAACGCCAGGGGCTTGACCCCCGAACCGACCAGAGAGTTGAACGTCTCCAGACGCTGATCCAGGGAGGCGCGATGATTGTCAGTCAGGAAGTTGCGCAAATCGCGGTTCTTGGCGACGACCTGGCTCATGGCAAAGATGTCACGCTCGACATCCTCTAGCTGGCCATTATCCTGGGCGGTTTTCAGCAACACGTGGTTTGCCAGCAACCGGCAGGCTTCCTGCAGGTCAAGCTCACTGGACCAACGGCCGGCGGCGAGTTCCAACACTCCCGCCAAGGCCGGTTCAGAAAGTTTAGAACCCAAGATGGTGTGAGCCAGTTCTTGCTTGTCCGGGGCGGTACGCGCCGGGTCAGACAGGTTGCGGGCCAGACGGATGTTGTTTTCCAGCAGTTCAGACAGGGCAAAGTATTCCTCGGCGACCGCGGGGCCAGTCTTCATCGTGGCTTTCCCCAGGGTCTTATCGACGGCCATGACCATAGCGGCCAAGGTCCTTACCGACGAGGCTCTCATTGACTTCCCTTACCTTCTCTATCTTTAAGCCACCGGCTGAGCTTCGAGTTCGTCGAGGAACCGATCCACGACACGCGAGCTCAGGGCTTCATCCTTCAGCTGTTCGCCCACAATCTTTTCCGCGAGCTGAGTCGCCAAATCGCCCACGTCCTGACGCAGGGAGGCTTCCGCCGCGGCCCGCTCAGCAGCAATCTGGCGCTGAGCCTGCTCGATAATGCGCTTAGCTTCTTGATCAGCGCGTTCGGTGGCGCGGGAGACGATGTCCTCCGCTTGGGCGTTGGCTTTGTTGCGGATTTGCGCGGCTTCTTCCTTTGCGTCACGCAGTTCGGATTCAATCCGCTGCGCCGCGGCCTGCGAGTCCGCCTGTGCCTTGGCCGTGGCATCCAAGCCCTCTTGGAGCTTGTCGGCACGCTCCTGCACCAGTCCGTTGTACTTCGGCAGAGCGACCTTCACAACCACCACCAAGATGACCACGAAGATGACCGCCGACCAAACGATGTCGTAAGTCTCTGGCAGCATAGGGTTCGGGGTATCGCCCGCCTTAGCTACTAGTGATACTAAAGTGCCTAACATACGTGCTCCTTACCGGAACAGGAAGCCCGTCACCAAACCGATCAAAGCCAAGGCTTCGACGAAGGCGATACCGATGAACATGTTAGTGGTGAGCTTTCCGGACAGTTCCGGCTGGCGGGCAATAGCGTCCTGAGTGTGACCAATCAGAATGCCCAAGCCAATGCCAGGTCCAATAGCGGCCAGACCATAGCCGATGGTTGCGAGAACAAGTGCACTTCCAGTCATGTTTTCTTTCCTTATTTGTTGTTATTCTCACGCCGGTTGGCGCGAGAAGCCTATTTGTTTTTCTAATGTGCGTGTACGGAGAGGTTCACGTACACCGCGGTCAGAATCGCGAAAATGTATGCCTGCAGGAAAGCCACCAGGATTTCAAACAGGGTAAACGCGAAAGCTGCCGCAAAAGTCAGGATTCCTATCGGGGACAGCGCCGAGAGATGCGCAAAGAGGAAGTAGTTCGTGGCGCTCAGGGTCAAAGCCAGCAGGAAGTGGCCGGCAATCATGTTGGCCAGCAACCGGACGAACAGGGTGAACGGGCGAATGATAAAGGTGGAAATCGCCTCAATCGGGGTCAGCAGGAGATACAGCGGCCACGGCACACCCGGCGGGAACAGCGAGGACTTAAAGAACTGGCCTACACCGGTCTCGCGAATTCCGGCGTAAATGAAAACAAACCAGGCAAACACCGCTAACAGCAACGGGAAGCCCGGTTTTGAGGAACCAGCCAGGTTAAAGCCCGGAATGATACCCGCAATGTTCATGAACAAGACCGAGAAGAATACGGAAGTCACGATGGGCGTGTATTTGCGCCCGATTTCCTTGCCGATGACTTCCTCAGCGATGTTTTCCTGGCAGAATTTGAACCCGAACTCCATCACGTACTGGGCGCGTCCCGGGATGAGCTTGGCCCGCGTGGCGTACAGCACCAGACACAGCACCAGCAGCAGCGTCATGATGAGACGAATCATCATGACACGGTCGATAGCGAAAGGAGTTCCGGCGAAAGCAACGACCGGGGGGAACAAGTCCATAATGGTGGGGGCATGGAACGAGTCATCTGTAGCGGGAACCAAATTCGGCATCAATGCCGACATGAGCGTCAACTGCACTCCCATTGTTCTCCTTTGAGTCCTAAATCATGAGTTCGCCTAACAACGTTATCATGAATTTCAAACGGGATTTGCATGGGTAAAAACTAGCGTGGGTGAAAAAATGCAAATTTTCACTATGGGGTCGGTTTTTCCCCTTCAGTTTCCGGCTGTGTCGGGGGCGAGACCGGGTCTAACAAGGGCACTTGCGCTTTTGCCAACGCCACCGGAAAGACAATAGCCTGAACCAAAATCATGGCCAGCAGGGTGAAAAAAATTGTTTTTGCATCCAAGCCCGGCAGCTTTCGCGCCACCCCCAGAGCCAGCAAAATGACGATGATTTTCAGGACAAAATCCGCGCCCATACCCGCCATCATCAAGTCGGGATGATTCAAGGTAAACAGGTGCGTGGCAAACGTCACCGCCACCAAGCCCGCCCCCACTGCGGCGCATAAACCTACGGAACGCAGTCCCGCCGCTCCTTCCAGCCACGCCGCTAAACCGGCCGCCACCAGCAGCACCACCAGCACGGCTAGGGAGATCGCGGTCAGAGAAAACTTCACCGCCCGGCGAGTCCGGGGACCCACTTGAGCCGCGAGGAAAGCGGCGGATTGCTCAGGTCGGGGAGTCGTTTCGTTCACGGCTTTACGCTATCAGAAAGGGAAGGGTCACGGTACAGGGCGTGTTCCGGACCGTGGGGCTGGCGATAATTCGGGTTGAACCAGCGGCGCACCCCTTCACGCCAGGCAGGCAGAATCTCGATGGTCGCCACCATTGCCAGCAGGGAGGCTACCAGCATCAACACCAGCACGTAGCGCATCCGCAGCAAAGTCAGCGAGGCCGCCCCCAGGGAAAACACTGCCGTCCACAGGTACATGACCAGCACGGCGCGCACCCGGGAACGTCCGGCATGGGACAGGCGATGGTGCAGGTGACCGGCATCGGCTTGGAAGGGAGACTGGTGATGATACAGCCGGCGAATCACCGCGGCGACCATGTCAAAAATGGGGATAGCCAGCACCGCCAGGGGCAAAACGATGGGCAGGAAAGACGGAAAAGCCTGGCGGAAATAGACGACTGCCGGGTCGATTTGGCCGGTGACGATGATGGCGGCGGCCACCGTCAGTAAACCCAGTAGCATAGCTCCGGTATCGCCCATGAAAATGGAGGCGGGGGAAAAGTTGTGTGCCAAGAATCCCAAGCAGATTCCGGCCAGAGCCGCCGCCACCGTTGAGGCCAGGGAGGCGTAGGACGCGGCACCCAGCGTGCGCGACAGCGTGTAGGAATAGATGAACAGGCCGGTGGCGCTGATGGCCATCATGCCGGAAGCAAGGCCATCCAAGCCGTCCACAAAGTTCACCGCGTTGATGGCAGCCACCACTACCAGCACTGTGACCAGCAAGGACAGGCGAGACGAGCCGATGGTAAGGCCGAAAATCGGGAAGGACGTCAGCTGGATGCCCAGCCAGGACATCAATCCTGCCACCAGGATTTGGCCTGCCAGTTTCGTGTACCAATCCAAGTCCCAGATGTCATCGATGACCCCCAGAATCACAATCAGGACGACCCCCACGGCCAAACCTTTGATGTTATGAAAGCTGGCGGCATCGGCTAAGAATGGCGTGTGTGAGGCGATGGCCAGCGCCGCGAGGAAACCCGCGCCCATCGCTACCCCGCCCAAACGCGGGGTGGGAAATTCGTGGACATCACGTTCCCGCACCGGAGCTAAAGTACCTGTTGCCAGGGCAAACTGGCGCACCAGCGGAACCGTGAGGAACGTGACCGCGGCCGCAACCAGGAATATCAACAGGTAAAACTTCATACGGGCTTTAGTTTAGCGGGTTAGAGGCGGGTTATTTCGCTCCGATGTGACTATAGGGGGAGATATGCCGGGTAGCTGCCAATAATGGCAGCTACTGCCCATATCCCCCGGTATAAGCGCATGAGGTCTCAAGCCAGGGCGGCGAGGATGTCAGCCAGGGGGATATCGCCTTGGCGTATCAAGCTCGGGGAGCCCTGTGCCAAGGTGATGATGGTGGACGGGTGTCCGGAGGGCGAAGGGCCAGCGTCCACGTAAACACTGACCTGCTCACCAAAATATTCCGTGGCGGCGGCAATATCCGTGGCAGGAGGCCGAGTGTGCAGGTTGGCGGAGGTGACGGCCAGCGGGCCGGTGTGGCGCAGGATTTCCAACGCCACCGGGTGATCGGGCTGGCGCAACGCAATCGTCCCGTGGGTTTGCCCCAAATCCCAGCCCAGAGCCGGATTGGCGGTCACGATAATAGTCAGGGCCCCGGGCCAAAAGCGCTCAGCAAGTACGCGGGCGGCGCGCCGCTGACTCGCGCTAGCCTGCGGTTCCGGAGCCATCAATTCGTCCAACGACGCCGGACCGGAAACCAGCACCGGAGGAGGAAAGTCCTCCCCCCGGCCTTTGGCCTGCTGCAAACGTGCCACCGCCGCGGGGGCAAACGGCACCGAGGCTATTCCGTAAACCGTATCGGTCGGCATGACCAGCAGCTCATCGCGTTTCACCGCCGTGTCAATCGCCGCCAGGTCAGACAGGGTAATCGGCCCGGTCAGGGCATCAACAATCTTCATAGAGCTGATTTTAGTCCCCGCGCCAGCTAAACCGGATAAACCGGATAAACCAACTCAACCGGCATCCCCGGCCTCACCGCGCTTGTGACCGTGCTCCCAAAACCGGCGCAGCCGGGCAGTATCTCAGCTGACAAACCCCATCAGCGCCCACATCCGCGGCAGCGCGAACACCAGCGTCAAAGTGGCGGCGGTCCCGACCACCAAGCCCAGCAAAGCCATCTGTTTCACCGAGATTTCCCCAGTGGCATAGGCAATGGCGTTCGGCGGGGTCGAGATAGGCAGCGACATGCCCAGCGAGCAGGCGATGGCTACAGCACAGGCGACCGTGACCGTATCGACCGAATCGCCCAAGGATACCGCCAGGGACACGGCCAGGGGCACCAGCAGGTTCGCGGAGGCTGAGTGGGAGATGACGTTGGCGATAGCGAAACCGACAAAACCGAGCAACGCCACAATCAACACCGCCCCCAGGGAATCCCACGGCACGGAGTTGACCAGGAACTTGTCCAGGCCGGTGTTCCCGATGCCTTCACCCATCGCGATACCACCTGCCACCAGCCACAGCACCGGCCAGTCGATGCTCTTGATGTCCTCGCCGCTCATGACCTTGAGGCACAGCAGCGCTACGACGGGCAGGAACCCAACCACGTTGGAGGAAATCCCGTGCAGGCTCTCGGTCATCCACAACAGAATCGTGGACCCGGCGATGATATAGAACAGCACGGCTTTCGGGGTTTTGTTCCACTGGGAAGTCATTTCAATGTGAATCACGGCATCCCGCGGGATGAACACGGCGCTGAGGAACAGCCACGACAAAAACAGCACCACCAGCATAAACGGCACCGCCATCATCATCCACTGCCCGAAGGACACGTGAATGCCCTGGGCGGCCAGGGCGCCGACCGCAATGGCATTGGGCGGGGTGCCGACCGGGGTGCCGATACCGCCCACGTTGGCGGCCAAGGGAATCGACAGCGCCACGCCGGCTCGCGCCCGACCCTTTGGCAGTGCCGCCAAAATGGGGATGACCACGGTAAACATGGTGGCGGTCGTGGCGGTGTTGGACATAAACATGGACAGCAGAGCGGTAATCAGCATCAGTCCCAAGGTCGTCAAACGCGCCTTTTCCGGGAAAGGTTTGAGCAACACCGCCGCCAGGTTGCGGTCCAGCGAAAACTTTTCAGCGCCTTCCGCAATCATAAAACCACCCATGAACAGGATGATTGTCGGGTTGGCCAGGGTCGCGAAGTATTCTGAATACTTGGCGACATGTTCGGCTTGCGACGGGTCGCCGCCGGTGGGGTCAAACGGTGAACCGGTGGACACCAGCATAACCTCCAGCCCGATGACCAGTACCGCGGTGGCGGTCAGGGGAATCGGCTCGGTAATCCAAAACACGATAGCCAGCAGGAAAATCGCCAGCATGCGTTCGCCGGGCACGCCCAAATTCGGGATGTCGACCAGCAGGGGGACGAAGAACACGATGGCCCCCAGCACCAGGCCAATCTTTTCTTTCCAGCCCAGCGGGGCGGATTTTCTAACGTTAGAAGGGGGTTTGGGTCGCAAAGTACGGATGGGACGTTTTGCGGGTTTCGGGGCGGCGGCACGAGACTGGGGCGCAGCTGCCGCCGGTTCGTTTCCTTCCCGGCCCGCATCGGATGGTTCGAAAGCATTTTCGGATTGCGGATTATCTGGATTACTCACTGATCCTGCCCCTTTGTTCCTCGCTGTTCGATGCAGCGTGCCGGCCACCGGTCAGTCCGGGCGGCTGAGCCCTTTGGTCAGCTCCATCGCCCGCGCCGGATCCAGCGCCGAGAGATAGGGCACCGGGTCAATCCCGGCCAGTTCCACATAATCGGTCAACATGGTGCGCACCACGTCTTGGAGTTCTTCGGGTTTCCAGGGTTTCGCCACGTACTGATCGAGCCCGGCTTCGTTCACCGCACGCACGGTGTCAGATAGGTCAGCCTGACCGGTCACCAGGACTTTGCGGGTCAGCTGGGTGCGTTCGTCGGACATCATCTGGCCCATGAACTCGATGCCGGTCGTGCCGGGCAGCCGATGGTCGCACAGTGCCAGAGCCAGGGCATCGCCATCGTTTGAAATCTCGTCGATGACCTCCCACGCGTCAGGCACATCCTCCGCCGGTTCGATGCGTAAAGTGTCCGCGAATCCCAGCAGGTCACGGGTCACAGCGGCACGAACTTCCGGTTCGTCTTCTAGGATTAGGATGGCGAGTTTCATGGTTTCTCCTTCATTGGGGACTTTTCTATTCTTTCACTCCGACGCGAGGTTTGGACCAATTTGCCGGAAACCGTCAGAAAACGAGAACTAGCAGTCCGCACGAAACCGCCCGACCGGACTTGTGACCCTAAAGCGAGACTGGGGTTCCGGTGGTCGGCAACTCCACGGTGGCCAAGGTACCCGTGGGGTTGGAGACGTTTTCCAGCCGGATGGTTCCGCCGTGATTTTCCACAATCGAGCGACACAGCCCCAGGCCGATACCCATTCCGAACCTCACTTCGCCGCCTTTGGTAGAGAAGTGCGGCTGGAAAATGTGTTCGATGACATCAGGGGCAATGCCGGGTCCGGTGTCGCGGAACGTCACCACGATTTGGTCGCCGCAGGCTTCCGTTTTAATGGTTAGCTGCCCAATCATTCCCGCCAGTTCGTCCCGGTCGGTGGGGCGCTTGCCGACCGCGTCGCTGGCAGCGGAAGCCTCGCCGGACATGGCTTCCACCGCGTTCGTAATCAGGTTTGTCCACACTTCGTCCAGCTGGCCGGGGCGGCAAGAAATCCGCGGTAGTTCGCCATAATGCACGTCGAGGTCGATTTTGTCCAAGCGGTGAGACAACAGGCGCAGCGTGTCTTGCAGGCCCGTGTTGACGTCGACGTTTTGTACCGGATCCCCATCGGGACGCGCATAAGAGCGCAGGGACGCCACCAGATCGATGATGCGTCCCGAGGCGGTGCGCAGGTTGCGCAGACTGGTGCCGATGGCGGCCGCCTGTTCCAAGGCCCCCAGGTCCGTGTCCGGGTTGGTTTTCATGTCTCTGGCGAGGTTGCGGGCCAGGTCAGTGCTGTAAACTCCCGCCACGGACAGGCGTTCCACCAGGGTCGCGTCTCCCAGGATTTCCAACAGTTCACGTTTGCGCGCCCGTGTTTCCTTGGTGGACAAGAACGGGGCCCCCTCGGCATTTTCCAGGGATTCCAGAGCCAGGTTCCGCCACGTTTCGTCGGGACAGGTCGACAGCAACATGCGCATATCCTCGTGAATGTAATCCGCGGCACGGCGAATCGCCGCCACCGGATTATTGAGTTCGTGGGCCACACCCGCCGCCAGCTCACCGAGCGAGGCAAAACGGGCTTGTGCAGCCATTTCCTCCCGAGTCTCACGCAGTTTGTCCAGGGCTTTCGCCAAGTTCGCTCGCTGCAGCGCCAGTTGATCAGCCAGAACCGCCGTCTCCAAGTGGAGGTTTTCCGCACGACGCAACCGGCGATCATAAGTGCGCATAAACAAGGCTGCCACCAGCAGCGATACCCGGGAATCCCCGGCGATAATCATGTTCATTTCATCGAGGGTGAGACTGACCCCCACGACCTCTTCGGTCACTACGGCGGTAAAGAACGCGCCGATTTCCTCCCCTGAGGACAGCATGCCGATGATGCGTCCGGTCGAAGCATGGTGCATCAGCAGATCCCCGCTAGCCGAGGAGCGTTCCAGCGCGATACTGCCGGATAGCGCCATAATAATGCTGCGAACCGGCTGGCCTTCCTCGGTTAGGTGCGCTCCCACCGGGAAGGTAATCCGTTCCTGGGGTCCCAAGATCGTCTCGGCGCGGCGCACAATTTCGGCGATGATTTCTTCGTCGTCCTGTTCGAGGTCAAAAACAAAGCGGCTTTCGTACATGCCACTATCATGCCGGAATTTCGCGGGCGCACGGGTAGGTTTGCGAGCCGAGGATATTTTTCCGTCGTTAATCCTATTAATTTGCCTCGGTGTGCCATATATGGCACACCGAGGCGTAAAAATAGTTTTTAGACAGGGTGCAAGCCCCGGGCTACTCGTAGCGCAGTGCCTCGATGGGGTCGAGCTTGGCGGCTTTGGACGCTGGATAGTAGCCGAAGAAAATCCCGATACCCAGCGAGAACGCCAGCGAGAACAGCACCCCACCTAGGGGCGGAATCGCGGGATTACCCATCGCGTTGGATCCTAAGTATCCGGCCAGACCCCCCAGGGCCACACCGAGAAGCCCTCCCAGCAGACACACCATCATGGCCTCGACCAGGAACTGCAGCCGAATATTCCACCGCGTTGCCCCCAAGGCTTTGCGAATACCAATCTCTCGGGTACGTTCGGTGACCGACACCAGCATGATGTTCATCACCCCGATACCGCCGACCAGCAAGCTCAGCCCCGCGATTACCGACAGCCCCAGGGCAATAGTGGAAAAGACTTTCTTAATCTCATCCATCATCGAGTCCATGGAATCAATCATGACCCCGTAATCCGAGTCAGCCCAGGTTTTATCCAAGAATTCCTGCAGATCGTGCTTCAAAGCCTTCGCATCGGTGCCGGGAATCGGACGCAGCGTCGCCCAGTTGAACCCCGGTTCCTTAACCCCGCTAATCTCCTCTTCCAAAGTGTAGGGTATATAGAAACTGTCCCCGCTCGGCCCGCCGCCACCGATGAGAGCGTTGGCAGCCCCTTTCATTTGCACCTGCCGGGCGACCCCGATGACTTGAAAAGTCATTTGAGATTCGTCACTGTCAAACTCGAAGCTCTGGCCCACGGCGTTTTGTGCCGCTCCCCCGAACAATTTTTTCGCCAGGGTATCGCTGATAACCGCCACCGTGTCGGCGCTTTCGATTTCACCGGCATCAAAACCGCGGCCGGCGACCATTTCCATATTGGACCCAATCAGGAAATCCTGGTTGGTGGTTTGCACATCCGCGTCCACATCTCCGGCCGCGCCCTTAGCGGTGCCGAAACTGCCCATACCTTGCACGCTGATACCTTTAACCTGGTCGGAAAATTCCTCACGAATCTGGTCCAAGATTTCGGGAGTCAGGTATTGGTCATCCCCGTTGCTATCCGCAAAAGCCGAGCCAGACCCGCTGTCCCCAGACATATCCTCGTCATCTTCGTTAGGCTCCTCAGTCGTGCCGCCGTCATCTTCCGAGCCGGACTGTGCTTGGCGAGACTTTGCTTTGGCAATATTGTCCTTGGTATCCACCGAGAGGTACATGTCCTGACCCCCCAGGGAACCGAGCGAGTCAGTCACCGCGCTGGTCACGCCGCGGGAAATGGTGAGAATCGTCACCACGGAGGCGATACCGATGATGATGCCCAGCAGGGTCAAAATGGCGCGCAGCTTGTTCGCCCACAATCCCGCCAGGGCCAGGCGCACGTTTTCTCCGAAAGTCATTGGGCGCCTCCTTTGGTCGATACACCCTCGCCCAACACACCGTCAACCATGGTGAAAATCCGCTGGGTTTGCTCAGCCAGCTCCGGGTTGTGGGTAATCAAAACGATGGTTTTGCCCTGTTCACGGTGCAGCCGGTGGAACAAGTCCATGACCATGTGCCCGGTGGCAGTGTCCAAAGCACCGGTCGGCTCGTCTGCCAAAATAATGTCCGGGTCATTGGCCATCGCCCGCGCAATCGCCACCCGCTGCTTTTGCCCGCCAGACAACTCGCTGGGCTGATGGTGGATTCGTTCGCTCATTTCGACCAGTTCCAACAGTTTCAGTGCCCGTTCCCGGCGCTGAGCGCGCCCGATGCCGGCGTACATCATGGGCAGTTCTACATTCTTTAACGCGTCGGTACGCCCCACCAGGTTGAAGTTTTGGAACACGAACCCGATGGAAAGCGAGCGAATCAACGCCGCCTCGTTATCGTCAGCTTCGGAAATGTCCACGTCCCCCAGCAGGTAGCTGCCCGAGGTGGGCCGGTCCAGCAAGCCGATGATGTTCATCAGGGTAGATTTGCCCGAACCGGAGGACCCCACGATGGACACGAATTCTCCCGGATAAATCGCCAGGTTCACGCCTTTCAGCACGGTCAGCTCGTGGTCGGTGCCCAGGAAGAATCCCTTATAGATGTCGCTCAGCTCGATGACCGGCTGTCCCTTCGCCGCCCCCGGCTGTCCGCTACCCTGCCCGGTGGGCGCGGGAGGGGACGCTTGTGAATGCGCCCGACCCTCAGAAAAGACCCCCGGCAGGCTCATGATGTCACTCAACAGTCCCCTCCATCACCGGTGGAGTATCGACATAGTGACCGGTATCCCCAGCCAAGCCGACATAGTTCATGGCGTTGTCCAGCACGGTCGTGCCTTCTTTGATGCCTTTACCCTTGATTGCGGCCATGCCGTTGCCTTCTACCAGGACTTCCACCTGGACTTCGCGAATCTTCGGCTTTTCCGAGTCGGGGTTGTCTATCACCAGTACGGACTTCGGGCCGTCTTCGCCCGTCGCCTCCGAGTGTGCCATTTCGGACGGAGCGGGAGCTTCGGTGGAGGGTGGAACCTGGTCGCCAAGCGGAATCATCGCATCAACCAAAGCACCCTTCGGCACGGTCAGAGCGTTCTTTTCACCGGCAACAATCGCCTTTACTTTGGCGGTAGACCCCAGACGCAAGCCCTGCAAATCGCCCGTTACCGTGATTTGCACCGGGAACATGACCGAGGCATTGCCGCCCCCGCCCTGTTCGCCGCCCTGGCTGGGCTGCGTGGCAGTCTGGTCGAGCGCAGCCGGAGAAATAAACGACACCACGCCCGTAAATTCCTTATCCCCGGTGGCCGGAGTGGTGAAAGTGACCTGGTTACCCACGCTGAGCTTGGAGACCCCGGATTCTTTAATCTGGGTTTCAATGACCATGTTTTGGTCATCTTCCACCGTCATCAAGGCACCTTCCGGCGTGGCGCCGACCTTGGCGGTTACCGAGGTCACAATGCCTGACATCGGGGAAGTTACGTGCGCCGAGCTAATGTCGGCCCGCAACTTTTGGATGGCGCTTTGCCCTTCCGCCATGCCCGAACCCGCCGAGGCTTGCGCAGCCCGCAACGCCCGCAGATTCGAACTCACTTCCTGAGCTGCGTGGATTTTGGCGTATTCCAAGCTGATTTTGGCGTCAGACAGAGCGCCTTGCGCCTTCGCGACCGCCTCGCCGGCCTCTGCTATCTGGGTGTCAATCTGGCGTAACGCAGCCTGGAATTGGCGCCGTGCCATCCCCAAGTTTTCGTTCGCGTGGCCTACGGAAATATTGGCCTGAGCCTGCTGGGACCAGGCCGACCTGGCACCCTTGCTGCCATCATCAACATTTTGATCCAAGGTGGCGACCTGCGCCTCCAGCTCCGCGATGCGCTGGTTGACATTCTCAATGAGTTCATCGCGGCGTGCGGCGCCCAGGGTTTTGTCGGCCCGCAGCTGGGACAGTTGTTTCTTGGCCAGGTCCAAATCCGCTGCAGCCGAATTCCGCTCAATGATGGCGATGTCGCGCTGCAGGTTCGCTTCGGAAACCGCGGCTCCGGCCCGACCCGCTTCCATCTTGGCGTTTTCCACCTCTTGATAAGCCGAGCGCAGGGTATTTTCCTGTTCCAGCAAGGCTTGCAGAGTGCGGTTGTCTCTCTCCTGCTTCATTTGTTCGTAGGCGCGCGAAGATTTCACGTATTCAGTTTCCGCTTCCCGCAACGAGGTCTGGGCTCCGCGGATCTCCTGATTCATGCCCTGATCCAGGGCGCTTTTCGCATTTTGATAGTTTTGGGCAGCCTCGTCGATGCTGTTTTGCTGGGTGACGCGGCTTTCGTTCAGCTGTGCCTGTTGGCTAGCCAGTTGCGAATTCGCCTCAGAGCTATCCAACTGTGCCAGCAGCTGACCCTGGTTCACCCGGTCCCCCGCCTTCACGTTGAGAGCCTGTACTTTCGAGTTCAGCGAGGAGAACAAGGTCATGGTCTTGGCGCTTTTCAGCGTGCCGGTCATGCTGATGGTTTTGGTGACGTCCTCCCTGACGACGGTGGTGACGTCCCCGCGATAGACGGCGGTGGGGTCGTACTTGGGAGCCCCCATACCCATCACTGCCGGAATGCCAAACCCGGCAATAGCCAAGACGGCTACCGCGCTCACTCCAATGATGACTTTCTTTTTACGTCCCCATTTACGCCCGGACTTTTTGTTTCCCAACTGCGGTTTTTTCTTTGCTTTCCACCGTTCTTTCGGGGACTTCAGTCCTTTGGCGGGCTTTTCCACACTGTCCCCAGCCGCGGCGGGGGTGACGGTCGGGTCCTCGAGGGGAGTGAACACAGGTTCGTCGCTCACAAATTACTCCTTATTTCAAAAACGCATTTGAAAAACTATAAACTCCCGAAGGCGCTTTTGCCCAGTTGAGAGCGGAAAATCCAGGAAAATCAGTCCGAAGTAGGAGGCTTCGTCACGCCCCGGACACACCGCTCTCACCCTTCAGGATGAGATAGTCCCAGATTATCTTGCCTCCCCACACGGCCGCCATCAGGGTTACCCCTGATTTAACCCTGACGAGCCCCGAAGCATCCTCCCGAAGTCGCCAGGCCGGTGCTATTTTGGCAGGCCGGCGGCGTTCAGGCTAAAGCATATAAGAATCGGGGGCGACCACCCAGGTCGCATCGAGTTTGCGCGTGGCTCAGCCCCAGCGCTTGGGCCTCCTGTACCAGGGCCTCGCCTTGCGACTCTGCGTGTTCCATCACGATAGTGGCACCCGGGGCCGCGACCGCGGCGGCGGCAGCCAAAAATGCTCGCGGCCGCTGTAGTCCATCGCTGCCCCCGCCATAGAGCGCTAGCTGCGGGTCCTGGGCCGCTTCAGGCTGGGTCACCGGGTCGACCACATAAGGGGGGTTGGTCGCGATGACGTGGAACTTTGGTGGGATTTCGGCGCGCACAAGGGCGTCGCGCAGCGTTTGCGGGTCGGTTGCGTCAGCAAGCAGGACCCGCGCCGCCACCCCGGTAAACCGGGCGTTTTCCGCCGTCAGGTCCACCGCCGCTTCCGACACGTCCACGCAGGTCAGCACCGACTGAGGAACTTCGGAGGCGATAGACAACCCCAACGCCCCCGAACCGCAACCGAGATCCAGCACTCGCGGAGCGACTCCTCGCCGCACCCAATCCGCGGCCGCGTCGATGGCCCCTTGTGCGACCCACTCCGTCTCGGGACGCACCACAAACACTCCGGGGCGGGCGCGCAGGGTCAGGTGACGAAAGTACATGACCCCCATGACGTGCTGCAACGGGACCCGGGTGGCGCGCTGTCCGACCAGCTCAAAGAACCGCTGCCAAGTCGGCCCGTCCAGGCGCTCGCCGTAACCGGGCTGGTGACCCAACACGTGCTCCAGCAGCAGGCGAGCCTCACCGAAAGCATTGCCAATCCCGGCCTCGCTCAAGACAAAAGCCGCGTCATTGAGCGCCGAACGCGCTGCCGCCTGCTGGGGTATCTGCATTGGATTCCTTCCGCCGTCCCGGGCGACACGTATGCGGGCTAATGCGCGGATTTGCCCACCGCCGCCAAGCGAGCGGCTTCGTCGGCGTCAATAGCGGATTGGATGACCGGAGCTAGGTCGCCGTTGAGCACCTGGTCCAGGTTGTAAGCCTTGTAGCCGGTGCGGTGATCGGCGATACGGTTTTCCGGGAAGTTGTAGGTGCGGATTCGCTCGGAGCGGTCCACGGTGCGGACCTGGGAGGCGCGCGCCTCAGCCGCTTCCGCCTCGCGCTTTTCCGCTTCCAGCTGCATCAGTCGCGAACGCAACACCCGCATCCCGGCCTCTTTGTTTTGCAGCTGAGACTTTTCGTTTTGCATCGACACCACGATTCCCGTGGGCAGGTGGGTGATACGCACCGCCGAGTCGGTGGTGTTCACTGACTGACCCCCCGGCCCCGAGGAGCGGTACACGTCAATGCGCAGGTCATTAGGGTCAATCTCGATGTCCCCGGTTTCCTCGGCTTCCGGCATGACCAGCACGCCCGCCGCCGAAGTGTGGATACGCCCTTGCGACTCGGTGACCGGAACCCGCTGGACCCGGTGCACCCCACCCTCGTACTTGAGGTGGGCCCACACACCTTCCTCCGGGGTGGGGTTGCCTTTCGCTTTGAACGCAATCGAGGCATCCTTCACCCCGCCGAGGTCCGATTCGGTCAAGCCCAAGACCTGCACCGTCCAGCCCATCTTTTCGGCGTAATGCTGGTACATCCGCATCAGATCACCGGCGAACAGGGCGGATTCCTCGCCGCCCTCACCAGCTTTGATTTCCATAATCACATCGCGAGCGTCGTCGGGGTCGCGCGGGGTCAGAGCCTCAATCAAATCGGCGTTGGCTTGCTCAAAAGCGGCCTCAAGCCCGGGGATTTCCGCGGCAAAGTCCGGGTCCTCACCGGCCATTTCGCGCCCGGCTTCCAAGTCGTCACGCGCCTGCAACCAGCTTTGCACCACGGTGTTGATGCGGCTCAGTTCCGCGTAACGGCGACCGACCTTGCGGGCATGAGCCTGGTCGGAGTGCAAATCCGGGTCGCTCATCTGTGCCTCGACCTGGTGGAACTCTTCCAGCAGGGCTTCCACACCGGCAAATTCTTCAGGGAAGTCACTCATTTTTGACCTTTCATTTCGTTTGCAAATCTGGGTGTTCACCAGGCAAACCCCGGCAAATAAAAGACACCGGTCGGTAACATGTACCGACCGGTGTCAAAGTTTCGCTATTCCGCAGCGGCGGGAGCCTTCGCTTCCTCAGCCTTAGCGGCCTGCTTGGCAGCCTTTTCGGCGTCTTTCTTAGCTTTATCAGCAGCTTTCTTCTTGGCGTCGTTGAACTTGGCGTAGCGAGCCTCGAAACGAGCCACACGACCGCCGGTGTCAAGAATCTTTTGCTTGCCGGTATAGAACGGGTGGCAAGCCGAGCACACGTCCACGCGCATCTGACCAGAAGTCAGGGTGGAGCGAGTCGTAAAGTGATTTCCGCAGGTGCAGGTGACCTCGGTCAAAACATATTCGGGGTGAATTCCCTGTTTCATAATTACTCCTTGGGTTCAAGGGCCCCGGGTCCCGTGGCGAAGGCTTTGGGTGAACCGGAAAGACCAAGGGTCTATTATGCCACAATCCGCAAAGTCACACCAACCGGCGCTGCCGCGACCGCGCGACTCCACCCGCCGGTCTGGGGACTTTAGTGGTGCCTCATATATCTTGAGCATGAAAATGAAGCGTACTGGGTTTTGCTCTGTTTTTCATATGGTGGTTAGTTCTCTGGCTCGGTGTTGGTTATAGCTTGTGATGAGTTCTTCGGGGGTGGTGTAGTCGAACATCGATTACAAAGACCGTATAAACGAACCCCACTAATCCCAGCAATCCTCACCAACAACATCTCACCACGCAAGGCTCGGCTATTCAGCGGGCGCTTCTTGATTAGACGATAGCCACGAGACGAAATCAACCCGCCAACCGAGTGCTCGTTCAAGACCCGGTAAATACACTCGACCGAGAAACAATCACGATGCTCATCAACAAACGCAATCATCTCATCCCGAGCCGGTTCAGCTCTGTAGCAAAAAACTAGGAACAAAACCCGGGACACTTCAGGTGGAAGTCAAGCCAAATTCGAGGTTTGAAACGAGAAGCCCAAAACCAGTTAGATAACTGCTACAAAACTTGAAGCCTATCTTGCCTTTAGGAGAGATCCGGGGTGGGATAGTTTGGGTGCACCAAGGGGCGAGAGAGCTACCCAGGCGCAAGCCCCACAAACCGACCACAGTATCCCAAAGAAGTTAAAATCAAGATAGCTAATAGAAACAATTGCCGAAAAGGTGGCACTAACAAGGAAGAAGGCCGCCATTATGGCCTGCTCAATAACAGTAATAAAGCGGACTTCTATCGAGCTGACTCCCCCAAATCTGTAGGCGGCTAGCTCATTGTTCCTGTTGCGATTAACAATCACTCCGCATACTCCTCCCAATAACCCCAGTACAACACCAAGAAAACGTAACGGGTTTGATAGGTAGGTAAATTGCAGGGACTGGGTAGGGTCGTAAATCAGGTTTGCCTCAAGCTCACTAGAGGTGGTATTAAGTCCAGCTGCGAGAGCAGGTAGGAAATCTTGGAGATTTAACATGGGATCGACTTCAACAAGGCAGCTTCGAGTGAATGCGGATCCGTCCCAGATTTGAACTGCGGAAATAGAATTTGGAAACCCTTGCGGTTGAGCTGGAAGAATCCCAGGAACTACCGGATCAGTCACCCCGGGCCAGACTACGAATGGCTGATTGTTGGGTGAAACAGCTACATCATGGCCTATTTGATAAGGGGAGAGAGAAAGCTGCGTGATTAGTTCAGGAGTGGCTTGCCAAATCTCAATCTTGGTGGCAAGGGGAAGTAAATCGGCCCGTCCGCGTTTTTCCAAAGCTCCGTTTCTTGTTACGCCAGCATTGCGAATTAGCTGCCTACAACTTGCGACTGAAATAGTACGACTATTACCTTTCGAAGTTAGAGAAACAATCCCTTTTCCTTCCATTTTTGCAACGTCGAGGAAATCATTAAAATCGGTTATTAGAATGTTAGAGGTCAAACCTGATACAGAGCCAAAAAAAATTGCGAGAAGAAGTATCCAGTGAATTCTAGAGTAAATAGAGATAGTGTTGCTCCAAGCCTCTTTTAACATGATGTATTTATTCATGCTGACCCCGAAGATTTACAACCTTATCACAAGCTGAAATTAGCAGCGGGTCATGAGTTGCAATAATGATGCATGATTTCGATTTCAAGTTACGCAAAATGTTTGCTATATATTTGGTTGCAGCCTCATCTAAAGAAGCGGTAGGCTCATCTGCAAATATGAATGGCTTGTGACTCACTAAAGCCCTAGCAAAACAGACTCTTTGCACTTCGCCGCCTGAAAGAGTACGTGTGAGATCGAGAGCATGATTCTCTAGCCCTACAAGTTCAAGAAATGACAGAGCCTCTTGCCTGGCAACATACTCCTCAACTCCTACAGCAAGCGCCCCAATTATAACGTTGTCTAGGGCGGTTCGGTATGGAAGGACTGCGGAGATTTGTGGAATCCAGGAGATAAGCTTGTCATCTGAGATAACTTGATGCGATTCCCGACCATCAGAATCACTGCAAAAGTTTACCTGCCCTGAATCAAGACTCTCATAGCCGCTCATGATGTTTAATAAGGTAGACTTTCCACAACCTGATGGCCCAATTAGAGCGGTTATTGTTTTATCCAGAAACTCAACATTAAGGTTTGTGTAAAGATGGTTATCTTTGAACGACTTTGAGCCGTTAATCACTTCGATATGCATTTTGTCAAATCCGCTCTAGTATCATTGAATGGATCTGTAAGAACAACCTTATCTGTAAACGCTGAATCTATACCGATTAGGTTCAGTTTTCCGGGCAATTTAGTGTATTCATCAACATAACGAACTTCAATCTTTCCGCCATTTGATAGAAATATACAACCATGGGTACTATCAAGCAGATACAATGAAGTTCCAGGAATAACCGCATAAGTATTAGGACGTATTGCCTTCAAAGTAAGTCCATGAAAAATGAACTCAGTATCATCTAATTTTGACTCTTGTTGCGTAACGGTACCATCACTTTTTGCACTAGTGAGAAGTGAGGTCAATTTAGCAAGTTGAGTAGGAGAAATATTTTGCTTAATTTGCATATCCCTTTCACCAGCAGACAACACCATTTCTGTTTCACCAAGTATGAGAGGGTTTTCATCATCCGGGTTGACAATCTGGGCTTCAACAATACCGCCTACGGCTTTAGCGACCTCATCTCCTTCAGCCACTGTTGACCCTGTTTCTTGAAGTACTGATTCCAGAAACGCAGAGAATCCGGAGAAATAAACCGTGTTCTTCATGCTCCACACATGAGAACTTGCATCGATACCATTACGTTGGAGGAAACTTTCTACAGCAAGCTGAGTCGAGCTACTAAAAATGCTACTGTCAGGACTGACGCCTTGGGGGCAGCTCTCAGCACACAGCAAGTGATGGAGAGACACCACGTCGGTTCCTTTGTCACCAAGTTTCAGGTCACGGTAGAACGGAGTACCGCCTACTTGCGCAAAAACAGGGATTTCGTTTATGTCGAATATCCGCTGACCCATACCCACCTCTTCACCTGTTTTGATTGCCCAAGAAGTTATGGTTCCACTACGATTTGCCTTTATTGACGTGGAACTGCCTAGTTTCACTTTGATGGCGACGGTTTGGGATAAATCAACGACTTCTGAACCTATTTTTGTTTCTCTGGGAACCTCCGGCAGGAACGCAGTAGTTTCATGTCTATTGTTAATTAGCGCTAGAGCCAGACCTAGCACTAAAGGCACAAACCACGCTAACACGAAGGGCAAAACATACTTAATATAACCTCGACGCGACTCCTTTGTCACGTTACTGTCAGGATTGCCGACAGCCATTCTACCCGCCCATCATCTTAGCATTATTTTTGCGCATTCTTTCCCTAATAGAGTCATAGTTAGCAGACGCGAAAGCGTTGAACTCATCGTAAAACCCGTTATAGTGAATCTGGGCAGCTAGCTGCCACTCATGCTCTTTCGGTTGAATAGACTTGCTCTCCAGAAACATCTTCATTGCCGTGGCTGACGTGTCGTAATCAGCATGAGCCATTTGCCAAGCGTTATCTACGCTTGAAAACAATTTCATGTAACAGCTATTCTTTTCAATAGCTTCCTCAGTCGTAGAGTAATTAATCAACCACGGAGTTTCTAACTCTGGTGATAGCTCCATCACCTCTCCCCCGCGTTCTTCCACACAAGCACACCAACGACGGAAGGCCATCTGATACTCTTCTTCGGTTATTACCCCGTCTTTAAAGGCTATCTGTACCGACTCGTCTTCTGCAGCCAGCTTTGGGGGGCGGTACCTTTCTACGCCCTTTTCATCTATCTTCATTAATCCTGAGTGTTGGGCAAATTTCGCGGCCTCCTCGTCGGAATCATCCTTCATTTTGTAGCTATCGCCACCCGCAGCAACACCTTCGCTTCCTCCACCAGGAGCACCGTGTGGTTGCACTGAATTGCCATCAGCACAACCACACAGGCTCAAAGCGAGAATTGCGCCCATGACCGTCGCAATTCCTGGTCGAATCTCACTCGGGTTCACGTATTGAAGTTTCCATACTCGTCTGCATGATGAATTCCTCCACGAAGTCCTCCACCACTGGCCACGGCACTCTGATTGCCCCACACCACTGCCGTGTAGTACGGAGGGGAACCTGGATGTGTGTAATACCAGCCCTGAGCAGATACTCTTCCGCACCCAAGGTATATGGAAGTGTATGTTTTTGCGCGGTATTTATCGCTCTCCCCAACGAGAGTATCGTTATGTGAACCACAGGTGTGGTACACCAATCCCAAGGCCTCAGCTTCCGGTGGGTTCACCGCTGCTGGAACCGCTGAAAATAATGAAAGACCTGCAACAACAGGTATAATTAGCCACTTTCTGCGTTTTGCCATGATAGTCTCCTTTGACTGCCGTGTCATGACAGCAATCATACTACCATACCTTTGTTAATGCAACGACCGGCGCAGCCACGACCGTGCGGCTACACCCGCCGGTATGGGGACTTCTCGATTCAATGCGGTAATCAGTTATCATAAACATGGCATAGAGGGGAAACCATGGCACAAGATTTTACAAATCCACAGCTGGAAATTCGCGGTGTCGTCAAGCAAAAACGGCGGTGGCCCATAGTTACTGGCATCAGTGTGGGAGTCCTCGCCCTTGCCCTGGCCGGTAGCGGTTGGGCTTATGCCACTCACTATTCCAATCTGGCCCTGCCTCACACGATGATAGGAAACCACGATGTCGGAGGCCAGACTCCCGATGAACTGAAACGCGGTTTGACGGACCGCTGCCAGACTCTGAAAGCCACATTTAGCGGCGACATCCCCGAAACCTCGCTAAGTCTGGGCCAGATGGGGTTGGACTGCGACGTTCCCGGCACCGCCGCGGCCGTGATGAAAGCGAACCAGAACCTGAGCGGAGTTTTGGCCTCCACCGTCAGAGAACGCCAAGTCACCCCCCTTTTCACCCTCGATGATGATGCCGCCACCCAGGCAGCCCGGACTTTGACCGCGAAGCGACCCGACACCGTCGTCGACCCGCATCTGGGGTTCAACAGCGAACAGGGCTCCTTTGCGGTGCAGCCGGGCAGCGCCGGGCAGGGCGTTGACCCGACAGTCCTCATCGCGGCCGCCGAGAAGACTTGGAAAACCCAGACGAAACAATCCATAAAGGTGAAACTGACCGAAGTTGCGCCGAGCGAAGCGGATCCGCAGCTGGATACCTGGGCGCAGCAGGCTAACTCGCTCATTGCCCCGACAGTGAACCTGATTGGTCGCCGAGTTGGGCACATCATTTCCCCCGCGGACAAAGCCCAGTGGGTCGAAGTCACCGAGAACGGACCGGTCATCAGTCAAAAGCAAGTATTGGCTTGGCTAAAAACGTTCACCGACCAGGAAATCGACGTCAACAACAGTCCGGGCGAACGCACCATAACCAAAGACGGCTACCTTTTGACCATGACGAAAATGGCTCTGGACTCAAAGAAAGTCTCGAACAATGACACCATTGCCGCTGAAATCACCACGGCGCTGAACAGCGGGCAGAACTACCGCGGAGTCTTTGAGATGGAAGTCCAGGAAGGCAAGTTCAACGACACCGTGGTGGACCAAAACCTTCCCCGCCCGCCCTACAACGCCAAACCCGGAGAAAAGTTCATCAGCATCGACCTGACAAACCACACCGTGGCAGCGTGGGTTGGCGACAAAGTCGTGTGGGGACCGGTCGAGGCAGTCCACGGATCGCTGCCCTCCCCGACTCATCCGGGAATTTTCCGAATCCAAACCAAACTGGTGAACGCCCACATGAAGAACGAAAAAGCCTGGGACGGCCCTTACGACACCTGGAGTCCGTGGACCATGTACTACCACGGCGGCTACGCCGTACATGGCACCTATACCCGCTGGAACTGGGTGCAAACGAACTATGGGGGGTCGCACGGCTGCGTGAACTTGAAGCCCGCGAAAGCTAAGGAGCTGTTCGACTGGGCGCGAGTAGGCACCCCGGTGGTCATCCACCGGGCTGGGGTTATCTAGGTTTTTCGAAAGGTTCCACGAATGAGCTTCCTCTATCGCCCCACGCATCTGACGCCGCAACACCGGCGTCGGTCGTTGGCGACCAACCCCAGATGGCTCGCGGCCGCGGCCACGTTGCTGGTGGTGGCCGGAGGCGGCTGGCTCGCATTTGGCTACACGCCGCTTTGGAATGAGGACCAGTCCGCCCAAATCAGCGCGGCGCGAGACTCGGCGTGCCAGCGCAACGTCACTCTACGCCTCGGCGACAACAGCTTTTTGGCAAAGCCTGACCAGGTTTGCTCCTGGCTACATCCGGTCCCCCAACCGGTCAAGCAGCTCAGTTCGCAACCCCTGCCCCCACCCCGCTTTAGCACTGACGCAATCACTCAGTGGGTGAGTTCCTGCATCGCCCAAGTCGATAAACCCGCCGTGAACGGAAACCGGCAGGTGGACAGCGACGGCCACCTGGTACGTTTACTCAAAGACCCGGTTGACGGCGCGGTCGTGGACAAACCGGACAGTTTGGTTTCGCGCATCGCCAAGGCCCTGGACAAAAAAACAGGTAACGTGGAAGTCGCCACGAAGTTGTCTGCCCGCCAAGGCGGTTTTGACGACACCGTCGTTCCGGCCCCGGCGCTGCCCTACGCGCCCCAGCCACAAGAACGGTGGGTCGATGTGAACCTGACGAACCACACTACTGCCGTCTATGACGGGACGAAAGTCATTTACGGACCGGTGGCCGCGGTGGACGGCCACGCCCAAGCCCCCACGGTGCAAGGGGTTTACAAGGTGTACGCCAAGCTGGAAATGCAAACCATGACCGGGGTGGGATTTGACGGCCCCTACAGTGAGACAGCCCCGTGGATTTCATACTTTTCGGGAGATTTTGCGCTACACGGGGCACCGTGGCGCTCCACTTTCGTCTATACACCTGAAAAAGGCTCTCACGGTTGCGTGAACCTGAGCGTGACGGATGCCAAAGCGATTTATGACCTGATAAGCATCGGCACTACGGTCGTGTCCCACACTTAGTCCACGTAGCCGGCGGCCGATTCCTCCAGGTCCCCGCTCAGGCCCGCCCGCAGCGCCCGCCGACCGAAAAACACCACCCATGTCACCAAGGCCACATAGACCACCGCCGCCACGGCAATCTTTACGGGAGTCAGCAACGCAGACGGAGTCAAGAACGCTTCTTCCAGGCCCGAAATCCCCAACAGGATAATCAAACCCGCCGCTACCGGCCCGAACTGGCGGCCCGCCCGCGCTAGGGACACCATGCGCGGATTCTCACCGGGCACAAACAGCGCCCAGAACAGCCGCAAGGCCGCGGCGCAAGCCAAGACAATGCAGGACAGCTCGAGCAGCCCGTGGGGCGTAATCAACCCAAAGAAAATTCCCAAGTCACCGTACTTGGCCATGATGGCCCCGGCGACTCCCACATTGGCGAAGTTCGTCAGCAACAGGTAGACCGGATAGGCGCCGGTAAAGAACAGGGCCACCATCAGGACGGCAATCGTCGCGTTATTCGTCCACACCTGGGCGGCAAAATCCGGAGCCGGATAGTTTGAATAATAGGCTTTGAAAGAATCCTCGGCGTATTGGCGCAGTTGCATCTCAGATTGCTGAGCCAGCAGAGTCTCCGGATGGGTGTAGACCCAAAAACCGGTGAACACGGCGGTAATGAGTGACAGAGCCGTGAGCACCAGGAAAACCGGCCCGATACGATACAGCGCCAGGGGCAGAGTCACGGTAAAGAACCCGCCAACAGACTCCCGAAACGTGCGGCGCGTCCCCCCGATACGCCCTCGTGCCGTGGACACCAGATTCGTCAGATTCAGCACAACATCCGGGTCGGTCGGCACGGAAGTGATGGTCGCCAAGTCCGCACTGGCTCGATGATACAAGCCCATCAATTCATCGATTTCCGCCCCGCTCAGACGGCGTTTCCGGTTCAGTTGAGCCAGGCGCGACCAGTCCTCAGCTCGCCCTGCGGTATACGCATCGATGTCCATGCTGCTAATTTATACTTAATGGAACAATTTAGCGGAACGAAAATTCGGCCCGACGTGGTCATCACCGGCGAAGCCATCGCTTTGCTGGTGCAGCCGGCTTCGTTATTTTTGCGTGTCGTTTCGGCCATTATTGATGCCATCGCCATCATTTTAGGGATGATTATCACCTACGAGGTGCTGTTCCTGATACTGAGTCTGCATGATGAAAGTGACGATTTCATGTATTTTTCCAATGAGGCACAAGTCGCCGCATTGGTTTCGATAGTCACGGCGCTGTGGCTGTTCTTGGTGCCGATGACGGTAGAGACTCTGACTCGCGGGAAGTCACTAGGGCGTTTCATCGTGGGGACGCGCATAGTCCGTGACGACGGCGGTCCTATCACGTTGCGCCACGCGTTCGTGCGTACCTTGATTGGTTTGGGCGAGTTGTGGGCGACAGCAGGAGCCGGGGCCATTATCGCGGCGTGGACGAACCGCAGAGGCAAACGTATCGGGGATATTTTCGCTGGAACCTACGCCGTTTCCGAGACTTCCGGGCTGACCCGCCGACCGTTGCTGCTGGCTCCGGAACTTGCCCAGTGGGCCAGCGAGGCCAATGTCGGTGAGCTGGACGGGGTTACCACCGTGACAGCGCGCCGGTTCCTGCAAAGCGCCACCAAGATGGACCCCCTCCACCGCCAGCAGGCGGCGCAAACGCTGGCCACCGCCCTTTTGAACCAGGTATATCCGCCGCCTCCCCCCGGCACAGACCCGGAACGATTCATTGCGGCGGTCCTGGTGTTGCGCCGAGACGCCGAATACCACACGAACAAAGCGATTCAGTCCCGACTGGAGAAAAAACTTTCCGCAGTATCCGGTTCCCGGTACGGGATTTAGAGCCGAACTGACCGGTATTTTCGCGGCGTTTGCCCTTGCTTCGCGGGGTCGCGGTTTCTCGCCCGTCAGCAGCGTGGTTAGCTGGTGAGGTGGACGTAGATTTGGCTGGATACGGACAGGTCAGGAATCGGTTCCAGGGCATCAATCCCGTCGCCATCCCCCAGATTAGTGGTGACCAGCTGAGTTACATACAGGTCGGGAGCCTCCACCAGTTGCGGAAGCTCCTCTTGGAGGGGCACGACCACAGTCGTCATGGCGTTGATGACGTGGGTGGCTCCGGCAACCCGGTATTCCATATTTTCGGCGTTAAGGTTCGTCACCAGCAGCTGGCGCTGTGTCGCGGCGGGTCCCATCACCACTCCTCCGCCGGTGGAAAGAGCAGGCAGCCACGCCAGGTCACGCACGAATTTATCCGGGTCGGTGGCGGAAACCGAGCCTTGCCGATAGACCACCGCCCCGGCCGCTACGGGCTGGGTGGCGTTGACGATGACTGCGTAGTTGCCCGGCTGCAGGCCACCCAGCGTGAAATCGAGCACTGCGCCAGGATCCAAATCGAGGTCTTTGCCCCCCGGCAGCGGGAAACGGCCGTTTTCGTTCACGACTTCAATGGTGGCTCGCGCCGAATCCGCACCGGGATTCAACAGGCGTACTGCGCCGAGACTCCCGTCCATCGCCACGCCGGGAATGACCTGGGTGGTGTGGGGCAGGGTCGAGGCGTGCACCAGCGAGACACCCCCCGCAGTCAAACCCAGCAAACTATGTGTCATCAGCGAAGATGCCAGACCGGCTCCGTTCGCGGTGACCCGCACTACCAGGCGCTGGGTGCCTCCCACCTGGGATTCCAAAGGAATGGCCTGCAGCTGGTGGGCGGGGACGCTGATTTTGTCTCCGCGGGGGAAATCGAGTTTCCCGGTGTCGCCCCACACTTCTACCTTGGCGTCAACCGTATTGGCCGAGGGGTTCATCAACTGCAGGACGCTCGATTCCCCGACCTCGGTCGACCCGCCGACCAGCCAAGATTCCAGCTGCGCCGGCTGACAGGACGCACTGGCCAGGCCGCGGTAGTCTCCTGAGGAAACTGACTGTTCGATATCCGCCCCGGCTAGGGCCACTTTGCCATCCCACGGCTGGGCGGTGAGGAAACCGCTGACCGGAGTGGAAAAACTGCCGTAAAGCATCGCCGATTTCGGGGTCAAGTCCAGGTCGTTGCGGGGATTTTCTGGAGGCGGCGCCACTTCTTCGCTGTCATCCGCCGCTGAGTGCGTCCCCTCGGCACGATGTGTTTTGCTCGAGTCCGTTTCCTCCGGTGTCGCAGCGGCGGGTTGCGGGGCGGGGCCTAACGAACCCAAAGGCTGGTACACCGCCTTCTCTGGGACTCGGTCAGTGCGCGCCAACACGGTGGAAGTCATCGACCCCGCAATTTTGGGCGGCGCCAGCGGATTGCCGGCACCATCGACTGCCGCGGGGTTGATCGTGGGCGGCACCTGAGGACAAGCCAGGGTAATCTGGCCGGGAGGCACCGGCACGGGCTCGCCGTAGCGAGGCTTCTGGACGGCTGCCGGTCGGGTCAAACCAACGGCGACCACCAGGCCCGACACGGTAATGACCATCAGGGTGGCCAGGAACCAACGCACCCCATCCCAGCGACTGACCGCCACGTAACGAGAACCAGCCGACCCCACCTCTGGCGACTCCATCTCTGGCAGCGAATCTTCGATGGTTTCCAGTTTCACAATCTCACCTCCGACACCCGACGCAGCGGTAGGGCCGCAGCCAGGGCAATCAGCAGGGACAGTAGCAACGCCGCGCCCCACAACTGGTAAGGAAGATATGCATAGGTGATGGTCACGGTGCCGGGATTGGGAGGCAACTGGTAAAGCGCATTCCACTGGCCCGAATCTACCGGTTCTATGATTTTGCCGTTGAATCGCACCGTAAAGCTGCTATCAGCGCGTTCGCTGAAGGCCAGCAGCCGCCCGGCCGGACCCGCCTCGACGTGGGTTTTTCCGCCCCGTACGTTGAGCGCTTGCGCCGTCACTTCGCCGGTCGGCCAGGAGGGATGCCCCCCCTTCCACTGAGCCGGGGCGACCCGAGCCACGCTGACCGCAGCGGAATCGACCAGACGCCACACCGTGCCGGCCTCCGTGGTGGTAATCCGTTCCAGCGGTGCGGCCGAGTCCAACGTGTTGATTAGGGTGGTGGTCGCCGCGTCCTTACTGCGGGGCACGATGATGAAGTTCACATCGAGCTGGGCGAGCTGCTCTCCCAGCTTCGGGGTGGAGCCTCCCAGCACCGACGCCACCGTAGCCTGCAGCACCGCGTCAGCCGCATCGGGGGTACGCGAACCGGTCACGTTGCGGTAGTTTTTCAGTTTCAGGTAGGGGGAAGCCTCAAAAGTCGTGTCGCGCCAGTCCCGCCATAAACCGGCCGTCACCAGGGTGGATTGGTTGGGAGCGCTGGTGACCTCCAGGTTCAGGGCGCGCAGGTGGCGCGGGGAGGACTGACCTTGGGCGACCGTGGCGGGGAGGCTCACATCCCGAAAAGTTGCCAGCGCGTTGAAATCGGACGCGCCGGGCGTAACCATCTGGTTCACCAGCATCGGAGTGGCCCCCAAAACCGGAATCAGTACCGCCACAGCCACCACGGCCTGGACACTGCGGTTGCTCCAGTTTGCTATCTCCGCCGGCATCGTCAGCTGCAGACGCCCCACCGAGAACAGGGCGGAAGTGATTAATCCCGCGTGAAACAATGCTAATCCCGGCCCGCCCCAGGCGCACACGGCGTTGGCTCCAGAGACGGAAACCGGGGTGGAGCTCGCCAGCCACGCCGTCGCCAGACCGCCCAGCGCGAACAGCAGACTCCATTGCGCCCCGGTGGAATGGCCCGGAATAATCACCCCGGCCACCACGGTCAGCAGCAGCAAAGCCAGGGGCAGGAAAGCAAGGAGTTGCCAGCCGGGCAGAGCAATAGGCAGAGACGTCGCCGCCACGTCCACCGGCCAGGCTGCGAGTAAATCCCACCAGTTCGGCCTCGGGGTGGACAGTGGCACTGACAGACTGGACAGCCACAGGGGCCATTGGGCGGGAGTACCGACTGTGCGCACGACCGTGGGCACCGCCAACAAAACAGCCGGAGCCAGCACAATCAGGGCGTGGACGGCTTTCAGGCGCAGCCGGGCCGGAATTGGGCTCCAGCCCGGGTCTGGCGCCTCGGTTTGCGCCTCGGCAAAAAGCGGGTTAGCGACCCCTTTCAGCATCGCCATTCCCACCAGGAATACCACCGGAATGACCATGATCACGGCCGCGCTCACCGTCAGGAAACCGGTGAGGGCGGCGATGCCGACCTGGATAATCGCAGCGGAATGCACGTTGACCGTGACCGGTTCGATTTCTCCCATCACGGTGCGGGACACCGGCATCCCGGTGCCACGAGCTAGAGAACCGGCGAAAAGGGGCACACTCACCGCCAAAACCCACACCGGCAACTGCCCCAAACCCATACTAACCAGCAAATTCGGACTCAAGGCCCAGGAGAGGGCAGCCAGGGCACGCAGCGTGCGGGAATCAGTGAGAACCCCGGTAGCCCACCACGCGCTGAGCCAGGCCAGCGGCAGGGTTACGAAGAGCAAAACCGCCAGCACCACCGACCCTTTTACCCCTACGAAACCCGCGATTTGGCCCAGGCTCGCCACCTCCAGACCCAGGGGGTCCACCGCCCCGACCGCCGAACCGTAGCCCAGACCGGCGGGAATCCACCCGGAGATGAGGTCGGCCCAAAAATCCTGGTCGTTCACCGGCAGGTTCGCCAGCGCTCCGCCGGACACCCCGCCGATGGCGAAACGCCAGCCCAACAGCCCTATCAGGGTCAGGGCAGCAGCAACGACCCACACAAGAGTGCGATCCACGGCCTTTTCGGTATAAAAGTTGCGCCGCGCTGCCGCGTCCGCGATTTGCGGGCGGCGCTGGTCTTTGGCGACACGCCGGGCCGTGGTTTTGGCTTGGCGGATTTGGGAAGATTTCACCTGAAGGGGCCGCAAAGTGCGGGGACTCAATTTGCATTGACGCACCCGCCGCAGCCGGGATTGCCACGCGGCAAAAGGCCGGAACACCGTCACCAGGGTGGATTGCAGTTCTCCGGCCGCGAGCTTGGGCTCTTTCGTGAGGATACGCCAGAAAAACCGCAGCAGGCCGAGTACCAGAACAATCAGCGGGAGGAAGATAAACAGCCACCAGGGCGCCGCCACCATCCAGTTGTGCAGCTGAGCGGTACGCCGGGCGGTAAAGGAACGCTTCGCATCGGACTCCAGCTTGCCGTTGGCTTCCACGTCGCGCCCGGTGGGGTCGAAGCTGCGGGCGGAACGGGCGGGACGCCCCCCATCGGGACCGCGCAGCCCAAAGTAGCCCGCCATCTTGTGATACACCACAGCGCGCGGTGCCACCACGACCCGATACCCGGCCAGGTGTACCCGCCGGGAAAACTCCAGACCATCGCCGAAAGGGCCCAGGTACGGGTCAAAACCGTCCAGGCGGCAAAACGTTTCCCAGTCCACCAGCATTCCCGCCGTGCCCACGCCCAGCACGTCCTCGCGGCCGTCATATTGACCTTGGTCAACCTCGCCGGTGTCCATTTCTTGCAAGCGCCGCCCGGAACGGGTAGCGCGAATGCCAACCTCCACGATTTGATTGGCTTTGTCCCACAACCGCTGTTTCGCGCCGACGACTTTGATGGATGAGCCAGATTCCAGGACTTTCAGCTGTTCAGCCAGACAGGAAGGAGCCGGGGCGGAGTCGTCATGCAAAATCCACAGGGCGTGAGGTTTTCCCGGAGCGGGCGTAGGGAAATCGGGCTGAGCTTTGGCTTGGCGCAGCGCCTCGCCCAAGTTGGGGGCGCCGGGAGTTTTCAGGACTTTCGTGCCGGAACGATGAGCCACTCCGGAACTGGAAACATCGATGACGAACACTTGCTGTGGCGCCAGGGTTTGCCGAGACACCGCCAAAAGGGTCGCCGCCAGGTAGGGTGTCTCCCCGGAAGTGACGATGAGGGCGGTAACTGCAGTGCGCACAGAGTTAAGGATATTACGTCCCTATTGAGGTCAGGACGCACGACGCTTCATACGACGACGTTCCCGCTCGGACAAACCGCCCCAGATTCCAAAGCGTTCGTCGTTTTCCAGCGCGTATTGCAGACACTCGGCCTTGACCGGGCAGCGAGAGCAAACGTTTTTCGCTTCACGGGTCGAACCGCCCTTTTCCGGGAAAAAAGCCTCCGGGTCGGTTTGCGCACACAGTGCCTGAGCCTGCCAGGCCAGCGGTCCGTTGAGAATTTCGTCAATCTCTGGGGTTGCATCAGCGAAATCGAGATCGCCTTCACCAAACAGATTCCACAAGGACCCTTCACCTCATTCGCTCTGACAACTTCTGTAAATTTGGCGCCGCGTCTCAGGGACACCAAAAGCGTTACCTCTAAGTTACACGCGTGTGATTCAATAGTTCAAGTGGTTTCAGGTGCCACGTTTGGCTCAAGTATGCGAAAATCCACCAATTGCACAGCTTGAACGCAAATGTGAGATATGTCACATAGGCTCGACACGCCCGTGGAACGTTTGCCACAAAAACAGGTTTGGGACTAATTGCTGGCTCGCCTCAAGGGATGTCGGTCTGGAGCACGACCCCGGTCCCGGCGGCGTAGACCGGGACCTTATCCGCCCGCACAAACACGACTTCTCCCGGATGCAGCACCAAACCGGCAGTCGCTCCATCGCGCAAGGTCGGAGTGCCTTCGAGGCATAGAATCAGCCGTCCGCCGTGACCGGGCAGCGCCAGTTCCCGCCCGTCCAGGCGGGTCACGGAAAACTCGAAATCGTCCACCGGGGCATAGAACACCTGGGTCGATTCCGTCACCCACTCCGGGGCGATGCGTACCGGCGGGGCGGCGACATAATCCAGGCAGTTCAACAGTTCCTGACAATCCACGTGTTTTTCAGTCAGCCCCGCCCGCAACACGTTATCCGAGCTGGCCATGACTTCCACCCCCAGCCCGGACAGGTAAGCGTGAATCCCGCCAGGAGGCGTAAACAGTACTTCCCCCGGCCGCAGAGTCACCGGGTTCAGCATCGCTGCCACCACCGCTCCGGCATCTCCCGGATAGGAACGCGCCAAACCCATCACAGTACGGTCCACGCGCACGGAAGGTGAAGTCCCCGCCTGTAGGCGGTCCGTCATCGCCGCCACCGTGGCCTCGACCTGCGCCGCTTGTGGGGTCGTATGCGGAGACAAGAGCCGATCCACCACCGTGCGGATACCCTCAGGAGACGTATTGTCCCGCAGCATAGACACGATTTGCACCGCTAGCTCCGTGTCCAAGTCAGCGAAGATTTCGATGATGCGCCGGGGCGCCCGAAACCCCGCCAGCGCCTCGAACTTCGTGATCGCATAGATGAGTTCGGGTTTATAGTTGGGGTCCTTGTACAGTCGCTGCGGGGAATCCAGCGGGATACCCGCCAATTCCTCGGCTTTGTAGCGGGCTTCGGCACGCTCCCGGTCCGGGTGGACCTGCAGGGACAGCGGGCGTTTCGGGGCGATGAACTTCATCAGGTAGGGCAAGCGCGGTCCAAAGCGCTCCACCACCGAAGCCCCCAGAGTGCCCACGGGGTCAGCCGCAATCCAGTCCTCCAAAGTCAAGGGGTCCTCCTCGGGCTGACCCGACGCGTCGAGCAGGACCGAGGGCGACAGCTGGTGAGCACCGAACCACACTTCTGCCAGCGTCTGACCGGGCGTACCGATGCCAAAGCGCTCCTGGATAGCCGTATCCGAGCCCCAGGCGTAACGTTTCTCAATCCCTCCGATGCGCTCCACGGCATTTCCCCTTTCGTTTGCTTGGGATTAATTTTAGGGAGGTTTTCGCCGTTCATAAGTCATTTCGGGAGGCTTTTGGTTGGTAGGCTTGGTTTCATGCGTGGAATTATTTTGGCCGGCGGGTCCGGCACTCGTTTGCATCCCATCACTTTGGGCACCTCGAAACAGCTGGTGCCGGTCTATGACAAGCCGATGGTGTACTACCCCTTGACGACCTTGATTCTGGCCGGGATTCAAGACGTCCTGGTCATCACCACCCCGCACGATGCCCCGTCTTTCCACCGTTTGCTCGGCGACGGCTCCCAGTTCGGGATTCACCTGGAATATCAGGTGCAAGAGGTCCCCAACGGCCTGGCTCAGGCGTTCGTGCTGGGAGCGGACTTCATCGGTTCGGAAGAAGCCGCCCTGGTGCTGGGCGACAATATTTTCTATGGTCCCGGCATGGGCGACCAGCTGCAGCGCTTTAAGGGCATAGATGGCGGGGCTGTATTTGCCTACCATGTCCACAACCCCAAGGCTTACGGCGTGGTGGAGTTCGATGAAAACTTCCGCGCCATTTCTATTGAAGAAAAACCCGCGCAGCCCAAGTCAAACTATGCCGTGCCGGGTCTGTATTTCTATGACAATGACGTGGTAGGGATTGCCCGCGATTTGAAACCCAGCGCCCGCGGGGAATACGAGATTACGGACGTCAACCGGGTTTACCTCGAAGCTGGGAAACTGCAGGTCGAGGTCCTGCCACGCGGCACGGCCTGGCTGGACACCGGGACTTTTGATTCCCTGGCGGACGCGACTGCTTTCGTGCGAACCGTCGAAAAACGCCAGGACCTGAAAGTGGGCTGCCCCGAAGAAGCCGCTTGGCGTCGGGGATTTTTGAGCGACGCGGAGCTGGCCGAACGCGCCGAGCCGCTACGCAAATCCGGCTACGGAGACTACCTGCTGGGGCTGCTGGAAGCCTAACGCCCCGACTTGTCAGAAATCGGGGATTAAATCGGGGTTGCTGGTCTATATGACCAGCAACCCCGATTTAATCGCAAAATAGCTACAGCGGCTCCGTCTAGTGGCCCTGCTGAGCGTATTTAGCCTCAGTTGCTTCCTTTGCCGGACGCCACCAGTCCTCGTGGGCGGTGTACCAGTCGATGGTGTCGCGCAGCCCCTCCTCAAACGAGGTAAACCGCGGAGTCCAACCAGTTTCCTGACACAGCTTCGTGTTGTCAATCGCGTAGCGCCGGTCGTGGCCGGGACGATCCTTAACATGGTCAAAGTCGTCCTCGGGGAATCCCATCATCCGGTTCAGAGTTTGCACGACTTCCAGGTTGTTTTTCTCACCGTTGGCGCCAATCAGATAGGTTTCGCCCAAGCGTCCTTTCTCAATAATCGCCCACACTGCCGTATTGTGATCCAGCACGTGAATCCAGTCGCGCACATTCAAGCCATCGCCGTACAGGCGCGGGCGCACCCCGTCGATGCGGTTTGTGATCATGCGGGGAATGAACTTTTCCACGTGCTGATAAGGGCCATAGTTGTTTGAACAGTTGGAAATGGTCGCTTCCACCCCGAAGGAACGCACCCAGGCGCGCACCAGCATATCGGACCCCGCTTTTGAGGCCGAGTAGGGTGAGGAGGGCCAATAGGGCGTTTCGGGGGTGAACTTGTGGGGGTCGTCTAGCGCCAGGTCGCCATAGACTTCATCAGTCGAGATGTGGTGGAGGCGCACGTGGTGACTCCGGCAGGCCTCGAGGATATGGAAGGTGCCCACCAGGTTGGAATAAATAAACGGCGAAGGATCGACCAGCGAGTTGTCGTTGTGGGACTCGGCAGCAAAGTGAACGACCAGGTCAGCTTCCTGCACGAGGGAGTCCACCAGGTCGCGGTCGGCCAGGTCACCGACCACCAGGTTCACCCGATCCAGCCCCGCAATCGAGTCCGGGTTACCGGCATAGCCCAGCTTATCCAACACCGTCACGGTGGCATCCGGGTAATCCTCCACAGTCGTGTGGACAAAGTTAGCGCCAATGAAACCGGCTCCGCCGGTGACCAAAACGTGCATGAAGTTCCTCCTTTATTTCAACGCTTTCCAGCCTACCTTGGCCAGGGTGGGTTTTAAAACCATCTCTGTGCAAAAGTCTACCGCCCCCGGTTATCTCTGGCCCGCCTCTAGCCGGTTTACCGAGGGGGTTAGCCCGCAAAGTTCTCGGCCTGGAGTATGACTTGCTAGACTGAGTGGGTCCAAAAATTCAAGGGGAAAATAGTTATGTCGAATGGTTGCCTGGTCACAGGCGGAGCGGGGTTTATCGGGTGCGCACTGTCCCGGCCGCTCGCTGAACGTTTTGACCGCGTGGTTGCCCTGGACAACCTCCAGCCTCAGGTTCATGCTCAGCAGGTTCGCCCGGCGGCGCTCGACCCTCGTGTTCAGTTGGTGGTCGGGGACGTGGCGGATGCGGCGGTATGGGATAGCTTGCTGCAAGATTTCCAGCCCCAAGTCATCATTCATCTCGCGGCCGAGACCGGTACGGGGCAGTCTCTGCGCGAAGCGACCCGGCACTCTCGCACCAATGTGCTGGGCACCACCCAGATGACCGATGCTTTGGCACGGCGCGAGGCGATTCCGCAAAAAATTATTTTGACGTCCTCACGGGCTGTGTACGGCGAAGGACGTTGGCGGGATCAGGAAGGAAACTTCCGTTATCCGGGAATGCGCACCCACCAGATGCTGGCCGCCCAACAGTGGGATTTTGCTGGGCTGAAACCTACAGCCCAGAGTTCTCACGAGGTGAACCCCAGCCCGGCCAACGTGTACGCCGCCACGAAACTCTGCCAGGAAAACCTTTTGACCTCGTGGTGCGGCTCGATGGGAACCGAGTTCGTCAAGTTTCGGCTCCAAAACGTGTACGGAGTGGGGCAGTCCTTGACTAATCCCTACACCGGGATTGTGTCCATGTTTACGCGATGGGCCAAAGCCGGGAAAGCCCTGCCGGTCTACGAAGACGGAGCCATCATCCGCGATTTTGTCTATATAGAGGACACTGTGGCCGCAATTATGGCGGGCATCGACCAAGGCACGAACCGGTATGCCTACGATATCGGCACCGGTGTGGCCACCACTATACTGGAACTCGCGCAAACCGCCGCAACCTATTACGGGGCTCCCGAACCGGTAATCACCGGAGAATTCCGGGAAGGCGACGTTCGCGCCGGATGGGCCGATATTTCCGCGGCTCGCCGGGAACTCGGATGGGAACCGAAGATAAGTTTGCAGGAAGGCATTGCGAGACTGTGCCACTGGATTGACGGAGGCGCTCTTGAGTAAATCAGACACCAGTCCCACTCCCCCAGCTGTGAAGAAATCCGAGTTTCGCCACACCATGGCTCTGGTTTGGGTGTTGGCAAAAAGAGAGATTTCTGCTGAGTACAAGGGCACGGCGTTGGGAAGGCTGTGGTCCCTGATTAACCCCTTGGCGACAATCGCGGTGTACGCCGCGATTTTTGGGGTTATTTTCCGCGGCGGTGTCGAGCCCGGAATCAACTCTCACGTGCAGTCCTTCGCCCTGTACATCGGGATTGGAGTGCTGTGCTGGGGGTATTTGTCGCGAGTCATTCTCAATGGCATGAACGCTTTTATGTCCAATGCCGGGCTGCTGACGAAAGTGTATTTCCCCCGCTACGTCTTGATTCTGGCCTCGACGCTGGCGCAAACGTTTAATTTCCTGTTCGAGTTGCTGGCCTTGCTGATCGTGTGCGCCCTGGTGGGAGGGCCGCTCGTGTTCCTGTACGTGCCTTTCCTGGTGCCGGTATTAATCATCACCGCGGCCTTTGGAACCGGTTTAGCGCTCATGTTAGGGATTGCCACCGTTTATTTCCGCGATATTTCCCACCTGTGGGAAATCTTTACCCAGGTTTGGATGTACGCCTCCGGGGTCGTGTTCCCGCTCTCGATGCTGGTAGCGGCCCAGGATTCCCTGTATGAAAAAGGAATCAGTTTCAACGGTCAGCCGCTGCCCTTGGACATTATCTTTCGCATTAATCCTGCCGAGCTGCTTTTGGAAGCGTACCGGGCTGTTTTCTATGACTTCACCGCCCCGCCGCTGGAAGTTTGGCTAGGCTCTATCGCCTGGACCCTGGTGAACCTGCTGTTCGGTATCCTCATCTATCGAAAGTTCCAGGCTCGAATCGTGGAGGAAATCTGATGCCATCCGCTGTCTCCCCCCATGACCCGGAAATCGCTATCAAGGTTGAAAACGTCTCGAAAACGTTTCGCGTCTATCACGACCGCAATCAGTCCTTGAAACGCCGGCTGCTGTCGGGGCGCAAAAATCGTTTTGAAGAGTTTCAAGCCCTGCAAGATGTGTCGTTAGAGATTCCGGTGGGTTCCACTTTCGGCCTGCTCGGCAAAAACGGTTCGGGCAAATCCACCCTGTTAAAGTGCATCGCCAAGATTCTCGCCCCCAACCAGGGCAGCATCACTTCTCACGGACGCATGGCAGCCATGCTGGAGGTTGGATCCGGTTTCCACCCCGAACTGACCGGGCGGGAAAACATCTATTTGAATGGCACGATTCTGGGTATGAGCCGTGCCGAGATAGACCGTAAATTTGACGAAATCGTGGATTTCTCCGGGGTAGAGCGTTTCATTGACCAGCCGGTTAAGAACTATTCCTCCGGTATGTACGTGCGTTTGGGTTTTTCGGTAGCTATCCACGTGGAACCCGAAATCCTGCTGGTCGATGAAATCCTGGCGGTAGGGGACTTGGATTTCCAGGAAAAATGTCTCGACAAGTTCACCCAGTTCCACGACGAAGGGCGCACCGTAGTGGTCGTTTCTCACGCTCTGGATCAGATGCGCACCTTCTGCAGTCAAGCGGCTTGGCTGAATAACGGCAAAATCGTGGCTGTCGGCAACGCTATGGACGTGGTCGATCGCTACGCCAACACCGCCCACGGCGCCGAAAAAGTCGAAGGCGGCGGAGTCCGTTTTGGTTCGGGCGAAGCCCAAATCACCAAGCTCGAATTATTGGGCGAATCCCCGGATAGCTCTCGCCAAGCGCAGCAAGTCAGCCAAGGAGTGCGCGTCCACACTAATGAAAAGGTCACGATGCGCATCCATTATGAAGCCAAAGAGACGATTAAGCGTCCTGTCTTCGGGGCTTCTATCGACACCCGCGAAGGGGTCTGGGTCTGGGGATACACCTCCCTGGACGATGGGTACGTGCCACAGTCGATTCCGAAAGGAACTGGCTATATTGACATTGCCGTCCCCCGTTTGCCGCTGCGCGCCGGAGCATATTATCTCTCGGCTTCAATCCAGAATTTCGAACTGACAAACATCATTGATGCCTGGCAAAAGGCTGTGGCGTTCAAGGTCGCTCCCTGGGCGGGAATGGAGTCGGCGGGCATCGTGACGCTGGGTTCGCATTTTGCGAACTTGACCCCGCCACAACCGATGCTGGAACTGCCCACGCGTGATACGGACTATTGGACCCGGATGACCGGCGAGGACAACTCTGAGGATTCAGGCGAGCCGGAGGCAAACGCTTAGCTTACCGCCAGCTGACCCAATCAAGCCAGTGTTCACACGGTTATGAGGCGGAACGCGCCTGGCGGCGGATTTTCCGAATCAGGCTCATAATCAGCCGATGAACATGGAACAAAACGAACCCGACCGCCCCCGACAGCAAACAGAGCACCAGGAAAGCCACGTACTTCCACCCTTGTGAAAAATCTTGAATCGGAAAACGATTAAACGCCTCCGCGATAATCACGTGGTGAACCAGGAAGATGGCGTAGGAGTATTTCGAAATCCAGTTCACAATCTGAGTAACGCCCCAGACTTCCAGGTATTTGCCGACGAACACCAGAACCGTGAAAGCCGAGATGCCCACCAAGGTCACCGCCAGGCGGTCGGGAACTTCCGCGAAACAAAACGCTGCGAGTATCAAGATACCGACCGCGGGAATGAGCGCCCACGGGGAGACCTTTTTCCAGTAGGTGGCAAAGTACATGCCAAACAGCAGCTCTGGGATGCGGAACGGCAACAATACCGCCGTTGAGTAGGGCAGCGGGTGCAGTTGCCAGAAAATCATCGCGGCAGCGTATATCCCCAGACCGAGCACAGCAGTCGCCCACGGATGCTCTTGCACCCCCCACAGCATGAGGGGAAAGACCAGATAAAAGATTACGATGAATCCGAGGAACCATTCCCCCAAAAGGTACATGGTCGGCACCCCGAAGTTAGCCACGAGGCCGTCCATGGCCATAATCGTCAGCGGAAAAGACCGGTAAGGCAGCGGGCCTACATTTGCCCTGTACACCAGGAACCGCAGCGTAAAGAAAACCGCGTAGGCAATCCAAAACATGGGGTAGATACCCAAAAAACGTTTCTTAAAGAACAGTTTTAAATCGAGGGGACGCCGGTAAGTCACCGTCAGGGCAGTGCCAGAAATCATCAAGAACAGGGAAACACCCAAGTCGCCAACATAAATATGGAACGGGTGATTGGTAATAATCCATCCCGAGGCGGTGAAAAAAGGATTGTTGAAATGCGTCAACAAAATCAGCAAAACACTGAAAGCTCGGACGAAATCCAAATAGAACAGCCGCTTCTTTTTGGCGGGTTCACGGGAGTTCGGAGAATCTGAACTGGTCGGGGAAACTTCTGAAAGGCCGCTGGTTTCGTTCATAGACCGCGCTTCCGATCCATGCGTTCCCGGTATTTCCGGCGAATCTCAACATAAGTGTGGCGTGGCAGGAGCTTCCGCAACACCCGCACGTACAGTTTCCCCTTGCCAAAGACTGTGAATGGCAGCTTTTCGTCATGGTTCATGTTTTTCACGTAAAACGCCAAATTGGTCAGTTCGATACGCGAGAACTCATCGGAGAAACAGTGCGCGGAAAAGTAGCCGGCAGACTGCGCTACGTAGGCATAAGCCCGTTCTATCGCGTGCAAGATGGTGCCGTCAGTGTTGTTGGGTTCGGGCGGGAAATCCTCCCACTGCCAGTCCCGGTCATACAGCGGAGCCAAGGCGGCAGGACGGAACCAAAACATGGTACCCAGTGGGGCAATGGGCTCAACGTGTTTCGACAGGGGGACATGGCATCCCAAATCGTTGAGAAGTTCCGCGGTATTGTCATAGTTCAAGCCCCAACTCGTATAGATGTAGGGCGCGAAGTAGTCCGCATGGTTCGGGGGTGGTGGGAACATCATTCCCAAGCGTGGCTCTTGACGGAACTTATCAATCAGGTTGGCCACGTATTCCCTGGTGGCAAACATATTCTCAAAGCACTTCAACGCAAAACCGTCACCAATCGAGCCCTGGCTCAGCTGGGTGACTTTCTTGTCGTGGGCAAAGCACACCAGGTCGTAATCATTGATGATGTCTTTGACCCCCACCAGCAGCGCGGACACGTCGCGGCCGCGATTCTCGATGAGGCGAATAATCACGTTGTAGGGAAGGTCCTGGGTCGCTTCCCGAACTTTCGCCGCTTTTTCCTCACCGCCGACCGTGATGATGATGTCAGTGCCGGCAGGCATAGTCGACACATAGGCCAAAAGTTTGGGCAGTATATCCAAGTAATACACGTGCAACACCATGGCGATTTTCAAATCGGGGGCGTTTTCCACGCTAGGCGGGTTCACCGCGCGGGTGGGGAACACGTAGGTGAGCTTCAGATTGTTCACCAGGTTCATGAGGTTCATGGTCCTCAGCGCATTGTTCCAAATCAGGTTCACATCGTAGTCGGTGTGGTCACGCAGATATTCATAGAGGTCACGAGTGTCCTGCCCGACTGACTGCATCAAAACGTCACGGTAATCGTGAAAGAATGAACGGCGCTTGAAAATCGGACACCGTTTTTCCTTAATGATTTTCACCGGGGCAAACATGATGGGAGCAAAGTTATAGCCCTGTAAATCCTCAGTGTTGACATACACATCAGATTTAAAACCGAGTTGCTCAAAACGCTTTGTGAAGGGAATCTCGTGTTTCCCGACCGAATCGTCATAATCCTTGATAGTTGGCAAATCGCGCCAATAGTCCTGGAACACCTGGGCGGTTATCAAGGAACGACGATAGGCGTGGAAATGCGACTGGATGTGGCGCGGAATGTAGCCTTCCGGGGTCGTGCCAAAAGGATCCATGGGGTATTCATGAAACCAGGTGATGCCCCAGAAATCGATATCTCGCCGGTTCATCTCGGTGAACATCTCTGAGAAAGGATAGACCGGACCCATAATCGTGGCATTGAACATGATGACTTCATCGAACTGCGCCAAATGGTCCCACCCGGTTGTTTCCAGGGCGGTTTTGTAGGCCCAAGCGTCGAGCCCTTCGTTCTCACGCACAATCAGCCGATCCGACCAGGACTCGAATTTCTCCCGACCCGCCTGATTCAGCGCTCCGTTAACCACAATGCACAGTTCATCAAGGTTTTTCCGCATGTCGAGGACCATCGTGTCAACGTAGTCGTCGACCACCCCGTCCTTGTCATAGAAAAAGAAAATCCCGAACCGCTTGGGGTTTTCCGGCATGACAGTCATGTTTCACCTTCCATAATTTGCCTGTTGCTGAGGCGAGCCCGATCCCCAGGTCACCCGGTTGCTTTCACGAAATGCTGGCTGATTCACTAGGAAACGATGGGGGCTTCGCCCGCGGCCGCCAGGATTTCGGTAATCTTGTCAGGATTTCCCCACTCGCCCGGAGAATCATAAGGGCGGTCGGGGTAGGCACCATAGTCGAGGGTGATGTCGAGATTGTTTTCCTTAATGTAGGACTCCACACGCTCAGCGAGGGACTGCGGTTTGCCAGTGCAAACGTTGATGATGCCGTCCACAGCGTCCTGAGTGGCAGCAACAGCAATCTGACGTGCCAGTTCGTCTACGGTGATAAAGTCGTAAAGGTTCTTGCCCATAGTAAAGGGAAAGTGCTTTTGCCCGGCCTGGCCGGCTTTCAACAGTTTGGAAAAAATCGAGTCACCGCGTAAATCGTCACCGGTGATGTAGTAGGCACGCAGCCACTGCACCTGAACATCATGCTGTTTAGCCGTCAGGAAAGTGAACTGGCGCAACGCATTTTTCGCAATGCCGTAAAGCGACTCAGGGTTGCAGTTAGCGGTTTCATCGATAGCGCCTTCCCAATAACCCACTTCGTGCATGGTTCCCATGGTGGCGAAGTGCTTTAAGCCGCCTTTAAAGAGGTTCTCGGTGAAATGCATATGCGCCGCGAGGTCATCGATATGGCTGGCGGAATTATGTTTGAACCCATCGCGCCAAGCCATGTGCAAGACGATTTCGGGACGGCCAATCTCATCATAGATAGTCGGCGACCCCGAAAAAATATCCGCCTGCACCACGGTAGCCCGCGGGTCAATCCCGGAGGTGACGCGGTCTATGACTGAAACCTCATGACCGCGCTCTAACAACTTCACGACAACGTGCCGACCAATGTAACCGCCAGCACCAGTAACCAGAATCTTCTTTCCCACGCCCCAATGCTACCAGCGCCATACCCGGCTTACCCAAATAGCTCCCAGTTTCGTTAGACTAAATGTGTTGGATATTCCAGGAGGAATCTTGAGCAAAGTCGCTGTCGTAACCCGTACCCACAACCGCCCCTTGTTCCTGGCTCGTGTCTTAAAAACCGTCGCGGAACAAACGTTTCAGGATTATGTGCACCTCATCGTGAACGATGCGGGCAGTCCAGAGGCTGTCAGGGCTGCCGTAGCGCAGTTGCCCGCAGCTCAGCAATCTCGGGTCGAAGTCATTAACAACGAAGTGTCTCGCGGCCGCGAGGCAGCGGTTAATCCCGGCCTTTCCCGGGCTGGCGAACTGGGCGTGACCTATGTGGCAGTGTTGGACGACGATGATAGTTGGGAACCAGATTTCCTCACGGACTGTGTTTCTTGGCTGGATAGCAAGCCGGATTACGTTGGGGTCGCTACGCGCACCACCTTGGTTTACGAGGAAATAAACCGGGAGGGTAGCGCTGTCGTGGAACTTCGCCGCGGCCCGCTGGCTCCAGATAAACATACCGTTGCTTTAGAGGACATTCTGCAGGTCAACTGGGTGCCCCCGGTTTCCCTGCTGTTCCGCGCTGAAACGTTGCCGAAACTCACGGGTTGGCGCGAAGATTTGCCGGTTTTGTCCGACTGGGATTTTTTCCTGCGCATGCTTTTGTTGGGACCGGTGGGATTCATCGACTCACCCTTGGCGAACTGGCATCACCGGGCTAACGCTGTCGGCGATGATGGCAATTCGGTGGTGGTGGCCGCACAGGACCACAATGATTTTCACGCCATCATCCGAGACCAGGCTCTGCGCGAAGCGTTGACCTGCACCGCGTCCCCGAGTCCGCAACCCGATTTGAAAACTTTGGCCCAGCCTCTTTTGCTGGCACATTACGCCAAAGCTCTGCGAGAAGAAAACGAAAGATTAACCCAGGAGCTTAAGGAGCTACAGCTCCAACAGCGGGAGCGCAACGAGGAAATCGTGCGCTATTTTGACGAAAAAACAGAACGCCTGAGCGCTCAGCTCGGAGAGGTCGGCGAATCCGTTTTGCTGCTGCACGAGCGGATGAACTCGATGGGTTTCAAGGCGCGGTGGCGCCGTCTATTTCATCGCGGCTGAGTTTGCTCCGCAGGCCTCGATTTTATACACCGTGGCTTCGCCGAGCTGCGCGACCGGGGTGAAGCCTCTGGTCACGTCCACGTTGTGCAGGCCTGGGTAGGTAAAGTCACCTGCGGACACTCCCGTGGCATCGGCGTAGTAGTGGGTGATGCGTTCCTGGCGAATAATGGCGCAAACCTTGGGGTTCGTGCCGATTTCGCGGAAGTGGTCGGCCAGATACTTGCGGTTTTCGTCAAAGGCCGACCCGGACAGCTGCAGGTAATAGGTCGGTATGCCCGTGACGGCGTACAGGAGACCTTCTCCGGCGGAGGGATCGCCGATGACCAGGGAGTCTTGCGGCAGCTGAAGGTAAGACATGGCAGAAAATTCTTCGCTCGACACCCACGGAGCGTGGAACTGGGAACCGGGCACGAAGGCGATAGTGGCCAGCAGTACCCGGTCAGGATAGAACCGTGGAGCTATCGGAGCGGCCACCAGCCCGGTGAGGACGACCGTGGCAAGGGAGGCGACCCCGACACGCACCGGCACAGCTCGTGACGGCGAAACTCGTGACGTCACCGCGCGGGACAGAAACACCGCGAGTTCCCCCACCGCTCCCGCCGCGAAAACGGGCAGGAACACAGCAATCCCGGATCCGATACGGTCATAAGCTCCGTACCACAGGCTGGTGAGGATGCTGAGCGGCCCCAGCGGCACTTTTGTGGCCGCCACCAGGACCAATATCCCGGCAATAATCGTCACCAGCCGCAGGTCGCGGCATTTTGCGGTGTACCAAAACAGGCCTAACAGACTGAGCAGACCCAAGGGAAGTGGCAGCCACCAGGGGTCTTGATAGATTTGGCTCAGGCCCAGCATGGCCGCGAGCGCCCGCAAGGTCTCCAGATTGTCCCCGGCTTGGGTGGCCCGCGCCCCGATTCCCAGCCGAGTCAGGCCAAAGGGCACCACCAGTCCCCCCGCCAGGGCTGCTAAGACAACCCCCAACCACCACCACGGCTTGAGCTGGCGTTTCACGACCGCGTTCAACAGGCAGGCGAACACGGCCAGACAGAGGAAACCGAAAATGGAGGGGTGGGCATGAACGGCGGCGAAAACCACCAAAACACCCAACACGGTCTTGGGAAAAAATCGCTCCCAGAGCCGCGAGAGGGTGACGTCCGGGGCCTCGCCCGCATGCCAAGTCGCCAAAGTATCCACCGATCTCAGGACGACCCACAGAGCCAGGGGCCACCACATGACCGCCAAAAAGTAAGGGTAGAGGGATTGCAAAACCCCGAGGTAGTAAGGAAAAACCAGGGGCCAGGGGCTCAGCAGGACCGCCAGGGGGACACTGGGGTGGCGCTGGCCAAAGGCGTATTGGGCCAGCAGGGCGACTCCGAGCGGCCACGCGGTGAGAGTGAGGGCCATCAGCAGGGCGTTGGATAGGAGCGTGGGGGTGGCGTAGGGGACAAAGAGGCTCAGCAGCGTCGCCCACTGAGCCGGATAGTACGCGCCCTGGCGGCCGGGATACAGCGAGTCCAAGGCCCCTTTCCAGGCGGCGTCGCCGCCCTCGGCCACGACCCGCACCGAGGAATAGTGGAACATCGCATCGAAGGATTGCGAGGGAGACGCCGGCATCGGCAAGGTTTGCACGAACGGTAGCAGTTGGATAATGCCGGCCGCCACCAGGGCCAGGACCAGCGAAATCACGAACCAGACCCGCGACACGGAGGCATCGGGGGACACCGGGCGCGCCGGCATCTGCGCAATCATGGCGTGTCCTCCCCGCGGCTGGTGTCTCAGGGAATACATCCGTTTAGACCAGACTGCGGCCACCAGGAACACCAGGAAAGGGCCGACTACCTGCAGGTTCCACGGAATATGCAGCCAAGCCAGGACCTGACCGAAAACGGCCAGAATACCGGCGGTAATCGGAGCGCCCAGAGCGAGGGCGGGCAGGAGGCGGAAACGCACGGCCAGGGCCAGGAGAAAACCGGGAAGAATCAGGAAAACCGCCAATACGGCTATACACAGCAGGAACGCGGTCATCGCGCCGATCCCGATTCTGACGCAAGAGACTCGCCTGACGCGGGGGGCGCGGCTGTCATCGGGGCGGGCATTCGACTCAGACCTGCACGCAGCGCCCGCAGGATTGTCATGGCGCGCTGGGCCCGGTCACGGGTCAGTCGCGGGGCAAACACCAGGTTGAAGGCCACGAATTTCGCCAACCACACCGCGTAACCCAGCCGCCAAGTCGCCGGTATCGGGGCGATGCCACGAATCAGCCAGCACGTGTTGCGTACCAGGTAGAACACTCGGAACGGCGAGTGAACATGTACGACTTGGGCGCGACCCGGAATCTTCACGACATCGTCGCCGAGCTGGTGGTCAATAGTCGCGCCGGTCACCAGGACGGTACCGCGGCCAGCCGCGTTGGCTCGGGCGGACCATTCCAAATCTACGTGGTCAATGAACATGTCCGCGTTCATCGGCCCCACGGCTCGCCAGGTTTCCACCGGGACGTACAGCCCGGAGGCAATGAGGAAAGCCGCGGGCAGTAGGCCCCCGCCAGAGAGATCCGCGGATGCCGCCCGCAAGGTCTCGTCCGGGTAGCGGCGCGGCCCGAAGCGGGTAAAGCGGTAGGCTAGTACGTCTCGTTTACTCGCATCGGTTTCGCGTTGGTCAAAAGCCAGGCCGCCCAGCGCCCCGATGTTGCCGACCAAACGTTCGTAAGACTCCTCGATTTGCGCCACGTAGTCACTGGCGAACACCGAGTCGTGGTCAAAGAACATCAGCGCGGTGGCACCGTGACGGATAGCATGGCGGGCGCCGAGGTTTTGGGCAGCCGCGATGCCGAGATTGCGTCCGAGTTCCAACACCACTACCCCGCGTTTGGTCCAAGACTGCCAGTATTCGTGCAGTTCCGCAGGGGGTTCCGGGGTGTTGTCGACTATCAACACCCGGTGGACCTGGGTTTGTAGCGAGGCGATGACCGCATCGAGCCGGGTCGTATCGGGGGCATAAGCCACCCCGATTGCCCACACCTGTTTTTGTGCTGTATCTACCATCCCTGACAGTTTAACGCATCACAACACACGACATTGAGCAGCAGACACAAAGCCGGTCAACCAGGAAACAAAACATGACCCCCCTCAGGCGCAGCGACACAAAACGCCACCACAGTAACGGTTCCCTTGCGACAGCAAACAAACAACAAACCAAGCGGGAACGAACCGGTTAGAATAAAAACCGGCTTGACCCTCACTCCTGCAAACGTTGACGGTCTATTTTGAGAGGTGTTTGCCATGAAAAAGCTAAGTGGCTCTGTCTTGGCGCTGTTGTGCCTGTTAGCGCTGGGTTCCTGCGCGAATCAGTCCGAACACTCCACTGCCAGCAAGACACCAGAACAGTCCGCCGCCACACCTACCACCACTGCACCTGACATCGCTACTCCGCCGCCCGTAATCCCCACTCCTACCGAATCGGGAAATTGGAAAGCGAACCTGCCCACCGACGACTATGGCGAATATCTGCTCTCTAGGGTTTCAGCAGACAGAGTTATTGACGAGAACGACGTTGATTTCACAGACTGGGTTTGGAACCACCTAGCTCAATATGACGGTAAGCACGAAATACTGGCCGCCGCCTACGTAACCGGATTCGACCCCGACAAAAAACCCGAGGTCAAACTGTATGAGGGTTCCCTCACAACTTTAGGAAAAGACCTGGCCAAAGCCGATGAATCACAGGTTCTCGCCCCCGGGGAAGCATGCGAGTCGTACTACGAGGGGCACCCGCAAGTGTGGATTCTCACCGATGACGGGTCAATCTATCAAGTGCGCTGGCCTCGGGATCGCTGCGAGCACAATATGAAGGTGGATACCAAGTATCCCTTCATCTCCTCAAAAATACTCGGATAGGGTTAGCGGCCCAAAGACGCTACGTAATCCAAAGTCGCCCGGTAGTCCGGCAGTAAGCCCTGTTCACGAGCCTCGGCCAGGCTCGGCGCGGCCGTGTCCTTTTCCGAAAGAATGACTTGCAGCGGCCGGCCCGCCAAGTCGCGATCCGGCCACTTCAGCGCCACCTCGGGGTCAACCGGGGAAACCCCGTGTTCGCGCCCCGGATTGTAGCCCGCAGAACACAGGTAAACCACGGTGGAGTTGTCCTCCAGCGCTACGAAACAGTGCCCCAAGCCCTCCGAAAGGTAGATGGCCCGGCGATGTTCGCCCTCCAGCAGCACCGAATCCCACTGACCAAACGTGGGGGAACCCACGCGAATATCGACTGCGAAATCCAACACGGCACCGCTCGGACACATCACGTATTTGGCCTGGCTAGGCGGCACTTCCGCGAAGTGAATCCCGCGCACCACCCCGGCTTTTGAAATGGAGCAGTTCGCCTGCACCAGGTTTAGCGGATGTCCCACGACCCCGGCGAACTCGTCCATCTTGTACATTTCCATGAACGCCCCGCGTTCATCGGGGAACTGTTTGGGGGTAATCTCCCAAGCGCCGGGTATTTTTAGTTCGCGGTATTCCATCGTGTATTCCCTCCCTAGTCGGTGGCCGTTTCAGCCAACAATAGTTTAGTGGGTTTTTCCGCGCCCGCTAAGCAGCTCAGGCCGGTTAGCGGGCAAATCCGCTGGCGGCCATTGTCTCGGCGTAAACCTCGTCGTATTCCGCAGCGATGGCGGTCGGCGAGTAGCGATCCCCGACAGTTTCAGCGACTTCGCGGGGCTCCATCGTGGCGGTAGCAGCCTGCAGCTCTTGGCAAGCCTCAGCCCAAAACTTCGAGTTCTTTTCCGTCACGATGCGCACGACCGGTTCGGTATCCTCACTAATCCACTGCAAATCGCGGGCGCCTTCACCCAAGACCAGGGGCCGACCCGCCAGGAGAGCCTGGAGGGCGGGCACATAAAAGTTTTCCTCCTTGGTGGGGCCAATGAACAAATCCGCGGCGTTGAGGGCTTCTACCACTCCGACCTCGTTGGCGGAGACAAAACGCACGTACTCCTCCAGTTTTAGTTCCTTAATCTTTTCCTGACTCCGAATCTTTGCAACACCTTCACCGACCCAGGTCAGGGTCGCGTCCACCCCGGCGGCGCGTAAGGTTTTCACCGTGCGAATCGCCACTTCCGGCTGATGCTTCGCGTTGACCGCACCAACCGAGACCAGGTGCAACTGACCCGCCACGCGCGGGCGAGGGACAAACTCGTTATCAGCGGGAACAGAGCTTTCCACCCCCTCCGGTTGCGGCAGCGAAGGATACAGCGGGGACGGCACAATGTAGGGCACCGCGGCGGTGTAGGACGTGTAGCGCCGGGAGGCAATATCCTCGAGCATTTTTACCGCCGGGGCTATCAGACCGTCGGGACGCAGCAGGATTTCCTCCACCGGCAGGATTTCCTGAGGCCAGTCAGTTGGACTGGTCAGCTGCCACGGCTCAGTATGCACCCAGGCACAAGCCAGCTGTTCTTCCTCCCGCTCGGGCAACCCAAATGGAATCAAGGAACGCAGATTCATCGTGTGAATAATGTCGAAACCGGGAGCTAGGGCGTATACAATCTGAGCGGCACGTTCGAAGTCCTCCGGGGCGCGCATCGCATTGGGAAAACCCCGCACTTCCACGTTGGCGTCCAGGTAGTGACTTTCCTCACTACCAGCCGCTTCAGAACGTAAATGCACCACCGTCACCTGGTGATTCATCCCGATAGCCTGGGCATTCATGCGCACAAACACGCCGGTGTTGGGAGATTCAATCGTGGGATATTCAGTAGTAACAATGGCAACCTTCATACTGTCCATTATGTCTCATTACTTCGGCCGGGTTGCCGGTTCGGGGTTACTCGACGGTATTGGCCTGACAAGAGCGGGTGGGGCGAGCCCACGGAGCTGGCGGGTGGAGCGAGCCCACTAGCGCACGTGTCCGGGGCAGGTATCGTAGTTGACGCGATACAGGCGCTGGCCGGTGAACTCGTAATCCCCCGTATCGACCACGTTTTCCGCAATCTTTCGAAGCATGTGCTGGGGCGGGCGAAACTTTACATTCGGTTCTTTCCACATCCAGATGTAGGTGCCGTATCGCGAGCCGGCCGCAGAAGTGTCGTTGTCCGAGTAATAGTGGGTCACCCCTTGTTCCTTTAGATAATCACAAGTTTCGGGGGAAATTTGGCCGTCATAGAGGTCTTTCGTGACTTCCAGGGCTCGACCGGTGGGGTAGCTCATGGCGGGACGCACCACGTGGACTCCACCCAAAATCCACCAAAACGGGGTGCCAATCTGCGGAGCGCCCCAGATGACGGCATCGCGCGGCAAAGTCGGAGCCACCCGCTCGATGAACGCCTGTTCTGAGGCTGTGACCATCGTGCCGCGAACGATGACCGCCGGATCGTAGGAACCGTCGATAACCGTGAGGCGTCCCCCCACGGTCCCTCCGCATCCGCTGACCAGCACCACCGCGGCTAGTGACCACGAAAACCACCGATAGGCCTGCGGGCGCGACACCCAACGAGGCATGGCGACGAGCCGTTCCAAACCGCGCGACAGGGCTAGTGACCCTAGGGGATAGGCACACATCAACACCAGCGGGGCAATCCGACCGGACTGCAGATACCACGGCGCCGTGAGGTAGTATCCCGGCCACACCGGCCCGGCCGCCAGCAGGAAAAACGCCGTGCTCATGACTAGCCCACCTACCAGCCACAACAGTCGGCGCTGACGTACCAGCCACACGCTTGCCACCACCGCTGCCACCGTATAAATCGCGCCACCGAGCCCGAAACCCGCAAAGAACGGGCCTTTCGGGTAATCCACCAACAGCCGCCAGGTCATGTCCCAAGTGTGGTTATGCGGGTTGGCAAACTTCGACATGGAAACCAGGCGAGGCACCATCACCAGCCAAAACCCGACCCCCAGCACGGCTGCAATGGCCAGCGGCACGAACAGCTTTACCCCTCGGGACACCTGCCAGCCTCGCCACCAGCGCCACCCCAGCACCAAAGCCGGCAGGAACATCAGCAGCACCAGGTTGAACACCGCAGCCGGGTGGGTGCAGCCCAGACCGGCCAGTCCCACCAGCCAACCCAGGCTCATCCACGGGGCGAGCTGGGAGGACAGCAGACTGCGGCGGAGGCTTCCGCGGACTTGTTGCCCGCAGCGCCGTGCCGTTTGGCTGGCAGAAGGGGTGTCTTCGGGTGTGTCGGGAGAGGTTCCGGTAGTCTCGTGGCGGGGATACTTCACCGGGACGGGGCGCAGACGATAGATGGCCACGGCAAAAATCACCATGCCCGGGGTTGCTATGAGCGAGAAGGTGTAGGGCGGGGTGGCCAGGTTCGCCATGTAGTTGGCGGTGAAGGTCGAGCTGGTGGCCGCACCCAAGGCAGTCAGGGCCGCGGTGGTCCGGCTGACCTCGCCCGCACCTTTCCAGGACGTCAGCGCCAATAGGGCAAACAGCCCCAGCAGGGCCGGCCACAGCACCAGCACGGCCGTCATCGCGCCCGCGTATGACTGCAGCGGGGAGCCGGGCAGCAGCGCCACCAGGTTATGGAAGATATTGGGGTAATACGCCCCGACCCCTTCGTTCATAGGAGCCAACGTGACCCAGGGGCTAGCGGAGGCAAACTCACGCGTGTAGCGAATCCCGGACAGGTGAAACACCACGTCCCAGGTTTGCGGCACCCGCGTCGCCAAACGGGTCGCTACCAGGTAAGGCAACGCCGACAGCACCGCGCAGCCAGCGAAAACTGCCCACAGCCCCCCAGAAACGGCGGTAGAGGGAACCCGGGGCCACACCGCTCGTGACCCCGAACGCAGGGTCCACAGCCTACCCACCACGAAAGGCAGACAGATGAGCACCAGCAGCGGCAACGCCAGCCACGCCCGCCACGGCAGGTGCAGCCCGATGGCAATCCAAGTCGCCCCGGCCCACACTCCCAAGCTCACCGCTGGAGCGGCCACAACGCGCAAAGCCCCGTGCACCCCCAAACCCCACAGCACCGTCAGCCCCGGCGCCAGCAGGTAGACCAGGGCTACCAGTGTCGCGCCGGCCAGTACCAAAACGTCAGTCACCGTGGGTGACTCCTTTCGAACCAGCGGTTGGTGGAGTGCGCAGGAAAGCATCGAGGATTTCGTCGATGACTTTCGACTGGGATTCAAAAGACAGCGGGTCAGCGGCGGTGGCGGCGGCTTGCTTGTAGCTGGTGATTGCTTGGGGGGTCAGACTTTGCAGGGCAGCCACGATGCTGGGCACACTGAAATCCTCCGAAACCACCCCGAGCCCGTATTCATTGACCACGTTGACCATTTCGACTGTTGGCCCGATGGCTACCGCCAGCCGAGCCTGGACAAAGTCGAAAAGTTTATTCGGCAAGGTCAAGCGGGCGTTCGTGTGCGTGGGGGGAATCCAGAAAACGCCTACATCATAAGCATTGAGGGTGGCCGGCAGTTCAAAGGGTTTCACCGGGTCATGGAAACGAATCCGCGGATTACCCCCCGCGACTTCGCGCAGTTTTGCCAGATAAGCTCCTCCGTCTCCGGCAGGAACCAGGTACAAATCCAGAGTGAAACGCGATCCGGCTTGGATGGTGGCCTCAATCATGGCTTCGATGTTGCGCCCGAATACCGCCCCGCCGGAATGCACCAGGCGGATGACGCCGTCAGGGGCTACAGACGTGGGCTGCAAATCCGCGTAGGGAGCCGCGTTCATCAACAGGCGGGGTCGCACCCCGTAATGGCTCTCATAAAGTTTGGCGATTTCGGTTCCGACCGTGGTCGCGGCGGCAGTTTGGGGCAAATAATTCCGGCAAATGTGCTCCATCAGGGGTTTGACCAAGATTCGCCACGAGGCAATATGCGTGCGCTCCCCCGGAGCCCATTCGTGGAGGTCAGCCCACACTGGAGCCTGGTTGCGCCGGGCGATTGCGAAAGCTAGGGGCAGGGCTCTGGCATCGTTGGCGACGATGGCGTCAAAAGTCCGGTCTGATAGAGCCCGTAGCGCGTACCGGTTTCCCGGTGCCGCCAGTTCCGCCTGGTTATGCAGGTGCAGAGCCAGCTGCAAAACTCCCAGCGGGGTTTGCGGCAAAGATTTCGCCGAGTCGGGCACTTGGATATGTTCACTCACATAGTCGGGCTTTGGCCCGTAGCCCAAGCTGGTGACGTGACCATGTTTGGCAACCACGCTAATCTCGCGCAGTACTCGCGCGTCACTTTCAATGTTTGAGAAAGAAATCACCAGGATTCTAGGGTCATTGGGCATGGTCACATCATACCGCCCGAAGGAAAAAACAGCGCTGGTATTATCGTTTCATCGAGAGGAGTCAACGTGAGTAAATCCAGTGTGGATTATCTGCAGGTCTTACACCTGGGAGACCCAGCGCATACCGCCACCCTGCTGACTCACGCCGCGAACGAAACCGGACGAGACTGGCGGGTACTACCCCTGGCGCAAAGCCCACAGGCAGCGAGCCCGGTCGCACGAACGGTCGGTCGAGCCTGGCGTGGAGCCTGGTGGGAGGCGCGTTTCTGGGGTGCGAAGTTGGCTCGTCCCCGTATCCATCTACATTCGGCGATGGCACTGCCCCACGTGGGTTGGGCTTTGGGGGATTACGTGTTGCATCTGCACGGCACGGATATTCGCACCCGCCGGTACGAACCAGCTTTCACCAACCGGATTCATGACGCGGTAGAACACGCCCACCAAGTGTTTTATTCCACTCCTGACTTGCGTGAACATCTCACAGATTGGCGGGGGGAAGCGCGGCTGATTCCGGTTCCGGTGGACCTGGATTGCCCGGCCGCGATTAATCCTTATCGTTGTAAAGCACGCTCCAATGGTTCCTATGTTTTCTTTGTTTCCCGGTGGGAAGCCGTGAAGGGCGGAAACACACAGGTTGAGGCCGCTAAGTGTCTGCGCGCACGGCTGGACCAGTCAGTTGCCCTGGTCGGTTTGCAATGGGGAGACTCGCAGCTGATGGATGCCGCCCGGGAAGCCGGGGTCTGCCTAATTCCAAAACTACCGGGGGCGCAATACCGCCAGGTTATCCGGGACGCGGCGGCCTGTGTAGGGCAAACTGCCGGGATTCTCAGCGCCTCTGAACTAGAAGCGCTGGCGGAGGACGTGCCGCTCATCGCGCCGTTGAATCCGTCTTGGTATGACGCCTCGCACCCGTCACTGGTTGATGTTCCTGTCTTGGGCGGAACCGCCTTGGATCCCACGGACAGCGAAACCATCGCGGAACTGACGCTAGCGGCGCTGCAGACTCCGGTCTCACAGCGCCAACCGACCCGTGACTGGGTGCAGCGCTTTCACTCACCCGCCGCTGCCCTCGCCGGGGTTCTGGAAGGGTATCGCGCCGCGGGCTGGTAACGCGGGCTCTAGGCGTCTGTCGCCAGTCTCGCGTTGGCAAAAGCCGCGGTCGCGTCGCTGTCTGCGCTGGCGCCGCCACCAACTCGCAGGTAGCGTGCGGCGGGGAAACGCGAGGGCGTGAGGATACCACGGCCGTCAAAAATCGCTTTCGCTCCGGGCAAGTCCGCCGCGGACAGTTCCCGATATTCGGCGTGGTCAGCCTGGAGGATAGCCGCCTCTACCGGCTCGCCCAAGTGGTAGGGCTCCCAGCCAAACCCGCGCAACTCCTCGTCACTGAACATCGGGTCGTGTACCACCACGTGTGCCCCACGCTGCGAAAGCTCCGCGACAGTAGCAAACACGCCGGAAAACGCGGTTTCTTTCACACCGCCGCGATAGGCCACACCCAGCACCACCACGGTAGCTCCCGAAAGCGCCGTACCCCGCTCTTCCAGGGCTTGTGAGAGACGTTCCACCACGTAAGCCGGCATTTCCGAGTTGGCCACCCGGGCAGAACGCACCACCGTTGCGTCAGGATCAGTCGAGAGGTAGAGCCGGGGATAGACCGGAATGCAGTGCCCTCCCACGGCGATACCGGGACGGTGAATGTGGGAATACGGCTGAGAGTTACAGGCGTTGATGACCTTCATCACGTCAATCCCGGCACTATCAGCGAAACGCGCGAACTGGTTGGCCAGCCCGATGTTGACATCCCGGTAGGTAGTTTCGGCCAGTTTCGCCATTTCGGCTGCTTCGGCGCTGCCCATATCCCACACGCCGTTCGGTTGGGGCAGGTCGGGGCGCTGGTCAAAATCCAATACTGCGCGATAGAACTCAATTCCACGCCGGGTGCCTTCCGCGCTCAGACCCCCCACGAGTTTGGGGTAACGGCGCAGGTCAGCATACACCCGTCCGGTGAGAACCCGTTCTGGGGAAAACACCATCCAAAAGTCCTGGCTCTCGCGCAGACCGGAGAGTTTTTCGAGCATCGGCTGGAAGCGGTGACGGGTCGTGCCCACCGGCAGGGTCGTTTCGTAGCTGACCAGCGTGCCGGCGGTGAGGTTTTCCCCCACCGAAGTCGTGGCCGCGTCCATAATCGTGAGGTCTGGCTCCCAGGTCTGGTCGTTGACGAACAGCGGCACTACGATGACCACCGCGTCAGCTCCGGGAATCGCCTCGGCATAGTCCGTGGTGGCGTGCAGCTGTCCAGCCGGAACCAGCTTGGCCAGGTATTCGCCCAGGTGGGCTTCCCCGGGAAACGGCTCCTTCCCGCTGTTGATGGTCTCAACCGTATGCGGATTGATATCTACCCCCACAACCTGGTGACCCTTTGCAGCGTATTGGGTCGCCAGCGGCAGGCCTATCTTTCCCATTCCCACAACAGCGATTTTCACGGCGTTTCCTTTCCTTCGCAACGCTTACGTGGTACCTGTGCGGCATGGTAGCGCGAACTCGGCACCATCTGTCCACGGTTGATTCTACGCTAGACTGACACCATGAGTGCTGAGCTTCCCGCGTCCCCGTCCGGGTCAAACCCGGAAAAGCCGGGGAACCCCGCGGAAAATGAGGCTTCGGCCGCACCGCCCTCGACCGCAGGCACCTCCGGACTGCGGGCGTGGCTGGGCCGCCACCGAGTCCTCACCGATGTGCTGACTATGCTGGGCGGCACCGGCGGGGCTCAGCTGATTACCTTGCTGGGTTACCTGGTTTTGGCGAGGATTTATACCGACAGCGATTTCGGCGTGCTTTCTATCATTGTTTCTATCGGTTCGATTGGTGCGGTGCTCGCGGCGGGACGCTACGATCCGGCCATCATGCTGCCAGATACTGACCGGGAAGCGAAACAGGTAGTGCGCCTGTCAGTGACGATAAACGCGATTTTTTCGGTCATTTTCCTGGCCGGGTGCGTGGTAGCAACCTTTGCGCTGAGCCGGAGGTGGCCACAGGTCGCCCCGCTGCTGATTTTTGCCGCCCTGTATGTCACGGTTACTTCCTTGAGTTCCATTTGGACGTTTTGGTTGAATCGGCTGGGAGAATATCGCCAAATTTCAGCCAACCGGCTGTTTAGCGCCGTGGCGCAGGTCGGGTTACAGATTGGGGCCTGGCTGGTTGGTTTGGGAGGGGCCGTAGGGCTCATCGGTGGGCGGATCCTCGGGGTCATGGCCGCGACCGTCACCTTGGGTTATCGGGCGCGAGACAGCCGGGCGGAGGTAGACAAGACCCCGGGAGCACGTCGGCGAGCCTTGCGCCGCTACCGGAAGATGCCCCTGTTGAACGGGCCGTCCGCTATTGCGGACGCGGTGCGGGTAAACGGCATCAATCTGATGATTGCGGCGATTTTTTCCACCGCCATGCTGGGGCAGTTTTCCTTCGCGTGGCTCATCGTGCAGGCTCCGGTCGCCCTGATTAACGGCGCGGTGTCGCAAGTGTATTTCCGTGAGCTGACCAATACCCCACGCGGTCAGTTGCGAGCGATGGCCGCCAGTGTCACGAAACGCGGCGCTTTGGCGGGTCTGGTGCCGTTTGCGGCTTTAGCGGCGCTATCCCCCTGGCTGATTCCGCTCATTTTCGGGGCTCGCTGGGAGATGGCGGGGCTGATTGTGACGATTTTATGTCCGTGGCTCTACGTGAACTTGGTGACGTCCCCGGTTTCCAACATTTTTGTGGTTACCGAAACGCAGCAGGTTTCCCTAGTGTTTTCCCTCGTATTTGCTGCGGTTCCCCTCGGGTTGCTGGGGCTGGCAGGCTGGCTCGGCTGGGGCATCCTCGCCACCTGCGGGGTTTTGAGCGCCGCCATGACCGTCATGCTGGTCGTATTCATCGGGCTCGCCCTGCACGTCGCCACCCGCTTCGACACGGCAGCGGCCTAATCTCCGTTTGGCGCACCGGGCTCGCTGGGCTTGCCCAGCATCCGCGCGACCTCGTTTATTACGAATGAGGCCACTATCAGTGCGGTTCCTAAAGGCATTAAAAACCAAGAGCTAATCGAGCTGAGGAACGCCATGAACATGTATACGCCGTCAATGGGACGCTCTTCCGCCACGAATCCCGACGTGAACTGGGGCTGGACAAACTGCATCACCACCGCGAGGACAACGACAACAATACCCGCCACCAAATACTTCCGCGCCCTGTTTTCCATGACTCCCCCTTAGCTTCGGTCAGTAAAACCGCAGATACACCCCGCGGCTCCATCGTCACGGTGCCTTAAATCTAGCATTTGGGCAGTGGGCAGTCTAGACCATTTTTACAGACCGGATTCATCCCTGAGCTACGCGTTCCACCAGGATCTTTACGGCTTCGTGCGCGGCGGTACCGGTTCCGTAGGGGGTGGCGGCGGTCGGTTCGGGCAGGGGTCGGGTCGCCGCCTGGACCAGCGCGGACGGCTCAGCCAGCTGGTTCCAGCCCAGCTCTACGGTTTCCACCCACTCGGTTTGGGGCCGCACCGTGGTGGCCGGGACTCGCAGCAAGAACGCTTCCTTTTGCAGCCCGCCGGAATCCGTAACAATGTGGCGAGCCTGCAGCGCCGCCGCCACCAGCTGCGGATATGCCAGCGGTTCGTGCAGGTGAACGGCCCCGCGCTCCAAATTCACGCCCGCCGCCTCCGCTTTGGCGCGCAAGCGCGGATGGGCTAGCAGCACGACCGGGAACGGCAGGTCCGCGAGAGCCGCCACCACGGCCTCGAGACGGCTCGGATCGTCGGTGTTTTCGGCTCGGTGAATGGTGGCTAGGGCGTACTCGGAAGCCACCAAGCCGAGTTCGGCGGGGAGAGGATTCGCAATCTGTCCGGATTGGACCCGGTCGCGAATCGTGAACAGTACGTCAGTCATCACGTCTCCGACCAGGACCGAGCGGCCCTCCAGGCCTTCGTCTGCCAGGTGGCACATCGCGACCTGGGTGGGTGCCAGCAGCAAATCCGCGGCGTGGTCGGTGAGCACCCGGTTGATTTCTTCGGGCATGTCCCGGTTAAAGGAACGCAATCCAGCCTCCAAGTGCGCGACCCGCTGGTGAATCTTCACCGCCGCGAGCGCCCCGGCCAGCGTCGAGTTTGTGTCCCCATAAACCAGCACCCAGTCCGGCTGCGCCTCACCAATGACCGGTTCCAGCTCGGCCAGCATCCGCCCGGTTTGCACCCCGTGACTGGCGCTGCCCACGTTGAGATGTACGTCGGGACGCGGAATCTCCAGGTCTTGAAAGAACACTTCGGACAACATCGGGTCGTAGTGCTGGCCGGTATGGACAATGAGGTGTTCCACCTCTGCCTGGGCGCATGCCTTCGCAATCGGCGCTAGTTTCACAAACTGGGGGCGCGCCCCCACAATCGACATGATTTTCACGTCTCTAACTTACCAAGACCGGGCGCCTGTACCTAGGCGCGAAGCAAGCGAACCCGCGAAAGCACCGCACAAAACTAGTGACGCATCCGCGCCAAAACGACCCGAGCCGCGTTCTGACCGGTCAAACGCAACGAACGGTGCTCCTGTACCCACTTGCGCGTCTCACCGGTCCGCAATCGTCCCTCTAAGACGCTGGTCAGAGCCATTTTCAGGACTTCGCGGTCATAAGGCAGGGCCAAACCTAACCGGTTTTCGGTGATGTCCGCGCCAGCTGGGCCCGCGCCCACGTAAATGACCGGAGTTCCGCAAGCCAGCCCCGCCAATACCTTGGTCGGGTAGGCGAAATCGTAGCCCAGCCCAGGTTTGATACTGACCAGGCAAGCCCGCGCCTGACGCTGCCACGCCGCGGCCTGATTAGGACTAACCTGGTCAAACAGGATTCGCCCCGGTTCCAGGCGCTGGGCAATCTCGCGCATCGCGGCGAAAGAACTGCCCTGCCCTAGGAACAGCAGGCGGGCGCGGGGAAACTTTGGGGCAACTTCGGCAAATGCCTGGGCAAAAATTTCCGCCCCCTGCCACTCCGAAGCCGTCCCGGCATAAACCAGCCAATCCGCGGCGGCGACCTCGTCCGCGCTCAACCCCGCCACCGGCTGCGGGGCGGGACCGTGCGCGGTAAACACCTCGGTATCTATCCCGTTTTCCACCACGGCCACCCGCCGGGCTCCCAGCTCCTGACAACGGGCTGCCACCTGGTCAGACACGGCGATAACCGTGGCGGCTCCGCTCAGCGCGAAACGTTCCACCGCCCGCAACGCCCGCACCACCCAGGCCGGGGCGCTGGTCTGGGCCGCATCTGACCAAATATCGGCGGCGTAATACACGTAAGGACGGCGTTTCAGGGCTGCCAAAACGCGCAGCATCGCCCCGGTAGTCGGCGGCGGCTCACTGACATAAACCCTGGGGCTCGGGGCGAACAGGAGGCGGAAAAACGCGGGAATATCAAAGCTCATATAGGGCAGATAGCCGCGAATATACCCGGTTTCGTCACGTTTGGCCTGGACTCGTTGGATGTGCAGCAGGTCGCCCACGCCGGTTTGGGTTTCGACTTGCGCCCGCGCGTCGCGGTCAGTGCCAGGGGCGGGAATCGTGGTCAAGACATTGACGGCGGCCCGGCGTTCTAGCAAGGCTTTCACCAGGGCTTCGAGCCGGAAAGATGCCGCGGCCGGCTCCGGGGCAAAAATCCGGGAAACCACGGTGACATCAGGACGTGCGCGCATAGCTCCATTCTTTCCAAGTTTTTCCGGTCACGAGGGCGGATTGGCTGCGTTTTTCGGTTTGTCTAAGTGTGGCATTAGAGCGTAAAGCATATCGTCACGTCAGTCTGCCAGGCACGGCGCAGCAAGGCGTTTTTGCGGGTCTGATGACGGACAAGCGTCGGTGTTGCGGCGGGCGGTCCGCAGCCCTATAGGTCGACCGTTTGTCCCGTGTCTCGCGACTGGACCATCGCCTCCAACACCCTGAGAGTCTGCAGCGCGTCCGTGAGCGGCACGATTCGGCTGGCATCCCCGTTCAAGGCGGCCACAAAGTTCTCGTGCTCCACCCGTAGCGGTTCGCGCTGATCCAAGGCGTACTGAGTCACTTCCCCAACGCTGACCCCGCGGACGTTCGCCACCTGGTCCCATTCCACAGCTTTCGTGCCATTTTCATAGAACGTCAAAGTGGAGTTCATCGTGTCCGCGACCAGCGCACCCTTTTCGCCGGTGACGGTGGTCAGGCGCTCTTTGAAAGGACTGAACCAGTTGACGATGTGGTTCACCAGCACCCCGTTCTCCAGCACCCCGGTGGCAAACAGCAAGTCTTCATGTTCGCGCCCAGATTTGCGTGCCGTCCGGGCGGACACGGATTGGTAGCGCGAACCCGCAATCCACGCGGTCAAATCCACGTCATGAGTCGCCAGGTCCTTGATGACCCCCACGTCAGAAATTCGAGCCGGGAACGGGCCTTGGCGCCGCGTGGCAATCTGGAATACTTCCCCGAGTTCGCCGGCAGCAACCCGCTTTTGTAGCTCGATTAAGGCCGGGTTGCAGCGTTCTACGTAACCGGCGGCACCCACCAGGTTGGCTTGCTGGAAAGCGGTCACGATTTGCTCGCCTTCCGCAACCGTGCGGGCCAGGGGCTTTTCGATGAGGGCCGGGACACCCGCGGCGGCCAACTGCAGCGCCACTTCCAGATGAAAAGCCGTGGGCACTGCCACGACCGCGGCCTCGATACCGGCGCCAATCAGGGCTGACACATCGGGAAGAACCTCTAGTTCCCCCGCCACCCCGAACTTGTCGCCGGCCGGATCAGCTACGGCGACGAGGGTTTCGCCTGGAGTCTCGCGGACGTTGCGGACGTGGTGGCGACCCATTGAGCCGATTCCGATTACTCCAACACGTTTTTCTTTCATAACTTTCCTATCTGCTTTGAGTTCCGGCTAAAACGGTCCCCCGGACCGTTTCTAAACGCCTCCACACCACCACGCGGCGCCCCCATGCTAACGCACCGGCGCCGCGCCGTTGTCTAGGCACCGGCTTTGGCCAAGGCGTTGACGGCAGTCACGATGCGCTCCAGGTCTTCCTGATCCAGGGAGGGATGCACCGGCAGAGACACGACTTCGCGGGCGGCCGCTTCGGTCTGGGGCAGGTCCAAGCCCGGCGCGAAGTGGCACAGGGACGGCAACCGGTGATTGGGAATCGGGTAGTACACGCCCGAACCAATCTGGTATTCCTCGCGCAACGCCTGGACAAACCCATCGCGGTCGGCCGTGACCCGAATCGTGTATTGGTGGAACACGTGGGAGGCTTGCGGAGCAATGGCCGGGACAGCGACTCCCCGCAGGTTCGCACTCAGGAAAGCCGCGTTTTCCTGGCGTTTCGCGGTCCAGCCCGCGACCTTTTTCAGCTGTTCACGCCCAATCGCAGCGTGAATATTCGTCATGCGCAGATTAAAGCCGATGACTTCGTTTTGGTACTGCTTTTCCATGCCCTGATTGCGGTACAGGCGGCATTTGCGGGCATGTTCGGGAGTTTCAGAGGTAATCATGCCGCCCTCGCCGGAGGTCATGTTCTTGGTCGGATACAGTGAGAACGCCCCGAACGTCCCAAATGTCCCGACCGGCTGGCCGTCCCAAGTCGCCCCGTGAGCCTGGCAGGCGTCCTCGAAAATCATCAGGTTGTGTTCGCGCGCAATCCGACCCAGCTCGGTCATATTCGCCGGGTGTCCATAGAGGTGGACCGGCAAAATCGCCCTAGTGTTCGGCGTGATGGCCGCCTCAACCGCAGCGGGATCGAGGCAGAAATGCTCCGCCTCAATGTCAGCAAACACGGGCTTTGCCCCGGTCAGCGCCACCGAATTCGCCGTAGCGGCAAAGGTAAAGGACGGCACGATGACTTCATCGCCCGCCCCGATTCCCGCCGCCAGCAGCCCGCACAGCAGGGCGGAAGTGCCGGCGTTGACCGCCACAGTTTCCCTCCCCGCCCCCAACTGGGTGCCAAATTCCTGTTCAAACTCAGCCACTACGCTACCCTGAGCCAACATTCCGGTGCGCAGGACCGCATCCACTGCTTCGCGTTCTTCCGCGCCGATAATCGGCTTGGCTGCGGGGATGAATTCTTTACTCATATTGTCTCCTTGCTTGTGTACTCTCTAAAGCCTCAGACTTCGTCCAAAGTCAGCGTTCCGTCAGTTTCGGTATAGGTCTGTCCAGTCACGGGACACCGCCAGCACCCGGCTTTGCCTTCCACCGCTTCGAGGCGCACCCCGGCGCGCCCTACCCACCCAATCTGGCGAGCCGGAACGCCCACCACCAGGGCGTAATCGGGAACGTCACGGCTGACCACCGCGCCGGAACCGACTGTGGCCCACTGCCCCACGGTAACCGGGGCGATGCACACTGCCCGAGCCCCGATGGCGCAGCCGTGGCGCAACGTCACCCCTACAGCTTCCCAGTCGGTTGCGGATTTTAAGGTGCCGTCCGGGTTGATAGCCCGCGGCCACTGGTCATTGGTTAAGACCGCGGCCGGCCCGACGAACACGCCGTCTTCCAGCACCGCCGGTTCATAAACCAGGGCATAGTTTTGAATCTTGCAATTCGCGCCGACTTTCACGCCGGCGTCGATGTAGGCTCCGCGTCCCACGATGCAGTTTTCTCCCAGCACCGCTTCTTCGCGGACTTGGGCGTAATCCCAAATCGAGCAGTCGGCACCGATTGCAGCCGACGGCGCAATTTGGGCGGTTTCAACGATGCGACCCATAGCTGCCTTTCTGACCAAATCAAACTCCTCCATCTTATCCCAACGGAGCCTTGCGGAACCTGGTGGAAAGCGGGCGGGCCAAACAATACCCGCGTTTGGTAATCGAAATCTGCGATTAAATCGGGGTACGTGGCTATATAGACCAGCAGCCCCGATTTAAACGCAAATTAGAATCGTTCCGCAACGGAGACCCCGACGTCGAGGACTCCTCCCCCGCAAATCTTCCCGACACAAAAAACGGGGGCTCGGGAATCGCCCCAAGCCCCCGCAGTTCAGGCCCTATTTGGCGCTGGGTGTCGGGGTGGCGCCGATGGATTGCAAGGTCACAAAGACCTGGTTAATTTGCTCCTGTGCCACCGCGCCGGGTCCACCCAGGGCCGTGGCCGTGTGCGCCTGGAGACGCACAATCTCAGCAGCGATGCTCCCGTTCAAAGATTTCCCTCGGGCGTTGGGCAGTAGCAGAATCGGCCCGTCCGTCAGCACTCCGCCAGCTACCGCGTCAACCGGGTTCTTTCCAGAAGCCAGGTAGACCTGCGCGGAGCCTTGCGGGAACTGATATTTACTGATTTCACGGGCAGTCTCGTAGCGGTCGGCCCCAAAGATACGCTCCGAGGCACGCCCGGCGGAGGCTTGGGACAAAATCCGATTCGAGACCGCGCCCGGCCCGCCCAAAGCCACCACTTTGGCCGGGTTTATGGCCGCAATCGTCTGGGTCACGACCGAGGGCAGCTTGCCGTTGGTGGGAACCAGAATGACCGGCCCAGCCGTCAACGAACCGGCCGCTAACGCGTCTATCCCTTGTGACATTTCCGCCAGGAACACGGCACTAGCTGGCCGGGTTTCCGCGGCGTGTCGGGCAATGAGGGCAGAAGTCTCCACCCGGTCGCCGCCCCCGATACGCTCGGTAGCCACACCTCCCGCCGCGGCATTCAAGGCCGCGTTGCTCACCGCTCCGGGACCGCCCAAAGCAACCACCTTCGTAGCTTTCGCTTCTCGTACATAGTTCGCGACCGCCGCTTGAGCGTCCCGTTTAGCTGATACCAGCACAATCGGGCCATCCGTGAGCGACCCGCCGGCCAGCGCGTCAGCGGTATTGACCGCGTTGGCCAGGTAGACCGTGCGCGAGCCTTGCGGGAAAGCATGACGGGCAATCTCAATAGAGGTGCCCACCCGATCTGCACCAGCCAAAGCTAACGGAACGCCGGAATTAATCTGGTTTTGCTGGAGTTGGGCATAGTCGGGCACTTTAATCGGGTCGCTCGGTTGGGAAATGTATTCCGCGACCATCTGGCGCAACGTCGGCAGGAACGCGTAAAAGGCGTTGCCGGGGCAGGCGGTGGCACCGACGTCACGGTGTCCCGAGATGACCGGCGCGGTAATAGTTCCTTTGCCCTTGTGAATCGTGGTCTGAAGTTCCAGGGGATCCAGGCCGGTGGGCTTCAGTTTGTAGGCAATAACGCGAGACACCGTGTCTACCGCCGCGTCCGAGGGGCGGAAATCCGTGTAATTGCCCAGCACGGAAATCCCGAAAGTCCAAGAATTCACGCCCGAAGCATGAGCACCGACAGTGTTGTAGTGCCAGAAATCGCCAGCACGCCCCTGCCAAGCGCGTCCGAAGTTATCCACCAGCACGTTGTAGCCGATGTCTCCCCACTTCAGACTGATGGCGTGGTAACGATAGATGGAACGCAGGATGCTGGGAACCGCTTCGGGGCTGTAGTCGTTGGCGGTGGCTGTATGGTGCACGACCGCTCCCGTCACCTCGCCGCGGTAGGCTCGCCAGCTCCGCCAAGATTCGTTAGCGCCCCAGTCTGCCCGCGTGTACAAGGTGGAGGGCTGGCCGGTAGCAGGCACTTTCGTCCATTCGTTTTCTACGTTCGAGGGAGGAATGACTTTGTTGCCGGCGTCATCCTGGTTGTCCTTGGTAGCGTTCGGGTCGCCGCCGTCCGGTCCGCTAGCTTGGCCCGGAGTGACGAGGGTAGGTGTTTTCGCAGAAACGAAGGCATGAGTGTGTCCTTGATCGTTCAGGGCGTAGTTTTGGTCGGCTTGACGCGTACCGGGGTCGATGACCTCAACTTTGGGTTGGAATCCCACCGCTGATTTGGGCAACACCACAGCCACTTCGGCTTTGGCCGCATTGGACACAATCCACGGCTCGCTGGCAGCGATGGAACCGTCCCGGCTGGACTCGAAGTCGTCGCCAATAGTTTGCCAGGTTGACCAGGCACCACCCTGCAGGTAACGACCCAGTAGCGCCAAAGGTTGGGGTCCGTTCGCCGGCCACTGCACCGCCACCAACGACACTGCGGACTTCAGGTCTACGCGCGATATCTGCTGCTTTGTACCGGTGCTCGGGTTGGATTCGACGTGTCGAGACTGGGTCACCAGACCGCCGCGGCCCAAATGGGGCACCTCTCCGCGCAGGGAGGCCTGGAATTGCGCAACATGGTCACCGAGTTCTGACCCGCTTAAACCGGGCAAGGAGGACACGGCTGAAAAATTTGTACTGTAAGTCTCGCTCGGCGCCGTATCTCCCCCGGAGGTCGGGGCCGCGAAAGCTGGACTGGCCAAAAGACACAGGGCGGACAGCGCCCCCAAGATGACGTACTTAGGCATTACTAACTCCAATCAACACTGCACAATAGCTTTCCCGATTTTTTGACCTGTGTCCAGATTTAGTTTCGGAAACCACTCAATTATTATGCGTTTTGATAGCTTTTGATGCTTAATTTTCACATCAGTAACAATAGTAACACATTCTACTGGTGTGTCCCGCACATTTTTCGCCTCGCTCTAAAACTGCTTTCACGCAACCCGCCCACCCATGACACAATAGGGTCGTGAGTGAAAACGGGAAAACTAGCGCCCTCGCCGGGTCTGATAACGCCGCCCGGCGCGCCGGCCAGGAAGTCGCCTTGGTCATCCCTATCTATAACGAAGGCCCCGTCATCACCGAAGTTCTCCAGGAGGCCAAAAAAACTTTCCCCCACCTCATCTGCGTTGACGACGGTTCCAGCGACGACTCAGCCGCCCTAGCTCGTGAGGCCGGAGCCACCGTCCTGACTCACGCCATCAACCTGGGACAAGGCGCCGCCCTGCAAACCGGCATCACCTACTTCCTGCAAGCTACCGACCTGCCCTACGCGGCAACTTTTGACGCCGATGGGCAACACCAAACTGATGATGTCGTTGCCATGTGGAACCGCGCGAAAACGGATCAGCTCGACATTATCTTTGGTTCCCGGTTTCTGTCCGAGACCCAAGAGATGGGCGCCGCGAAACGTATCGTGCTGAAAACCGCCGCTTGGGCGACCGCCCGCACCACCCATATGTTGCTGACTGACGCTCACAACGGACTGCGCTTGCTGTCGCGCCGGGCAGCAGGAACGCTGGCACTAAAGCAAAACCGCATGGCTCACGCTTCGGAAATCGTGGCGCAACTGGGCAAAAGCGGGCTGCCGTGGGCGGAAATGCCGGTGCACATCCGCTACACCGACTATTCCAAAGCCAAGGGACAATCCCTGTGGAACTCGGTAAACATCGTCATGGATTTAGTGATGGGGGTGCGCTGACATGGGTGTTTTCACAAGTGTAGCCGGGCTGGTTCCCGCTTCCGTTCCGACTTTGCTGGCGTGGGTAGCGGCCGGCCAGTGGGGTATCAAGATTGTCCTGTTAATTGTGGTCGCGGTGGGGCTGGTTTATGTGTCTCGCCTCCAAGGAGCCCGCGACCTGGCTTTGCGGCGCATTCTGGCGCTGCTGTTCGCGGTTTTGGCGGCCGTGGCGATTATCTATCCGCCCGTCATTTCCGCGGTCGCGGCGTTCCTCGGCGTAGGACGCGGCACCGATTTATTGCTGTATATGCTGGTCATAGTGGTGTTGGCGACCTGGCTGGTGCAGTGGCGTTACAACATCGCCGTGCAGACGCGCCTGACCGAGCTGACTCGAGCGCTGGCTCTGTCTGAGGCGCGGCGTACCGACCCTAACGACGAGCCAAAACCCGATACCGCAGCCGCAGACCCCAGCTAATCAACATCAGCAGCGGCAAGGCATACGGCTGGTTCACATAGAGCCGGTCCAGGAAAATCCGCGCCGAATCGTGGTGAGCCTGCAAGACCCGCAAGTTTCGTTTCTGACCCGCCCCCAAGGTCTTGTTGCCGGTCGTAGCCCCCTGTTCGTGTATCGCCACGGCGCTGCCCACGAACAGCGCCCCGCGCCCCAGGAAACGCCGCGCCCGCCAAGCCAAGTCCACGTCCTCAAAGTACATAAAGTATGCCGGGTCAAAACCGCCCAGCTGCTCCCAATCTGAGCGGCGAATCAGGATGCAAGCCCCGCTGACCCAGTCCACCTCGACTGCGTCAGTCCCCCGCCAAGACGACCCCCAATACCGGCGAGTCCACGGGTTTCCCGGCCACACTCGCCCCAGCAGCGCGTGGCCGATTCCGATGGAAATATAGGGAAAAGACCGGCCGGTGGGGTAGCGTGTACCGGTTTCGTCCACCAGGGCCGGGCCGACTATCGCCGCCGCGGGATGAGACTCGGCGGCAGCAATCAGGGTGTCCACAGCGCCGGGGGTCAGGCGCAAATCCGGGTTAGCGAATAATAGCCACGGCTCACTGCCCCCGAAATCGGAACCAAAATTGTTGCCCGCCCCGAATCCCGGATTGTCCGGCAAGGACCGGTATTCCGCCCCGAATTCTTGGCAGAGAGCCGCCACCGTGGTATCACAGTTCTCTGAGTTGTCCACCACCACGACGTGAATTGCCTGGTGGGAAGCCTCAGGAAGACTCTGTAACAGTCCGCGTATTCCCTCCCCGCAGTGATAAGCGACCGTGACCACGCGAATAGCCGGGCGGGCGACACCGGGCATCGGGGCCGGACTGGTGGGTGCTGCGGACGAATTCGACACGAACTTTCCCCTCCCTACCGCACAAAATCTAGGAAAATCATCGGCCCAGGCACAACCGTGCCAGGAAATACCCGACGCTTAAGTCTACAATGGCCTGGTGTCATCAAAGCACCACCCTGTTGCTTCCCACGCCGCCGCTCTAACTCGCCCGCGGCGAGGACTACGCATTTTTAGCCTTGTGGTACTGTTCTTGGCGATTTTCAGCCTGAGCTTCGCGGGTCTGGTCAATGCCGATATTTCCTCGTGGACCAAGAAAGTCAATGTGAACGCTTTCCTCGAGGACGATCGCCGAGAGAAAGACCTCCCGGAGGACAGCTTCGCGAACCGAGACTTGAACGTGCTGGTCATCGGGTCGGACTACCGGGCGCAAAAGGAATATGACGAGATGGGCCGGCGGATTACCGGGATGCGCTCGGATACGACCTTGGTGGCGCATATCAGCGCGGACCGCACCCGCGTGGAGGTCATGTCTATCCCGCGCGACCTGATGGTGAAGCGCCCGGCTTGCCAACGCGCTGACGGAAAAACCGAGCCCGCCAGCCAAGGTCTGGTCCAGTTCAACTCCGTTTTTGCCCTGCTGGGACAGGATGAGGACGTGGCTGCGGCTACGGCCTGCACCTTAAAAACTGTGGAGCAGCTGACCGGGATTTTCCTTGACGAATTTGTGGTCGTGAACTTTGACGGTTTCCAAGACATGGTGGCGGCTCTGGGCGGGGTGCCGATTTGCCTGGAAGAAAAGATGAAGGACAGCAAGGGCACCATTGACCTTCCAGCCGGGTGCCAAACGTTGAATTCCCAACAGGCTCTCGGTTTTGCCCGCGCCCGCTACGGGGTGGGGGACGGCTCGGACATTTCCCGGATTGGACGCCAACAGCAACTCATCGGCGCCATGATGAAAGAAGCCAAGAGCCGCAATATGCTCACCGATTTGCCGACTTTATACGCCTTCATGAAAGCGGGAATGAGGTCCCTGACCACCTCGCAAAGTTTTGGCAATGCTCAAAATCTGGGCGGTTTGGCGCTGTCCCTATCGAAAGTCAAGCCCGACAATATCCGCTTTTACACCCTGCCTTTCGGGGAATATGCTCCCGACCGGGCGCGCGTGGCGGTGGCGGATAATGCCGTGGAAATGTTCGATGCCTTACGTTTGGACAAGCCGGTTCCCTCCATTTTCCCCTACCAGGACATGAATGGGGGACTTCACGAGCCCAGTGAGCAGGCCTCCTCACTTTCGCCCGATTCCGCCAGTTCCGGTGGGTCTGCCCCTTCACAAGGGAGTAGCACCGGTCGCACTGAAGGGTCGCCTTCCCGGGGGACGAGCGGGGCAAATTCCGCTCACCTTGGGCAAACCGGGGGAACAACGAATAGCAACTCTGTCGGCAACGCCGCGAGCAGCCCGGAAGCCCCGGCACACAACCCCGGCACCGCGGGCCATCCGAACTCGGCAAACACCAGCGAAACGGAAGGAAATTCTGCCAATAACGCCCCATCCGGAGAAACGTCCGGGGGCAGCGGCACTTGGCAGGACACCCAGCAATGACTTTGCCGCCGTCATTTCCACCCGAGAGTTCCCCGCGTAACCCGAACCCCGGAAGTTCTTCCACTGCTCGACCGGAGTCCCCTGCACCAACTTTCCCCAGCCACGAAATCTCACGGGGACGTCCGGATTCTCGCAACGCCGTGGTAGTGGGCGGCTCCTCCACCCCTAACTCGCACCGGCAAGGGCTGAGCTATGAAGATTTGGCGCTACCAGCCGCTTATGCCCCCGGTTCAGCAGCAAACTACCGCCCTGGCACCCCCGGTATTCCCAACTCGCCCGGCACACCCCCGGTGCGGGCGGCTAGCCCGAGACCTGCACCCGACCTGGTGACCAGCCCCGAACCGGTACTGCCCGCCAGCCAACCCCGTACCGGAACCACCCGGACTCGCAGCTGGCCAAAACGAATCTTTCTCACCATTTTCACCCTGTTTTTAGCGTTGATTCTGGCCATAGTGTTTTGGGGACTGTTCCTGATACACCGAGTGGACACGAACCTGGGACGTACTGATGCATTGAGCGGGGCAGCCGACACCCCCGGCACGACCTGGCTCATCGCCGGTTCGGATTCCCGCGAAGGCACCGCCGAAGCGAACAGCGGGGTAGAGGGCCAACGCTCCGACACGATTCTTTTGCTGCACCAGGCCACCAACGGCACCGCCATACTGGTTTCCCTACCCCGCGACACCTATGTCGAGATTCCCGGCCACGGCCACAACAAACTCAACGCTGCGTTTTCCGAAGGAGGGCCACAACTGCTGGTTTCCACCGTCGAAGGCTTGACCGGGCTCAGCGTGGATCACTACGCCCAGCTGGGTTTCAACGGCGTAGCCCAGGTCGTTGACGGGGTCGGCGGTATCAATCTGTGCTGGGATCAGACGTTTTCCGACCGGATGACGGGGCTGAACTGGCAAGCCGGTTGCCATGATGTAGACGGGCCGACCGCCCTGCTGTTTGCGCGGATGCGCTATTCCGACCCGCTGGGCGACATTGGGCGCACCCAACGCCAACGCCTAGTCATCAGCTCCACTCTGAAAAAGGCACTGAGCCCGGAAGTGCTAGTTAATCCCGCCCGGCAAGTGGCCCTAGCTGACGCGGGCGCAGCTGCCCTGACGGTTGACCGTTCCACCGGGACCCTTGACATTGGCCGGATGGCACTGGCACTGCGGAAGGCCGGGAACACCGGATTGCAGGGGGTGCCCCCCATCGCGTCGCTCGGCTACAACCCCGGCGGCGGGGTGGGCTCGACGGTGAAGCTGGACGAGAGCCGCACGCCCGCTTTCTGGGAAGGGCTACGTAACGGGACCTTAACCCCTGCCGACCTGACCCCGCAGTTCTAGGTTCATTGTTATCGCTCATTGAGACAGCCGGCCGGGTTGTCGCTCGTTTCAGATACCCAGCTGGGCGGGGTGTCGCTCATTTGGATAGCCGGCCGGGCGGGGCCTTGCTCGTCAGCGGGGCGAGAGGAGCGAAGGCGGAGGTACTCGCAGGCGACGCTAGGGGGTGAGGAAAATGCTATGCTCCGCAAGCATTTTCCGAGGGGGGTCTGTGACCCCCCAAGTCGCGCGAGACCTCCGCGAGCGACATCTCGCCCACCCAAACCACAACCCTCGCGACACCCCACCCAAGTCAAGACGCGAGAGACATCTCGCCCGCCCGGATTACGGCTCGAGCTGCACCCGGCCGAACGCGAGGACGAATACTCCAATCCCCGCCCCGGGCTGGGAACCCACGGGGTAGAATGGCGCTATGAGCGAAGCTGAGAATGCGCCCCTGGTGGGCTTGGTGATGGGTTCGGATTCCGATTGGGCGACGATGTCGGCCGCCGCGGAGGTGCTGCGCGACTTTGGGATTCCTTTCGAGGCTCGGGTCGTGTCCGCCCACCGGATGCCTATCGACATGCTGGAGTACGGGACTTCGGCGGAAAAGCGCGGTTTGCGGGTGATCATTGCCGGCGCGGGCGGAGCGGCGCACCTGCCGGGGATGCTGGCGGCAGCTACTGTCCTGCCGGTCATTGGGGTGCCGGTACCGTTGAAACACCTGGAGGGCATGGACTCCCTGCTGTCTATCGTGCAAATGCCCTCCGGGGTGCCGGTCGCTACCGTTTCTATCGGCAACGCGAAGAACGCCGCCCTGCTGGCTGCCCGTATCTTGGGCGCTGGTGAAGGACCACAAGCGGAACAGATGCGCAAACGGATGTTGCAATATCAAGCCCTGCTGCGCCAAGTAGCCATCGACAAAGGCGAAGCTCTGAAAAACGTGATGGACACAGAGGAGAACTGAGTTGACCACCTATCATCCGCCCGTAGTGGCGTGTATCGGCGCTGGTCAACTGGCCCGAATGCTGGCTACTGAAGCCGGCGAACTGGGCTTTTGCCTGCGAGTTTTAGCTGACTCTCCCTCGGATCCGGCCGCTTTCGTGTGTCCGGAAACTGTGGTGGGTTCCCCTGACGACCCCGAAGCGTTGCGCGAGCTGCTGGACGGGGCTGACGTGGTGACTTTTGAACACGAGTTGATTCCGGACGCCGTTTTCGATGCTGCCGCCGCGGCCGGTGTTCCCGCCCGACCCTCCCAATCCGCCCTGCTCTATGCGAAAGACAAACTGGCGATGCGCCAGCGTTTGGGTGAGTTGGGGCTGCCCATGCCCGCTTGGGCCAATGGGGCGGATTTGGATGCGGTCAAGGACGTGGGTCGGCGCTGCGGTTGGCCACTGGTGGCAAAAATCAGCCACGGCGGATATGACGGGCGCGGGGTACGTTTGGTATCGAGTTTGGACGAGTTTAAGACCTGGCGGGAAGGCTTGGATGAAGGCATCGAGTGCCTGGTCGAGCAGCGTGTTCCTTTCAGCAGCGAGCTGGCCGTGATGGCGGCGCGGCGTGCTTCGGGGGAACTGCGCACCTATATCCCCATGCAAACCTGGCAGGAACAGGGACAATGCGCGGCTGTTTTGGAGCCAGCCCCAATTCCTGAGGACATCATTGACCAGGCGGAGGACTTGGCACGCCAAATTGGCGTGGAACTCGACATCACCGGGGTGTACGCGGTTGAAATGTTCCTGGTGAAAACTCCCAATGGCAAATACCGCCTGTACATCAATGAGCTGGCCATGCGCCCGCACAACTCCGGACACTGGACCCAAGATGGCTGCGTGACTTCCCAGTTTGAACAGCATTTGCGGGCAGTATTGGACCTGCCGTTGGGCGACACTTCCCGCACCGCACCCTACACCGCAATGGCTAACGTTCTGGGCAGTAAGCTGGACGACCCGGCTCTGGCCGTGACCAGCGTGATGGAGAAATATCCCGAAGCCAAGATTCATCTGTATCGCAAGAGTAACCGCCCGAAGCGCAAACTTGGTCACGTCAACGTCTGTGGCACAGACCCCGACCTGGAGCTTTCCACCGCCCGCGCGGCCGCTAACCTGCTGATGGGCAAGTAAGCACCGCCCCGACCTTGTGACCCTAAATGTTGTGGCGGCCCGGAATACCGAGCCACCACAGTGAAACACCCAACTAACGCAACGACAGGTGTCGAGACAGCGAGTTGTGGGCAAACCAGTAGCCGACAATCAACAGGGGAATCAAGCCCAGCATTCCCAACGGAATGAATACGCCGGCCCCCTCGTTAGTCTGCGAGAAAATAGCGCCGATAAGTACCTTTGTCTGGGCGCTGCCTGCCGTAGTCGTGATGTGCAACGTCGCCGGCACCAGGAAAGTAAACAGAGCCAACACCGCCTCATAAACCACATAGAGGAGAATCGCGCTGATGGTCACCGCCTTGTTGGTAGACAGGTAAGCGAAGCCGAAACGGTTAGCCAGGGCGGAAAAGCTCACCACCCACAGCACAAACTGTGCCGTCGCCAGCAGTAAGACCACAATCATAGTGATGATGAGGTAGGCGGGGGTGCTTTGCAGGAGTTGCCCGATAGCCTCCCAGGTGGCAGCAAATTTGTCGCCGAAGCTCAGCTCGGGTCCTGCCGACCCCGCCATCTGGGTAAAGATGATCCAGCCCAGCGCCAAGCAGCTCCAACAAATGCTGAGTAGGACCGCGATAAACAGCCACAGAGACTTCGCACCCAGCACTGTTCCACCCGAGGCCGGCAGGGTGTTTGTAAAGTAGCCGCGCTGCCCATAGGTGGTCTGGTAGTAGTACTTGGAACCCATGATAAACACGAGGAAAGGAATGATGATTGCCACTAGGGCGCCGATGGTGGTGCCCGTGGTGGCCAGGAAACTTTGGTTAGTGAGGCTCAACAGCCCCGAGGCAAACACCACCGCCAAGCCGACAGCCAGATAGAGTAGCAGCTGCCAGCCCATTTCTTTGGCTTCATACTTGAATATTTTAGCGAACATGGGAGTATTCCTTCCTAAAGATGAGGTCCAGGGACATGCCGTAGGCTTCCCGCAGTTCATCAGCTTCGCCCTGTTTGAACAGCTTGCCCGCGTGCAGGAATACGGCTTCGTCCAGTACCGGCTCAATGTCGGTAACCAGGTGGGTGGAAATAAACAGAGTCGCTTCGGGGTTCCAGCCTTTCACAATGGTGTCCAGCAGGGTTTGGCGCGCCGCCGGATCCACTCCCGAAATCGGTTCGTCCAATAGATAGAGCCGGGCGGAACGTGACATTATCAGCGCCAGCTGCAGTTTTTCACGCATCCCTTTGCTCATGTGGTTGGTTTTTAGGCTGCGTTCCAGCCCCAGGAACTCCACCAGTTCCGTGGCTTTTTTCGCGTCAAAGTCCGCGAAATAATCCGCGTGCCGGTTGATAGCCGCGTCAACACTGATTGATTCGGGCAGCCAGGCGGCATCGGGCAGGAAAGAGGTCATGGCTTTGGTTTTCGTCCCGACTTCCTGGCCATCGATGCAGACTTGCCCGCTGGTAGGTTCCAGCACCCCGGCCAGAATCTTTAACAGCGTGGTCTTGCCCGAGCCGTTTTCGCCCAGCAAACCGACGACTCTCCCGGCGCTCAAGTTGAGGGTAAGCTGGTCTAATGCCGGTTTCACCACCCCGTTTACCTTGATGCCCTGGTAGCGTTTGGTGAGGTTGGACACTTCCACTAAGGGTTGCATCTCAATCACGTCCTTTCCATTGACTATTCAACAGATCTTGGGCTTCGCTGAGGCTTAGTCCCAAAGTCTTCATGTCTGTTATGAAGTTGCGTACGGAGGTTTTCGCCAGATCCTTGCCGAGTTCTCGGACGGTTCCGGCATCTTCGGTGACGAAACGTCCCAAGCCCCGGCGCGAGGCAACCAAGCCGGTGCGCTCCAGCTCGGTCAATGCCTTTTGCATGGTGTTGGGATTGACCCCGTACTCGGCGGATAAATCACGTACAGAGGGAATCTGGGAACCCTGCTCCCACGCTCCGCTGGTAATACGCCGCGAGAAGTCGTCAAGTAACTGACGCCAAATGGGCGTTCCAGTATCGAAATCCATCAGCTTCTCCTTACCTAAACAAACGCGGTACCATGTTTGTGTACTACAACACTAATACACCATCACACAGCTGTCAAGGGGAAACTTTTTCCGGGGTGAATAGGGGGGATTCGGCTCAGTTCCACAACGAGGGCCAGAAAATCCCCAGCTCGCCTGCCAGTTTTCGCAGCAACGGCAAGGAAATCCCGATGACATTATGCGGATCACCCTCGATACCGCTGATGAATGCCCCGCCCAGGCCGTCAATCGTAAATGAGCCAGCGACTTCCAGCGGTTCCCCGCTAGCCACGTAGGCGCGAGCCTCCGCCTCGCTAAAATCCGCGAAATGCACCACGGTAGACTCGGTGCGCCCCACTTGCGCAACGGGCTCGGCGGCATCGCGGCGTAAACGCATCACCCAATGCCCCGTGTGTAATACCCCACAACCCCCCGACAGGGCACGCACCCGCGCGAGGGCGATTTCGGGATTGTGGGGTTTACCCAGTACTTCGCCGTGAAACTCCAGCATGGAGTCACAGCCCACCACCAACGTATCCGCACCCGGCGAAAGCGGCGTCTCAAGCTCCCCCGCTACCGCCCGCGCTTTTGCCTGTGCGAGAGCCAATACCTGCTCGGCGGGACCCGCCGCACGCGAACGCAGCTCAGCCAGCAAAGCGTCCTCGTCCACGTGAGAAACCTGCACCACCGGGCGCAATCCCGCCCCCTGCAACACTTTGCGCCGCGCCGGGGAAGCGGAAGCCAACACCAAGCTCACCGCGGCCGCACCCCTGACAGAATCCGATTTTTCCATGCCTCTAGCCTAATCGCGCGGGTTTGAATCGCGGCAACCCAGAAAACGACCCAGCAGTTCCCGCAGTTCAGCCCAGGTTTGGCTGCCCGGCACCCGCAAGGACCCGTGGAAGGTCCCGGCATACATATGCGCCTCCACCTCCACCCCGCAATCCGCCAGGCGCAGCGCTAAACGCAGCCCTTCATCGCGCAACGGATCGATGGGGTTCACCACGATGAGACTGCGCGGCATTTTGCCCGCCACTGCCGGACTGTCCAGGATTGCCGTCAGTTTCGCGCGCTCAGCCGGGCTCGGTGCCGCCAAAGCCCAAGCCTCCCGATTAGCCTCGGCCGTCCAGACCGGGCCGGCAGCGTGAGTTTGCATAGACTCACTCTCGCAGCGCGGATCCAAGCAGGGCTCAAACAGAATCATTCCCGCCACCGGGCACTGGTCGTGCTGCCCAATCAACTCCGCCACGGAATAATACGCCAGCCCCGCCCCGGCAGAATCGCCGAAAACATACACTTCCAGCCCCAACTCGCGACCCCGCTCCAGGGCGTAAAGCAGCGCCGCCCGGCAATCCGCCACCGCCCGGTCCACCGGAAATTCGGGCGCCAGGCGATAGTCCGCGGACAGGACTTGTGCCCCCAAATACTCAGCCAGTTCAGCATTATGCACATCATCAAACCGGGCTCTACCAGCCACGTAACCGCCGCCATGGAAAGTGAGCAAGATGGCTGAATAACCCGACCGACCTTCTGCCGCCGCAGGCTGCGCGGTAGTTTGCGGGGTGAAACAGCGCAGTTCCATAGGCTGACCGTCCCCACCGGGGATTTCCCTCACGTCCAGTTCTACCCCAGTCCGGGTTTCTGTGGACATACCTAACATTCGGTCCCCTTCGCTTCGCATAGTTTGCAGGTCACAAGGTGTTTGTGGGGGCGTAGCGGCGATTGCTGGCGTCAGTTCGGGGCACAAGAAGGGTTGCATCGTTTTGCCTTTCCGGTCAGCCCGCGTAGCGGTGGAGCCATTCGTCTAAGCTGGCGTGGTATTGTTCCGGGGCGCCGAGCCGCACGCCGTGACCAGTCCCGGAAATAACCTCAGTTTGCACCAGAGGATTACCCACCTGGGCGATAGCGTCTACGCCCGCCAGACCAATCAACACCTCATCCGTGTCTGAGGTAACAACTTTGGTCGGTACGCGCAGCGCCGCGACGATTTCCGGCCAAGGTTCGCGAAAACTGACGATACCGGTTGCCAGCAGGCGCGGGTCCACCAGCCCTTTGCCCAATGCCCAGCCGTAGTGCGAGGCGGCGCTCCAGCCCGGACGTTGTGCCACGTTGTCCGCCAGCGTTTCCACCGGATTGGCCCGCCAGGTGTCTTCATAGCGGGCGACCTGTTCACCAGCCCGCTGGCGATATCCGGCCGCTTGGGAGGGACTGAGCCAGGCCGGGTCCTCGAGAAAGAGCGCTTTCATCAGCTCGGGACGGCGCACACAGAGGTAACTGGACACGGCTGCCCCCATGGAATGGGCTACGATGACCGGGGTTTGCCCATAGAGTTTTTCCAAATGTTCAAGGGTCAGCTCCAGCTCCTTTGCCGTCGCCTCACCTGGGTCATCCAACTCGGAATCTCGCAAACGTCTCGAGGTACCGTGTCCCAGCGAATCCAGTGCCACCACGAAGTAGCGGTCGCGCAGGTGGTTTAGCAAATCGACCCACGCCAAGGCCGAATCGCAGACTCCGTGAACCAACACCACCATCGGATTGTGCGGTTCACCCGACACGTAATGGGACAGCATCACCAGTTTCCTTTCGTCAGCCCCATTCTAGCTGCGGTTGCGTTCCCACCCGGAAGAACCGGACAGAATACCCACCAGGCAGGCCCAAAAAGACTGGGAATACTAAGGAATAATTTAAATGTTCCGTCGAATAGCGCAACGGGTCAAAAGAGGGTAAAGTTTTACTCGATGATGACTTAGGGTTTCACCATTCTCCCAGTTCACGAACACCTGTGAAGATCCAGAGTTTCGGTCAATTCGAGAGAACGGAACCAAACGGAACCAGGAGATAGAAAAGCGAAAGCAGAGGAAGAGGAATGACCAGAGTCCTTTTAGTCGAAGACGATCCCGCGATTGCCGAGCCGCTGACCCGCGCTTTGCAGCGTGAAGGCTACGAAGTCAGCGCCCACGTTACGGGCGGTTCTGCCCTGAAACAAGTCAATGACTCCGACATGGTGATTTTGGACTTGGGGCTGCCCGATATGGACGGCCTGGACGTAGCGCGCACGATTCGCGCCCAAGGCCTGACCATTCCGATTCTCATTCTGACGGCGCGTACCGGCGAAGTTGACATGGTGGTGGGCTTGGACGCCGGGGCGGACGACTACGTCACCAAGCCTTTCCGGCTGGGCGAGTTGCTGGCTCGCGTGCGGGCGCTGCTGCGGCGCTCCGGCGGGGAAATTACCGAAGAAAGCGACCTGACCGCTCAGGACGTGCGCATCGAAGTTTCCGCCCACCGCGCGTTCCAAGGCACGCGCGAACTGCAGCTGACCGCGAAAGAGTTTGAACTGCTGCGGGTGCTGGTGCGCGAAGCCGGCGCAGTCGTGGAGCGGGATGCCATTATGCGGGAAGTGTGGGGCGGGGACCCGTCGGGTTCCACCAAGACCCTGGACATGCATGTCTCGTGGCTGCGCCGCAAACTCGGCGACGACGCGAACAATCCGCATTACATCACCACCGTGCGCGGCATGGGCTTCCGTTTTGAAACTGCCTAGCCCTTGCGCAAGCAAATCCTGATTTCCATCCTCAGCGCGGTCATCATTGCCGTGCTGTTGCTGGGCGTGCCCTTGGCCGCTTTCGCTGTCAATCAGCTGTGGGATTCAGCCCGCGCCGATGTTGACGCGACCGCTAAACAATACGCGCTGGCCCTGGACCGTACGTCTCTGACCGGCCACTATGTGACTGATGTCACCGTGGCCAGCTGGCTGTGGCCGGGACGCTCGGCGAACACCAGGGTGGAAGTCACCACTCAGGACGGGCGCGATTTGAGCTTTGGGACTCGCCCGGTTTTCCCGCTCGTCTCCAGGGTCGAGACCGCCACAGGAGCCACCCTGACAGTCATTTCTTCCTCGGATAACGCCCGTTCGCGTTCCGTAGTGTTTGTTTTGGTGACTCTTTCCGGGGTGGGGGCAGCAGTCTTGGTCGGCGCGTTCATCGCGCTGCGGTCCTCTCGCCGAATCTCGGCGCCGCTCATTTATCTGTCCGCTCAGGCTGAACAGCTCGGTTCCGGCGGGGTGCGTCCCCGCGTGACTCCCTCCGGGATTGAAGAAATCGACCTGGTACAAGACGAACTGGTCCGGGCCAGCGAAAACCTGGCGGGGCGTATCGCCGCGGAACGCCAGTTCGCTTCGGACGTATCCCACCAGCTGCGCACCCCGCTGACGGCGCTGTCTATGCGGCTGGAAGAAATCCAGATGATCAGCAGTGAACCGGAGGTACAGCAAGAAGCCGAACAGTGCCTGGACCAGCTGGAACGTCTGACCGGCGTGGTCGAGGACCTGAAACGCAACTCTCAAAACGCCGGCGGGGGCACCACCCAGGCGATTAACGTGGACGAATTCCTGGTACACCAGCAAAACGAGTGGGAAAACCAGTTCCGGGCAGCGAATCGCCCACTGGTGTTCCGTAACGAAACCGACCGCCCCGCTCTGGCCACGCCGGGCTCGCTGGGCCAGGTCATCGCCACTCTGCTGGAGAATTCGTTGAAGTACGGGGCGGGCACGACTACGGTACGCGCCAAGATGAGCGGCAACAAAAAGGGCATGTATTTCGAGGTCAGCGACGAAGGCGAGGGCGTGGACGATGAAATCGCCCCGGATATTTTTAAGAAGGGCGTGTCTGGACACGGTTCGACCGGGATTGGTTTGGCGCTAGCCAAACAGCTCATTGAAGCCGACGGCGGGAAACTCGAACTCATTGTGCGCCGTCCCCCGACTTTCCAGGCTTTTGTCGCCACCGTGCCGGCATCCCTGGATCCGAACAAGGTGTTGCCCCAGGGTGCCATTATTTCCGTGTCCCATCCCAAGCGCCGGTTCTGACTTTCCCGGTTCGACCGGCGATTTTTCCCGGTACGCGGCACGAGGCTCGGTAGGATTTTTTCGTGGACGATTTTCGGGAAGGTAACTGGCTGTTGCGTGCCGATGCCGCGGCAGGTTTACGGACGCTGCACCAAGCCGGGCAACGCGTGAAGATGATTTACATCGACCCGCCCTACAACACCGGAAACACTTTCGCCTACCACGATCGGCGCGCCAAAGACGAGTGGCTCGCGATGATGCGCCCGCTATTGGCGGAGGCGCGCGAGCTGCTCAGTGCTGACGGCCTCATCTTTATCTCGATTGACTTTAACCAACTGTGCGAACTGAAACTCGAGATGGACCGCATTTTTGGCACCGCAAACCTGATTGGCAACTTCGTGTGGGTCTCTAACCTGAAAGGCCGCCAGCTGGGGGCCGGACCAGCGGGAACGCATGAATACATCTTGACTTATGCCCGCAATGCCACCCAAGTGGGCCAGCTCCGCGGCCGCACCGAGCTGTTGCAACAACTCATGCCTACCGTGTATCACCTGCCCCAACGCCAAGTGAAACACGATGCGCGCGGGGCTTATGTCACCAAGAACGAGCTGTACAACACGAACTCGAAGTTCAACGAGGTCACCGCCCCTTCGATGGTGTTCGACATTCACTATCATCCCCAGAGCGGAGCGGTGCGCACCAGCGAGGTCGGGGCCACTGACCCCAAACTGGCAGGTGCCGGCTGGGTTAGCGCCCACCCCCATCCGAATGCGAAACCGGGACTGAAGTATCACGCTTGGCGCTGGTCACGAGCGAAGGTGGAACGCGATTATGCTGACCTGGAATTTCAGGTACACGGCCGGGGGGCTCATCGCAGCCTAAAAATTTATACGAAAATCCGGAATTTTCATGAAACTGCCCTGAAAGACCTGGTTGTGGGCCCTTCGACGATTTCGGGGCAGCGAGAACTGCAGCATCTGGGGCTCGGCGGACTGTTTGAAACCCCGAAGCCCACGAAGCTGCTGCAAGTCCTCATCGAAGCCGCTACCAGCCCCGGCGACACGGTCCTGGATTTTTTTGCCGGCTCGGGCACTACCGGGCAGGCGGCACACGCCACCGGACGGCGTTTTTTCCTGATTCAGCTGGAAGAGCCATTTAGCGCGGCAAAATCCGGCCCGGCTGGGGAGCAAGGGTTGCATACCATCGCTGACCTGACCGCGGCACGACTGCGGGCTGCCACAGTTCCGTTCCGGGAACTGCGCTGTTAGCCAGCTTGGCGTGGGCGGTGGCCCACTCCGCGCACTGCTTCACTAAATAGCTGGCGCAAGGTTGGTTCCCGGATCCGGGCGAGCGCCAGCCGTACCCCCCAGGTTGGGCAATCCCGTGCGACCGGCCTTCCCGCACCGCCGCCCTTGACCGCCCGTCTCGCGTCACCGGCCTTGACCGACCCTAACCAACCCGACTCCCCCTAAAACCCTTGAGAAACCGGGGAATTCCTGGTAAATCTGACTTGTGCTAGGCTTGGAATCCGGGAAAGTCCCACCAATTTGCCACCCATCAGGAAGGCTATATATATGAATTCCCCTAGCCGTAAAGGCTTCGACACCTACCTTTTAGTTTCCGGATTTGCCCTGTTCGCCATGTTTTTCGGCGCGGGCAACCTGATATTTCCGTTCCAAGTCGGCGTCAGCGGCGGGGCCAACGTAATCCCCGCGGTTATCGGTATTTTGCTGACGGGCGTGCTGTTCCCGGTGGCGGGGATGATGGCGGCCTCGACGGATGCCTACGGAGCCGGGCGGATTGCGGACCGCATCGGACACATTCCGGGCCTGATCCTGACCGTAGCCGTATTCCTGTTTTGCGGGATGCTCTACGCGATGCCCCGCGTGGCGACCGTGTCTTGGGAGATGGCCATCCGGCCTTTGACCAGCCTCGGAGCCCAGAGCGGAGAGACCGCCGCGAATCATGTCGGGCTGTTTATTTACTCGTTGATTTTCTTTGCCATCGTGTTGATTCTGCTGAACCGTCCCGACCGGATGCTCGATCGTATCGGTCAGTACCTGACCCCGGCGCTGCTGATTTTGCTGCTGGTGATGATTGCCATCGCGATGTTTAAACTGCCCAGTGTCGAGACACTCCACCCTGACCCGTCTTACCAGGCTTCGCCCTTTACCGCCGGGTTGATTACCGGCTACGGCACGATGGACGCCCTGGCCTCCCTGGTGTTCGGCGTCGTTATCATTACCCAGCTGCACGCTCACGGCTACAACGAAAAGCGTTCCGTGTTCCGGGCCACGACCTTTACCGCCGGGATTGCCGGAGCGTCCCTAGCTATTGTTTACACAGGCTTGGCCTTCGTAGGTACCCGCGTGGCTGACCAAGAGATTGCTAACCCGGCTGCCGGTCTGTCCCTGGCGGCGCAAATGATTTTCGGTCCGGTCGGTCAGATTTTGTTCTCGATTATCGTGTTCCTGGCCTGTTTGACCACCGCTACCGGACTGATGGGAGCCTCGACCCAATACTTCTGCGACCTGTTCCCGAAGGTTCATCGGTCGGCCATGCTGGGTATTCACGTGGTAGTTTCCCTGCTGGTGGCCAACCTGGGCCTAGAGAACATCCTGGCCATCGTGGTGACGATTGGTTTGGCGACCTATCCCCCGGCTATCTGCCTGATTCTCATCGCCCTGCTGGATTACACCATGAAGCGCCAGCTTTTCTGGACCTACCGGCTGTCCGCGTGGGTAGCCACCATCATCGGGATTTTTGAAGCTATCTCGACTTTCAAGCTCCCGGCTTGGGAGCACGTCACCGGTTGGCAGCAGGCTCTGCAAGACGTTTTGCATGTCCTTCCGCTGGGCAGTGTCCAGATGGGCTGGCTGACCCCCGCTTTGGCCGGGGTCGCGGTAGGCATCGCCATCGACCTGCTCCACCCCGTTGATGTGTCTAAGCTGCCGGTTTCCCAGACTCCGACCGGGATTCCCGACCGGAACTCGGAGACGGACGACCTGCCGGTCGAGGGCTAACGGTCGCAAATCCGTAAATACACGTTGGGCACTGCAGATATCTGCAGTGCCCAACGGATTTATAAGCCTGTGAACGGCTTTCGGAGTGCGACGCACCCCGAAAGCGTTGCTACTTCAGGGTAACGGTAGCGCCGGCCTCTTCGAGGTCAGCCTTGGCCTTCTCAGCGTCTTCCTTCTTGGCGCCTTCGAGGATGGCCTTGGGAGCGCCATCAACCAGGTCCTTGGCTTCCTTCAAGCCCAGGCCGGTCAGAGACTTGACGACCTTGATAACCGGCACCTTGGAGGAGCCAGCGCTCTCGAGCACTACGTCAAACTCGGTCTTTTCTTCGCCACCAGCAGCTTCGCCACCAGCAGCCGGAGCGGCCGCCACGGCCACCGCAGCCGGAGCAGCGGCGGTCACGTCAAAGACCTCCTCGAACTTCTTAACGAAGTCAGAGATCTCAATCAGGGTCATATCCTTGAACACGTCGATCAGTTCATCAACAGTCATTTTCGCCATTTTAGGCATCCTTTCGGTTTATCCGCCTGGTGGTTCCTGTACACCGGACGTTGCTCGCTAGGGCGAGCGCATTTCTCTTTGAATCTAGGTCTAAAGTAAAGCGCCTTAGGCCGCGAGTTTTTCGCGGTAGGCGTCGATGGTGCGAACCGTCTTGGAGGCCGAAGCCTGGAACAGCCCGGCAGCGCGAGTTTGCAGCGCCTTGAGCAATCCAGCGGACTTCGCCAGCAAAACTTCGCGGGATTCCAGGGAAGCGAGTTTCTTAACGGCGTCAGTATCGAGGATTTCCCCGTCCATGATGCCAGCCTTTAGAACCAGCGCCTTGTTATCCTTCGCAAAGGTATCCAGAGCCTTGGCGACGCTAACGACATCACCATCGGCCGGGACGAAAGCGATAGCGGTCGGCCCCACGAGATATTCGTCGAGACCTTCCAACCCCGCTTCCTTCATAGCCAGTTTCGCGAGCTTGTTCTTCGCTACGGAGTAACGTACTCCTACCCCAAGCGAGGTACGCAGCTCTTTCATCTGCTTTACGGTCAGACCACGGTATTCGGTCAAAATGACAGCGGCGGAGTCCTTCGCGGATGCCGCGAGAGACTGCACATCTGTGACTTTATCAGGCCTTGCCATGAGCCCTCCTTCCGTTTTTAGCCGGCGTAACGGAGTTTTGGGCAATAGAAAAGCCCCGGGCGCAAGATCCGGGGCGTACAGTTACGGTTTCCGCCCTCTCAGGGGTTTTGTCCCTGCACAAGGTCGGTGGGTACCGTTCGTGATTCGCTTATCGTTTCCTGCGCAGGCTCAGCTATCGCTGAATTATCCATTCGGACCGGCGGTCTTAGGCTCGTATAGATTAGCACATTGGCCGCCTGGAGCCAAATCGCGGTATCTAAACATGAACCTGCAGTCAGGCAGAGTCCCAGGTTTCTTGGTTCGTTGGAAGTGCCTGACACGAACGACCGATTTCACCTTACCGAAAGCAATCTCAGCGAAAGCCAAATCGCTATTACCTGCAGGTTTATCAAACTGATGGCTGAAGAATACCCTGATACGTTTTGAAATCGGTCACTCGTGCAAACACCTCGTAACCTCGCGAGCGCACTAGGGACGTAGGAGTTGTTCGATGGCGTGGCGGCGGCGGTTCAGAGTGAATCCGGGCTGGTCGAACTTGGTGAACTGCCAGGGCGCCGCCAGACTCATGAACGTGTTAATGGCGACTTCCGGGCTGGTTTTCATGCCGTCTTGCAGCCAGGAACGAATAATTACAAACGTGTTTTGCACCTGCTGTTCAGCAGCCATGGAAACCCACAGGTCGCCGTTATCGTCCCCGGAATAGGTCACGTAATCCTGAACGTAGCGCCGCAGATATTGGTGAAAATAATCGCTGAAATAGCCGCGCGTCCCCGATGAAGGCACCTCAAGGAAAATATGCTCATAGACTTCGGCGTGACTGGCGATGTGTTCCAGCAGTTCGATATAAATCTGGCGCCAGCGCAGCAGGTAGTTTTCCCGGCTGTCGCTGAGTAGCTGGCCAATCGCAGGGAAGAATTCGTGAATTTCCGCCAACAAACATTTGGCCAACAGTTCGGCGGGACTCGAGGCGTGGGCATAAAACGTGCCCCGGGACACACCCGCTGCTTTTGTCAGTTCCGACACTGACACGTCCTCGGGAGCCCGGGTGGCGCACAGCCGCAAAATGGCTTCATTGAGGTTGACACGCGCGCGGGCATAGCGCGGATCCATCACCACTTTGCCGGTTGGAAAGCTCAAAGGCTCGTTTCTTGCCACGAGTTTATTGTGACACAACCGGCAGGCAGACCGAAACAGAAAAAAGAATTACGCAACATCTTATTGAACACGTGTCCAATAGCGTGTAATATAAATCCAGAAGCAAAGCGGCTTCGTTTCAACTCCGGAAAAGGAACACATATGGCACATCAGAGCGAAAACACCTCGGGAATTTCCCGGCGGTCATTTTTACAATGGTCCGGTGTGGCTGCTGGAACCGCAACCTTGCTGAGCATGGAAGGCTCGCTTCCGGGCTCTTCGGCAGCCCACGCCGCTGCACCTGACGACACCAAGCTGGTGTGGTCGGCTTGTACCGTGAACTGTGGTTCACGCTGCCCACTACAGCTGCAGGTCAAGAACGGTCGGGTCGTGCGGGTTCTGCCTGACGACACCGGCACCAACGAACTCGGCTCGCAATCCGTGCGCGCTTGCGTCCGCGGCCGCTCCATCCGGCATCGGATTTACAATCCTGACCGGCTAAAGAAGCCGCTGAAGCGCAAGCCCGGCACGAAACGCGGTGCCGGCGAATGGGTGGAAATCAGCTGGGAACAAGCCCTGGACGAAATCGCCCAGAAGATGAAGGAACTCAAGTCCAAGTACGGCAACGAGGCGATTTACATTAACTACGGCACCGGCACCCTCGGATCTATCGTGTCGACTTCGTGGCCTCCGGACGTTTCCGCTTTTGCGCGCCTGATGAACTGCTGGGGCGGCTACCTGGATCACTATTCTGATTACTCCACGACGGAAATCACCACCGCCTACCCGTACTTTTACGGAACTTGGTTCGGATCGAACTCGCTGGATGACGCGGCCCGCTCGAAGCTGCAGGTCATGTTTGGTAACAACCCGCTGGAAACCCGTATGAGCGGGGGCGGGCTGACCTTCACCACTATTGAAACCAAGAAGGCCTCCGGGGTGCGCACCATCATTATTGACCCGCGCTATTCCGAGACTGCCGTTGACTTGGCGGACGAGTGGGTGGCGTTGCGTCCGGGGACGGACGCGGCTCTCATTGCGGGCATGATTCACGTCATGCTCCAGGAAAACCTGCACGACCAGGACTTCTTGGACACCTATTGCGTCGGCTTCGATGAAGCCCACATGCCGCCCGGTGCTCCCGCGAACGCGTCCTACCGCGCCTACATCGAGGGCAAGAAGGACGGCATTGAGAAAACCCCCAAGTGGGCCAGTGAAATCACCGGCGTGCCGGAGCAAACCATCCGCCAGCTGGCTCGTGAGATTGCCACCGCGAAACCCTGCGCGATTACCCAGGGCTGGGGCCCGCAACGCCACGCCAACGGGGAGAACGCTTCGCGCGCTATCTTCCTGCTGGCCTGCGTGACCGGCAACGTGGGTATCCCCGGTGGCGGCAACGGCGCTCGGGAATCCTCACCCGGCATTGGGGTGGGCAAAATCCTGACCGCCTCGAAACCGAACCCATCGATGAAGATTATCTCGGTGTTCTCGTGGCTGGACGCGATTGACCACGGCGAAAAGATGGACACTTTCAACTCGGGTGTCATGGAAAAACCCGAATTGGGCGTGCGTAACTTTAAAGTCCCGGTCGACGACAACGGCACTCCCACCAACACGAAGCTGGAAGTCCCCATTAAGATGGTGTGGCAATACGGCGGGAACTCGCTGGTCAACCAGACTGGGGAAAACGCCGCTTCCGTGAAAATCCTCCAGGACGAATCCAAGTGCGAACTCATCGTCGATTGTGACATTCAGATGACGGTGTCCTGCCGTTACGCCGATTACGTCCTACCGGGGACTTCTGCCGCTGAGGAAACCGACTTCCACGAAGGTGAGAACGGCGCTCCGATGGCATACGGAATTGTTTCCTCGCAAGCCATCAAACCTCTGTATCAGTGCAAGGACGTCTACACGATTTGCACCGAGCTAGCCGAGCGCCTGGGCGTAAAGGACGAGTTCACCGAAGGCAAGACTCGTGAGGGCTGGCTGAAAGAGGCGATTGACACCGCTCGTGAGGACGACCCCGAGCTGCCTACCTTTGAGGAATGGAAAAAGATGGGCGTCTACCGTCGCAACGATGGGCCCATCGTATCAATGGAGGACTTCCGCACGGACCCGCAGGCCAACCCCCTGCCCACCCCCAGCGGAAAGATCGAAATCTATTCCCAACGCATCGAACAGATGGCTACCAAGTGGACCTTCGATGATTTCCGGGAAAAGGCCGAGGGCGACCGGCTGGTGCCGCTGCCCGAATACGTAGAAACTTGGGACGGCCCGGCCTCGACCAAAGACAGCAAGTACCCGCTGCAATGCATCGGCCACCACTTCAAAGGTCGGACTCACTCGACCTACGGAAACGTGGACTGGCTGCGGGAGGCTCACCTGCAAACCATCTGGATTAACCCGATTGATGCCAAGGCTCGCGGGATTAAGAACGGTGACCTGGTGTTTGCCTACAACGACCGCGGTACCGTGAGGATTGAAGCGAAAGTCACTCCCCGCATTGCTCCCGGAGTCGTTTCCCTGCCCCAGGGCGCCTGGTATCACCCGGTCGAGGCCTCCGAGGTGAAGCCCCCGGCTGGAGCTAACCAGGATATTCCGGTGGACATCGGCGGAAACACCAACACTTTGTCCTCGCTGCACCCCTCGCCCTTGGCGCACGGCAACGCGGTCCATACCATCACCGTGGAAATTGAGAAGGCTTAGGAGGATACATCATGGCTGAAGACTTCACTAAAGCTGGCGCCAAGTACGGGTTCTATTTCAATCAGACCCGCTGCAACGGCTGCAAAGCCTGCCAGATCGCCTGTATCGACAAACACGACCTGCCGCTGGGCGTGCACTGGCGCAAAGTCGCGGAATACTCCGGAGGGACCTGGAAAGTCCAAGGCAACACCTTCCAACCGAAAGTGTTTGCCTACTACGTTTCCATCTCTTGCAACCACTGCGAAAACCCGATTTGCATGGAGGTTTGCCCCACTACCGCGATGAGTCGCCGCGAGGACGGAACCGTGTACGTGGACGAATCTAAGTGCGTGGGCTGCCGTTACTGCCAGTGGGCTTGCCCCTACGGCGCACCTCAGCTCAACCCGGAAACCGGACACATGTCGAAGTGCGACCTGTGCTACGACTACCGCTCGGAGGGTAAAGACCCGGCCTGTGTCGCGGCCTGCCCCTCGCGCGCTTTGGAATGGGGTCCCATCGAGGAACTCCGTAAGAAACACGGCGACCTCAACGGGATCGCTCCCCTGCCCGACCCGTCTTTGACGGATCCGCACCTGGTCATCGAAGCGCACCGGGACGCGGAACCGTGGGATCAACCCACCGGCGAAATCACCAACCCGAAGGAGATCTGAAAATGGAAGAACTCCCTATGATTCTGTTTACCGTCATCGCCCAGATGGCAGTCGGGGCTTTTTGGGCTCTGGGGCTCGTCCAGCTGCTGGGACGTCTCCGCAAACTGCCTGGTGAAGCCATAGACCGGGTGACCGACACGTCTCTGTTCGCGGTTGGACCGCTGCTGATTCTCGGTTTCTTCGCGGCATTTTTCCACCTGAACGACCCGTTCCACGCCCCGTTCACCCTGATGCACGTCGGTTCCTCGTGGCTCAGCCGCGAACTGTTGAGCGGGGTGCTGTTCGGCGGTTTCGGCTTCGTTTTCGCCCTGTGCCAGTGGAATAAGTGGCTGGGCCGTACTGTCCGCGATGTGCTGGCGGTCCTCACCGCCTTGAGCGGGCTGGCTCTGCTGGTCTCGATGAGCGGAGTGTACTGCTCGCTGCGGACGATTCCGGCGTGGCACACCCCCGCGGTTCCCGTGTTCTTCTTTGCTTCGGCTCTGTTGACCGGTCCGCTCGCGGTGGCGCTGAGTCTGCTGCTGGTGTGGAAAAAGGCACTGTCCGCGACCGAACTACCCGAGGCAAAGGGATGGCGTTCGCGTCTCGCGGTGGGCCAGATTGACGACGACCTGAAGTCGCTGGTGCATTCCGCTATGCAAATCCTCACCATTGTGGGGGCGGCCAGCGGCATCGTCATCATGATTACCTACCCGGCTTACCTTTTGGGTCTGCATCAGCAGGGCGGGGCGGCGGCACAAGTCGCTGACGTCATCTCGGGTGGTTTCCTGACCTGCCGCCTGATTCTGCTGGGTCTCGCCGTCATCGGCGCTGGCGTATTTGCGTTCACTCAGATTCGTTTGCATTCGCAGCCCACGACCACCCTGACGGCGTTGTTGTGCGGTTCGTTGCTGCTGGCGTTCATCAGCGAACTCATGGGCCGTGCCGTCCACTACGAGGGCTTGTGGCATGTAGGCTTGAATACAGTGCAAAACGTTATCGCACCCTAACCGGGGTCCTAGAGACAACTCGGTGGCTCCCGGCGTATAACCGGGAGCCACGCTTTATGACAGAAGGAAGATACCCATGAGTCAGCGCGTTGACGCTCCCTATCTCGATGCTTTCGCGGCGTCTTTTTTGGTCCTGGGCCGTCTACACCTGGGCCACGCCACCGAGGGCACCCGCCGCGACATTTACTCGCAACTCTCGGACTGGCCTTTTTGGTGCGAACCGTCCCCCCTCCCGGAGCTGGCTGACCTCGAGACGGACGCCCACGCCGCCCACACCCGCGGCATTGACCTGCTGCAACGTTCTTGGGAGAGCCACGAGGACGATGAGACGATTCGCATGGATCAGGATTTCCTCTACGGGGTTTCGGCCCATGCCCGAGTTTCGCCTTTCGAGTCGGTTCATGTTGGCGAGGAGCAACTGGTTTTCGATACCGAGACGATTCAAGTCCGGATGTACTACTCTCGGCTGGGTTTGCAGGCTCCCCGGCTGCACACCGAACCGGACGACCACCTCGGGCTGGAGTTCGCCTTTCTGTCTCAGGGCTGCCAGCAAATGATGACGGCGCTGGAACAGGACCGGATGGAGGATTACACCCGCGTGCGCGACATCGTGGCGGCTTTCACGGCCGAACACCCCTTGCGGTGGGTTCCCGCGACTTTGCGCGAGGCCGAGGCGCAGTCTCAAACCGCCTGGATGCAAGGGGTGGAGGCCCTGAGCTACGCCACTTTCGCGTCTTGGTGCGTGACTCTGTCGAGCCAGGGTCTGGTTCCCTGTACGGACGTGGTGTCGGGGTTCGCCGCTCCCTACCGGGGCATTACGGCTGCTCACAAGGGAGTTGCGGCGGGCAAGTTCGGCGACCCGGGAGTGCCGGGGGAAACTCGTGAAACCGCGAGCGCTGCCGCTCCCCTGACCGGCAAGTCTGGCAAACTTAGCGAACCCGGAAACCCCGGCGACCACGCTTCGGAAAACCCCACCCGATGAAAGACTCCCTGCGCGAACTGCTGCGCTTCTTGAGCGCGGGGGAAGTTCCCGAAACCCTCATTCTGGCGTGCGACCACAGCCCCCGGCCGCGTGTGCCCCGCCGGGCGTGCGCGCTGCATTACGATGCCTGCTGGGGCGAGGCGCCTTTGGGCTCGCTCGCGCAGATTCTGGCACTGGGTGTGGGGCGTATTGCTTTCGTGCCGTGTTCCAGGGACGGGGGCTTGCGTCGGCTGCTGCGGCTCGGCGAGGAGGTTTTTCCCGGCCGCTTACGCCTGTGGGAAGAACCGCACCAGGGCAGGTTTGCCGGAAAATGGCTCGAAGTTTCGCGTCTCGGGGTGTCTCGCCGGTCATTCTTAGGGCTATCCACCACGTGCGCCCTGGACTTGAACGCCAACTGGCAGGAACGCAGCGCTCAGGCTTTTGCTCTGCTGGGGGTGAGCGAGCCGCCGCCGGACCCGCCGCCGTCATGGACCTTGCAGGTCAGCACATGTAGCGTTTGCGGAGTATGCGTCGCCGCGTGTCCACACCAGGCTTTGTCCCTCACGCCTGACCCCGAGGACGCCAATCTGCTGACCCTCACGCAAGACCTAGCGCGCTGCGAAGCTGACGGTGCCTGCCTGAAACTGTGCCCGGCTCGCGCCCTGTCGGTACAAGGCCACCCCACTTGGGCAGAAATCCACGATGGTGCCACCCGAACCCTGACCGCGGTGAAAACGAAAGTCTGCCCCTCGTGCCACAACCGTTTACCCGCCACTGCGGGCGAGCTCTGCCCCTTGTGCGCCTTCCGACAGGACCACCCCTTCGGCTCGGCTATGCCCATGCATTTCTCACATGATTAGGACTGATACTCTAAAAAGGCAGAGGAACAGTACGAGATTAGCTAAGTTAAATTTGTCAAGATTGACCATGCATCTGCCAGAAAATGGGCGAATTTCGTCCCCGGTGAAAAAATGCAATATTTCAATTGAAATGATTCTTGTGGCGAGACATAGCTGGTGCCAGAGTGAAGCAGGAGGTCATCAAACGAGCCTCAGACATCAAGGCCTACGAAAAGGAGTATCATGGACTCTCACAAATTGACTAAAAAACATCGTCGTTTTAATGTAGTTAGATATCCGCTGTTAGCGATATCAGCGCTGCTCATTGCATTCACCCAGTTTACGCAGTCCGCTTTCGCGTATTCCCTGCCTGCGATAGACAACCAAAATGACGTAAATACTTTTAACGCCGACTATCAGGTATCCTCAATTCAAACAATGAACCGTAGGGAAATCAATGACGAAAAAGCCATCACGTTGCGCACGATGCGAGGTATAAGAGATACAGAAGTCGAACAATACACCTCAAATCCCATATCAGGATACATTCTAAATCTTAATTCCGGGATTGTTGTAAATTCGCTGGTATTCAACCAGGGATGGGAAACTATTATTTCACTGCGGTATTCCGATACCTCAAATAAATCTCTGGGAGTTCGCACATTCACGATGAAAACAGCAAATGGGCAAGCCCAAATTACAGAAACCTCTAATAGTTTTATAGACGATGCCAGTCCTCTTGGAGCCCAATGCGCGAAATGGAACAACAAATGCCTTAGTAACGCTCTTTCAAGATGCCCAAACGGTAAATGTGCATTTCTCTTTTGGAACAAGCCGCTCTTAGTCATGTGCCTAGTGACTTCCTGTGGTATTGCATACTGGAGTTGCTGCGATAAGGTAGTAAAGCCCAGTTGGGATGACCCGGATTGAAAACTCTCACGTAGCTAACTTTTGCGGGATTTCTTTCACCCGCATACAACAATACGAAAATTTCAACGTTAAAGGAATTGTCAATTATGAATACACGGATTACAGATTACCTAGGGCTGTTTGTAATTTTGACCTTTTACGTGCTGTATTTTACATTGTCCTCTAGCCGTGAAAATCCATTTATAATTTTCACCGTCGTCCTCCTGATTTTAAGCTTTATTTCCATACTGACTTCATTCGAGGCAATATTTACAACATTCAATAAAAATCCACTCATCTTTAGAGCCTGTTGTATAACTTTAATCCTAATAGGGGTCTTTTTCTTGGGATTCTTTGTTGGAATCTCCTGGTCAAGCAGCTACCCATTTTTACTGTGGGATTACGCCGCCGAAGTTTCTGCCCCTTGTTTGATGATGCTCTACTTCCCAGCCACAACATTGTGGCGACTCACTAAAAAGCACGAAGATTCACAAATACACCAGGCCTGTATGGATAGTTCCATATAGGTGCCCTTAAACTGGTGGGGCCAAGGTTACCCCTGACCCCACCAAGAAAGACAGTGCCTATTCCTTAACCGCTAAGGACAGCGGAATCGAAGGACCCATCGTCGTTGAGATGGAAGCCTTCTTAATGTAACGGCCCTTGATGGTAGAGGGACGCAGACGCTCAACTTCCTCCAGCACAGCGCGGAAGTTCTCGGCCAACTGGGCGGCCTCAAACGAGCACTTACCGACGATGAACTGCAGGTTAGCGTGCTTGTCAACGCGGAACTCGATACGCCCACCCTTGATGTCCTTGACCGCCTTCGCCACGTCCATGGTGACGGTACCGGTCTTGGGGTTCGGCATCAGGCCGCGCGGGCCGAGCACCTTACCCAAGCGACCGACCTTGCCCATCAAGTCAGGAGTCGCTACGGCCACATCAAAGTCGGTGTAGCCTTTGGAAACCTTCTCAATCAGTTCGTCCCCACCGACCTCGTCAGCGCCCGCCGCCTCGGCATCAGCGGCCTTATCACCTACAGCAAAAACCAGGACCCGAGCGGTTTTGCCGGTGCCGTGAGGCAGAGAAACGGTGCCGCGCACCATCTGATCAGCCTTGCGGGGGTCAACGTTCAGACGCATCGCAACCTCTACGGTCGCGTCGAACTTCACGCTGGAAGTTTCCTTGACCAGCTTGAAGGCGTCGTCGATGGGATAGAGAGTGTCGGGAAGAATCTTCTTCGCGGCCTCATTGTATTTCTTGGCGTGTTTCATGTTCTGCTCCTTACGCAGTCGTGGTGTGGGCAAACACTAAGCCCCTCCACAGTTTTTGACGATTAACCGACCGTGATGCCCATGGACCGAGCGGTACCCGCGATAATCTTTTTCGCGGCCTCGATGTCATTAGCGTTGAGGTCTTGCATTTTTTCCGAAGCGATCTTTTCTACCTGATCCCAGGTCAGATTCGCTACCTTGACGGTGTTCGGGGTGCCCGAACCCTTCTGAACGCCCGCTGCCTTGCGAATCATCTCGGAGGCCGGCGAGGTCTTCAGCACGTAGTCGAAGCTGTGATCCTCGTAAACGGTGATTTCCACAGGAACCACGGAGCCGCGCATCGACTCGGTCTTGGCGTTGTAGTCCTTGCAGAATTCCATAATGTTCACGCCGTGTTGGCTCAATGCCGGGCCAATCGGCGGTGCCGGGTTTGCCCCACCGGCTTGAATCTGGAGTTTGATAACTCCGATTACTTTCTTCTTAGCCATATTTTTGGGTCCTTTTCCATAGGGGTGTCGACCTGGCAGGTTTCCACCCAAACTTTTTCGACTTCGTGAAGGTCGTGGTGACACGGGTCTCACTCGGTCTGCATCGTTTTCTCGCGGCGATTTCCCCGCGAGACGCCGCCCGTTTACGGGCAGCAAAAGGCGCGCGCCATCAAGACGCACAAGGAAATATTCTAACGCTCCCCCGGCTTTTACACCAATTTAGCCGATTCCCAAGTGCACGGCGGAGGGCCGCGGCAAAAACACCAGAAGCACGTAGAACCCCAGCAACACCAGGAACCCATAGTGCAGACCTAGTGCCGCCAAGAGCAACCCCAGCAGCAGCGGTGTCACGATAGCGCCAATCCCGGAAAGGGAACTGATGATTGCGGCGGCATATTGCTTTTGCAACCCTGGCAATCCGGAGAATTCGGTCGCGCTGATGGGATACAGGCAGCTCACCCCCAGGCCGCTGATAAACAAACCGACCACGGCAACTCCGACTGAGGGCACGAAAGCGACCGCGGCCGTGCCGCAGAACCCTAGACCCACAAAGACCCACCAGGCTCCGTAGCGCCGCGCAAAAACAGCCCCGCCCAGGCGGCCCACCGCCATGCCGACAGCAAACGCGGTTGCCAAGCCCGAAGCCGGCGCCAGCTCGACCCCCAGCTCCCGCAGGCGTGTCACCGCCCAGGCATACATGGCGAACTCGACTCCGGCCGTGAGGATGAGCCGCAGGATTTGGGAAGTAAACAACCACTTGGAAGGCTTCACGCCGGGTGTTCGGGAGGCGCCGGAGTTACGGGAGTCCTCAGAAGTGCTGGGCTCACCGGGTTTTACGTCCGCAGCTGCGGGGGTGGGCTGGTCGCTGGCGACATCACCCGTTACGGACGGCAACTCGGTGGGCGTGCTCAAGCCCTTTTGCAACACCTGCCGGAATGGCACAGCCGGGAGTCTCCAACCCCACACCAAAGTCGGCACGGCCATCAGCAAGACAAACCACAGCGCCATGCGGCCAAAACCGGGAAATACGCGCTCTACCAGGGCAAACAGCACCGTGGTAGCAATCGACACCGATGAGCCAATCCCGACGGTCAATGACAGGTACTTCGTCCCCTCGGTACCGACAAAGGTGCCGGCGACCGCGGCCGAAACCGTGCTGCCTCCCAAGCAAGCCAAAGTCACGCCCACCAAGCTGACCGCAATCGAGGGACTCCAAGCTACCATCCCCGTGCCCAGCAGGACCAACAGCGGGGCGATCCGCAGCGACCAGACCGGGCCGTTGCGCATGACCCACGGCGCCAACAGCCCCGACACCAGCATGCCAAAGCCGTAGGCGGCGCCCAGCCAGGTGAAAGCCTCGGGTTTCACGCCAAGGTCGCGCGACAGGGTGGCGATGAGAGAACCGGCAGCGGTGACGTAAAATCCTGCCATCGATAGCCCGATAGCCATCGGCGGGAACATGCGCTTTTGGTTGTGCCAGATTTCTGGCCCTACGTTTACGGGGTTCTGAGGATTTACTGCGTTCACGTCATTCCTTCATTTTCTCGCGGCGACCGGGCGCGGTTGACGGGGAAAGAAAACAAAGACAATGGCCACGACCAGGGCTATCGCCAGGAATCCGGCGGAACCCGCGAAAGACAGCACATAGCCGTGACTCCAGGCTTTTGCTAAACCCAGATCAGCTCCGGGCACGGTAGCTTCCAGCCCGGCGGTCGCTCCAAAGAAAACTCCGGTGAGGATAGCGGAACCGATGGCGGTAAAGATACGCTGGCCGGTTTGTTGGATGCCCCCGGCAATACTGCCTCGGGAGGGCGGGACTTCCAGCATCGCCTGCGTTTGGTTCGCCGAACCCATCGAGCCTGAGCCGAGCCCCAGTACCGCCAGCCCAATACTGATGAGCCACACAGAACCGCCGTGGGCAAACAGCACCGCCATCACCGCGGTCAACACCACACCCACCAGCATTATCGCCAGCGACCAGACCTGGATGACCCGGCCGTGCTTGATGGTCTGGCGCGCTACCGCGATGGAAGTCACCCCGGACAGGATTGCGCCGGGCATCCCACTGAGGCCCGCAATGAGCGCGGTTTGACCGAAGCCGTTTTGCAAGAACATGGCGTTGATGGCGTACACGGAGGGCACGCCCAAGAACTGGATAGCACCAATCGCGCTGGCAAAGCTGTAGGAGGGGATTTTGAACAGCCGCAAGCTCACCATCGGGTAACGTCCCCGGACCTCATAAGCCCGCTCCCACCAAACCCACAGGACGAATACGGTGAGAGACGCGGGAATCAGGACAAAACGCCACAGCGATCCGGTGGTTACGAAAGGCAGCATAATGCCGATAACCGCCGCCCCCAGCAGGATCATCCCCAGCGGGTCAAGGTCGACGCGGGACCGCTTCGGGACTTTCTTGCCAGCTTTGACGGCCCGGGCGATGTCGGCTTCCAAGGCTTCAATGCGGGCGCGGCGCGCAAAGATGCGTTCCCGTTTAAACGGCAACCACAGCAGCGCACAAATGACCCCGATCAGACCCAGCGGCAGGTTCACGGAAAACGCGAGCCGCCAGCCATCTTCCCGGCCAAAAATCGCAATCAGGATACCCGCCAGCATCGGGCCCAGAGCCACGGTAACGGACACGACTAAACCCATCAGGGCGTAAGCCAGCGCGCGGGCTTGGCCGGAAAAATACTGCTGAATAATTCCCGCTGTCTGGGGACTGTAAATACCGGCCGCGAACCCTTGCAAGATTCGCATCCAGTCCAGCATCGACCCGGAAGTCGAGATGGCGCACAGGAACGAGGACACGGAAAACAGCGCGAGGCCCAGGACAAACAGGAGCGAGCGGCCAAACAAGTCGCCAAGGCGTCCCATCGGCACCATCGACAGCCCGATAGCCAGCGCGTACCCGGAAATGACCCATTGCACCTCTTGTGCACTGGCTCCGATAGAGTCGGGCAGCACCGCAAGGGCGACGTTCACGGTGGAGACTTGCAACAGGGTCAAAGCCAGTCCCATCAGGACCACGACCAGGATCAGTGAGGTGCGATATTTCTTGGAGGAACCAGGGACAGTGACAATCCGCGGGTCACCGTCGTTAGTCTCGTGAGGAACCTGCGGGCTGCTGTTTTCATCGAAGAGTTCGCCGTTTTCGCCGGGAACTTCGGTATTCTTTGCCATGTGCCGCCTGCGATTTCTGTGCCGTAAAAATAACCCAGAATAAAGTGGTGGTGGCGGGTAAGGGATTCGAACCCCTGAAGCATTGCGCAGCTGATTTACAGTCAGTCCCCTTTGGCCACTCGGGAAACCCGCCATACGCCGAAAGCGCCCAACTAGACTACCAGATACGCCGCTATTTTCGCAAACGTCGGTTCAGAGCGGAGTTTTGTGGATTATAGGGGGAGAATAGCCGGGTAGCTGCCATTATTGGCCCAAATCCCCCGGTTTATTGACAACCCTGGCGGGTATACCCGGATTCTCACCGGCTTTGAAAACCGCTGAGGCGATTGCATGAACGACCGATTTCGAGTTGGAATCCGCAGTCACACCCGTCATTCCGTTCATAAAACTGCTGGTAGACGCATTTTTGAGTCGGCAGAGTTGCGCTCGGAGGCGGTGAAATCGGTCATTCGTGCTGGATAGTGTGAATCTGGGTGATTCACAAAGCGTTACAAAATGACCGGCTCGGGAACCAGGGTAACCCCATAAGCCCCCTGCACTGCGGCAATGATATGGCTGCCCAGAGCCTGAATGTCCGCGGCCGTGGCGTTGCCGCGATTTGTTAGCGCCAGGACGTGTTTCGTCGAGACTCCCGCGCCCGCTCCCGGCAGAGCAAATCCTTTCGTAATGCCGGAGTGCTCGATGAGCCAGGCAGCAGACAGTTTCACGCCCACCTCCCCGGCACGGCCCGGCAGCGCCGCCTCCCAGCGGGGAGCGTCCTGCGGTAGCTCCAAAGCCGCGGCCGCCTCGACCGGCAATATCGGATTGGTAAAGAACGACCCTACTGACCAGGTGTCATGGTCGGATGGGTCCAGAACCATGCCTTTGGAATGCCGCAGTTCCAGCACTGCCATGCGAATCTGGGCCGCCGGTACGACCGTACCCATCGGCACTCCGAGTGCCCCCGCCAATTGGACGTAACGAACCGGTGTGCCCCCACCGCGCTGCAGCACAAAATCGACTTCCAGCACAATCCACCGCCCGGTGGCGGGGTTTGTCCCGGGGCGTGCCGGCGCAAACTGCGGCATTCCGAAACCAGCTTCGACCTGCAGTCGAGACTGTTTTAGTAGGGAATCTCGGTAGCCGAACCGGAGGTCTGCGGCGCTCAAATACACCAGCCGGCGCTCCTGGCGGTCCCACGCGGTGACTCCCAGCAGGAAGTCCGCAACTTCCCCGCCGTAAGCCCCGATATTTTGCACGGGCGCCGCCCCGACCACGCCGGGGATTCCGCTCAGCGCCTCCAGTCCGGAAAATCCTTGCGTCACACAAAACTCGACCAGTCGGTCCCAAGCCAGCCCCCCGGACACGCTGAGAAATACGCACGAGGGCGTGGCGGCGGCGAGCTGCTGGGCTTTCGCCACGACCGAGGAGGCATCATGAATGCCGTTAGACGCATCAGGGCGCAGGTCAGCGCCGGGTTCATGCCCCTGAGATGGTTGCTCCCCGCCAGCGCGCAGTTCGCTGAACTCCTGCAGGGTCAAAACCCGCACGTCCTCACGGCCATCGCGAAGCACTAATCCGGGAAACTCGCCATCCACCGGCACCAGGTTCGACCCTCCGCCCAGGAACAACAGCGGCTCCCCGGCCGCATCAGCTTGGGCGATCGCCTGAATCAGCTCGTCGCGCCGCGTACTCAGCAAAAAGCGGCGCGCTTCTCCCCCTACGCGCAAAGTACATAATTCTGCCAATCGCACTGATTACGTCTCCTTTATCCCCACACGCCGCCCCAGGTTCGGGACGTGTCCGCTAGGGCAGTTCTTCGATTTCAGCCTCACCCTCAACGAATTCTTCGTACTGTCTCGGGGCGGGTCGCGGTTTGGCAAATGTCGGCGGGTACACGGCCCGAGGGTCGATTCCTTCATCGGCCGCTTCCATGTTCATCGGGGCGTAGGGCTGTACGGGAGGAGGAACGTTGGGTCCGGCGGGGTTCACAAGGCCGGGATTTTGGGGAAATCCCGGATTCGCCGGCGGAACTGGTTGGCCAGGATTCACCGGCGCGCCCGGGACCTGCGGGCCGGGCTGGCCAAAGTTGGCTGGCGGGTTTGGAAGCTGCGGGCCGGGCTGTCCCCAGTTAACCAGGGGGTGCAGGGACGGTGGCGACGCGGGAGCATCCACGGTGGAGTAGCCTTCCATCGTTCGCACCACAAAGGGATAACCCGGCGCAGCCTGATGTTCCGGCACCGTAGGATTCGCGGGATCCACGTGATTCACGGGATTGTTTAGCATCGGCGTGCCAACTCCGGCTGAGGCACCGAGCCCGGCCGGACCCATCGGCACGCCTCCTGTCACCGGCGCACTAGGCTCCATGGGGGCACCGGGCATAGCTGGCATAGTTCCCGTACCCGGCCCCGCTGGCGCGCCGAAACCGGGAACCTGAGGTTCACCGGGCTGGCTGGGGAACCCTGCGTTCTGGGGCTCGGCGCCCGGCCAGTTATTCGCGGGATTCGCTTCACTGGCGCCCATCCCTCCGGGGGAAAGGGGGTCACCAGGAACCGGGAACGCCCCACCCTGCGGACCCATTGCAGTCTGACCGGGGAACATAGAGCCTTCCGGCCCTGCCCCGGAAACCGCCGCGGGATTCTCGGGGGACTCCGAGGCTGCACCATTGGTCCCGCCCGCATCCAAGTAGCCATAAGGCTGCGGACTGGGAATAGCGGGCGTACCGTTGGGCCAGCCCCAAGGATATGCACCGTAAGCCCCCGCCATATTGGGATTCATCTGCCAATATCCCGCCGTGTTGTAGCCGTAAGGGTCGTAGCCATACCCGCCGTAAGGGTCGGAATAGCCGGGATCCCCATATAACTCGACGTAAGGGTTGGCCGTCCCGTAGCTGTAGCCGTCCGCATAAGACTGCACATAAGGGTCGGTTCCGAAACCTGCGTAAGGATTGGCGGAACCGCCGTACGGGTTGGCATATCCGTAGGGGTCATAGGCATAAGGGTCGAAACCAAACGTTTTGATGGCCAGTTCCTGCATCTCCTTTTGCTTTTCCCAAGCCTTTTCCTGGCGCTCCATCTCATCTTTTTCTTTGTAGAACTCGCCCCATTGTTGCAAAGTTTGCGAATCCAATCCAACCGCAGTGTCGTTGACGGACTGACCCAACAGGTGCGCCAAGCCCGAATCCAGAGGTTCGCCTTCCTCTGCCTGCCCTTCGGATAGCCCGACAGTGTCCCCATGTTCACCGTCCGGGGCCAGCGCGGCATTGGGGTTCATCGGAATCAAGTTGGATGCCACGCCCTCATTCAAAGCGACACGGTGTTCCACGAGTTCTCGTACAGCTTCGCGAATCTCTGCTAGACCTTTGCGTTCCTCCGGGCTCAGCCCCACCCCCGCTCGTGCCGCCACCTTCGACATATATGTGAAGGCCTGGGCGACTTCTTCGGGAGCCGAACCGGAACCGGGGGCGGTCAGCAAATCTTTTTGGGGATTTTCCAACACGGACAGAATATAGTTTTTCCGAGGTTGGGGAATCGACCCCTTAATGAGTTCTTCCTCGTCGTAGTCCAGCATGTTTCGGAAATTTTCCAAGCTGAACAGATTCGGGTCGCGTTTTTCGCTCATCACCTTTTGTCTCAGCGCCTTCATGAGGCGTCGAGACGGATCCATCTTGCGCATAAACCACCAGGTCGGAATGCAGGCGAGAGCCAACGAACTCAGAGACACCACCCAACTCAACACCAGTGAGACGGCTGAGAGAGCGAACGGCCCGCTTTCGTATTGAAGTTGCGCCAGGAATTGCAGACACCGCGACACTCCCGCACCCAAAATGAACGTGGCGAACTTTTGCACATTGTTCAAGTCCTCGCGGCGCAGCGCCATATCCACCGCCAGCGGCACTCCCGGAACGGGATTCCGCCACGAAATGCGGTACTGGATATATAACGACATAGTCAGGAAGATGATGCCTTCTATCAGGTAATACCCTGCCGCGGCCAGAATTTCTTCGCCCGAAACGGAGGCATTCGGCCTTTCGAACGCGATTCCGCCCACCACCATCATGATTTCGGTCGCTATCCAGATGAGGATATACACAAGCCACGCCCGCAACCGGAAGCGCGGGCTGATGACCCAGTTGCGATTCGGCAGCCAGTTCAGGGGCCGGGGAAACCACACGTGAACCATCAACAGGTAAGGCAATTGGAAAGCGACCCCCACCAACAGCACCAGCATGGTATTCATCGAGTGAAACGCGTTTTGCGTCAACAACCCGGAGTTGTACAAGCTGATGAGGGCAGCCGGGCTGAGCATTACGGTAATCAGGGCGAAAGACAGGGCGACACGTAAAGTCCACTCCATCTGGAGGATAGCTCGGCGGTGGTGCATCGGCATGGTTCGGGGAACCTGGGGCCGAAATGGAACCATGATGATAAAAATTGCCAGCATGATTGGCAGTGGCCCGAACTTGGTAAAAATCTGGAATGCCCAGGCCACCCCATTGGAGGGGAAGATCAGCCATTCATCAAACACTGCGACGCCTTCCCGCTGGTGAATCCAAATGCTGCCCACCGGGCAGATTGCTGAGAGTTTGCCGGCAACAGGCTTTCGGCCGTTTCCGTGGCAGCCTTCCCAGGATTAGCTAGAGGCACACAGCAAAACTCGTCGCCATCCCGGAAAGCAACTATCATCAGATTTTACCCGTTTAATTCCCAGGATTGGAACTCTTGAGCCACAAATCGATTTGCTCCAGCAGTTTTGTCTTGGTTGGCGCGCTGGCCAGCGAGGCCCGGACAGAGCCCGCAGCCAGTTCGGCCAGCTCCCGGTCGGTAAACCCGGCGACCTGACGGGCGTATTCGTACTGATCCAACAGTCGAGAGCGAAACAGCAGCGGGTCATCCGCCCCCAGTGCGACCGTGGCGCCGACCTCAGTCAAGGTGCGCAAGGGAACTTCAGCAAGCGTGGGATACACCCCTAGGGAAACGTTCGAGGCTGGACACACTTCCAGGGCTATACCATGGTCGACCAGCGACCTCAGCAGGTCGGGTTGTTCCGCGGCCCTGACCCCGTGGCCCAAGCGGGCGGGATGCAGGTGGCGCACCACTTGGGCGATATGTTCCGGGCCGCGCAGTTCCCCGCCGTGGGGAAAGCTGGCCAGCCCCGCCCTCGCGGCGATGCGAAACGCCGGTTCAAAGTCGGGGGTGGAACCGGCACGTTCATCGTTGGACAGCCCGAATCCGATGACTTCCCCTGGCTGATCCCCGGCATAGCGAGAGGCTAAACGCGCCAAAGTCCGGGCATCCATCGGGTTGCGGGTGCGCGACGCCGCGACAATGACCCCGATTTCCACCCCGGTTGCCGCCGCGGAAACTTTCGCTTCGTCCAGGATGATTTCCAGGGCGGGGGTCAGTCCGCCCACCCAGGGGGCATAAGACGTGGGGTCGACTTGTATTTCTAAACGTCGCGAGCCTTCCGCCGCGTCGTCCTCGGCCGCCTCCCGCACGATGCGACGCATCACCGTTTCGCAGCGCACCAAGGCTCGTGCCAGGTCATAGGAACGTTGAAAACGGAACCAACCCCGCTCGTCAGCCGGGACGTGCAGGGGGTCGCCTTCCCCCATAAAGCGCGGCAGACGCTGCTGAGTGTCCCGGGCCAACTCCAGCAGGGTCTGGGGACGCATCGCCCCGGTAAAGTGCAGGTGTAGATGCGCTTTGGGCAAAGCCCGCAAATCCCGCTTTTGTTCACTCACGGTTACTAATCTAGGGGTTTTTCGTGCTGGACAAAACTTTGCCCCCAGCCGCCGGGTTTCCGGGACTAATACCCCGCCATTTCTTCCAGACGCTTAATCCTCTGATCCATCGGGGGGTGGGTCGAGAACAGGTTACGCGTCCGGAACGGGTGGGCAATCATCATGGCAGACACGGTTTGACGCTGCGGAGTGGGCGCCAACGGGGCGCGAGACACCCCGGTTTCCAGCTTCTTCAGCGCCGAAGCCAGCGCCAACGGGTCATTAGCCAGGCGCGCTCCGTCCTCGTCCGCATCAAACTCGCGAGTCCGGGAAATACTCAACTGAATGAGTGAGGCCGCGAAAGGCGCCCCCAAGGCGAGCAACAGCGCGGCAATTGTCCCCCCGCCTTCACGGTCGCGCCCACTAAAGAACAGGGCAAACTGAGCTATAGACGTGATGACCCCGGCCAAACCGGCCGCCACCGAGGAAGTGAGAATATCCCGGTTGTACACGTGCATGAGTTCGTGTCCCAACACGGCCCGCAGTTCGCGCGGCTCCAGAATGTCCAGAATGCCCTGAGTGACACACACCGCCGCGTGCTGGGGGTTGCGCCCGGTCGCGAACGCGTTGGGGGTTTGGGTCGGGGCAATGTACAAGGCCGGCATGGGCTGGCCGGCCTGCTGGCACAAGCCCTGCACCATTGAGTACAGTTCGGGGGCTTGCTGGGGGGTGAGCGGCTGGGCGTTCATGGCGCGCAAAGCGATTTTGTCCGAGTTCCAATATCCCACCGCGGTTTGAATCAAGGCGATGGCTCCGAACACGACGATCCACATCCGGTTGCCGGTCCCGCCCGCCAATAGGGCGCCGATCGCCAGCAGTACCATCCACAGCACTCCCAACAGGGCTGCGGTCTTCAAGCCATTGAAATGTTTCTTCACGCTTTGATTGTAACGATAAGCGAGCGAAATATCGCCGGGAAGTCTCCGCCTACGGTACGAATTTTCCGCGCTATTTATTGTTTTTCACGCCCTCCGGGGAGGCTCCGGGCGAGACAGCTTCGGTGGCAGGCGGCGGTGTCTGGGGCTGCTGGTCGATTGGAGTCGGCTGGTTGGTCGGGGGCCGGGCCGTTTTCGTCGCGCGAGGCAGCTGATTGAGGCCCGGGTTGGAAAAAGTCTTAATCCGGCTCACGGGGAAATAGCGCAGCACAGTGCGGCCCACGATTTGTTCCTCGTCCACGAAACCGTGGTTGTTGTCGTCCTGGTGGTAGCGGGAATCCCCGGAATTATCGCGGTTGTCCCCCATCACCCAGTACTTGCCGGCGGGCACGGTCACATCAAAAGACACCGGAATCGTGTTCGCGCCCTTCTTCACGTAGGGTTCCGCCACGACCTTGCCGTTGACCTCAATCTGATTTTGGACATTGCAGCAGGTCACGTGGTCTCCGCTAACCCCGACGACGCGTTTGACCAGGTATCCCCCGGGATATTCGGGTTTCAGTTGCAACACCCGCAGCCCTTTATCGAGGGCTTGTCCGAAGGCGGTAGCGGCAAAACCGGTGGGGTTGTCGTTCTTAAACTCGTCAGGCAGCCAGTTGTGGCGATCCTCGAACACCACAATGTCGCCGCGCTCAATGGGCTGAAAGTTCTTCATTTTCGAAACAAAAATCCGGTCGCCCTTCATCAGGGTGTTTTCCATTGACTCGGAAGGAATCACGAAAAACTGAAAAACAAACGCTTTGGCCAGCGCCATTAAGACAACGGCGACGACCACCCCCACAACCAAGTCCATCCACCACGGCGAGTTCTTAGTTTTCTTGCGGTGAGTGCGCGACAGCTCGGCCTCGGGGGTCGCTGCGGCGCGTTCGGCGGGGTCCCCAGTGTCCCGGGTCAGCTGCGTCTTTTTTCTCACGTCCTCAATCCTACCGTTTGACCCACACCGATTGCGCCTCAGGAATAGAATTTGGTCTAATCCGGGGTCTATGTCAGCCCTCGGTGGGAACAATCTGCAGGAAGGCGGGCAAGATGTTGTTTTTCAAACCTTTCAAGGCCCCGGTAAAGGGTGCCGTGGTGTTGATTACCGGAGCTGGGTCCGGGATTGGTCGGCTGATGGCCGTGGAAGCTGCCCGGCGCGGAGCCAGAGCCGTCATTATTTGGGATTTGAATGCCGAGGCCGGGGCGGAAACGGCTGGTATGGCGGAAGCTGCCGCCACGGCGCCGCGTTTCCGTTCTGGGGCGTTCACAGTGGACGTCACCGATGCCGAGGTCGTGCACGAAGCCGCCCGACAGACCTTGAGCGAGTACGGCAGGGTCGACATCCTCATCAACAATGCCGGTATCGTTACCGGTAAACCTGTGTTGGAAACGACCGACCGCGACGTACAGCGTTCTTTCGAAGTGAACACGATTGCCCACTACCGTACGGTTCGCGAGTTTTTGCCGGGCATGATTGCCCGAGACCGCGGTTCGGTGGTGACTATCGCCTCGGCAGCCGGGTTGGTCGGGGTGCCACGCCTGAGCGACTACAACGGTTCCAAGTTCGGGGCGGTCGGTTTCGCGCAATCCCTGCGTGAGGAACTGCGCCATATGGGTTCGCACGTCCATACCTTGCTGTACTGCCCGTATTACATTTCGACCGGGATGTTCGCCGGCGTGAAAACGAAGTTCTCGCTGGTTTTGCCCATCCTCACCCCGGAAAAAGTCGCGACTCAGGTTTTGGACGCAATCGACAAAGGTACCCAGTTTAAGGTCCACCCCCCGATTGTGCGCGTGGTACAGATTTTGCAGGCCTTCCCGGTACCTTTCATGGACGCGATGGTGGAATTCTTCGGCGTCGCCGACACAATGAATGAGTTCAAAGGGCGCGCCGCCGACGCTACGAAGTAGCGTCAAATCGGCGCGGCAACAGCGCGGAGCCGTTAAGAAACGGTGCTGGTGCACCGTTTCAGGCGAAGCACCACAAAACATAAAACGCCGACGCTACGAAGTAGCGTCAAATCGGCGCGGCAACAGCGCGAAGCCGTTAAGAAACGGTGCTGGTGCACCGTTTCAGGCGAAGCACCACAAAACATAAAACGCCGACGCTACGAAGTAGCGTCAAATCGGCGCGGCAACAGCGCGAAGCCGTTAAGAAACGGCACCGATGTGCCGTTTCAGGCGAAGCACCACAAAACATAAAACGGCGACGCTACGAAGTAGCGTCAAATCGGCGCGCCAACAGCGTGGAGGCGTTAAGAAACGGCACCGATGTGCCGTTTCAGCCGGAACACCATAAAAATAAAACGGCGACGCTACAAAGTAGCGTCAAATCGGCGCGGCAACAGCGCGAAGCCGTTAAGAAACGGCACCGATGTGCCGTTTCAGGCGAAACACCACAAAACATAAAACGCCGACGCTACAAAGTAGCGTCAAAACGGCGCGACTCGTTCCTCAGCGCATGAAATCAGAGTTAACCGATGGAAATCGGTGATTAAATCGGGGTTGCTGGTTATATAGACCACCAACCCCGATTTAAACGCAGATTTCAAACGGCGCGACTGCGTACCCAAAAATAAAAAGGGCTTCGCCGCACAGATGTGCGGCGAAGCCCCTGTTCTAAGCCTTACTTTCCGGATTTTTTGGATTTACCGCTGGAATCAGCAGCGATCTCTTCCGCACAGGCTTTCACGGCATCGTCGACGGTGCGACGGTGTCCCGGCGTCAGGTCGTTCAACCGGCCCTCAACCACCGTAATCGCGGTGCCGGAAGGCAAATCTTCATAAACCTTATCGGCCGCGCAGACAGCCAAAGCCACAGACATAACGTCCACCACAGCGGCCTCTTTCTGCTTATCTTTAGCCTCCCCCTCGGCACCACTCTTGGCGGCGGCGAGCTGGTCAGCCAGAGCCGTAGAAAACTCATCCTTGCTGGGTTTCGTCCCGTCCTTGGCTTCGTTTCCACAGGCAGTCAAGCTAAATACCAGGGCTCCTGCCAGGCACAGTCCGGCAATTTTACGAATCATAGTGATATCCTCCTCAGTTTCAGGTCTACTTTAGGCGGTTAATTTGCAAGTGTGCAAAATCCGAGAGAGCGGCCTTAACTTTTCCTTCGGCAATGTGATCCAGGTGTGCCAGGGCACGTTCCACCCATTCTCCTGCCAGCCGCTTTGTTTCCGCCGTCACCGGGTGCGCCGCCAACTGGGATGTGACCTGGGCTAAAACCGCATCGTCTTGCAGGGAGTCCGTATCGCTAATCGCTTTCAACAAGGCGCGGTCGGACTCGGTGTCCCGGCCCTCCTGCACGGTCTTTTCCAGCAGCAGGACGGGCAGCGTTTTCGTGCCGTCCCGCAGGTCGGCTCCGGGGGTTTTCCCGCTTTGAGCCTCGGTGGCCTGCAAATCCAGCACATCATCGGCAATCTGGAACGCCACGCCCAAATCCTCACCGAACTGGGTCACGGCCGCGACCGTGTCCGCGTCGCAGCCGGATAGTTCCGCCCCATACAGCGCCGCACAGCCAATGAGCGCGCCGGTTTTGTCCCGCAGCACGTCAATATAGAACTCGATGGGGTCGTCATCATCGCCGGGACCGAAAATGTCATGCATTTGCCCCAAGCACAACCGCTCGAAAGTTTGGGAATGCTGCGCCACGATGCTAGGTCCGAGTTCGGACACCAGCAGGGAGGCGCGGGCAAAAATTAAATCTCCCGCCATCACCGCCAGAGTGTTCGTCCACTGCACGTGCGCCGCGCGTACCCCGCGGCGCACGGTCGCTTCGTCCATCAAATCATCGTGGTACAGCGAAGCCAGGTGAGTCAGCTCCACTGCCACCGCGGCTTGCTTAACCTTGGTGGACACCGGCTGATCCGGGGCTCCCAGCTGGGAAATGAGTAGGGTCAGCAGGGGACGCATCCGTTTTCCACCCGCGGATCGCAGGTGGGAAACCAACTCGGAGGTGCTATCCCGCTGCGTCTGGGTTTCCCGCACCAACATCTGTTCGACATCCTCTAAGGCTTCCTGGAGTTTCGTCTCCAGTGAGCCCGGTGTCTCTAAGACAGAATCGGTCGAGACCGGGTATTGCGTAGCGGCCAGTTTTTTTCTCACGGGTTCAAGACTATGCGCCCAGAGTAAACAACGCCAAAAGCGGCTGGCTGGCGACACCCAACGCGATGGTCGCCAGCGCGCACAGCACGATGACGCACTTGGTCAAGCCATCGCCAGCCGAGATGGTAGCGGTGTCTGAACCGGGTTCGGTAAAGAACATGCGCATGATGACCCGGAAGTAAAAGAACGCGGTAACGACCGAGGCCAGCAACCCAATGAGGACCAGGATGCCGTTGGCGGGATCCGCCGCCAAGCCCGCTTCGAACACGACGAACTTTCCAATGAATCCACCGGTCAGAGGAATACCCGCGAAGCTCAGCAGGAAGATAGCCATCGCGGCGGCCATGGCCGGATGCTTACGCCCCAAACCGTCCCAAGAGCTCAGCGCCGAAGCCTCCCCGCGCACCGTGCCTTCTGCGTCCTCGTCACGCACAATCGAGACGACCGCGAAAGCGCCGATGGTGGCGACACCGTAAGCCAAGACGTAAAAGACTATGGAAGTGAAAGCACTACCCGTAGTCCCGAACAGGGCAATCATGATGAAGCCCACGTGGGCAATCGAGGAGTATGCCAACATCCGCTTCACGTCAGTTTGGACGATGCCCAGGAAGGTGCCCACCACGATGGTCGCGATGATGACCATCCACATGAGGACCACGAAGTCCCAGCTCAGCTGCGTGTAGAGGAAACTGTACAGGTGCAGCAGGGCGCCGAAAGCGGCGACTTTCACTCCAGCAGCCATGAAGCCGGAAATCGGCGAGGGTGCGCCTTGGTAAACATCGGGAGCCCAGGCGTGGAACGGCACGGCAGAAACCTTAAAGAACAAGCCCACCAGCAGCATGGCTCCGCCGGTCAGGAGCATCCAGTCCAAGCCCGAGTTCAAGGCCACCGCGTTGGACATCTCGACCATGCTCAAAGTCCCGGTGTAGCCGTAGAGCATGGTGATACCCATCAGGAAAAATGCCGAGGCGAAAGCGCCGAGGATAAAGTACTTCAGACCGGCTTCTTGGCTCAGCAGGCGGCGACGCCGACCCATCGCGCTCATGATGTAGAGCGGCAAGCTCATCAACTCCAGGGCCACGAACAGGGTCAACAGGTTCCCTGAGCTGATGAAAGCCATCATGCCGCCCAGTGAGTAAAGGAACAAGGCGTACATTTCCGTGCGCTGGTAGCGAATCTTAATCGCATAGTTTTCTTGGGAAGAGCCGGGGGTGTCGGCTGCCTGGGGAGTAAACGAGCCGTCGTTCGGGGTGGAGCGGTCAATGACGACAATGGCCGCCAACAGCCCTACTACCAGCAAAACCAGCTGGAATCCCAGCGAGAGCTGATCCTCAAACAGGGTTCCCGCCGCGATTTGCCGCGCCCCCTGCTGACCGACCACGGAGAAACGCCAAGCCACCAGGATAATCGCTGTAATGATGCTGGCGATAGTGAGGAAGGCGTTGACACCTTTACGGAAGCCGGGCCAGGGGAAGGCCTCAATCAGGGTCGCCAACACGGCGGCGCCAAGCAGGACTAGCAGGGGGCTTAGCGCATCCCATTCCACCACGGGGCTAACCTCCAAGGTTTTTACAATCACCGGAAGAATCGCGTTCATTGGGTGCCTCCTTCGCTCGTGGCTAAGACAGCTGAGGCAGACACCAACCCGCTATTAGACACCGCTTGATACATGAGAGCGGCGTCGGGCTTGATCAGGTCCAAGGTCGGTCCGGGCAGAACACCTAAACCAAACATCGCTAAAACCAAGGGAACCATGATGAGCTTTTCCCGCCAGTTCAAATCGTCAGCTTCGCGAACCTCGCCGTCAATCGGCCCGGTAAACACCTTCAGGTAAGGCACCAGTAGGTAAACCGAGGCCAGCACTACCCCGAGGATAGACACAATCGCCGCCGCGATGTTCATCTTAAACGTGCCGACCAGAATCAAGTATTCGGGCAGGAAACCGGACAGGCCGGGCAGGGCGATAGCCGCCAACCCCGACACCAGGAACAGGCCCGCCAAAGTCGGGGTGACCCGCTGGAAACCGCGGTAGGCCGCGATTTCTTGGGTGCCGCCTCGCGTGGTCAGCCAGCCGCTCAACAGGAACAAACCGGCGATAGACACCCCGTGGGCGACCATGTAGAGCATGGCGCCCTCAATCGCAGTCTGGGAGCCGATGTACAGCGCCAACACCATGAACCCGAAGTGGCTCACGGAAGTGAAAGACACCAAACGCAGCAGGTCCTTTTGCGAAATTGCCGCCAGCGCCCCCCACAGAATCGAGATGATTGCCAACACCACGATAACGGGCGCAACTTTGGCGGACGCCTCGGGGAACAGCTGCCAGCAGAACATAATCATGCCCCAGGTACCGACCTTGTCCAGCACCCCCACCAACAGCACGGAGGTGCCGCCGCGGGCAACCGCCGCGGTGGAAGGCAACCAGGTGTGTACCGGCACCATCGGCGCCTTGATTGCGAAGGCAATGAGGAAAGTCGTCATCATCCACATGCCGGCTGCCCCGGGGTGGAAGTTCCCGGAGGTCAGGTAATCCATGTGGAAAGCCCGGTCGCCACCGCCGGAATACACGTACACGCCGATGACGCCAAACAGCATGACCAAACCGCCCGCCAGGGAATACAGCACGAACTTGATAGCAGCGTGGCGGCGCACTTGTGCGTCCCCGTTACCGTAACGGCCCACCAGGAAGTACAGCGGAATCAGCATCCCCTCAAAGGCGATATAGAACAGCAGCAGGTCACGGGCGGCGAACAGCAGCACCATGAAGGATTCCAAAGCCAGGATGAGGGCGGCGTAGCCAGCTGCCACTTTCGGGTCGGTGTCGTCCCGCCAGGAAGCCAGAATGACCAGGGGGGTCAGGGCCGTGGCAAGGATAATCATCACCATACCCAGCCCGTTGACGCCCAGCGCCCAAGACAGGCCAATCGCGGGCATCCACGAGTAGGATTCGCCCAGTTGGAAAGCTCCCGGCGTCTCCGGGGCGAAGTCATAGCTGGTAAACAGAGCCACCAGCACACCTGCCAGGACCGCACTGGACACGGCGAGGGAAACTTCCCGGCCGATGGAACGCAGCCAGGGGATGAGCCAGATTGCCAGAGCGAACCCCATCGGGATACCCACCAGCAAGGACAACCACGGGAAACCAGCCGTTGTCGGAATAGTTGTTTGAGTCAAAACCATGTTCATCCTTCGTTTACCTCACAGCCTTGTCGCCAATACCAGGACAAGAGCCAAAACCGTGCCGAACAGGGTCCAGCCAGCGTAGCGGCGCAGGGAACCGGAGTGAGCCAGCGCCCCGACTTTACCGAGCCAGAGTGAGAGCCGACCGGTGCCTTCCACGATGCCGTCGATGACCACCCGGTCTGCCACCGCCACGCCGGAGGACAGCGCCAGCGTGGGGATAATCGCAACCTTTTCGTTGACGACGTCTTGGTAGAGGTCCTCGCGGGCCGCCATAATAAAGGCGTTGGCTTCGGGCACGGCCTTTTCGACCGGACGTTTCATGAACAGCGCCCATGCGGTGACCACACCGATGATGACTACCGCCAGGGTCAGACCAATCAGCAGGGCTTCGGGCATGACCGGTTCGCCGGGTTCGACCATCTGGCCGCGGGTGCCGATATTCACGATGGGGTTCAGCCACGTCACGAACAGGTTACCGACCGAGAGCAGGCCGCCGAGCGCGATGGAGAACACGGACAGCACCAGGAGCGGAATGGTCATCCACGGACCCGCCTCGTGCGGGTGTACCGGGGCGCCTTCCGCTTCGGTGGTCCACCGAGCCTCCCCGTGGAAGATGAGGAAGAACAGGCGGGACATGTAGAACGCGGTGATACCGGCGCCGAACAGGGCGATGAGACCAAATACCCAGGGATACCAGGCCCCGAAGTTCGGGTTGGGCAGGAAAGCCGCCTCGATGATTTTGTCCTTGGAAAAGAACCCGGAGAACGGCGGGATTCCCAGGATAGCCAGCCAGCCGACGAAGAACGCGAACCAGGTAATCTTCATGACCTTGAACAGCCCGCCGAAACGGCGAATGTTGACCTGTTCGCCCATCGCGTGCATGACCGCACCGGCAGACAGGAACAGCTGAGCCTTAAAGAACCCGTGGGTAATCAGGTGGAAGATGGCGAATGCCCAGCCGACCGGTCCCAGACCCGCACCCAGCATCATGTAACCGATTTGGCTCATGGTAGAGGCCGCCAGGACCTTCTTCATGTCGTCCTTGGCGCAGCCGACGATGGCCCCGAACAGCAGGGTGATTGCCCCAACAATGGCCACGACCAGGGACGCGACCGGGGTTTGGGTATAGATAGCACCGGAACGAACCATCAGGTACACGCCCGCGGTCACCATCGTGGCGGCGTGAATCAGCGCGGACACCGGGGTCGGACCGGCCATAGCGTCACCGAGCCAGGCTTGGAGGGGGAACTGGGCGGATTTACCGCAGGCCGCCAGCAACAGGAACAGACCAATCGCGGTAGCCCAACCCGGACGTAGCGTAACACCCAGCACAACCGCAAAGTCCACGGAGCCAACCACGGCGAACATCGACATCATCGCCAGCAGTAGCCCCAGGTCACCCACGCGGTTCATGATGAAAGCCTTGTTGGCGGCTAGGGCATTGTTGTGTACCTGGTTCCAGAAACCAATCAGCAGGTAGGATGCCAAACCGACGCCTTCCCAACCGACGAACGTCACCAGGTAGGAACTGCCCAGCACCAGGGTCAGCATGGAGGCCACAAAGAAGTTCAGGTAGGCAAAGAAACGGCGCCGGTCGGGGTCAGCCGCCATGTATCCCACCGAATAGATGTGAATGAGGCCGCCGACAAACGTCACCAGCATCACAAACGAGATGGAGAGCGGGTCCAGCAGCAGACCGAAGTTCACGTTCACTTCCGAGCCGGGCAGCCAGTTCCACACCGTCAGGGTTTGCGCCCGATTCTCGGGGGAACGTCCCAGCATCTCTGCCAGAATGACCACGCCAATGACGAAGGAGGCCCACGGTGCCAGCATCCCCAGGTAATGTCCCCAGGAATCCACACGGCGCCCCGCGATGAGCAGGAACATGGAACTGACGAAAGGAATGGCAATCATCAGCCAGGCGTATTGAGCCATGCCGGTGGCGGCCCCGAATTCCAGAATCGCGCCGCTAGCCAGCCCGTTGACAAGATTGAAAGTTTGCAGCATGTTTTCCTTTCCCCCTTAGCCGTTCAACAGGTTGAAGTCGTCGAGGGAGGTGGTGCGCCGGGAGCGGAACAGCGACACGATCAGGGCCAAGCCGACTACGACTTCCGCCGCCGCCACGGTCATCACAAAGAACGCCAGGACCTGGCCGGTCATGTTGGCGTTGGCTTCTCCCAGAGCCACCAGCGCGATATTGCACGAGTTCAGCATGATTTCCACACCCATCAGGGCGATGACTGCGGAACGGTGGAGCAGCACGGTCAGGGCGCCCACGGCAAAGAGGCCCAGGGCCACGAATACCAGGAACATCACGTTCATGCGTTTTCTCCTTCTTTCGTGGCTGCACCGGGTTCGGTGTGGCCCGCAATAGTTTTGTCGAGCGGCTCTACCTGGTCTGTCAGGGTCTCGGGCGCGCCCGTTCCGGGCATTCCCGCCGCGCCGGAACGCGCGACCAACGCGGAGGATTTCGCACCGTGCAAGCTCACGTCACCACTGGCTTCGGCCGCCAACGCGCGAGCCGCCCACGGCGAGGCTTCCCCAAGCGAGCGTTCTTCGCCGCGAACCCGCACCACGCGCGGCACCGATTCCGGCACCGGACGCAGGGTTTCGCCGCTGATAGCCGGTACATCCAAAGCGTTGGTTTCGGCGTAAACACCTGGCGGCACGGTCTGACCGAGGACGTGACCGGTCTCCCGGTACGCTTTCATGCGCTGTTTCACCAGGAAAGACTGGGTCACGCGCGGCAGTAGAGCCTCGGAGTGGGTCAGGCTCATCGCCCCGACGGCGGCCACAATCAGCAGGGTCGCGACCATTTCCAGCGGAGCGTAGTAAGTGTTGATGACTTCGGAGGCCAGCCGGACCGGATTCGGATCCCCGCTGGGCTGCGCCGGAGCCCCGTTCACCGTGGTGTTTGCGGCGGCCACTATCGCCATAATCCCGAAAGCGACGACCAGCAGCACCGCCGCCGCAACGGTCCCAACTTTGGAGTCTCGCGGCGAGTCCACGGCTTGCACCCCCACCAACATGATGACGAACAGGAACATCATCATGATGGCGCCGGTGTAAACCACAATCTGAACCGAGCCCAGGAACTCGGCACCGACCGAAAAGTAGATGCCGGCCACGCACACCATCATGGCGACCATATAGACCGCGGCGTGAACAGCTCGATTCGACAGCGCGACACCCAAAGCCGCAATCAACGCCAGAGCGGAACACACCGCTACGAAGATTGTCTGACCGGTGCCCATCTCGGGTAAGGCCGCGGCCGCTTGCAGCAAGTGGCTCATGCTTTCACCTCCTGTGCCGGTTTCCCGGCGCTGGCCAAGGAGGCATCGTGCGGACGGCGACTCGCGACCCAGTCAATCTGGTCGGGGGTCGCGCCGGTGACGCTTCCGTTGTAGTAATCCATGTCAGAAGTGCCTGACGCCATCGGGTGCGGCGTGTCGAGCATCCCGGCATTCAAAGGAACCAACAGGCGGTCCTTTTCAAAAATCAGATCCTCGCGGTTGTCGTCCCAAATCTCGTAATCGTTGGACATCGTGAGGGCCCGCGTCGGGCAGGCTTCGATGCACATCCCGCAAAAGATGCAGCGCAGGTAGTTGATTTGATAGACCCGCCCGTAACGTTCACCGGCACTGTACTGTTCCTCCGGGGTGTTCGAGGCGGCCTCCACATAGATGGCGTCGGCCGGGCAAGCCCAGGCGCACAGTTCGCAGCCCACACACTTTTCCAAGCCGTCCGGGTAGCGGTTCAGCTGGTGACGTCCGTGGTAGCGCGGCTGAGTCGGCACCTTTTCGAACGGGTACTGTTCGGTGACGTAGGGGCGGAAGAAGTTGCGGAACGTGACTCCGAAACCGGCGACCGCTTTCAGCGACTCCGCTATGGGGCCTTTTTTCTTCCGTTGCCACAGCTGGGGATCGACGTCCGCGGCGGGGGCAGGACCGGTTGACGCGGCGGCGCGGTCCGGTTCGTCAGGGGAGGCGACCAAGTTGTTGTCAGAAGTTTGCTCGCTCACTTTTCTTCCTTTCCGCCCGTGATGGCCGTTTCAGCCGGGATGTTGGGAGTGACTTTCAAGAGTCCGGAACGCGGACTGGGGGGCAGCTCTTGTCCCGGGAGGGGCGGGACCGGGAATCCGTCCGCCATCGGGTCGAAGGGTTTGTCCGCAACCGGTTTCGCTTTCTTGACGGGAATCAACATCACGATGACCAGTAGCACCACGCAGACCCCCGCTACCGCAATCATGATTTGTTGCGAGTTGAAGCCGAAGAACACGGGCAGCGCCTTAATCCAAGCCACCGCTATCATCCACACGAAACCGACGGGGATCAGGACCTTCCAGCCCAGGTTCATGAACTGGTCGTAGCGGAAACGCACCTGAGTGCCGCGAACCCACACAAAAATCCAGAACAGGAACCACACCTTGAGGGTGAACCACAGAATCCCCCACCACGGCGACCCGGTGACGGGGTTCATGAAGTCCCACGGCCACGGCGCTTTGTAGCCGCCCAGGAACATGGTTACCGCGACGGCGGAAACGTTAAAGATGTTGATGTATTCGGCCAGGTAGTACCAGGCGAAGTTCATTCCCGAGTATTCGGTTTGATGCCCAGCCACCAGCTCGCTTTCGCATTCCGTCAGGTCGAAGGGCAGACGGTTCGTTTCCCCGAAAGAAGCAATGAGATAGACGATGAAGGCGGGCAACAGTCCTAGTAGCCAGCTCGGATCCTTTTGCGCCTCCACGATTTCGGAGGTGGACATGGAACCGGCCATGATGAACACGCTGACCAAGGCGGTGCCCATCGCCAGCTCATAGGAGATAACTTGAGCCGTGGAACGCACGGAACCGAGCAGCGGGAACGGAGAGTTCGCCGACCAGCCACCCAGAACAATCCCGTAAATCCCGATGGAGGAAATCGCCAGCACGATTAGCGTGGCGACCCCGGAGTCAAACAACTGCAGCGGGGTAGAGATTCCGCCAATCGTCACGTTGGGCCCGAAAGGAATCAGCGCGAAGATGGCGAAAGCCGTGAATGCCACCAGAATCGGGGAAACCAGGTAAATCAGAGTGTCGGCACCCTTGAGACGGAAGTTTTCTTTGAACACCATCTTGCCGGCGTCCGCAACGGCTTGGAGCAGGCCGAGCGGGCCGCGCACATTCGGACCGGGACGGGTTTGAATACGACCCAAGCCGCGGCGCTCCACCCACAGCGCCAACAGCACGTAGAGAATCAGCGTCACGATGATAATCAGGGCTTTGATGAGGGAAATCCACCAGGTTTCCTGGCTGAAGTCAGCCCCTTTCGGAGCCGCTGCCACGGCGGGCCACAGGTCAGCTCCCATAACGGTCAGGATAGGAATCAATGTGTACATGGTGGTTACGCCTCCGCTGCTTTCAAGCTAACAAGCTGGCCGTAAGCCGAACCCAAGGTTTCGTGAACCAGGGATCCGGGGGAACATTCCGGCATCCACACGACCCGCTCCGGCAGGTCAGTGAGCACCACCGGCAGGGTCAAGGCGCCTTTCGGTCCCGTAATCTTGGCAAAGTCGGTAATACCGTTTTCCCGGGCGGTTTCCGCGCTCATGCGCACCACCGGAACTTTGGCAGTCCCCGCCAAGTACGGTTCGCCGTCTTGGCAGCGCCCCGCGTCCAGCAGCGGCTTCCAGGTGATGACCAGGGCCTGACCCGCCTCGGGGGGAACAATGGGAGGATCCTGCCGGAAGGGCGCCCCCAAACGAATGCCTTGCCAGGGACCCAGTTCCTCGTACTCGTGCCAAATCGCGGCCAGAGAGTCCAGCCCCAGGTCGTAGCCCGCGGCCCGGCCCAGCAGGTTCATGACCTTCCAGTCCGGCAGCGCGTGTGAGGCCAAAGCCTGACCGAAAGGACGCAGCCGGCCTTCCCAGTTTATGAACGTTCCGCTCTTTTCGTGCGGGGGTGCTACCGGCAGCACGACGTCGGCGTACTGGGTAATCTCGGTCTTGCGCACCTCCAACTGGATAACGTGCTTCACGCCTTTGAGGACTTCCCGCGTGCCGTCCGGGTCTTCCAGGTCGCGCAGGTCCACCCCGCCCATCACCATAGTGGTGCCGGGCAGGAACTGTTCCCAAGCCTCGGGGGTCAACATACACCGGAAACACAGCGGCAGATTCTCGTGCAGCGGCTCCTTTAGGCCCCAAGCCGCATCGATGTCGGCGCGTGCCGCCGGGTCGGTCACCAGGCGACCGCGCGGCAGCAGACCGGGGAAACAGCCCGCCTCAATAGCAGCACGAGAACCGGCGCGCCGCGGTATCCACGCCCAAGCGGCGTTGGTGGCATCGGCCAGGCGCGCGGCATATTCCAGCTCGTCAACGACCAGGCTGGCACGCTCCCCCATCAGCACCAGTGAACCGGGCTGGCTCAGGGATTCTTTCACCCAAGCAAACTCCCCTTTACCATCGATGATGTCTTGCAGGATTTGGAGTTGCTCCCCCGGCTGGTTTTGCACCAGGGTGGCACCGAGTTTGCGCGCCCCATCGCTGAGGAATGAGGCGAGGGTGGCGACCTTCGTGCCGTGGTTTTGCGTAGCTTTGCGCAGCCGCAGGAACAGGGTGGCGCATTCGTCCTCCGGTTCCAGGTCGACCAGGAACACGAACGGTGCTTTCTCAACGTCTTGGTAGGTCACTTCCAGAGGACGCCCCGCGACCCGCAGTTTGATGAAGTTCACTTCGTCCATGCGGAAGTCCCGCGAGCGCGCATCCACGATGTTCGACTTGCCTACCACGTGAGCAAACTTGCCCCAAGCGTAGTAGTCCTCAAGGGTCAGGTGTTCGCCGGGGAAGAATGTGACCTCGGAGTTTTCCGCAGATTCTTTAACATAGGCGGCGGCCCGGGAAAGGGCGGTGCCCCAGTCGGTTTCCTCCAACTCGCCTGCGTCGTTACGCACCATCGGGCGGGTCAAGCGGTCGGTGGAGGACTGCCACGCGAATGCGTAACGGTCCTTGTCAGAAATCCATTCCTCGTTGACCTCGGGATTATCCCCCGCCAGCTGGCGCAACACGACCCCGCGGCGCGCATCGACCCGGATTTCCGCCCCGCTGGCGTCTTGGTCGGTAATCGAGGGGGTCGAGATGAGGTCGTGGGGACGCGCCCGGAAACGGTAAGAGGCGTTCGTCAGCGCCCCGACCGGACAAATCTGGGTGACGTTACCGGAGAAGTACGAGGCAAAACGTCGACCGGACACGTCGCGGTGCGCCACGTCCGGGTTACCCGAATGCATCGAACCAATGATGCCGGGCTCCCCACTCGGGCCGGTCATCGATTCACAAGCCGTGACGGTAGCGCCGTCCGGGTTCGCCTCCTCGTCATAAATCCCCAACACCTGCGTGTCGAAAGAACCAATGTTTTCACCCATAAAGAAGTGGTGATCGCATGGGGAGGAACCGCCGCCCCGCCCTTGGAGGTCCAAGAACGCGTCACCGGCGATTTCTTTACCGAAACGCACGCAACGCTGGCACAGCACGCAACGGTCCCGATCCAGCAGAATCTCGGAAGTCAGGCGCACCGGCTTGGGCCAGACACGCTTTTTATCGGTGAAACGCGAGGTCGGGTTGCCCTCCATGAACGTCTGGTTTTGCAGCGGGCATTCGCCACCCTTGTCGCAAACCGGGCAGTCCAGCGGGTGATTGACCAGCAGAAACTCGAGGATACCGTTTTGGGCTTTGGCCGCGACCTCGGAGGTGAACTGGGTGTAAATCTCCATCCGATCCGAACAGGTGGTCGAACAGGCCGGCATCGGTTTGGGCATCTTGGCGACCTCACCCTGCCGGTTGGGCATCGCTACCTCGACCAGGCACGCGCGGCACGCCGCCACCGGTTTCAGCAACGGGTGGTCGCAGAAGCGCGGCACGTACACTCCGGCCATCTCGCAAGCCCGAATCGCCAGGGTGCCTTTCGGCACTTCCAGGGGCTTACCGTCAACTTTAATATTGACCATTTGCACTTCGTCGCTCATTTATTTACCTGCCTCGCCCGATGCCTCGTGGTAGTACACGCTGCGTTCGTAGGGGAACAACTCCCAAGCCGGGGTTGTGTAGCCTTTTTCAAACTCGTCACGGAAACGTTCAATGCCGGACTTCACTGGGGTGACGGCCGCATCGCCTAGCGCGCAGAAGCAACGTCCGCCAATCTCGGAAGTAATCGACAGCAGCTTGTCCACGTCACCAACCTCGCCTTTACCGGCTTCGAGGCGGTGCATGATTTGCTTCATCCAGTAGGTGCCTTCCCGGCACGGGGTGCATTTGCCGCAAGATTCATGCTGATAAAAGTCCACCCAGCGGGTCATGACGCGCACGACCGAAGTTGTTTCGTCAAACACTTGAATAGCGCGGGTAGCCAGCATCGAACCGGCGGTGGCGACTTCCTCATAGGTTAGGGGAACGTCGAGTTCTTCAGGCGTAAAGATAGGTGCCGAGGAACCCCCTACCGCCCAAAACTTCAGGTCATGACCGGAGCGCATTCCGCCGCAGTATCCCAAGAGTTGCCGCATCGTAATGCCGAAGGGCGCCTCGAACTGGCCGGGGTGAGCCACATGGCCGGAAATCGAGAAGATACCGTGCCCCTTCGACTTTTCCGTACCCATCGAGGCGTACCAGTTATCCGAGTACTTAAAGATGCCGGCGACCTGGGAAATCGTCTCGACATTATTGATGACGGTGGGACGAGCATACAGCCCCTGGGCGGCCGGGAACGGCGGCTTCAACCGCGGGTGTCCACGCCGACCCTCCAACGAATCCAGCAGGGCGGTTTCCTCACCGCAGATGTAGGCTCCTGCCCCGGAGTGGGCGGTAATCTTGAGGTCGCCCAGCAGTCCCGCCTCGGTTGCTTCCCGGATAGCGGCCAGCAGTCGACGCAGCGGGTGGGTCACTTCTCCGCGCAGATACACGAAAGCGTGTTCGCAGCGAATCGCCCGGGAACAAATCGCCATTCCCTCGATGAGGGCGTGCGGGTTCGCCATGATTTGCGGAATATCCTTGCAGGTCCCCGGCTCAGACTCATCAGCGTTCACCGTCAGGTAGCGCGGCAAACCGTCATCGGGAGGCAGGAACGACCACTTCAAACCCGCGGGGAAGCCCGCGCCACCACGACCGCGCAACCCCGAGTTCTTGACCGCAGCCAACACATCAGCGGGATCCATCGAGTTGGCCTTTTCCAGACCCTTGTAGCCCCCGCGAGCCCGGTAGGCTTCCAGGGTCCAAGACCGGTCCACGCCCCACATATCCGACAAAATCGGGGTCAGCGGCACCTCGCCACCAGGAATGTCAGTCAGGTTCAGTTCACTCATGACTATTCACCTTCCTTCGCTTCGGGAGCGGACCAGCCCGGGTCGCTGGGGATTCCCCAACCTTTTTCCGCAGCGATGCGCTTGCCCAGCAGGGTGGGAACCCCGGCGGATTCGCCCTCATCGGCCAGTCCGTCCTCGAAACCAGCCAAGAGGTGCTCGTTTTCCTTAAAGGTCGGGACGTGATTCGGGCCGCGGGTCGGCTGCACCGGGTTGCCGGCACGCAAGTCGTCGACCAGTTTCACGGCAGATTGCGGGGTTTGGTTATCAAAGAATTCCCAGTTCACCATGACTACAGGGGCAAAGTCGCAGGCGGCGTTACATTCAATCGCTTCCAGGGTGATTTTCCCGTCCGCGGTCGTTTCTCCGTTACCGATGCCCAAGTGGTCGCACACGGTTTCCCAAATTTCGTCGCCACCCATGACGGCGCACAGCGATGTGGTACACACCCCCACGTTGTATTCCCCGTTGGGACGGCGCTTGTACTGGGTATAGAACGTGGCGACAGCCGAAACTTCCGCGGGGCTAATCCCCAACAGTTCGGAGCACAGCTCGATACCGTTGGCGGACACGAAGCCGTCCTCGGACTGCACCAGGTGCAGCAACGGCAGCAGAGCCGAACGCGAATGCCCCTCGGGGTAGCGAGCAATAATCTCTCGGCCCTCGCGAACCAGACGCGCTTTGACGTCTTCAGGATACGGTTTCATCGATCCACACCTCCAAACACCGGGTCAATCGAACCGATTGACACCACCAAGTCAGAAATCAAGCCACCCTCGCACATCATGGAGGCAGATTGCAGGTTTGCATAAGAGGGGTCACGGAAGTGCGCGCGGTAAGGGCGGGTACCGCCATCGGTCACCAGGTGCACGCCCTGGATGCCCTTGGCGTGTTCAATCTGGGTGTACACCTGACCGGGCGGGATTCTGAACCCTTCGGTCACCAGCTTGAAGTGGTGGATGAGTTCCTCCATCGAATGTCCCAGAATATGCGAGACGTGTTCCGGGTCCTGGCCTTGACCGTCCGCGCCGATGGTCAGCTTGGAGGGGTAAGCGAACTTCGGGTCGGCAATCATGACCGGCTCACCCTCGCTTTGCTCCAAACGATCCAGCACCTGGTACACAATGCGCAGGGACTGGTACATTTCCTCGAAACGCACCTCGGTACGCGTGTAGCAGTCGGAATGGTCGCGGGTGGGAACATCGAAAGTGTAGGTCTCATACCCGCAGTAGGGCTGCAACTTGCGCATATCCAGCGGCAAACCGCCCGCCCGCAGGCACGGACCAGTCAGGGACAGCGCCATCATGGTGGACAGCGGCAGCCACCCCACGTTCTTCATACGGCCAATAAAGATGGGGTTGGCCATAATCAAGTCCTGCATTTCGCCAATGTCACGTTTGACCAGCGGGAGCTTTTCACGAATCATGTCCACCGTGTCATCCAGCAGGTCGTTGGACACGCCGCCGGGACGCATATAGGTGTTGTTCATGCGCAGGCCGGTGATGTGTTCAAAAATCCGCAGGATTTCTTCACGACCCCGAAAGCCGGTGGTCAGCATGGTCGTCGCACCCAGCTCGTTCGCGCCGGTGCCGATAGCGACCAAGTGCGAAGCAATCCGGTTCAGCTCCATCAACAGCACCCGGATTTCGTTGGCCCGCCGAGGCACCTGATCCGTCACGCCCAGAGCTTTTTCGACCGCCAAGCACCAGGCGACTTCCGAAAAGAACGGCGCCACGTAGTCCATGCGGGTACAGTAGGCCACGCCCTGGTTGTAAGTGCGGTATTCCATGGATTTTTCAATACCGGTGTGCAGGTAGCCAGTACCCAAACGGCAATCCTTAATGGTTTCGCCTTCCAGCTCCACGATGACGCGCAGCACGCCGTGGGTGGAGGGGTGCACCGGGCCCAAGTTGACGGCAATCCGGTCATTGTGAGCCGACTCGAGGTCCGCAGCCATCGCGGCCCATTCGCCGTCCTGAACGGAAAACTCCGGCATTCCCGGCACGTAGTCGCCAGCTCCCGCCGGGGCATGAACATTTTGTGTTTTTGCCTCTGGGTTCATAGTTTCGGTACTCAACTGTAGCTCCTCCGCGTGTCAGCCGGCGGGACGGTGCCGCCCTTGAATTGCACTGGAATCCCGCCCAGCGGGTAGTCCTTACGCTGCGGGTGTCCGACCCAATCGTCGGGAAGCAGGGATCGGGTCAAGGCCGGGTGGCCGGTAAAGATGATGCCCATCATGTCGAAGGCTTCCCGCTCGTGCCAGTTGTTTCCGGGGTAAATATCCACGATGGAGGGGACTTTCGGGTCATCTTCGGGGGCCGCAGTCTCGATGCGCAGGTTGTGATTGTGGGTCACGCTGATGAAGTGGTACACGGCATGTAGTTCCCGACCGGTGTCGTGCGGGTAATGTACCCCGGACACGCCCATGCATAGTTCAAAGCGCAAGTCCTGGTCGTCACGCAGAGCTTTCGCGACCGTCACCAAGTGTTCGCGAGCGACGTGAATCGTCAGCTCACCGTGGGAAACGACGACCCGGTCTATGGCGGTGTGAGGATCCACCCCGGCTTCACGCAAATCTTCCTCCAGGTAGTCCACGCAGTCGTCGAACCAGCCCCCGTAAGGCTTCGGGGACTGCCCGGGCATCGTGACTTCCCGATACAACTGGCCGTAACCGGAAGTATCGCCGGTGCCGTGAACCCCGAACGGATTGTCACGCGTCCCCAGGGATTCGCCGCGAGGATTGGCGTACTGGGGCAGCTTCAGCTCCAGTTCACCCTCCGGGGCAGCTTGCAAATCTTGAGTTTCTTCGCTCACGCCATCAGTCCCTTCATGTCGTTCAACGAGGCCGCCTGCAGCGCCGCGGCTTCCGCCTTGCGGATAGCTTCCTCACGATTCTTGCCCAAAGGATCGACCTTGATGTGGTCGCGCAAGCTCAGCAACGCCCCCAGCAACATTTCCGGACGCGGCGGGCAGCCCGGCAGATAGATGTCCACCGGCACCACGTGGTCGCAGCCCTGGACAATGGCGTAGTTATTGAACACGCCGCCGGACGAAGCGCAAGCCCCCATAGAAATGACCCACTTCGGATCGGCCATCTCGTCATATACGTTGCGCATGATGGTGGCCATCTTGTGCGAAACCCGACCCGAAACCAGCATCACGTCAGCGTGACGCGGGGAGGAACGGAACACCTCCGAACCGAAGCGGGCAATATCGAAACGCGAAGCCGCGGTCGCCATCATCTCAATAGCGCAGCACGCCAAACCCATCGTGACGGGCCAAATTGAGAGGGAGCGCGCAAAATCAGTGAGCTTTTCCGGCAACGCCGCCAAGCCGTCAGAATCTTGATCCAACATTTTATGGTTTCCTCCAAAATACTTGGAACGGTTTAGTTCCAGTCAAAGCCGCGACGGGCCCACACATAGATAAAGGGAACTGCCAACAGTTCCACGAAAGTCATCATGACGAACATGCCGAACTTTCCCTGCTGGAAAAAGGAAATCGCCCAGGGGTATAGAAAAACCACCTCGATGTCGAAAATGATAAACATCATGGCGGTTAGGTAGTACTTAACCGGGAAACGCGCCTGGTTTCCACGATTCGCAGTGGGGTCACAGCCACATTCATAGTTGGCATTCTTAACGCGGTTTGGCTTCGTAGGGCCGAACAGATAACCGGCTAAAACCCCTGCTAAGGCCACCAACCCGGCTACTAACAGCATTATCAGCAGCGCTACGTAAACGTTCATAGCTTCTCCATCTTTGAAACACCCGAGCTGCCTGCCGGTACCGTAACCAGCAAAATCTACCCAGGCGAGTTGCCAGCTCCACCCTACAAGTTTTTCCCCTAGCTCAGTAATTTTTGAACGGAATGCTGGATTATCACCGAGCTTCTCCGGGTTTTGGGCAGCCTGCGGCCCGTAGTACGGATTCGATTTAGGAAAAAAAGAGTTTTCTTATTGGGACTTGGGTCCCTATTCGGAGGGCAGCTGGCGGGGGTCTGCGCTCTCGGGCGTAGGGCCGCGTCGGGAGTCTGCCCGCGTGCTACCCTGCCGGTTTTGGGCACTGGGCGGGGGAATCTAGGATGGATGAGTGCTATTCGTCCACACTCGCGCCCTTGACCACGATTTGTCCCCGGAGCCGGTCTCGATGGACGCCGCGGCGCTCCCCACGGACGGATTTTTCTTTGCTTCTCCTCCTGCACAAGGCGCCCCTCTCACGTTGGCAGGACCGGGTTTGGGTGATTTTCCCGGGCAGGACTTTGCGCCAGCCTGGCATTGGGAGGACGGCTCAGACCTGGATCGGGCGGGCGCGGCGTGGTACCTGGTGGGACGCCACGCCCAGGTGTTTGATGCGGTGCAGCGACGCGGCACCGGCCCGGTGGCTTTCGCGTCCTTTGGTTTTAACAGCGCGGCGGCCTCGGTGTTTGTCCTGCCGTCATTCCTGGTGGGCAGCGATGCCCAAGGGGCGTGGATTACCGTGGCTTATCAAGCCGAGAGTGTTGATGAGCCTAGAGCGGACCGATTGTATCGGGCCGCCATGGCTTGGATTAAAAACTTTCCCCACCGCCAGCGCCAAGATGCCCTGCAAACGCGACCTTCCGCCGTAGTGGGAAAAACGTCTTACCAGGAAAACGTTGCCGCTGCCGTGCGCGCTATCCGCGAGGGCAAAGCGGAGAAAATCGTGATGGCTCGCCCCGCTCGTTTCGAGTTTGCCGGGGCTACTGGCGCGGACCGGGCGCGGGCTGCCGGCGGGGCTTTGGCCTCCCGCCTGCGCGAACGCTACCCGACTTGCTGGATTTTCAATGTCGGGGGGCTGGTCGGAGCCACGCCGGAGATGTTGCTGGAGGCCGCCTCGGGACGGGCGCATTCGCGGGTTTTGGCGGGCACGGCGACGCCCGGCGAGGACGTGGATTTGGCTCATTCGGCCAAGAACCTGGCGGAACACCAGGTGGCGCTGCGTTCGGTGGCGGAGCCTTTACGCCGCGTCGACCCCGATTTGGAGACGAGCGGGCCGTACCTGTTACAGCTGCCGAATCTGACCCATCTGGCCACGGATTTGCACCTGCGGGTGCCGGCGGGCAAGACGCTGTTGCACCTGGTCGCGCAGTTTCACCCCACGGCGGCCGTGTGCGGGCTGCCGCGGGAGTTTGCGCGGACGTTCATCTCCAGGTTTGAAGCGGATCGCGGGCGTTACGCCGGACCGGTCGGCTGGGTCGATGCCCAGGGCGGGGGCCAGTTGGCTTTGGCGCTGCGATGCGCCCAGCTCGATGCGCTCGGCGTGGAGGCCTGGGTCGGGGCGGGCATCATGGCAGATTCCGACCCGGAAACCGAATGGCGGGAAACCGGGGCAAAACTGGCGCCAATCCGGGATTGCCTGGACTTGTCGGCTGATTGACCCGCGGGGCGGGAGGATTGCCCGGCTCAGCAGCCTTGCCGATGGGCAAGTTGAGTCCGCCATAAAATTGCAGCCCCGGCCGAGGGTATTTGCATGAACGACCGATTTCAAACCAAAATCCGCGCCACGCTACCCCGGCGCTTTTACAACACCGCTGGTAGACCCGTTTCCAGCTGAATCAGGGTGCGTCAAACCGAACCGAAATCGGTCACTCGTGCACGCCCACTAGATTCCCCGGCGTGGATAACTAGGGGGATTTGGGCTGTAGCTGCCATTATTGGCAGCTACAGCCCAAATCCCACCTTTTATCAGCAAAAGTGACCCGGACCGGGGTGCCGGGCGCGACCGGAGCAGGGGGGGCGACGCAGCGACGAAGCGCCCCCAGTCAAACCCACTACCCCCGCACAGAGCCAGAGTCAGACTTACCTGGACTACGATGCCTTTTCTGCTTGGAGCTACGGCGGTGCGATGTCCCCCAGACGCCGCACCGCTGAGCCACTAGCGGCGATAGGTGGCGGTCAGGGTCGCGCGCGCCACCCCGTTGAACAGGCTCATGAAGTGTACCGTGGCGTTCGTCGCGGTGGCCGGATCCAGCTCCAGGCTGGGGATTTTCAGGGCGTGAACAGCGAAAACATAGCGGTGTTCCCGGTCCCCCGCTGGCGGAAATGGACCGTCGTAAGCAAAAACCCCAGTATCGTTACGAATATGAAATGCCCGCCCCTCGGTCACGGCCTGAATGGTCGCGTCGTCCGCTCCTGCCCCCAGCGGCAGGGAAGTCACTGACGGGGGAATATCCACCACGGTCCAATGCCAGTAGCCGGACGGGGTGGGAGCATCGGGATCGAAGCAGCTCAGAACGTAAGAAGCGGTCTGCGCTGGCGCCCCGGACCAGGACAGCTGGGGTGATTGGTTGGCGCCCTCCCCGGAAAAGTCGCGGGGCATAGCCACTCCCTCCTGCAAGTTTTCGCTGGTGAGGGTAAAGGACGGCAGCTGCGGGAGCGCTTCGGCATAAGGGTGTGGGGCGAGGGGGCGAGAATCTAAGTTCATGGTATTTCCTAACTGTTGGGGGTATTCAGGTTTCGGTATGCGATCGGTAATCTCGCCAGCCGACACGACCGTCTGTGCTGACCGGCGAGGGGCTAATACGCCTTAAGTGTAGCTTGGTGTTGCCCAGACCCGCTCCCTCTAAACCCCAGGTATTACAACTGCGGAACGCCGCTTTGAGTGATTTTGCTACATGTAGCAAAATCGCTCAAAGCGTGTTTGTACGGCGGATATGGCGCAGGACTCTGCGCCATTGACGCATATCTCCCCCTCATCACCACACGCAAGCCGGGACATCGGGCGCGACCGGAGCAGGGGGGCGACTCAGCGAGAGGCTGGGGGGTGAGCGTTTTGCGACAATAGTCGCGCAAAACGCGAGGGGGTACTCCCCCTTCCGCCTCTCGCGAGCGCCCCCGCGACGAAGCGCCCCCAGCTGACTCCCCAACCCCGCACGAACGACCGATTTCAAACCAAAATCCACGTCATTGCCCCACCGTACTTGTGCAAACCTGCTGGTCAACCCGATTCCAACCTAATCAGGCTGCGGCAAACCGAACCGAAATCGGTCGTTCGTGCAGGGCATGGGGTAAAACCCCGCCGCGGACCTGGCGGTAGGATAGAACCCATGCGCGCGAACCTAGACAAGAATCCTCACGACGTCCAATCCATGTTCAATGCCGTGGCCCGTCGTTACGACCTGATGAATTTCCTCGCCTCCCTGGGGCAGGAAAAAGTGTGGCGCACTCACGTGAAGCGCGCGGTGGTGACACGGCCATTTTTGAAGGTGCTAGATGTGGCCGCCGGAACCGGTGCCAGCTCGATTGAGTTCGTGCGCGCCGGAGCCAAAGTCGTGGCGGTCGACTTTTCCGAGGGCATGATTGCCGAGGGGCGCCGGCGCCACCCGGAGATTGACTTTCAGCAGGGCGACGCGATGAACCTGGACTTTCCCGACAACACTTTTGACTGCGTCACCATCAGTTTTGGACTGCGCAACGTCTCGGACCCGGACCGGGCTTTGCGGGAGTTTTACCGGGTCGTGCGCCCCGGCGGGCACGTGGTGGTGTGTGAGTTTTCCCGCCCGACTTTTGCCCCGTTTAGAGCCGTTTATCGGTTCTTTTTGCACCGGGTCGTGCCGCCGATTGCCCGGCTGTTCTCGACCGACGCGGTGGCGTACGACTACCTGGCGGAATCCATCTTGGCTTGGCCCTCGCAGTACGAGTTCGCCGCCCACCTGCGCGCGGCAGGTTTCGAGCGCCTGCAGCTCAAGAATCTCACCGGCGGAATCGTCGCCCTGCACCGGGGCTACAAGCTGAAGTAGCCGCCGGCCCGGGGTGTCTTACAGATTCTGCAAAACGCAAAATTCCTTGTGGTGTTTTTTCGTCACATATCCGGCTTTTATAATGACAACGTATTGCTTATAGACGAATTTCTGCTAAAATCGAACTAAGGAGGAGCGCCATGACGACAACTAATTTAAATATCAGGACTGACAAAGAGGTCAAAGAACAGGCCGACCGCATCTTTTCGGAACTGGGTCTCAACATGACCACGGCTATCAATATGTTCTTGCGCACTGCCATTCGCGAACAGGGAATTCCTTTCAAGTTGAGCCTGAATGTCCCCAATGACGCTACCGCCGCCGCGATAAGGGAGGGTCGACGGATAGCAGACGACCCCAACGTTAAGGGCTACTCAACTCTCGATGAGCTAAAGGCCGCCTTGGAAGTATGAAGTACGAAGTCAGGTTTACGAGCCAGTTTAAGAAAGACGTGAAGCTCGCAAAAAAGCAGCACCGGGATTTAGAGAAACTTTTCAAAGTTATCCAGATTCTGGCAGAGGGAGGCTCTCTGCCAGAAAGATACCGCGACCACGGCCTTTCCGGCACTTTCGCGGGGACCCGGGAATGCCACATCGAACCGGACTGGCTGCTGATTTACGAAATCCGCAGCAACGTGCTGGTGCTGATGCTCTATCGACTCGGAACCCACGCGGAACTGTTCCAGAAATAACTTGAGCTGCCTGTTTTCAGGCAGCTCAAGAATCTCACCGGCGGAATCGTCGCCCTGCACCGGGGCTACAAGCTGAAGTAGCCGCCGGCCCCCTAAATACTGGTCTGGCCGCCGCCCCGGGGCGCAAATTAAACCCGGAGGGCGACAACAGGTCTAACCGCACGATTAGACCCGCCGCCGCCCCCGCGTTCACTCCTGAGAATCAGGTTTTTCGTCGGTAGGTTCGTGCGGGTGCAGACCCTTCGATTCCTCGGCGCCTGAACCCATAGCGTGGCCTTGCACAATCCTTTCAGAGAGTGGTTCTTCCGGATTGGGGCGCTCCAGCAACGCTGAAACTACGGGGAGTTCGCCAGTCTCGAGGTTCTCGCGAAGTTTCTCGTTCTTCTTTTCCACGTTCAAGAAGAACAGCAACCCCAGAATCAGCAGGTTCGCAATCATCGGCACCCATAGGTACATGAACTGAATCATCTGGAGGGCCGAAGCGCTCTGGACTTTCGCGGTACCGTCGTATCCGCCCAGCTCCAGCAGCCAGCCCGCGACTGCCGTGCCGACGCCGGAACCAATCTTGACCCCTAGTGAGGAACAGGAGAACATCATGCCGTCGATACGTTTCTTGGTGCGCAAGAACGTATTTTCACTAATCTCTGCAATCAAGGCGTTCAACGTCCCCTGCAGGGGGCTCATACCCAGGGACGCCAGACCGGAAAAGAACAGCATCAGGGGAATCGACCCCATCGAGGCACCGATGATAACCCCTAGACGTCCCAGCACCGCCACCACGTATCCCACGATGGTCACGGGCTGCATCCGCCCAATCTTGGCTACCACCAACGGAGTCACCAACAGCCCGATAATCAAGGGAATGTTGACGGCCCAGGCAAAGACCCCCAGAAGGTTGGCGTCACCCAAGATATAGGTCATGAAGTAGATGCCCATATTCAACGTCGCGGTAAAGAACTGCATCAAGATAAAGCACACCACGATGATGACGTAGTAACGGTTGCCCAACAGCTTCAGAGCCTCCAAGAAAGTAACATCGTCGTCGTCTTTCGCAGCCTGTGCATCGCCTTCCGCCAGCTCGGTGGGAGAAAGCTCTCGCACCGAAAAGACCGCCAAACTGTTAGACAGAATGCCGACGATGGCATAGATAATCGCCACGTTCCGCCAAGCGTCAGCGCCTCCGCCCATCATCTGAACCATTCCCACCGTGATGGTTTGAATGGTCAAGCTGGTTCCGAAAGCGAACATGAAACGAATGGAGCCCATCTGGACACGCTCAGAGCGGTTCTTGGTAATTAGAGCCGTCAACGCGGCGTAAGCGATGTTGTTCGCGGTATAGAAAACCGCGTTCAGCAGGGTGTAGGCAATGAAAAACCAGGCATATTGCGCGGTCTTGCCAAGAGAAGTGGGAATCGCGTAAATCGCAATAATCATGGCCGCACAGCCAAAGAACGCCCAAAACATCCACGGGCGCGCTTTGCCCATCTTGGTGTGGGTTCGGTCCATGAGACGCCCAAAGATAATGTCCGAAAACCCGTCAAAGAACTTCGACACCATAATCAAAGTTCCGATGATGCCGGCGCTGAGCCCTAACGTGTCCGTCAGATAAATCATCACGAACGCTGAAAGGAAAGCGTAGACCACGTTTCCGGCAATATCGCCAGAGCCATACCCTACCTTGTTGTACCACTTGAGATATTTCTTTTCTTCCATGAGGCACCTTTCTTAGTTGCTGGAAAACTTGAGAGTGAAAGAAAATTCGTAGTGCGGTGCGGCGACTTGGTAGCATTCCTGCAACTTCGGTCCACAGCTTTGGGAACCAACCCCCGCCATGCGATAATCCAGGCACAGCACGGTTTCCGGGGTCTCAACCAGTTCATAATCGTGAGCTTTCGCCCCCAGTTCTTCTTGTGTAAAGTGCGATGCGTTGAAACTGAACTCCGCCCCGCTCACCACCTCTAAACTGGTGTTTTCGCCGCTCAACTTGAGGTAGTCACAAAAGCAACGCGACCCGTTTTCTTGTGGCCGCAGATAGGGTTGGAACAGGTCGCGAACAGTGCTGTGGAAACGCCCGTGCCAGACGGAACGGCGCTTGTCGAGATAGTTTTCGTGCGGTCCCAACCCTGACCATTCGGCGTGGGTAAAGTTTTGGTCCAAGAAGAGCCGCCATCCCAAGCGCGGTAGTTCCGGGAACTGCGTATCACGGGTGACGCTGGCGTTCATTCGCAAGGCCCCATCGGCGCCTAATGTCCACTCCAGGTCCGCTTTCAAAATGGGCTGAATCGACGGCGCCACCAGCGCTACCTGCGATTTCACCACCACGCTCGCACCGGACACCACCTCGACTGAATAGGCATAAGGGGTGCAACGGTCATAGTGCGCCCGCTCCCACCGCGGCCGGATATACATATCGTTGTCGGTCGGGGCGCGCCAAATGTTGAGTTCCATCGGTCGGGTCAGGAGCGGCCCCGCGCCGCCACGCCAATCGGTGAGCATTCCGGTGAACCGGGAAAACACGTAAGTGTATGCGCCCAGCTCAATCGTAATTTCCTTGGGGCTGGTTTCGATGCGGGGAGCGTCAGGTGCCAAAATAGTCTGGAGTTCCTGGCTGAGCTGCCGGGCGGGCAGACAGCGCGGGTCGGCGTTGTCCAGAGCAAACTCGTCGAACCCCAACAAATGTCCCGCCTCCAGGCAGGCGAACGGACGGGACAGGTACGTTTCCACCCTCAGGAAGCACCGCCCTTGTGCAGGAACGTCCACGGAAAACGGAATCTCTACACTCTGGTGAGGCGCAATCGGGGGCAGTTCGATAGTGCCGCTGTCCTCGACGCCGTCTCGCACCCTAACCCATTTCAGGGTGGCAAAATCGGCGGCATTGAGGTGGTCAGCCGTATTGGTCGCCCGCAGTAGCCCGGCCTTTTGGTCATAGGTAAAACGCAAAGGACGGTACACATTCTTGGCCTCCAACAGCCCGATGTGTGGGGTGCGGTCGGGGCTGACCAGCCCGTCGACGCAAAAGTTCCCGTCGTGGGGGTATTCCCCCGAGTCTCCGCCGTAAAGCAGCCGGCCGTCGGCATCTGGCACCGCGTGGTCGCACCATTCCCAGATGAACCCGCCGCACATACGCGCGTCCGCCTCCACCAAGGCCCAAAAATCCTCCAAATCTCCCGGACCGTTGCCCATCGAGTGACAGTACTCCACCAGCAGGAACGGCTTGTCACCGAGGTTATCCAGGTAGTCGGTGATGTCGGAAAGCGGGGGGTACATGCGGGCGTACAGGTCGATATTGCGGTAATCATAAGAGCGGTCGTGGGACCGATAGTAGGCGTTTTCGTAGTGCGTCACCCGGGTGGGGTCAAAGTCTTTCATCCACTGCAGCGCAGTTTCAAAAGTCACCCCGTAGGCACATTCGTTGCCCGCCGACCAGGAAAACACGCAAGGACGATTCTTTTCGCTGTGAACGCAGCGCTGGACCCGATCCAGGGTGGCGGGAATCCACTCCGGGTTGTCCGCGATAGGTTTGTTCCACAGCTCCACCACGTTCTCTTCCGTTTCGTCGGCGAGGACGCGGTTTCGGGTGCCGTGGCTTTCATTATCCGCTTCGCTCATCACGTAAAATCCCAGCTCATCGCACAGATGATAGAACTGGGGGCAGTTCGGGTAGTGGGCGGTGCGTACCGCGTTGATATTGTGCTGGCGCATCAGCTCTAAATCCCGTTTCATCTGGGATAGCGAGACGACCGGTCCGGTCTGCGCCTCACTTTCGTGACGGTTCACGCCTTTGATCTTGATGGGGTTGCCGTTCACTTTCAGCACGGCGTCCGTGACGGTCACGGTACGGATACCGACCCGTTCCGTGATGACTTCGTCCGCGGATTCCATCACCAGGGTATAGAGGTGGGGTGCGCCGGGATTCCACAGTTTCGGGTGTTCGAGATGGAACTCGGTGGCATGGGTGTAGGTTTCGTCCCCATCGCACCAGGGGTGTAGCTCGGTTTGGCCCAGAATGTTGGGGCCGTCGGTGAGCGTGACCGCGACCGGGCAGGGTTCCCCGCTGAAATTCGCGCGCAGTTTTACGCCGGCACCGTCGGGCTGTATCTCGGTGGTGAGGAAGTAATCGTTGAGGTGTGCCGCGGGGCGTTTCAGCAGGTAGACATCGCGGATAAGGCCCGAACAGCGGAACTTGTCTTGGTCTTCCAGGTAGCTGCCGTCCGACCACTTGCAGACCAGTACTGCCAGCGTATTCGTCCCCTCCCACAGAAACTCGGTGACCTCGAACGCGGAAGTCGCGTGGGCGACTTGTGAATACCCCACGTAACGCCCGTTCAGCCACAGGTAGAAACACGAGTCAACGCCCTCAAAAACGAGGGTGGCACCGGGAGCTTGCGGATCTGGCTGGTAGTGGAACTCATGACGGTAAGCGCCAGTGGGGTTGGCGTGGGGCACATAAGGGGGGTCCAAAGGGAACGGGTAGTTGATGTTCGTGTACTGGTGGGAGCCATAACCGTGGTACTGCCACGCGCCGGGGGTGGGAATCGTGTCGGGAGGCGCTGCGGCTCCGGGAGTGAAAAAATCCTCCGGTACTTCCTCTACGCAGGGATAGAATCCAAACTCCCAAGCACCGTTGAGCAGCTGGAAACGGTCCGAGAGCCCACGGTCCAGGTTGAAATTCGGGATATGTTCCGAGGCATGCGCGGCCTGGGGGGAAACCGGAATGTAGTAAGCCCGCGGCGCCAAAGTATTTTCGTGCAAAACGTTAAGGTTCTGGTGATGATTTGGTAGCTGCATGGAAGTCTCCTTGGGGCGATGCCGCGGGAATCGAATACACCGACACTGGTGTTATCGTTCTCACCGGTACTGGTAACGATAACACAGTTTTCGCTGGGCAAGTCGCAAATGAAACTTCACCTGGGCTTGATACGCTTCACCCATGGCCCGAACTCCCCGCAAAGCAAACGGCGCCAGCTCTATCCATGACGTGGCGCAGCGGGCGGAAGTATCGGCCCAGACAGTTTCTCGGGTCGTGCGCGGACACAAAAATGTTTCAGACGAAACCCGCCAGCGCGTGTTGAGCGCCATCGCCGAACTCAACTACACCCCCAACCGGGCCGCCCGCGCCTTGCGCACCGGCACTTATGACGTCATCGGGCTGCTGACCCAAGAAATTCGACGCACCGGGGAAGCACACACCTCCAACGGGGTCATTGACCGGGCTGCTGAACTCGGTTTTTCCGTCAGTTTGGTGCAGGTGGAATATCCGCACACCGACCAGGCCCACCGCGCTATGTCACTGCTGTCCCAAGAGGATATTGACGGACTGGTCATTGTGCAATGCGGGGACGCCAGCGCGGAGCAACTGGCGATTCCTCCCCATTTGCCGGTGGCTTCCTCGGATTCCAACTTGGTGGACATTTATCCCTCGGCCTCTGCCGACCAGGTGGGCGGGGTCAAAGCTGCCATGAAACACCTGCTGGAGCTGGGCCACCAGACGGTTTTTCACATCAGCGGCCCGAAACGTTCCCGTTCCGCCCAAGTTCGCCAGGAAACTTGGGAACAGTGCCTTCGGGCGGCCGGGCGAAAGGTGCCGCCCGTCATACCCGGAGATTGGTCGGCCCAAGCTGGATATGCGGCCGGGAAACGACTCGCACAGAATCCCGATGTGACCGCGGTTTTCTGCGCAGATGACGAAATTGCTTTGGGGCTGGTGCGGGCCTTGCACGAGAACGGGGTGCGAGTTCCGCAAGATGTTTCCGTTATCGGTTTTGACGGTATCGAAATGTCCGAGTTTTCTTTCCCGCCCCTCACCACGGTGCGTCAGGATTTTTATGCGGCCGGAGTGGAAATGGTCAATCTCATTGTCCGCCAGCTGGCCGGGGAAACCACCGACCTGCACCGGACGATTCCCACCGAACTCATCGTGAGGTCCACCACTGCCGCCCCACCCCACTTGTGAAAGCTACGGCCAGGAACCTGAGCGGAAACCTAGCGACACGAAAGTTCGGTAGCTTGAAAACCTCACCAACGCCCCACTTGGGGCCGCCGCTGCCCGGCTTAAATGCCAGGCTGGCCGCCACCCAGGGGCAGCGGCCAAGCCAGCTAGACACGCGCGTACGACTATTGCGCCTGGAGCGTCACGGGAATCTTCTGTTCCTTTCCGCCTCGCACCACGGTCAGTTCCACCGTGTCGCCCACGGCATATTGACGCACGAAACCGACCAGAGACAACGAGCCTTTCACGGGCTTGCCGTCAATCTTGGTAATGATGTCGCCCTGTTTCAAACCGGCTTTATCCGCGGCGGAACCGGAGTTGATTTCCTGCACTCGCGCACCTAAACGGGACACTTTGTCCACGGTGGCGACCTCTTGGCCCACCATGACACCGAGCGCCGCGTGCACCGCTTCGCCGTGATCAATGAGCTGGGTGGCAATCATCGAAGCCTGATTAATCGGGATGGCAAAGCCCAGTCCGATAGAGCCCGCTTGGCCCTCTCCGGTCGAGCCGCCGGAACCCGAAAGACTCGCAATGGACGAGGTCACGCCCACTATCCGCCCTCGTGAATCGAACAAGGGACCGCCGGAGTTACCCGGATTCACCGCTGCGTCCACCTGAATCGCGTTCGTGGTGACTTCGGTAGGAGCGGTGCTTTTTTCAGGCTGGGAAGGCTGTATCATACCGCCGCCAAAGTAACGCCGCAGGCCAAAGGGGTCTTTCTCATCTTCACCATCGGGACTGCCCCCCTGCACTGCTTGCACCCGCACGGGACGGTCCAGCGCCGAGACAATACCCGTGGTGACCGTAGATGACAATCCCAGAGGGTTACCGATGGCCGCGACCGACTCCCCGACTTTCAGGTCGTCCGAGTTACCCAACGACGCCACGGTCAAATCTTTCGGCGGGTTCTCGATTTTTATCACCGCCAGGTCGGTCAGCACGTCCCGGCCCACGATTTTCGCTTTGTACAAGCGTCCATCGAACAGCTCTACGGTGATGATTCCGTTGCCGTCCGCGGCTCCCGCCACCACGTGATTATTGGTCAGGATGTGGCCTTTCGAGTCGATAATCGAGCCGGAGCCCTGGTCGGATTCGTTGTTCGTTTCCACCGAAATCGCCACCACGGCGGGGCGGACCGCTTTGGCCACGGCCTCCCAGTTCGGGTTCTGCGAGTTGGAATTTGCCACCGGCTCGGGGGTGGCGACGTCCTTATCCTCTGGGTTGAACAGGGTCGAACTGGTCGTTTCTGTGTCATGCCCGAACAAGCCGCTCTGTTCGATAGCGTACAAGCCCCCGGTACTCAGCAGCGATGCGGCCACCGCCACGCCGATCAAGGCTCCCCATCCGGGACGGCTTTTTTCCTTTTTATCCCCCGGGGTCGCCGCCCAGGTCAAGCTGTTTTGCAGCGGATTCGTCGCCCCGCGGGCGCCGGCAAAGGGGTCGGAAGTCGCAAACGGGTTGCCGCCGGGGTTGCCCGGCTGGCCGGGATTGGAGCCGGATGGCTGACCCTGGTTCGGGCTGGATGCGCCGGATAGCGGGTTGGCCGGGTTCGCGAGGGGATCGGAAAAGCCCGGCGTGGTGCCCCAAAAGGCGTTGGCGCCGTACTGTGCCGAAGGGTTCGGGCTCGCCGGGTTGGCAGAAGCGGGGTCGGTCGCGTTGGCAGAAGTGGGGTCGGTCGGTTGAGTTGGGGTGGCCTCAGTTGCGTTGGTCGGGGCGGTATCGAACGAACCGGTGGAGCTACCCACGGGCTGTTCAGCGGGAACGCTCCCGGACGGACTTGTGAAACCGTCACCGGAAGGACTGGTGAATCCTGCACTCGCCACTTCACCAGAAGCGTGGGCCACCGCCCTGCCACCCGACTGGTCGGCGTTATCGCTGTCCGCAGCAGGCTCAGCGCTGGCCTGACCGGCGGGAGTAACCGAGATAATCCGGCCGCTCAGGCTCGGAGTTTGCGTCTGGGCGGGCTGCGAGTCGTCCGATGTTGCAGCCTCATTAGAGTTCTGGGGATTCGCGGGAATCTGCGTTTCTTGATGTTCCGGAGTGGACCCGGTATTTTCCTGATTTTCTGACGCGGGCGTTTCCTCGGGGGAAGCCCAGGGGTTATTTGTATCGCTCACTGTTTACTCCTCATAAAGTTCTCACCGGTTTTGACCCGGTGACTTCAAAATTACCTGGGAATCTGGCGGAGGCCTGCGGTCAAAGCTCGTTCCCAGGTAGGATTTGCCGGGTTTGGGTTCGCCGTTACCGGCGCGAGAGGTTCTACCTTTGATTTCGACACTTTTGCAATATATTCCTCAACCGCGGGAATGTTCAAAGTTAGGCTCACAGGACGACCTCCAGCAGGCTCAGCCCCTTGACCGGTTGGGCCAGGGCCGAGGCCAACCCCGCCAAGTTGTCGACCCGCTCGGCTTGCCAGCCCGCCGCCCGAGCTAGCCCGCAAACGTCTCCGACCTGGGCAGTGAGGAACAGTCGGGTGAAGGTATCCGCCGGGGCCGCACCGTGCTCCAGGCCGCCAAAAATCCGCCCGCCCCCGTTGTTTACGACTATGACCTGCAAGTTTGGTACCGCTTCGGTGCGGCCGTGGCACAGGGCACCCAGGTCGTGGAAAAACGACACGTCCCCCAGGACCAGCCGCATCGGCTGACGCCGGGCCAGCGCCGCCCCCCAAGCCGAGGCGATGGTGCCATCAATCCCGGCTAGGCCGCGATTGGTATAGACGCGACGCGGGGCAGAATTGCGCGCCACCGCGTCGAAAACCCGGATGGTTAGCGAAGCCCCCAGGTAAAGGTCCACCGGCTCGGGCGCGGTCATGGTGCTGTCCCAAATCGCTTGTGCCGCGCTATGGAAACCCCAGTCCCCGCTCAGGGCCGCGACCGCGTTTTCCCCCGCCACACGCCACATTTCCAGCCAGTTTTCCGGGGTCTCGGCTAACTGGTGGGGGGCTGCGGGTGGCGATGGTTTCGCCGCTTTCGCCAGTTCACAAGCCAGGGTGGACGCGTCTGCCCACTGCCGGGCGATGTTGTCGGCTAGGTTGACCGTTGTTCCCGGTGCTCCCACGGTTTCCACGGGAATGTCGCGACGGGCAATGAGCCGCGTAATCGGCCTGGTCAGGGTGGGTCGGCCCGCGACTATGACTCTTTCGAGGTTGTGTTCCGCCACCGCTGACAATGTGGTTCCGGCGGCTTTGGCGTATCCTCGCACCGCGTTGGGGTGGCGCCGCCAGGCGGTTTGCGGTTCGGCCAGGACGGGAATCCCCGCGTTTTCGACCACCTCGCACAAGTCCGTGTAGGTGGCGTCGCTGAGGTCCCCGGCAATCAGCAGGGTGCCACGCGGCGCCTGGTGCGGGTCCAGAGGGTCCTCGCTAGCGATGGCGCGGGAGGTGCGGGTAGCGCGGGTGGCGAACGCCTCAATAGTTTCGGGAGGTGCCAAAGGTTCGATGAAACTGGCGTTGATGTGTACCGGCCCAGGGAGAGGGAAGCGTTTTTCGTTGGTGGCCCGGTGGGGCGAGGGACTGACGCCTCGACAAGACGCCACGGCAGCGGACACGGCCCGTTGTAGCTCTGCTGGGGTGACACCTGGCTGTATATCGGTGGCGAAACGCACGAAATCCCCAAAAATCCCCGGCTGCCAGGTCGTTTGGTTCGCGCCAGTGCCACGCAGTGCCGCGGGACGATCCGCACTGAGGACCAGCAACGACAGACCCGCGTGGGCTGCCTCCATCACCGCGGGCAGGGCGTTTCCCACCGCGGTGCCGGACGTCATCACCAAAACTGCCGGATGCCCCGCGCGCGTCGACCCTAGAGCCATAAAAGCCGCATCGCGCTCATCGATGCGAACGTGCAGGTTCAGGCGGCGGCTGGCTGCCAACTGGTTCAGGGCATAGCCCAGTGGAGCATCCCGGGACCCGGGGCAATAGAACCAGTCCGTAAATCCCTGCGCAGCCAGTAGTCGCACCAAATCCCCAGCGTATTGCCGGTTTGAGGCGTCCTGAATGTCTCGCCGACCGGTGTTATCCACAACTCACCCTTTCGCCGCTTGGCATCGTGCTGTTTCGCGGTTTCCGTGAAACCGGGAAACCGTTGCCATGCCGGGAAACGAAAGCTGTTTTAGAAACTGCAAAATTTTCGTCTCCGGGGTCAATGCTACCTTTCAAGTACTTTCGTGCATACCGAAGGGAGGTTTATGGACAGAACTCAGTAATACAGTTTGATTCGGTTCAATACTGGTGCGGCGCGGGGGGCTAGCCGTTTTGCGGCGTGGATGTCTAGCCGTTTTCTTGGGGGAGCTGGATTTTTGTGGCCTGACCGCGGTGAATCCAGTAGCCGCGAGCGGGCGGGAACATGGTGCCGTCTTGGGGGACGCTGACACCGAAGATGGCGGTGGTGTCGGCGGCGCTCAAGCCGAGGGACAATCCCGCGGCAGGGGCTTTGACCACCGCATTCAGCTCGGAGTCAGTCATCCAGGACAGCCCGTCACGGGAATTGGCAGCGCCCGATGCGAAAACCAGGTGTCCGCGGCTGCGTGCCGCGCGGATGACGTCTGCCATGGCTGCGGCGGCGTCCGTGTTCAGCGCGAATCCGGGCAGGTCGGCAATATAGATGGCTAAACCGGGGAATCCCGGCGGGGATTTTTGTTCCGCAACGGAAAGCAGCTGGTGATAAAAGTCGCTGAAGTCTGCGAAACCACAGGCGACCGCGTCCCAAATCTCCAGGCCAGCCAGGGTTTCCAACGCGGGCGAACTATCCTCACGGCTTTGGGCAGACAACAGCACCATCCCGGTGTCCGGGCTGGAATTACGCAGCGAACGAGCCAGCCAGCGCATGACCGCCAAGCTCACCGCCCGGTCGACTTCCCCGTCGCCTCGTGCGATGAGGTAAACCCCGCTGGTGATGGTATTGATTTGCCGGCCTCCGGGGGCGCTCAGCCCCAATGCCATTTCTCCCTTGGGAGCAGTGGTGAGGGCGGTGGCGAACACCGGCACTGCCAACCGGCCAATCCGGTGGGCTGGGATTTTTGCCAGCGTCCCCAAGCGCTCCAGGATGCGTGTCTGGACTGGCTCGGAAGGGTCGTTGCCGAGGACAGCTATCTGAATAGCTCGCGGGTCATCCGCAACCAGGCCGCGGCCGGGGACGGAACCGTTTAACTCGATTCGCATTCCGAATGCGCCTCGCCACGCTGCCGGTAGGTTCTCAACGCTCTCGGCACTAATAACGAAGTGGATTCCGACGACTCTGCCTCCGGTGATGAGTTCCAGGAAACTGGCGGAACTGGCTCCAGGCAGGGATTCCAACACGGCTTCCAGACCGTCAATCGCGACGATAATTCGCTCGCCACGGTCGGTTTCGCCGCCCGCTACGCTATCAGCGCCGGGGGTTGCACTGGGAATAGCGCTGGGGTTCGCGCTGCGGGTTGTTCCGAGGGGTTTGCCTGCGTTCGCACCAGCGTCCTGCCGAGGTGTCGCCGAGTTCGGGGCCTGGGCACCGTTCTGTTCGCCGGACTGCTCACCGGGCTGTTCCCCGCGCAGCACTTCACGCAGTTCGGGGAAACTGCGGGTGGAGTTGCGCAGCGCAATTTCGGTGCGCCAACGCCACCGGCTGACCAGGTACTCAATGGTGTCAGCAATCGTCTCCGGCTCGTTGGCATGGGCTACCACACCCACGTTTGCCCAGCTCGACAGCACATCGAGGGTGGGGTCAGCACTGCAGACATAGAGAGCAACCGGACGACCTCCGGTGTTCAAACTATCGGCAGCGATAGCTCGCAACACTCCGGTGCGCCCGCTGCCGCTCGGACCTGCCACGAACAGGTTGCCCTCCCGGTCAGGGCTAAAGCCAAAGGGGACGACATCTTGGCGTCCCAGGTCATCGCGCACCCCCAGGCGGAACTCCGTGTCACTGGATTGTCCCAAGGCCGCCAGGTCATACACCTTTTCCAGTCCGGAAGTCCAGCGTCTGATTGTGGATTTCCCGCGGCAAAACGACCCTGCCAGCACTGACAGTGGCGTTGCCGCCCGCGGCACATCTACCGTGGGCTGGTCCCCGCTCTGGCCAGCCCGGCTGGAACTGCGACCCGCGAGGGCCGGAACCCGCCATTGTCCGCCCGCCGATAGCGCTGGCGGGAACGCCGCTCCGCCCAGGGCGGTGAAGTTCACGGGAGCCAACTGAGCGTCAGCGAAATCAGTAGTCATCAGGGTATTTAGGGTCTGGAAGCCGGTGGCTACCCCGCCTACCAGCAGGACTCCGCGGCCGGGATGCGCGAAAGTCGAGTGTGGGTCAATTTCAAAACTGCCGCAAACCATCTCTAGGGCTGCGTCCTCCAGGTGTAACACCACACGTGTCGGCAGGTATTTCAGGGCTTCGCGCGGGAGCTTTTCGGTATCCCCGCTGCTCACCAGCAGGTGCAATCCCAGGGCGCGGTACATGTGCAACCGCTCCGCCAGCTGCGAGAGCTGCCGTGAGTTAAATGCCTCCCCAACAGCTATGACGACAATTAAATCCGCCGGAACTCCCGCAATCTTGGCTTCGTGTGCCCGCGCCAGACTGCCCGCCCCGGATTCGCTCAGCCAAATTTCGCGCCGCTCGGTTTCCGCTTCCAAGTAGCGGCGCAGCCGGGCAAACACAGCATCTCCCCGCCCCGGCTCGATACCTAAACAGTGCGGGGCCTGCCCCACTTCGCCCCATTTCGTGCCGCGGGAGTCAAAAATGACCCAGCTCACGTCCTCCGGGCGCTGGGTCAAGGCCAAACCCGCCAGATAGGCAGCGATGACATTGTTCCGGGCAGCCTGGTTTTCTCCTGCCACGATGGCGTTCTGGCCATCAGCCAGATCCAAAGTCACCGGGCCGGCAGTGCCGTAGCCAATCGCCGCCGCGCAGCGGGATTTATCCCCCGACTCACCTAAAAACGCCGCGCTTTCGCCGGCCGTCAGGGGATAAACATCGGTCAACTGGGCGACTGCGGGCAAAGGCTCGGCGGTTTTACCGGGCAGCTTCAGGTTGGCCAGGAGTTCGGCGATTTTTCGCGCGCTGGGGGCGGTCAGCAGCAGGGGTTCCACGCTCAGCAGGCTCGGGCGGGCGGACTGCAGGGGAATCCCGTTCGAAGCGGTGTGGCGCGGGCCAGGGGGGTTAGCTCCGGGAATGCGGGACACACCGTCTTGCCAAGACCCGGTCGCCAGGTCCAGAACTTGCCGAGCGGCGCTGACCGCACTGCTGAGGTCGTCAACCGCGTTAACCAACCAAACGCCAGGCTCTGTAGCGAAATCTTCCCATCTTGAGGCGGCCGGAACTTCTCCGTCCACCACCAGCAACAGGCGTTGGCGTGAACCGCGCTGTCCTTTGCGGCTGGTCCAGGCTTGTGCCAGACGTTCGGCGCTGGTTTCACTCAAATCGCTGACCGGCTCTAACTCTAAATCCTCGCGCACCGCCTCGCCATGAGGCAGGAAGCTGACCCACGCCCATTGTGCGGGTTTCGCCCCAGCGACCACGATTTTCAGGTCGGCCGGGGAATAGCGCAGAGCAGCGCGAATCAGCAACTGATTCAGCGCGGGTCCGCGCAGGTTGCGCGGACCGGTCACCGCTAGCGGGCCGGAATCAGCGGGAACATAAGCGACTTCCAGGCCGGTGTGTCCCTCGCCGACAGCGGCGGCACCAATCGCGCTGATTCGGCGGTTGATGGCCGCGACTTGTCCCGAGGTCGTGTGGCTCGTCTCCGCGTTCGACCCCGCCATCGCTCCCCAGCCACGAAACGGGGCCACATCTGCGGGACTGCTCAACGTGATTTCGGAATGAGCCTGGGTGAAACCGACCGGAATCCGCATTTGTGCACTCGCGTGTCCCCACAGTCCGGGCAGCAGGGCGTTGCGCGGGTCCGCCAGGTCGGTGACGCTGGCGCGTATCGCCGCGTCACGTTGGTCCAAAGCCGTCTGAATCTGCGGAGTGAGCGCAGCCATGTCACGCTCATACCGTACCCAAGCCGCCCGGTTTTGGGTCAGAGCCCACCCCACTTCAGCGCCGCCCGCCACCACAGCGAGCCCCAGCAGGGCAAACGCCGCAGCACTGGGAAAAATGACCGACAACACCCCAAACAGGGCCACCGGCACCACGGGCACGGCGAGCGTAGCGGAATTCGCCAGCCACAGGCGGGGCCGGGCAGGCATTTCTACGTTGATCCCCAACGGTTCGGGGTCAGCAACCGGTTGGGGGGAATAAGTCAGCAACGACTTCATGCCCGCCGGAGCTGGCGGTAGCTCGGCGTTATCCCCCGCGAGTGCTAAACCTGCTCCCGGCGGTATCGGCGCTTTCGCCAGCGGCAACGCTCGCGGTAACACGTAAGGTTTCCCGACCTGAGCCGGACCTGACCCGCCAGTCTCGCCACTCGGGACTTGTGACCCAGTGGCCTCGGCAACGACCGGCAGCGACCCGGTGCCGCCCGGATCGAGCAAGGGCGCTAACGGCGTGACGGTGAGGCGAGAGGTCGGGCCTCCGCCCAAAGCTGCGGCCACATCGGCAACCCGGGCGCGCGCGTCCGCGTTTAACAGCACTTCGGTGGGATTGCCCTCCACCAGGATTCGGACCGGTCGACGCATCAGGCTTCAAACCTCAACAGGTAGTTTGGCGCCAGTTCCAGCACGTCGCCGGGTTGAATGTTGTACCGCTTGTGCGGCTGCAAGTCCACTATCTGGCCCGTCGTCCGGCACAAGCGGGTGCCGTTATCCGAGCCCAGATCCTCCACGGTGACTTCCCAGCCCTGCGTACAAATACGGGCGTGAGTGCGGGAAATTTCGAGGATTTCGGGCGGAGTAGTCAGGGAAAACACCCCTTCGCGCCCGTGCGTCTCCGGGGCGCGACCCACCACCAAATCGCCCGTTAGCTCAACAGTTTGCTGGTCAGTGGAACGCACCCAGCCCAGTTTCGGGAAAGCCACCTGAATCGGGTCATCCAGGACTCCGCCGCACACTCGGCAGCGGGGAAAATCCGGCGGATTGTGATGACCCAGCGGACAAATCCGCACGGTAAACGTTTTACCTCCGTTGGCGATGTGTTTCATGGTTATCTCTCGCTCTCCGGGGGAGGCGGGGGCGGCAGAAGGGAGCCCGGCGGCTCGGGCGGCTCGGACTGCGCCGATTCCGTGGGGGTGGGTGCAGATTCCGGGGCGGTCACGTCGACCACAATCGCGGTCACATTATCGTGCCCTCCCGCCTGCAGAGCCAGGTTCACCAGGGAGTTTACCGCCGCTTCGGGGGTGGGGTGTTCACCCAGAGCCCGCCCGATAGCGCCGTCGTCAATCATGGAATGCAAACCATCGGAACACACCAGGAAACGCCGGGGCGTCGCCACCGGATAGGTCCAGGTATCAATCTGCGGCAACCCGGCTTGACCAGCACCGATAGCGCGGGTGATGACGGAACGGGTCGGCCAGACGCGGGCTTCTTCCACAGTCAACATCCCCGCCTCGACCATCTCGGCGACTTGGGAATGGTCCCGCGTCAGACGGGTCAGCAGCCCCTCTCTCAACACGTAAGTTCGCGAATCGCCCACGTTGAGCACCAGGAACTGCGCCGTTTCTGACCCGTCCGTGGCGGGGGCTGACGCTGACCCGTCAACCGCGCCCTGCCCTGGTGAATCCAGTACCACTAAACCCGTCAGCGTGGTTCCCGGCGGCGAAATCGTATAATCAATGTTTGCTTCGACCAGCCCCATGACTTCCTCGCAGGCCGACTCCAGGGCTTCGCGCACCACCGGCAGGCTCACGTCCGTGCCGGTCAGAGGCTGAATGTGCCCCAGCAGCGTGGCCGAGGCCTGTTTGCCTCCGGCGTGGCCGCCCATTCCGTCCGCAACCAGAAAGAACGGCGGAGCCGCCAGGAAGGAATCCTGGTTTTCAGCCCGTTTCAAGCCGATATCGGTGGCGGCAGCCCAATGCAGCGTTTCCCCGTGAGCAAACGTCCAGGTGCCGGTTTCGATTTCCATCGGTTTCGTCCTTCGCTCCTTAATTGCAGTTTCGCTGCCGCTGCTAACTAAAGTCTAGCGAACACGGCGGCTACCTGTTCAACTCTTTCGCGCCACCGTTTGCTGACCGCCGGGCTGACGGGTGCCAGATTTCCTTTCAGTTCCAAGGTTTTCGCCGGGTACAGGCAACCGTTTTCGAGGCGTGGATCCGCGGTGAGGATACTGTCGGTGAACAAGCGCAGGGTCCCGAGTCCGCAGGCGGCTGTCGTTTCCAGCTGGGTCGCGAGAGCCAGTCCGGCACTCAAGCCCACCCCGGTATCTAAAGCTGAGGACACCACCAAGAGGGGCGCGCTGGTGCCACCTGGAGCAGCCGTCCGCAGCCCGTCCGCCACCAGGGCCGCGGCACGCGTCGGGCCACCCAGGGGCATCGCTTTGATGACGGCAGCGGCCAACCCGCTGGCGATGACCTCGGTGAGCTGTCCACCCAAGCGAATAGTTTCGTCAGCCGCCACTGGAATTCCCGTCGCACGCTGCAGTTCGACCAGTTCATTGAGGGTCTGACAGGGCTGTTCCGCATACTGCAACCCGCCCGGTCCGGCTGCCTCGCACAAGCGCGGTAGCGCGGTTTTCGCCTCAGCTAGGCTCCACGCCGCGTTAGCGTCCACCCGAATCTGCCCCGCCGCCCCGAGGGCCGAACGCACCGCGCGAATCCGGGCAATGTCGTCCTCCAGGCTGCTGCGCGGGTCGGCGACCTTGACTTTTGCCGTGCCACACCCCGACTCGCGAACCAGCCGCGCCGCGGTGTCCGGGTCTACGACCGGCACCGTGACGTTGAGGGGAACGGGGGAAGGCGAGGCCGGTAACCCTTGTGCTGCCACCGCAAACGCCCCGGAAAACCAGGTGGCGGCGACTTGTGGAGGATAGTTGTCAAACGGCGCCGCCTCAGCCAGGCCGGCACGGCCTTGTAAAATCAAGCCTTCCCGCACCGTGATATTGCGAAACTTGACGCGCATCGGCACGGAAAACACCCACGCCCGTTTGATTCCCCGCGCGGTAAACAGTTGGGCGCCGTCCGGGCCGGGTTCAAAAGGGGAAAGGCGAGCGGAACTGCCGGAATCTTCAACGTGGCTGGTCACGACGCCACCACGGGACCGACTGTCCTTCCGGAGTCCGGCAAGGTCAGCGAGGCAGCAACTTTCGCGCCCACGTCAGCCAGCGGCCCGAAATCCGAACCAGCGACCTGAAAAGCCAACACCCACAAAGTGTCCCCGATAGCCGCCGCCCAACGCTGCTGCACTCCCCGACCGTCCGATAGGCACGAATCAGCCCAGATAGCGGGGTTTTCAGCCAGCTGGGAAGTCCCTACTTCCCGCGGCTGCCAACCGGCGGGTACCGCTAGGCGGCGCAACCAATTCACGCTGTGCTCCGGGCTGGTCAGAGGCGCGGACATCAACAAAATCCGCGAATGCGGGGTAAAGTCGTGGGGCGTATCCAACGCAAAACGGCTTTCCAGTTTCAGCCCGGAGACGCGCGCGGGGGCGCTCGGCTCCAGGTTCAACACCCAAGTTTCGGGGTAAGCCAGCGAAACCCCGTCAATCATCTGGGTATCGAAATAGTCAAACCCGCGCCGGTTCACCTCCCGTTCCCGGCGCTTTTGCGCGGAGCGGGTGCGTTCCAGCGCCCCCAAAGCCCCATAGAGACGTTCCTCTTTCATCCACCGCGGCTGCAAGAAGCTCGGCACCGGCGCGGGAACCAACGCCCAAAACGCCACCCCCAGGCCAATCAAAGCCAGCAAGGCCGCCAGCGGAATCCCCCACACTCGCCAAAAGGACAGGCCGGTGCCGTAAGTCACGCAGGCCTCGAAAATCGTCACCCCCAGGCACAGAATGGTCAGGCCGGGAATCATGATGGTCACCACCCGGTTACCGAGCTCAGTTTTCCCGAAGCCGTCGCGCAGGAATTTCGCGTAGGGCGTCACCCAGGTCACGACTATCAGCGCGATTCCCACCAGCGTGGCAACCAGGAACGTGAAATCCACTCTGACCTTCTTTCGGGTTTACATTTCGGGTTTGGGCCGTTACCGAGCTCTCTAGTAATAATACGGAAACTCGTCCCAGTTCGGGGCCCGCTTCTCGAGGAAAGAGTCGCGGCCCTCGCGTGCCTCTGCGGTCCCATACGCCAGCCGGGTCGCTTCCCCGGCAAACATTTGCATTCCGACCAGGCCGTCGTCCACCGCGTTGAAGGCATATTTCAGCATCCGAATCGCTTGCGGGGATTTCCCGGCGATGGTCAGCGCCCATTCCCAGCCCACACGTTCCAGGTCCTCGTGCGCCACCGCGCGGTTCACCACCCCCCAAGCCTCGGCCTGGGCGGCAGAATAGGTTTCGGCCAGGAAGAATATCTCGCGAGCGCGCTTGTCCCCGGCTTGCCGCGCCAGCAGCCCCGAACCGTATCCGGCGTCGAACGAACCAACATTCGCATCAACCTGTTTGAACTGGGCGTGTTCCCGGCTGGCCAGCGCCAAATCGCACACCATCACCAGTGAGTGCCCCCCACCGGCCGCCCACCCGTTGACCAGCGCAATGACCGGTTTCGGGGTGGAGCGAATGAGGCGCTGCACTTCCAGGATATGCAGCCGTCCGTAGCGTCCGGCCGCGTCTCGATGGTCGGGGAGGTCCGCAGTTTCTGGAGTTTCCGGGTGTTTCAGGTCAGCAGTCCGGTCGGACAGGTTTTGGGGTTCACAAGGCCGTTCGGGCGGGTTTGCCGCGCTATCTAGCGGTTGCGGCGACTCACCGCGCGGAACGGTCACGTGATACTGGTAACCGTCAGCGCCGCGCACCCGCTGATCCCCGCCGCTACAAAACGCGTAGCCGCCATCCTTCGCCGGTCCGTTGCCGGTCAGTAAAATCGCCGCCACACTGGCAGTCATGCGGGCGTGATCCAGACAACGATACAGCTGGTCAACGGTTTGGGGACGAAAGGCGTTGCGCACTTCGGGCCGATTGAACGCAATGCGCACCACCGGCGCCGGGCTGCCGTCCGCGCCCACGCCCCGGTGATAGGTCACATCGCTAAGCCCCTCCAGACCGACTTCCCGCCACCGTTTTGCCTCAAAAACATCTGACACTTCGTCCATGACCCAAATCTTAGTCGCTGCGACTGGAGCAAAACCAGAAACAGTCGCACAGTCGCCCTTCACCAATTGGTTATGAGCCGTGACAATCCACCAAGCCAGCAGAATTCCATATTTTCCTTAATAGCTCAGCTCAAGGTGCTGTAAAATTGTTACGTCTAGTTCACACATGCCTATGCGCATTTTTCACAGAGGATTTGGTAAAAATGGGTATTCCACTGTTTTTTCAAAACCCCGCGTTCGTATATTTCATGACTTTCTCACCCTATGTATTGGGATTGATAGCGGTCGTGATGCTGGTGGTAATCGTGATTGAACTGCACAAACTCATCAAACTGACACAAGCCCAAATAGACCATCAAAATACAGTTTCGCCTGCAGACCAAACAGTTACTGGAAACTGAAGTTTGTGTTGGGCAGCAGCTCAATCCAGGTGGTGCCCCGGTTGAGCAGGACGGGCGCGCCGGCCGAATCCGTCAACAGTAGCGGCGAGCCTTCGGAGTCTTTGGACCAGGTCACTTGGGCGATTGAGCCTCCGCTCGCAACGTAGGCGGTTCCGCTACCGGTTAAGACCGTTTCCGGGACAGAAGCCCCGGCCGCGTCTTTTGCTCCGGTGTCGGTGATGGTGGTTAGCACCACCACGACGTTGTCGGTTTGCAGCGGCGCCCCCGACCGAGCGCTGGCCGCCACGCCTCCGTCAGAGCGCTGCCAGCGAGAACCGGTCCAGGCGTAGCCCGCGACCAGGGACGGGAAGCGGGCCGCCAAGGAGTTCGCCGGAACTCCTGACGAGACCGCGGTGGGACGCTCCCCCTGGTCAGGGTTAGCAAAATCGAAAATCCGAGGAGCGTCAGGCTCAATAGTGCGGTCTTTGCCGACCTTCTCGTAAAGTTTAGGAATGGATAGATAGAGGTTGTGGGGCATAGCGCGGAACTTCACCCGATACAGCGCCCCCAACGCCTGATCCTCGTTGAATCCGCGCAGCCCAGCGGCTTGCACCCGGGATTCATAGACCGGCACGCCACCGGAATAGACCAGCATCCCGCCAAACGGAGCCGCGATGCCCGGATCCATCGGACGCACGGAACGCACCGGGCCGATTTCCTCGGGGGTATGCGCATGGAACACAGCGTTATACCTGGTCAAACCACCTTCAACCTGTTCTTCAAACACGATGTCGGCTTCTTCCAGCCCGGATTGGGGACGAGCCGCCACGGTGTTTTCCACTTTCACTGCCACCACGGGGTGCGGGGTCAGGTCCTCACGAGGCAGGCCGGTCAGGGGCCAATAGTCGTCAGGTCCCTCAGGCAGCTCAGAATCGGTTGGGGTTGGAGCCTCTTCCGGCTCGGGGGTCGAATTTGCACAGGCTGTCAGCCCCAGCATTCCCAGCATTGTCCAGAAAGCCACCAAAACCGTTAGAATCTTATTGAAACCGGCTGTATGACGGGTTCCGGGCGCGTTGCTACGCCCGGCGTAAACGACTTTGTTTGCCACATTTTCTGCGGTGTTGTCCCAGGTTACAGCCATAATTGAACTTTAGCGTTAAGGCAGGGTGAAGTTGGTGAGTGACACAGCGAAGCGGGGGGTTCCCGTCCGGTTCTGTTTCCTGACGGGTGGCACGAAGCCCCAGGACGTGGTCAGTCTAGCCGAATTTTTGGATACCGCGATTGAGCCTTTTCTGACTACCGAGGAAGAACTCGCCCGCAGCGGTCGGCAAATCGCGGACGACTACGACTGGGAGGCGGCGTTCGCGGAAGTCCGCGCCGAGGAGGACTCACAAACCCCGGAATCCCCAGAAGAATCGGACTTGCCCGCGGAATCGGAATCACCCGAACAGCCTGCTGAGACCCCCCTCGACGCTACCGACACCGAAATACCCGTGGGCGGAGCTTTTGAGGGCGAACCCGCGGACGTGCCCCCCCGCGAGTTCGTCCGCGAAATCCTGGTTCCCATCGCCCCGGGAGTCGATCCGGAACAGGCCCGCCAAACCCTGCGGTCGCGCCTGAATGGGCCTCTACCAGCCAAAACCGACTTGATTATGCAGACCTCCGGCTCTCAGACCGGCAACGGGCATTTGGTGGCGATTTCCGCCAGCGCCCTGGTGTCCTCCGCCCGTTCGACCCTGGCTGCCCTGGGCGGGCCGGGCCGCTGGATTTTGGCACTGCCAACTCATCACGTGGCCGGGCTACAGGTGTTGACTCGTTCGCTTATTTCCGGGACGAAACCCGTCATCATGGATACTACCAACGGATTTAAGCCAGCCAGCCTGGTGCGCGCGGTTGAACGCGCCACCAAGGATTCAACCCTGCCGGTGTATCTGTCGTTAGTGCCGACCCAGGTGTCAAAGATTCTGGACGAGGGCGGGGACGCGGTCGAGGCCTTGGCGAAAGTGGACACCATCTTGGTTGGAGGTGCCGCATTTACCCCGTTCCTGGCTGACCGGGCCAAAGCCGTGGGCTGGCACGTGGTGGAAACCTACGGGATGACAGAAACCTGCGGGGGCTGCGTCTATGACGGGATTCCCCTGCTGGGCACCCAAGTTTCTACCGTGGGCGATACCGTGTGGATTACCGGCACGTCCTTAATGGAAGGCTACGTTGAGAAACCGCCAGCCGGAGTCGACCCCGCGGAGGCTTCGCCGTGGATTCAAATGGGGCCGCGCCGCTGGTTTAAGACTTCCGACACCGGCCGGATGGAAGGCCCGCGCCTGATTATCCAGGGCCGCACCGATGATGTCATCAACACCGGCGGGGTGAAAGTCCATGCTTCCGCGGTAGAACAGGCCTCTTTGAGCGTGACGGGTGTCGGTCAAGTGTGTGTGGTCGGGCTGCCCGATGCCCGCTGGGGTGAACTGGTAACCGCGGTGGTGGTGCCCGGAGACGACCTCGACGTGGATTTGCTGGCTCCGATGTTGGGATCCCCGGCTTCCCTCGGAGTTCGCGGGAAAGACGGAAATTCCGAGCCGGATTCTCTGGCGGCACGGATTCGCACCGCCGTCACCGCGGAACTCGGCGCCGCCCACGCTCCCCGCGTGGTCGTGGTGGTGCAGCATCTGCCCACGTTAGGACCGGGCAAGGTGGCTCGCCACGAGGTTACCGAGCTGGCAAAACGGGAACTTCGCGCCGGTCGCGCCTGGGTGCGCTAACCGAGCCCCACAGGGTCGGGAGAGTTTAGGACTTTGCCCGAGCGCGTTGAAGGTAGTTCCGAACCAGCCCTGCTATGAGGTTGGGGATGAATGTGAAACCGACATAGATGCCGGTGAACAGGAAGAATTCATCCCAGTAGACGCTGAGGTTAGAGGCGGCGTCCATCGCCAGAAAGAAGTGCGGGATAAACAGGAGTACCGGCGCGATGAGCCACCACAGTGACCAGCCGTTGACAATCCCGTCCGCGACCCCGCATCCCAGTCCCAAAAGTGGTAACGCCAGGTAGAAAATCATCAAAATCCACCCAAAACCGCCATCGCCTACCGACTTAAAAATCGGTTGGGTCACGTAGGGCAGAGCCAGGAAAAGCACGGCGTAAGCCGCTAAGAGAATCCAGCGTGATTTGGGGTTAGACATGTGCGACCCCTCCTTTGCGAACGAAAACCATTTAAAAACCATGATACCGGTCACCCCCCGCATTATTTATACGATTTTTTCCGTTGGCTAACTACCAGGCATATCCAGAAATCGACAAAGCAGGAAAGACCACGGGTTATACGTTAAGATGAAGCCGTGGCCAGAGTTTTGTTGTTTATCTTGTGGTTGGCGCTGACCCTGTATGCGCTCATTGATTGCATTCGCACTCCGAAAGATAACATGCCCGGCAAGGTACCAAAAAGTTTGTGGATTTTGCTGATTTTGCTGATTAGCCCCATCGGGGCGATTGCCTGGATAATCGTGTCCCGGGTCGCCGCCGCCGAAGCCAAAGGCGGGGTTATCGAACCGAATATCTGGTCCAGTGAGGAATCCGTACCCATCAGTTTCGGACGAAAACCCACCCCGGAGCAGCCTAGCGCTCCTGATGACGACCCGGAGTTCCTTGAGGAAGTCAGCCGGAAACTGCGCGAGAAACAGCGTGAAGAATACGAACGCAAGAAGCGCGAGAAAGAAGACGAAAAACTCCAGCCCCGCCCGGACGAAAATTCCGACTCAGAGAAGCCCACAGACCCCCAAAATCCCCCGGACTCCGCGGACTCCCCCGACACGAAATCCTAACCACCCGAGCTTGTGCCCCCGTTAGAAAACCGCGCGTACCCGGTTTGCCCGGAATCACCACGCTCATCTAGCTGCCCCGAGACGCACAGCCGACAGCACGCACCGGCCTGGTGAACCGGAAACACTCCCGACCCGCCACCGGGTGAAAGTAGCAGGCCGAACCGCTATTCCTCGATTTTCTCAGATGGTTCGGACTTCTTAGCTTTCTCTTTCCCGGACTTTTCAGCAGCCTGCACCAGAGCTTCCTGGTTCAGCTCCTCCAGGGTCGCTTGCGCCCGGGCGCGTTCTTTCTCAGCCGCGTCCTGGATTTGTTCCTCGCGCAACCGCGTGTCGATGCTGGGGGGTTTCCCGGTGGAATCGTCCAAACCATCGCCGTCACGGTCACGATTTTTCCGGTCTACCACCAGGGAGGTGGGCTCATCGGAGGGCCGGAAGAACACATCAATCCAGGCCGTGCGCGGGTCGGAGTCCACAAAGATAGCTTTAAAGAACAGCGTGAGCGGCACCGCCAGAATCGCGCCGAGCGGCCCCATCACCGTGGACCACACCATCAAAGACAGGAACGAAACAGTGGCGTTCAAACCGACCGCGTTCCCGGCGATGCGAGGCTGCAAAATGTTCAGGAACAGCAGCGACGCGACCATGTAACCGATGAATACCCCGACAGCGGGCCACACCCCGCCCAGCGCCAAGGCCAGCAAAATCGGGGGAATCATGGACAGAATGAATCCCACCGCGGGAATGTAGTTCGCCACAAAAGCGAGGATGCCCCAGGTCCAGGGAGTCGGCACGCCAAACGCATAGAGAATTCCCACATCCACCAGCGCCACGACGGCACCAAAGATGGTGGTCATCAGGAAGTAGGTCCGTACGCGCAGGGAGAAATTGCGCAGGGCGATGGCAAAACCTGGCGCGTAGGAAGCCAGCTCGGCTGCGCGGCGGCGCACCACAACGATGTCCCCAACCACAAAAATCGACACCATGATGATAAAGAACAGGGTGGTTCCCGCGCCGCTAATCTGGTTAGCAAAACCGGACAAGTAGGAAAAAATCCGGTTGATATCCACGTTCTTCCAGGAATCCAACACGGCGGAAGTGTCGAAGCCGCGCTGATCCAACTGACTGATGGCTTGTTCATAGAGGGCCTGGAACTTTGAGCCGTAGCGAGGCAGTTCGGTGACCATAGCGGTGATGGCAATCGCGATCAACCCCAGCATGACAAACAGGATGGCAAACAACAGCACGATGTTGATCAAAGCAGCCAAACCGACCGGCCAGTGGTGACGAATCAGCCACTCCGAAACCGGTCGCACCGCCAATGCCAGCGAAAATGCCAGGAAAGTCGGCATGAACACCCCAGCAATCTGGGCCAGAAGGAAAATTATCAGCGCACTGGCCGCCAGGGCGAAAGCAAAGCGCATCCCGGTAGGCCAGGCAGACAAACCGGAGGCTTTCTGTTCCGGCTCCTTGTCCTCTGCCGTGTTCCCCACCTCGACAGCGCTGCTCGACTCATCACCGGTGTTACCAGACTTTACCGCCTGAACCATATCTTTGGCCTTATCCAACATTCCCATAGTCATAACCCTATCAACCAGGTGTTGAAAAACTGAAGTTCCCGGCCCTCCAACCGCAGCTGGCGAACCGGGAACCCCGAAACTATTGAATTAAACCCGATTTAGCCCTGTAACCACAGGTCATCGGGCATTTTCGACCCTACCCCCACGGGTGTTCCAGGTCGACATCGTCATCGAACAGCCCGAATCCGGTCGTGTCGCTGTAAGGCAGCTGCGACATCAGCATCTCGTGACCGCTCGCGGAAGGCTTGATTTCCACCCGGCGGTAACGGCTCAGCCCGGTACCAGCCGGAATCAGCTTGCCCAGGATAACGTTTTCTTTCAGGCCCGACAGCGGGTCGTCGATGCCTTCCATCGCCGCGTTGGTCAGAACCTTCGTGGTTTCCTGGAAGGAAGCCGCGGACAGCCAGGAATCAGTAGCCAAGGATGCCTTGGTGATACCCATCAGCTCGGAACGTGCCGAGGCAGGCTGCTTGCCCTGCGCCACGACTCGCTTGTTTTCTTCACGGAACTTCGCCTGATCGATGAGCTGACCGGGCAGCAACATAGTGTCGCCCGACTCCAGCACGGTCACGCGGCGCAGCATCTGGCGCACGATAACCTCGATGTGCTTGGCGTGAATATCTACGCCCTGGCTGTGGTAAACCTGCTGCACTTCGTTGACCAGGGAACGCTGGGTTTCGGCTTGGCCTTTCACGCGCAGCAGTTTCTTCGGGTCGATAGGACCTTGGGTCAGGCGGTCGCCCACCTCCAGGTGATCCCCGTCCGCAACCAGCAGTGCCTGGCGGCGAGACACCTCGATGACCAGGTCCTCCTTGCCGTCGTCACGAGTGATGATGACCTCACGCGGACCTGACGGGTCGTCGTTTATCTTCACCCGACCGGCAGCCTCGGTAATGGTCGCTTCGCCCTTGGGGGTACGCGCCTCAAACAGCTCCTGCACACGCGGCAGACCCTGGGTAATATCGGCCGCCGAAGCCGCACCACCGGTGTGGAAGGTACGCATCGTCAGCTGAGTACCGGGCTCGCCAATGGACTGCGCCGCGATAATACCGACCGCTTCGCCAATATCCACGCGCTTGCCGGTAGCCAAGGAACGCCCGTAGCAGGCAGCACAGGTACCAATCGCCGCGTCACAGGTCAGCACGGAACGTACCTTAATCTGGGTGATACCGGCTTTCAAGAGCTTCTTAATCGCCACGTCACCGACATCTTGCCCAGCCTCAAGCACCACGTTTCCGGCCTCATCCACCGCGTCAACGGCCAAGGTCCTCGCAAAAGCGGTGGTCTCGACCAGTTCGTCAGGCTCGACTTGACCTTCTTCGTTGACCGAACCGATGGTAATGGTCAGGCCCTTGCGGGTGCCACAATCCTCCTCGCGGATAATGACATCCTGAGACACGTCCACCAGACGGCGAGTCAAGTAACCGGATTCCGCGGTACGCAAAGCGGTATCCGCCAGACCCTTGCGGGCGCCGTGGGTCGCGATGAAGTATTCCAGCACGGACAGACCCTCGCGGTAGTTCGACTTAATCGGGCGCTCAATCAAGCGCTGCTTCGGGTCGGACACCAGACCGCGCATACCGGCAATCTGTTGAATCTGGGACCAGTTACCGCGGGCCCCGGACTTCACCATGCGGTACACATTGTTGCGTTCAGGGAAGTTCTCGCGCATTTCCTCGGCCACTTCATTCGTGCACGCCCGCCACAGGTCGATCAAGGCGCTGTAGCGCTCGTCCTCGGTGATGGCACCCAGGTCGTAGTCGGCTTGGACGTCAGAAGCGAGGTTTTCGTACTTTTCCAAAATGGCCGGCTTGGTCGAAGGCGGCACCACGTCCGTGAAGGAAATCGTGATCCCGGACCAGGTCGACCAGTGGAAACCGAAGGACTTGAGCGCATCCAGGGACACCTCAATATCGGCCTTTTGGTACAGTTCCGCCAGGTCATTGACGATTTTGCCGAGTTTCTTTTTCTCTACCACGTAGTTCACGAACGGGTAATCGCGCGGCAGCGAGTCATTAAAGATAACCCGACCCAGGGAAGTTTCCAGCTCAAAGCGGTCTCCCGGCTGCCATCCCTCGGGCATTGTCATGTCCTCCGGCGGCAAGTCGCCCGGTTCCATCCGGATTACGCAGGTTTCCTGCAAAGCCAGGTCGTCGTTGTCATAAGCCAGGCGGGCTTCGGCGGGGCTAGAGTAGTGCTTCAACACCCGGTTGCCGTCAGGGTCAAACCGCGGGTTATGCACCATCTCCGGATCTTCGTCCGAGGTCAGGTGGTAAATCCCGATAATCATGTCCTGGGAGGGCATGGTCACAGGGCGGCCGTCTGAAGGCTTCAGGATGTTGTTAGACGACAGCATCAGCACGCGGGCCTCAGCCTGGGCTTCGGCAGACAGCGGGACGTGGACAGCCATTTGGTCGCCGTCAAAGTCCGCGTTGAACGCGCCGCAGACCAGCGGGTGCAGCTGAATCGCTTTGCCTTCCACCAGCAGCGGCTCGAAAGCCTGGATACCCAAACGGTGCAAGGTTGGCGCGCGGTTCAGCAAGACCGGGTGGTTGGTGATAACCTCGTCCAAAACGTCCCAGACCTGGGGGTTTTGCCGCTCTACCATGCGCTTGGCAGCTTTGACGTTCTTCGCTTCCCCGTTTTCCACCAACACCTTCATCACGAAGGGCTTGAACAGCTCCAGAGCCATCGTCTTGGGCAAACCGCACTGGTGCAGCTTCAGCTGCGGACCAACCACGATAACGGAACGACCCGAATAATCCACGCGCTTGCCCAGCAAGTTCTGGCGGAAACGCCCCTGCTTGCCCTTGAGCATGTCGGACAGGGACTTCAAGGGACGGTTGCCCGGACCCGTCACCGGCCGGCCACGCCGACCGTTGTCGAACAGCGCATCCACAGCCTCTTGCAACATACGTTTCTCGTTGTTGACGATGATGTCCGGGGCTTTCAATTCCTGCAAACGATTCAAACGATTGTTGCGGTTGATGACGCGGCGGTACAGGTCATTCAGGTCAGAAGTCGCGAAACGTCCGCCATCCAGCTGCACCATCGGGCGCAGATCCGGGGGAATGACCGGAATCGAATCCAGGACCATCGCGGAAGCGGGCTTGCCGGTCTGGAGGAAGGCGTTAATGACCTTCAAACGCTTCAGAGCGCGGGTCTTTTGTTGACCAGACTTGCTCTCCACGACCTCTTTCAGCGCCTCGGCCTCAGCTACCAGGTCAAAAGACTCCAAACGGTCCTTCACTGCCTGGGCGCCCATGCCGCCCTTGAAGTAGGTCCCGTACAGGGCATACATTTCGCGGTACACCAGCTCGTTACCCTCCAGGTCGCCGACCTTCAGGTTCTTAAACCGGTCCCAAACTTCGTCATGCAGCTTCAGGTCAGACTCAGCCTGGTGACGAATGGCACGCATTTCCTTTTCGCCGTTGCGCTTGACCTTGTCGATTTCGGATTTCTCGGCGCCTTCCTTTTCCAGCGCCGCCATATCCTGTTCCATCTTTTGGGCGCGCTTTTCGACGTCCAAATCGCGGTTCTTTTCGATTTGCTCCCGCGCCAGATCGGATTCCTTTTGCATATCGGACAGGTCCTTGTGGCGACGTTCCTCATCGACCTCGGTAATCATGTAGGCCGCGAAGTAAATGACCTTTTCCAGGTCCTTCGGAGCGATATTCAGCAGGTAACCGAGACGGGAGGGCACGCCCTTGAAGTACCAAATATGCGTCACCGGGGCAGCGAGTTTAATGTGACCCATCCGCTCGCGGCGCACCTTGGAACGGGTGACTTCCACCCCGCAGCGTTCGCAGACAATGCCCTTGTAACGCACGCGCTTGTACTTGCCACAGGCACATTCCCAGTCGCGGGTCGGCCCGAAAATCCGTTCATCGAACAAGCCTTCTTTCTCAGGCTTCAACGTCCGGTAGTTGATGGTTTCCGGCTTCTTAACTTCGCCGTGGGACCAGCCATTGATGTCGTCCTCAGTCGCTAAACCGATGTGCAACTTGTCAAACTTGTTTGCATCCAACATGTGTTTTCTTTCCTCTTCTTCCGGTCCGTCTTAGGCGTTGATGAATTCGTCGGTCGTCAAAAGGCCGGGGGCGTTGGGCCGTTTGCCCAGGTCGAAGCCGAGGCTGTTGGGGCCGCGGCCGGCCTCGTCGTCATCGTCACGCAAGTCGATAGCGTTGCCGGCAGCGTCCAGCGCTTCTACGTTCAAGCACAGCGAACGCATTTCCTGCATCAACACGCGGAAAGATTCCGGAATGCCCGGCTGGGGCAGGTCCTCGCCGCGCACGATAGATTCGTAGACCCGCACACGTCCTTGCACGTCGTCGGATTTCACCGTCAACAGTTCCTGGAGGGCATAGGCGGCGCCGTAAGCCTCCATAGCCCACACCTCCATCTCACCGAAACGCTGGCCGCCGAACTGGGCCTTACCGCCCAGAGGCTGCTGGGTAATCATGGAGTACGGGCCGGTAGAACGGGCGTGAATCTTGTCATCGACCAAGTGGTGCAGTTTCAGCATGTACTTGTAGCCGATAGCAATCGGGTACGGGAAAGGTTCCCCGGAACGGCCGTCAAACAGCTTGGCTTTGCCCATTTCGTCGATGAGCGGACGGTCGAAGTCGTCGCGAACCCGAGTGTTGCGCAGCAGGCCGGTAATCTCGTCAGCCTCCGCACCATCGAACACGGGGGTCGCCACGTGCTGTCCAGGTTCGCAAACCTCCAACGGAACATCCTGAGCCCACTGTTCACCGGCCTTGCGGGCTTCACTAATATCCCAGCCCTCGTGAGCCAGCCAGCCCAAGTGGAATTCGAGTACCTGACCCAGGTTCATACGACCGGGCACACCCATCGGGTTCAGGATGATATCCACCGGGGTGCCGTCCTCGAGGAACGGCATATCCTCAACCGGGAGAATCTTGGAGACACAGCCCTTGTTGCCGTGACGGCCAGCCATCTTATCTCCGACCGTCATCTTGCGGCGCTGGGCGATAAAGACGCGAACCATGTGTTTCACGCCAGGTCCGAGCGCGGCGTCTTCGCAGTCGCCGGCCACAAATTCCTTGACCCCGATAACGATACCGGATTCCCCGTGGGGCACCCGCAACGAAGTGTCGCGAGCCTCTCGCGCCTTTTCACCCAAGATGGCCCGCAGCAGGCGTTCCTCACTGGTCAGTTCGGTTTCGCCCTTCGGGGTCACCTTACCGACCAGGATGTCGCCCGCGCTGACTTCAGCGCCGACACGGATAATGCCGCGTTCGTCCAGGTCCTTGCGGGCCGCTTCGGAAACGTTGGGAATGTCTCGCGTGATTTCTTCCTCACCGAGTTTCGTGTCGCGCGCGTCGATTTCGTGTTCCTCGATGTGAATCGAAGTCAGCAAATCTTCGGAAACGACCCGCTGGCTCAAAATAATGGCGTCCTCGTAGTTCAACCCTTCCCAGGACATGTAGGCCACCAGCAAGTTCTTGCCCAAAGCCATTTCCCCGCCGTCAGTAGCAGGACCGTCAGCCAGAACGTCACCGGCTTCGACCCGGTCGCCCTCGTCGACAATAACCTGCTGGTTATAGCAGTTGCCCTGGTTGGAACGCTTGAACTTTTCCAGCGCGTAAACGCGGGTTTCATCGTCGTCTTCCTGGACGCGCACCAAATCGGCACTGACCTCGGTGACGACGCCGCCCTTCTTGGCTATGACCACGTCGCCCGCGTCAATCGCGGCGCGTTTCTCAATGCCGGTGCCCACCAGAGGAGCCTCGGTTTTCAGCAGCGGCACTGCCTGACGCTGCATGTTCGCCCCCATCAGGGCGCGGTTCGCGTCGTCGTGTTCCAGGAACGGGATCATCGCGGTCGCGACCGACACCATCTGACGAGCCGAAACGTCCATCAAGTCGACTTCTTCGGGGCTGACCAACACCGGGTCGCCGCCGGTAGAGCGGCACAGCACCGCGGATTCTACGAAGTGCCCGTCTTTCGTGAGCTGCGCAGAAGCCTGGGCGATGTTCTTGCCTTCTTCATCGTCAGCGGTGATGTAGTGGATTTCGTTGGTAACGACGCCTTTCTTGACCACGCGATAGGGGGTTTCCACAAAACCGTAAGGGTTAATCCGGGCGAAAGTCGCCAGCGAACCAATCAAACCAATGTTCGGGCCTTCGGGAGTTTCCACCGGGCACATGCGCCCGTAGTGCGAGGGGTGCACGTCACGAACTTCCATCCCCGCCCGGTCACGGGACAGGCCGCCCGGACCCAAAGCGGACAGACGGCGCTTGTGCGTCAGACCCGCCAACGGGTTGTTTTGGTCCATGAACTGCGACAGCTGAGATGTCCCAAAGAACTCTTTGATGGCCGCCACGACGGGACGAATGTTAATGAGCGAGTTCGGGGTGATGGCTTCGACGTCCTGAGTGGACATGCGTTCCTTCACCGTGCGCTCCATACGGGACATACCCGTGCGCACCTGCATCTGAATGAGCTCGCCGACCGGACGCACCCGGCGGTTGCCGAAGTGGTCGATGTCGTCGGTCTTGATGTGCAGTTCGGTTTCTTTGCCGGCCGCGTCCTTGACCTTGACCGTGTCGTCTCCGGCACGCAGCGCCAACAGGTAACGGAAGGCGGCGACAATGTCGGTCAGGTCCAGGGTGCGCTCGCCCATTTCCCGCTCAACACCGAGCTTCTTGTTGATTTTGTAGCGTCCCACCTCGGCTAGGTCGTAACGCTTGGGATTGGTGTAAAAGTTATGCAGCAGGTTACGTCCGGCCTCCACGCTGGGCGGCTCGCCGGGACGAATCTTGCGGTAGATGTCCTCCAGGGCCTGATCCTGGGTTTCAATCGCGCCGTCTTTTTCCAGGGTTTCCAGCATCAACGGGAAGTCTTGGAAAGCCTCGCGAATCTCGCCTACGCTCATACCCAGCGCCTTGAGGAAAATGGTGGCGGACTGTTTGCGCTTGCGGTCGATACGCACCCCGACCGTGTCTTTCTTATCAATCTCAAACTCGAGCCAAGCGCCGCGGGAGGGGATGACCTTGCCCAGGTAAATGTCCCGGTCCGAGGTCTTGTCCGCGGTCTTTTCAAAGTACACGCCGGGGGAACGCACCAGCTGGGACACGACCACCCGCTCGGTACCGTTGACGATGAAAGTCCCGCGCGGGGTCATCAGCGGAAATTCGCCCAGGAACACGGTTTGGGTCTTAATTTCGCCGGTTTCGTAAGTAATAAATTCGGCCGTCACGTACATCGGCGCGTTGTAGGTCAGGTCCTTGTCCTTGCACTCGTCAATGGTGTAGTGCGGGCTTTCCAAGGTGTAGTCCTTAAAGGACAAGCTCATGGTGCCGCCGTTGTCCTCAATCGGGCTCATTTCGTTCAGGATTTCCTGCAGGCCTGAAGTGCGGGGAACATGCTTATCGCCGGTTTCATCGGCTTTCTTAACGCGCTCCTGCCAGGCTTCATTCCCCAGGAACCAGTCAAAAGATTCGGTCTGGAGCGCCAACAGATTCGGCGGCGCCATCGGCTCATCGATTTGGGCAAAAGACACCCGGAAAGGGTGAGTGGAGGATTCTTTGGATTTCGTAGCCAAGATTTCCGTTTCCTTTATGTCGTATGGATGGTCGAGATTCCCTTTTGGTTTCAAGAGGTTACCCTCCACTTTTGCGCGAAACGTCGCGGCAACGGGGGTCTTCCCTTCCACCTTGAAAATCTCGATGCGCTCCGGCGTTTGAACATCTCGTCCCTCGCTGTACCTGCCGTGATATTGCCGGCGCATTCTTCTGCAATATCAACGTTTTCAGGTCGCCTCGGACAAAGAACACGCAAATATCTACTCTATAACTTTTGCGCGCTGTAAGCAATTTTCCGCTGTTAAATCCTGGCAGCGCGACCCCGCCAGCAAAGCTACTTAATGCTGCCGGAAGTAAGACCACCAATCAGACGCTTCTCGATGAGGGCAAACATGATAATGACCGGCACAATCGCGATTACGGATGTGGTAAACATGTATTGCCATTCACGCACGTAAAGCCCCAAGAAACGCGGCATTGCCACCGTCAAGGGTTGCAGCTCGGGCTTTTGCACCAACACGAAAGCCGCCGCGTACTCGTTCCAGGTATTAATGAACACGAACACGACCGCGGTAACGATACCAGGCCACACCAGAGGCAACGAGATTTTAAACATGGTTTGGAGACGTCCCAAACCATCCATCAAAGCGGCTTCATCCACTTCCTTGGGTACTGAAGAGAAAAACGCCTGCATAATCCAGATTGCGAAAGACAGGTTAAAAGCCCCGTTGATTAGGATTAGCGCCACCCACACGACTTGTCCTTGCCAGCTGGAGAACTCCTGGTAGAGGCCGACCGCCAACACGGTAGGCTGGAGCATCTGGGTGCACAGTACCAGGAACAGGAAGGGCATCCGCCCGGGGAAACGGAACCGAGCCACATAGTAGGCCGCGGGGGTCGCCACCAATAGCACCAGGAGTGTCGCCCCGATGGCGATGACGGCCGTGGCCAAAAGTGATTTGCCTACGTTTACCGCAGGGAAGGACCACACCGTTAGGTAGTTGCTCAGTTCCAGTTTGGAAGGCAGGTAGTCCGGTGGGATTTTCCGCACGTCGCCGCGAGTCTTAACTGAAGTCACAAACATTAACGCGTAGGGAAATAGGAAGAACAACACAATCAGCAGCGCCCCGACAAGCGTCATGACTATGCCTGCGGGACTGCGTTTGCGGCGGGTCGCTGAAGTAGCTTCAGAAGATGCCTTGGCCGGTTCAGAATGTTTGGTCAGAGGGGTACTCATGTTACTCCACCTCCTTCGTCGGCTTCACAGATATGAGATAGATGGCAATAATCACCAGGCAGAACATGAAGTTCAAGACCGACAGCGCACTCGAGACGCCCGGACCGAGCTGTGCCTTGTACTGGAAAATCAAGGTTGTGGTGGTGTGGGCGGAGTGATAGCCAGGAGATTCCACCAAGATCTGCAAAATAGGCAGGGAGTTAAATACGTTGATGATGTTTATCAAAGCAGCGGTGGCGACAGCGGGGCGCAGCATGGGGAACACTATCAGCCAATAGCGCTGGAAGGAGTTGGCGCCGTCTACTCGAGAAGCCTCCAGAATGTCTTTCGGGACAGACTGCAGTCCCGCCAGGATGGTGTACGTCGTAAAGGGTAACGACACGTAGATAGCCACAAAAACTGCGACCCAGAAAGCCGCCGTGGGATTTTCCGTGAAAGCATAGGCTTTTTGCAAGATACCCGTGTCTACAAAAAACCGGTTGAACAGACCATATTCCGAGTCAAGGCCGTAGTTAAAGGCGGTGGTCGTCATCACCACAGAACACGCCCACGGGAGAATCACAAAGAGTCGCACCAGCTTGCGACCGGGGAAGTCCTTGTTGAGGAACTGCGCCAACCCCAAGGAAACTAGCACTGTCACCGTCACGACTACGACCACCCACAGGGTGGTGTTGAGTAGCACCTGGCCAATGTGTACAGAGGGATAGGTCAGCGCCCCGGCTTTACCGACGTAGTTGTCCCAACCTGTAAACCCTTTGTTTACCCCATACTTGTTGAATTTAATGAAGGAATAGTAGATGAGCAGGATAGTCGGGTAAATCACAACCCCGATAATCAGCAGGAGAGTCGGCGCCAGCCACGGTATAGCGGCTACAGTTTCCATCCACCGGCTCTTTTTCGCTTTTGGCTCAGTTTGGGTGCGCAACTGGGTCTTGACGTTCTGTTCCACACTGGGCGCACTTTTCATATCGACGAGATTCCTCTATACAAAGCGGGTTTTATCGGGGCTGTAGAGGTGACAGTCGCCACCTCTACAGCCCCGTTTTCAAGCGTTCATGTCAGGACTCGGCATCGACCTGAGATTGAATCGCATCCAGCACAGCGGCTGGTTCTTGAGCGGTCAGTTTCCCGGCAGTAGACTGCAGGGCTCCTTGCAGCGTATCCCACTGCGGGTTGCCCACTGGCAGGAACCTCACGGTGCTCAGCGCTTCATAGAATTTCTTGTCGATAGGACCGGCTTCGGACTTGCCTTGCTCAATGATGCTCTCCGTCACCGGAAGCAACCCGGAGGGGGCATACCAGTTCTTGTACATCGCGTCCGAGTAGAACAAGTCAAGGAATCCCTTGGTAGCCTGCTTGCGGGCGTCATCACCGTTGTCAAAAGCGAGGATGAAGTCCGTCACCCCGATTGCCACACCCTTGCCATCCTTGGAGGGAATCGGGGCGATATCGTACTTAATGTCGGGGTAGTCCTCCTCCGTTACGCTCAATAGGCCGGAGTGGGCCATCATCATGGCCACCTTGCCGTTGTTGAACAGGTCGGCGACATCTTGACGGTTGGACGTGCCGGCGTTGGGTTGGGTGCAGCCTTTATCGATGAGCTTCTTCATCTCGGTGAAAGCCTCCACGGCTTTATCGCTCTTGGCTTTCAATGTATCGCCCTCGGACCAGTCACCACCGGCACCCCACAGCCACAGTGAGGACTCAACCTGGGCTTCCTCTCGACCTAGAGGCATACCGTAGGGGTACACGTCCGGGGAAGCAGCTTTAATCTTGTCGCAGGCTTGCTCCAGTTCGTCCCATGTAGCGGGAACCGTCGTGATGCCGGCTTTTTCAAAGATGCCGGTGTTGTAGGCCATCATGCGGGAGGAGGCCACATCGGGGACGACCCATTGAGTTCCGTCCGCCCCTACCCCGTTCTTCAGAAGGGCGGGTTCAATCGTATTCAACACGTCCTCGCTCATGACTTCTGTAATGGGGTAGAGCAGTTCGCCGTCGGCTGCGGACGCAAAGTTATTGTCGTTCAAAATGTCGGGTAAGTCCTTGGCTTGTACACGAGCCTGTACTTTGGAGGAGAAATCGTCCCAACCTTCAATTTGCAGCTCAACCTTGACCTTCGGATAGGTCTTGTTGTACTCAGCAATAATGTTCTCCCAGTCCGTCTTGGTCGAGGAGGCGTACGAAGGAGCCAGAATTTTAATAGTGGTTTCCAAGTTAGCCGGATCCGCTGCAGCACTGCCTGAGCCGGAGTCAGAACCTGCACATCCTGCTAAAGCGAGCGCCGCGATTGCTGCTACTGCGCTAATTTTTACGATGCCTTTCACGAGCTTTCCTTTCCATTGTTGTAAGTTGTCAGCTCACGGTGGTAACCGAGGTAGTTTTTCCGCACTGTCTCAGGCGAAAAGGTGGACTTCATTGAACACCTACAACAAAGAATATGATTTTTTCTAATCATTTTGGTGCGATTTAAACAAATTATTTTATTTGCCGGCCCGTTCCTAGACAGTCAAAACCGTGATACCTTGGCTTTCCAAGACTTCTAAAGTTTGCGAATCGACACTGTCCGTGAGGATTTCGTCAATCGGTTCAAAGTCACAAATCCGGGCGGTCCCCAACGCGGAGAATTTTGAGCTATCCGCCACCACGGTGACTCGTTGGGCGGAACGGAGAAAAACGGCGTTGGTCTCCGCTTCCAGCAAGTCATCATTGAACAAACCACGTTTCAGGTCGATTCCCACCACCCCTAAAAACACTCGGGTCATCGCCAAGTTTTGCAGCACTAATCCAGACATGTTTCCAACGATTTCATACGAGCAAGGACGCATGGTTCCCCCCACGACGATGACTTTAATCTGGGGACGCAAAGCCAGTTCGTTGGCGATGTTGATGGCGTTCGTCACGACCGTTATCCCGTGACGTTGAAACCCGGGATCTTTCGAAACGCGCAGCGCCAATTCGCGCGAAACTTCCGTGGTGGTGGTTCCCCCGTTCAAGCCGATGACATCCCCCGGTTTCACCAATTTGGCGGCAGCTTTCGCCAGATGTTGCTTGGCTCGCCCACTATTCACCGGGCGATACCGCAAGGGCAGATCCCCGGATAGGGGGTTTGCCACCGCTCCCCCGCGAACCCGGGTCACCATCTGTTGGGATGCCAATCTGTCCAGATCGCGACGCGCAGTGGCTGGGGATACACCCAGGAGAGTTTCGATGTCCTCTACCTGAATCGAGCCGTTTTCCAGCACGAAGTCAAGGATTTTGGTCAGCCGTAATGATTGATGGGCCATGCGCTTTCCCTCCTGATTGATTTAAATTGTCTATAACATGAAATTTAAATCAGTTTCAAACAATTTGTGTCACCTTGCGTGGTATTTTTGTTTCTGAACAATGTAGCCGATTTTATAGGGAGAACACACCGCCATGAGTATCACCGCTAAGGAAATTGCTAGCCAGCCCCAAACCTGGAAACAGGCCATTGACATGCTCGCTTCCCTGGACCCCAAGTTTTTCCCTGAAAAGGGCAAAAGTGTTGCCATGATTGGCTGTGGCACCTCCTGGTTCATGGCGCAGGCATACTGCCGAGCGCGGGAAGTCGCCGGACACGGAGTCTCCGATGCTTTCACCGCCACCGAATTCCCTCTGACACGCCACTATGACATGGTCATTACCCTGTCTCGTTCGGGCACCACCACGGAGATTATCGATATTCTCAAAGCCTTGCACGGCAAGGTTCCCACCCGCTTAATTACCGCCGTCGGCAATGGTCCTGCCACACCCTTTACCGACATGGAACTAGTTTTAGACTTCGCGGATGAAACGTCGGTAGTGCAAACGCGTTTCGCCACCACGGCTCTGGCTTTGCTGCGCGCCAGCCTCGGAGAGGACTTGACGAAAGCTATTGCGGATTGCGCCGCGGCAGTGAATGCGGAAATTCCCGCAGCTTTCGTAACTGCCGACCAATTCACTTTCCTCGGCACCGGCTGGACTTACGGACTCGCCAACGAAGCCGCCCTAAAGATGCGCGAAGCCTCACAATCTTGGACCGAGTCCTATCCCGCGATGGAATACCGCCACGGGCCGATTTCCATTGCTGAACCGAACCGCATTACCTGGATTTTTGGCTCCGTCCCCGAAGGGATGGAGGCGCAAATCGCAGCTACCGGTGCCACTTTGGTCCACCACGACTACGATCCGATGGCCTCTCTGGTGCTGCTGCAACGCGTCGCTGTGGCGCGCGCGGAACACCGGGGTCTGAATCCAGACACCCCGCGTCACCTGACCCGTTCAGTGATTCTGTCCTAATTACGCACCTGAATAAACCTCGCGCTTTTGGAGGGACAGATGTCACCCGATGAGCTTCCGACACCAATAACCGGTTCTGCACCGGTGTACGCGCTGGCCTTTGACGTGGGGGGAACGGACACGAAAGTTGCTTTCGTGTCTAACAGCGGTTCACTGGTGACGCTGCCGACCCTAACGACCTCTACCGGCGGCGCTGTCGGTCTGATTGACCAAATTGCTGGTCAGCATAGTCAGATTCAACAGGCTTTGCACCGCGGTGAAATACGTCGCCCTGACGGCAAAGCTGTGACCGCTGAGCAGGTTTGCAGTGTTGTCGGGGTGGGTGTTCCCGGAGTAATGGTGGAAGACACCGGCATGACCATCACTTCAGCCAACCTTGGCTGGGGGAGTTTTCCCATGCGCGACCGATTAAGTGAAGCCTTGGGCGCTCCGATTGCGTTGGGACATGACGTTCGTTCCGGCGCCTTGGGCGAGGCCTTGTTTACCGGACGTCAGGAGTGTTTTTTTGTCGCTATCGGGACCGGCATTTCGGCGGGGATTGTCCTCAACGGGCGAGTACTGAACCGGAGCGGGAGCTCCGGCGAGATTGGCCAGATTCTACTTCCCAATCCCGATTTGAATTACCTGGAAAAGGCCGCCGCACCAGTTTCCACTCAGGCAACTCGCCTCCCCCTGGAACGGATTGCTTCTGCCGAATATACCGCCCGACGCTACGCCCTTTTGAAAGGTATTTCCCCACAAACTGCCCACCCCACATCCAAGGATGTGTTCCTGAGGGAACGGGAAGGAGACGAATGTGCTCATCACGTAATCGAAACCGCCACGCAGGCATTGGGGGCAGTCTTGGCTGCCAGCCTGGCGACTTTGGGAAATCTTGATGTCATCGTAGGCGGAGGACAATCTAAGGAAGGACCCGCCTACCTTGAACGACTCCGCCAGGCGACGTTATCGCACCTCGTGAACCTGCCTGAACCGCACTTCTCGCTGTCCAACTTTGGGTCGCAGGCACAACTGTTAGGTATCGCGGCGCAAGCCTTTGCCAAAGCCCAAGTTCCGATTATCCCCGCGACCCGCCCGTCATAAGTTTGGAAAGACTCAGATGCCTCAGCTCATTACTTTCACTCCCAACCCCGCTCTGGACATCACTTACACAGTGGACGCCCTGAAGGTTGGCTCGACACATCGCATCGAGGACTTCGTATACCGTGCCGGAGGTAAGGGGATTAATACAGCTTCAGTCCTGGCGCAAATGGGTTATCCCACCCTTGCAGTAGGATTTTTTTCCAGCCCGGAATATCTTGCCGACCTGGAAAAACGAAAACTAGAGTGGCAGGGTCGGTTTAATTTTCAACCCTTGCCCATGCCATTCCCAAACCGCCAATCCGTAGCCATCGTGGCTGACGGAGACGCCACGGTATTCAATGAGGCAGGCCCGAACTATGGCACTATGAACCCCAAAGACGTTACTCAGCATTGGGAACGGGCGTGGCTGCAGGCACTCGAGCTGGACTGGGCGACCCCGAATGCTTTCGTCAGCATTAACGGGTCTTTTGCCCAGGGCAGTCCCCAGGGGTTGCTAGGACGTCTCATCACCGGTTTGCATGACTTAGGCTGCTGGGTGATGGTGGATACTTCCGGAAACTACCTGTTAGAGGCCGCTCAGGCAGGCGCGGATTGCCTGAAACCGAATGTGGCGGAACTGCGTGAGGCCACCGGCATTACTGAGTTGCCCGCGGCGGCGCGCTCTTTGCTATCACTGGGAGCTCGCTCCTTGCTGATTTCCGCTGGACGTGACGGGCTGGCCTACGTAGAGCATCCCGCTGCGCCTGCGCACACCGCCTCGCTACAGGTCGAGTGGGCCGCCCCCGGGATGACTTTGGAGGGCAATCCAACCGGAGCGGGAGATGCGGCGGTAGCTGGATTTCTGTCCGGCATGTCCGAAAACTTGCCGACACACGAGGCTCTCGGGCGCGCGGTGTCTTGGTCGGCTGCCGCGGTTCCGGCTGCAGTCGCTGGCGTGGTGGAAACAGATATGGTGGCAACAATTGCCGCTAAAATGACCTTTCAAACTGAAGAATGGAGTGTATAAATGCTGTGCGATATACGTAAACTCGCTACTGAGTCCGCCTCGGCCGGAGTCGGTCTGGGGGCTTTCAACGTGGTGCTGCTGGAACATGGTGAGGCCCAGGTCGCTGCGGCAGAAGCGGTCAACCTGCCGGTGATTCTGCAGCTGTCCCAAAACGCTGTTAAGTACCATCATGGCTGGCTCGACCCTATCGGCAGTGCCGTACTAAAGCTAGCCGAACAGGCAAAAGTCCCGGTGGTAGCGCACCTTGATCACGCTGAGGATCTCGACCTGTGCCGCGCGGCGGTCGGTTTGGGCTTTACCTCGATTATGTATGACGGCTCCAAACTGCCGGATGCGCAAAACCGTGACACTACCGCTCAGATTACCCAGTGGTGTCACGACCGTGGCGTGAGTGTTGAGGCCGAGCTGGGCGAGGTCGGCGGAAAGAATGGAGTCCATGACCCGAGCGCACGCACCAATCCAGAGGACGCCGCGAAGTTCGTGGCAGACACCGGCGTGGACTTGCTGGCGGTAGCGGTGGGGTCGTCACACGCGATGACCTCGCGCGATGCCACGTTGGACACGGATTTGATTTCTGCCATCAAACAGGCCGTTCCGGTTCCGCTGGTCCTGCACGGTTCTTCCGGGGTTTCTGACGAAGGAATGCGCGCCGCTATCAAAGCAGGAATGACCAAGATTAACGTCTCTACGCACCTGAACGTGGTCTATACCGCTGAGGTCCGTAAGGATTTGGCACAAGGCCCCGATTTGGTCGACCCCCGCAAGTATTCCCGTAACGGTAACGCCGCATTGCAAGCGGAAGTAGAACGTCTGCTGCTGTGGTATTCAGGGAAATAAGCCCCGCTAGACGCTGAAATTCCGGGAAGGAATCGTCAGGATACCCGTCAGCTAACCGTTTATCGCGCGCAGCCCGAAAATGAAAGAACGCGATTCTCCTGGTTCGAGTACCAGTACATCCTGATTGCGGCTCAGGGCGTTAGGTGGGCAGGTCATCGGCTCGACCGCCAGGGCGCGCCCATCATCAACGCCGGGGAAAGCCTCCTGGTGAGCGGGGTCGGCGCTATAAATCTGGAGCCACCGACACCACGGTCCGGCACTGAGTTCCGTCCCTGAACCGTCTGCCCGGCACAAGGCGGCCCGGACTCGCCCATCCGGTTCGGGTTGAGCCCGAAAGGCGTGGTCAAGCCACAGTCCGCGTAGCGCTACCGACCGCGCTTGTCCCAAGACAGTGTCCGCGGGGTGCTCCAGACCGGTCGGCAAGTTGCGTGTCGAATCGAGCACCAGGTTGTTGCCTACCGAGATACTCAGGGTGCATTCGTCCAGGCTCGCGCCCCCCGCGCTCAAATAGGGATGCCACCCGAAGCCAAACGGGCAGGGTGTATCGCTGAGGTTGGAAACCCGCAGTTCGCCGCGCAACCCTTGGGTTGCGTCAACGCTCCAGTTCATCACATATTTGAGTCGCCACGGCCAGCCCGGCTGCGGTGCCATTTCCAGCGTGAGACTCACCGCCGCGGGGTTGTCGGACGTTTCGGGATCGAGTTCCCAAGGCCGTTCCCTGACGAAGCCGTGAATGGCGTTATGGCGGGCGGGTTCGTTGATTTCGAGCTGATACGTTTCGCCTTGAAACGTGAAATTTCCGCCGTCCCCCCGGTTGGGCCACGGCGCCAGCAAACCCCCCGCCGCAAACGGAACCGGGGACACTTGTGACAAGCCCTGGTGCGGCACCGGAGGGGTCACCACCAGCGGCTTGCCCGCAAAAGTCAGCGACCACAAGCCCCCACCGAAGGGCAAAATCTGGGCGCGGTATTGACCGGCACAAAGTTCTATGAAGTCATTGCTCGAGGTCATACGGCGATTTTAGCAAGGTGAGGAGGGGCGAGACATTGCTATTCAGACGCGCTGGTGACGCTTCGCATCTCTGCAACTTCGTAGCAGGGGCGAAGCACCGCCTGGCGGCAGAAATGCTCAGCGCCCAAAGAAGCTCGTGAATAGGGATTGCGGTTTGCGTTTGTCCTCGGGACAGGTACACCACTGGTCAGCCGGGACGCTGGCCTTGACCGCGTCAATGTGTTGACCGCATCCTGTCCAAGTCGTCTTTCCGCAGTTCGCGCACTTTACTGGAGAGCACATATTTTTCCCTTTCCTCTATCCGGAATCGTCTGTTGGAAGCTATGTTACATTTCCAGCACCGCGCCGGGGTTGTCAAAGTAGTAGGCGAAAACCGTATTGACCCCGCCAGACAATACTTTAGCATTAATCCCTGCGGGTTCCAGAATTCTCTGTGCCAGCCAAGCGTTAGCCCCGCTATCATCGCTCAAGTACACGGTTTTCCCGTCGGCCCAGGAGCGCACCTCATCCAGTCGCGAACGCAGTTCCGTCAAGGGAATGCACACGGCGCCCTGCAAATGTCCGGCATTGAACTCGGGGACGGGGCGCACATCAAGTATCGGGGTGGCGGGGTCGAGGTGAGCTGTTTCCTCGGCGTACCACAGTTTCAGCCGGCCGCGCAGCACATTTTCCGCCACATAGCCCAGGAAATTGACCGGATCTTTCGCCGCGGAATACGGGGGCGCATACGCCAAATCCAAGTCAATCAAATCAGGGGCGCTCAGCCCGGCCTTAAGAGCTGTGGCGATAACATCGATACGCTTATCCACCCCGTTGCCCCCGATTCCTTGAGCGCCGAGAATCCTGCCGTCCTCGGCCGCAAAATGCAACATGAGCTGCATCGGTTGGGCACCGGGCAGGAAAGTGCCGTGGTCGGTGGGGTGGGTGTGAATCGTGCGGTAGGCGATGCCCCTCGCGTCCAGTTCAGCTCGATTGGCCCCAGTCTGGGCCACAGTCATGGGTCCCACCCGGAAAATCGAGGTAGAGATAGGTTTAGGCAGGGGCCGGGCTGTTTCTGGGTCAGCAATAAAGTCAGCGATAAGCCGGGCCGCGCGGTTGGTCGGACCGGCCAACGCAACCGGCCGCGCTTGTCCGGTCACCCCAGTCTGCTGCGTAACGGCGTCACCGCAGGCGAACACGTCAGGCAAACTGGTACGTCCGTGCTGGTCAATTACCATAAACCCCCGCTCATCAGCCTTGACCCCGGCTGCCACGAAAGGCTCGGTGGCGGGGGTAACGCCCGCAGCCAGCACGATCAGCCCCGCTTCGAGGCACTGCCCGTTCGACAGTTCCGCCAGGTCGTGAGCGGGAAAATGTTGAATCTTGGTGACACGAGTTTTCGCGATGACGTTATTATTGAGCGATTGCAGGGCTCCGGTCACCAGATGAGCCATCTCCAGGTCCAGCGGAGGCATGACATGGTCACTGCCTTCGACGATTGTCGTGTTGATGCCGCGGCGAGCCAGGGCTTCCGCCGCTTCGATCCCGATGAATCCCCCGCCGATAACCAACGCTGATTTCGCACAATCAGCCAGGTCCACAATCCGCTGCGCATCATCCACCGTGCGCAGCGCGTGCACCCGCGGAGAATCCAAGCCCGCAATCGGGGGACGCGCGGCCCTCGCTCCGGGAGAAAGAATCAGCTTGTCGTAGCTTTCGGTGAAAACACGCCCGTCTGCGCCGCGCACCTGCACGGTTTTCGCGTCCGCATCCAAGCTGATGACCTCGTGGTTCACCCGCACATCCAGATTCAGTTTCGCTTTCAGGCCCTGGGGCGTGTTCAGCAGCAGGCTTTCTCGCGCGGGAATCTCCTGGCCGACATAAAAAGGCAAGCCGCAGTTAGAAAACGAAGGGTACGGCCCTTTTTCAAACACCACGATTTCGGCTGACTCGTCCAACCTGCGCATCCGCGCCGCAAAGGACAGACCGCCCGCAACTCCGCCAACCACTACCAGCTTCATTTCATCCCCTTTTCTTCGTTTTATTCAGAAGGTTCCCCGGGCGCTTTCCCGGCGAACTCTCGACATCATTAACATAGCATGGGACAGTGTGCAGGGTAAACCGACTACCGCTGACCGTAGCGAGCTGCCGCCCACCCGCACTTGTGCGCGCTTCTGAAAAACCGGCAAAAACGGCTAGAGCAGGGCGAACAGCAGACCGAGCAGGCCGCCATAAGCCAGGGTGAGGAAACCGGTGTTACGCAGGGCGACAATCAAGGACTTGCCAGTCTCGTGCGCGCGCACCGGACGCATCGTCCGCAAAGCCCCCAGCCACAGCGCGAGCTGCACCACAAAACCGCTGCCCCATTGGATAAATCCGCCGGGGAAGATATCCGGCCACGGCACAAATAGCACCGCCAGTGACAACAGCAACGCGGTATAGATAAAAAGCCGGTAAATACGGCGCGACCAGGCATCACCCAAACGTACCGCCAGGGTAACTTTGCCGGATTTCCGGTCCGTGGGGATGTCGCGCAGATTATTGACCATCAGCAACGCGCAGGACAGCAACCCCAACCCGCTGGCCAGCGCCCAAGACTGCCACGGTAGGACTTGGGCCTGCACCCACAGGGTTCCCTGCACCGCCAGCAAACCGAAAAAGACAAAAACCAGCAGCTCAGACAGGCCTACCCCGGCGTAGCCATAGGGATGCTTGCCCCCGGTATAGAACCAGGCTGCTGCGACCGCTGCCACTCCGGCACCGATGAGCCACCATGACTGGGAAACGATGGCGACACTCAGGCCCACAGCGCTGGCTAAGGCGAAACAACTCAGCGCCACCGCCAAGACCTTGCGCGGATTTTCCCCGCCACCGACCAGGCGCGGCGGGCCCACGCGGTATTCATCAGTGCCGCGAATCCCGTCGGAATAGTCGTTGGAAAAATTCACCCCGATTTGCAGCAGCAGCGCCACTGCCAGGCAACCCAGGGCCAGCCAAGGATCCATCTTGCCCAGTCCGGCGGCAATGCCGGTGCCGAGCAAGACAGGTGATGCCGAAGCCGGGAGGGTACGCAGCCGCGCTCCTTCAATCCAGGCTTGAGCAGTGGCCATCGGGGTTCCTTTCCTTGCAATCGTTGCGCCACCGGGTGTGAGGTTTCGCGCTTTCACGAGGTTCTATGCCCGGGGTTTCGGCGTAATTCGCCGTAAAAAGTCTAACGCGGTTTTAACCTGAAATTAACCGGTTAATTTGTGGCCCCGGGTGCGTGGTTTCGGGGTGTGCGTGGATTATAGGGTGAAAATAGCCGGGTAGCTGCCATTATTGGCAGCTACCCGGCTATTCTCCACCTTTAGGCACAACCCGGCGAATAGCCTCGGGTTCTCCAGGCCTGTTATCCCCGAATTTCCGGGGCTTTGCCTGGAGGTGTTTGCGTGAGCCGAACTCGCGATTTTTCGCATGCGGGGGTTGTGAGACGATGGAGTCATGGCGAAAGAAAAAACGGTTTACGTGTGCTCCAACTGCGGGGAGGAATGGCCCAAATGGGCTGGTCAATGCCGCAGCTGCGGCCAGTGGGGCACCTTGGAAGAAAACGTGGTCCTGGCGAAAAGCTCCGCCCGTGGGGGTGGCGGAAGCGCGGTGCGCGGTTCCGGCAGCTACGGGCGTCCGGCGTCCCCGGCCAAACCAATTGGCCAGTACTCCACCGAGCTGGCCGTGCGCCTGCCCACCGGGGTGGGTGAATTTGACCGAGTCCTCAGCGGCGGTATCGTACCCGGTGCGGTCATCCTGCTGGCTGGAGAGCCCGGAATCGGAAAGTCAACGCTGCTGTTAGAGGTCGCTGCCCGGATTGCTCAAGGCACGGTCCCGCCCTCACCCGATGCTGGTGGGAGCTCCCGGCTACGCTTGATTTCCCCCGATTCACCAAATCCCGCCGCTGCGGATGCGGAGGGGAAAACTGTCCTGTACCTTACCGGCGAGGAAACCGCCGAAGCGGTGTTGTCCCGCGCAAAACGCATCGGTGGAGTGGCGGACAACCTTTACCTGGCGGCTGAAACCCAAGTCTCACAAGCCCTGGCTCAAATCGAGACAATCAGCCCGGATTTAACCATCATCGACTCCATTCAGACCCTCACTGACCCCACTATGGACACGTCTATCGGCGGCCCGGCTCAGGTTCGTGAAGTCGCGGCCCGGCTCATTGACGCGGCAAAGGGCCGGCACATGGCGCTGGTCCTGGTGGGGCACGTCACCAAGGACGGGGCGGTGGCAGGTCCGCGCACCCTGGAACACCTGGTGGACGTAGTGTGCCAGTTTGAAGGCGAACGAACCGGAGAGCTGCGACTGTTGCGCGCGGTGAAAAACCGCTACGGCCCTACGGATGCGGTCGGTTTCTTTCAAATGGTCGAATCCGGCATCGAAGGCATCGAGGACCCCAGCGGCCTGTTCCTCAGCAAAACGGCCGAGCCGGTGCCCGGGGCCTGCGTGACCATGTCGCTGGAAGGTCGGCGCGCCCTGCCTATAGAGATAGAAGCCCTGGCCACCCCCATAGCGGGCGGCTCACCGCGGCGCACTGTTTCCGGTCTGGATTACTCACGCACCGCCATGATGCTGGCTGTCCTGCAAGCCCGACTCAAACTGCCTTTCGGCACTTTGGACGCTTACGTCTCTACGGTTGGCGGAGCCAGAGCGGTCGAGCCGGCAGTGGACTTGGCCGTTGCGCTCGCGGCGGCCTCTGCCGTGACGGGCCAGGTCATCGACCCTGGTCTGGTGGCTTTTGGGGAAGTTTCGTTGACCGGAGAAATCCGTTCCTGCACCTCGGTGTCTCGCCGGGTAGCGGAGGCGGCTCGGCTGGGGTTCACTGGCGCTATTGTGCCGGCTGCCGCCGCGGGTGGTTTGCAGGCCCCGCGGGGATTCAAGATTCAAGCTGCCGCAAACCTGCGTGAAGCGATGAGCCTGGCCCTGCGCCGCGCCCCCGCCTCGCCTCCAGACCACGAAATCTGAGTTAAACCGAAACGGAACTTTTCTCACGCACGCCGTGTCACAATGAGTACATCTCGACTACCGAAAGGACATAATATGACCCGAAAACGTTTCGTTGTCACGGTATGTGCCCTCGCTATGGCGGGAGCATCTACCATCACCTGCGCCGCTGCTAATGCTGAGGGCTTCAACCAGCTCGCGGGCACTAATCGTTACGAAACCTCCGTAGCGATTTCTCGCCACGCCTACCCCAGCTCAGCTGAAAATGTTTACCTGGCACGCGGCGATGTTTTAGCCGATGCTCTCTCGGCGGGATCCCTGCCGGGCGGCCCGATTGTTCTGGTCAATCCCCACGGCAACAACGGTGCTGCCACCCAGTATGTAGCCGGCTTGAAAGTCAGCGGCAAAGTCATTGCTTTGGGCGGGCCGGGCGTAGTTTCCGATGCAGCCTTGACCCAAGTGGCTGGGGAGAAACCTACCGCCCGGATTTTCGGGGCTAACCGCTATGAAACTTCAGCGAAGATTGCCGCGGCCGCTTTCCCGAGCGGTGCCAAAGTGGCTTATATCGCCAATGGTGCCGGGGATGGCTCCCCCGATGCGGTAGCTGGCGGGGTTCTCACGGACGGCCCGGTCATTTTGGTCAATCCCAGCGGAAATAACGCTTTCGCCGCTAATGCGATTAAGGCACTTGGAGCTCAAAAAGTCACCGCCTTGGGCGGGCCGGGCGCCGTGTCCGCGGAGGTGCTTGCCGAAGTTGCCCAAGGGGCAGACACCGCCCGCTTGCAGGGTGAGAACCGCTACGCCACCTCCCTGGCTATTGCCAACTACGCTTTCCCCGGTCACAAGGGGAACTTCTACGTGGCTCGCGGTGACGTGTTGGCTGATTCTGTTTCGGGGGGAGCGCTCCAGGACGGTCCCATCATCCTGTCCTCCACCATGCCGAACCCGGGAGTGAATATCGCCGCTGGTTACGTGCAAAATAACTCGGCTTCTCCCATTTTCTTAGGTGGTAGCATCTGGAATCCGCAGGTCATGCAGATGATTGCCAGCGGCACCGGATACACTCAGCCGGCTCAACCGGCTCAGCCCGCTCAACCAGAGCAACCGCAGCAACCAAAGAATCCTGGTAATGCGGCCGGGTCCGCGGAGCAAGCTGCCGCCCAGGAGGAAGCAGATATCCATGCCGGCATTAATGCCCGGCGTGCCCAGGACGGCATCGCGCCTCTGACTCGCGACCCCGCTATGGATGCCCTCGCCCGTGCCTGGTCGCAGCATATGGCTCAAACCGGCGAATTCGAGCATTCCAATAATGCCCCGAACGGCATCCGCTCGATTCTCGGCTCGAAGTGCATGGCAGTAGGCGAAAACATTGACTGGCACATGGGCTTCTTCCCCGCTGGTCAGGGCGGCAGCAAGCACGTCACCAACTGGATTCACTCGCCCGGGCACTTCGCGAACCTGATGAACGCTGGCTTCACCACCACCGGTATCGGGGTGTGGTTCGACGGGCCGAATTCATCCTACGCGACCCAGATGTTCTGCCGGTAAAGGCTTCCTGAACAGGCAAAACATCTAACTTAATCAAGTTTTTCTAACTTAATAAACTTTTTGGGGCTGGCACACGCCAGCCCCAAAAAGCATTAATCCTCAAACAGCGCCAAGCTGGCGGATTCTCAGTCTGAAAACTCGATAGCTGTGCCGCCGCGGGACACGGCCTCGACACGGCCCGTCTGCGAGTTGCGGCGGAACACGGCGTGGGAAACCCCTGCCAGTTCCTCAGCCAACATCGTCTTTGGCTCGATAAAGAACCCGGTGTCACCAGGCATAACCCCGCCGGAAGGCATGTAGTAAACCTTCGTGTCACTGTTCAAATACAATCCGCCTTCGATGACACAGTCGTCTCCCAGTGGAACCGCCAAGCCGGAGTTCGCCCCCATATGGCAATTGTTCCCCAAAGACACGCGCTTGTGCGGCCCTACCGCCAAAGTACCCGCAGTGGAGGCGCCACCTGCCAGAGTCGTGCCTTCCCCCACGGTCACGCCTTGTGACAAACGCCCCTCAATCCGGGCAGCCCCCAAGGTTCCCGCGTTGTAGTTCACGAACCCGGTGTAGCCAATTTCGGTGCCGGGATGCAGGTAAGCACCCAAGCGAACGTTCTCAGAATGGGCAATGCGTACCCCGCTCGGAGTCACGTAAGTGGTCATGCGGGGAATCCGATCCACGCAACGGATATTGGCGCCGATGCCGTACTTGGTCATCAGGCGCAGACGGGTTTCCTCAAAGTTGTCATAATCGCAAGCCCCCCGGCTGGTCCACGCCACTAGGTTCAGCTTGTCGAACAAGCCTTCCAGACTCAACGTGTTGGGTTTCACCATTCGCCACGACAGGGCGTGCAACCGCAAGTACCCATCAGGAGCGCTCTGGACGTCGTCCTCCAAATCGGCACTCACGGTGATGGCCTTGTTAATAATCAGGCGGGCATCGTCCTTGCCCTCCAGGTGCGCTAGTTTCGCGGTCAGCTCTTTCGCTTTCGCCTCGTCCACGTCGCCCTCAAAAATGTAAGGGTACCAGGTGTCCAGCGACTTTCCGCTCTCAGTTTCGGCCGTCAGGCCGACACCCCAGACTTTCTTAACCATGTTTTTCCTTCTCTCTAAATACTGTCAACGCTCTGGCTCCGCCCGCCCCCGCGCGCGTTACGCGCCGCCGGTCAACAGGCCGGGCAGGGAGACCCCAAAAGCTGCTTACCTGGCAGACCGAGAACGCAGGTTCTCGTAGTGACGCTCGGTGTGGCCGATGTAAACCTGACGCGGACGAGCAATCTTGGTCGCCGGATCGGCAACCATCTCGCGGTACTGGGCGATCCAGCCCGGCAGACGACCCACCGCAAACAGCGGGGTAAACATCTTCATTGGGAAGCCCATCGCGCGGTAAATCAAGCCAGTGTAAAAGTCCACGTTCGGGTACAGGTTACGCGACACAAAGTAATCATCACTCAACGCGATGCCTTCCAACTCCAGCGCCAAATCCAGCAACTTGTCGGCTTTACCCAAACGACTCAAGACTTCGTGGGCGGATTCTTTCACCAGGGCGGCGCGCGGGTCGTAAGCCTTGTATACGCGGTGACCGAAGCCCATCAGCTTGATGCCGTCCTCTTTATTCTTAACCCTTTCCACGAAGGTCTTAATCGACATATCCGTGTCTCGCAGCTGCATTAACATCCGCAGCACGGCCTCGTTAGCCCCACCGTGCAGCGGACCAGCCAACGCGCCCACCCCGGAAGCCACCGAAGTGTAGAGGTTCGCGTGAGAAGAGCCCACGAAACGCACCGTCGAGGTCGAGCAGTTCTGCTCGTGGTCGGCGTGCAGGATAAACAAACGATCCAAAGCGCGAACCATCGCCGGATCAATATCAAAGGACTGATAGGGCAATCCGAAACACATCCGAATAAAGTCTTCGGTCAGCTCGCGGGAGGCGTCCGGGTACAGTTGAGGTAGTCCGGCAGCGCGCTTCGCGATGGTCGCAACCATGACGGAGAGCTTGGCCAACAGTTGAATCGTGGCTTCTTCAAGCTGTTCAGGTTCGAGGGGGTTCAAAGTGTCCTCGTAGTAGGTCGCCAGACCGGCAACCCCCGCCTGGAGGATAGACATGGGGTGACCATTCGAGGGGAAGGCCGTAAAGAACGCCTTAAAGTCCTCGGGCAACAGTCGGTTGCGCTTGATTTTGTGGGTGAAGGTTTCGAGGGACTTCGCGTCGGGCAGGTCGCCATAAATCAAGAGGTAGGCGACCTCTACGAAGCTGGATTCCCGAGCCAGTTCCTCAATCGGGTAGCCACGGTAGCGCAGCACCCCGTTAGCACCGTCGATGTAAGTAATCTTGGATTCGCAGTTGGCGGTATTGCCAAAACCGTAGTCCAAAGTGACGTTGCCAGTACTGCTCAACAGTTTGTTGATTTCAAGACCGCTGTTGCCTTGCGTGGCCTGGTGAAAAGGTGTTTCCAATCGTTTCTGGTCAGATTGGATAAAGTACTCTCCGTTATTCTCACCCATGAGATTCCTCCTCGATGATTTTTATTTTCATATAAGCGCTGGTCCGGCAGCATTGCCAGGCTGGGGAGCTTTGGGACTTAAGTCCTTAGGACTATAGTACTCCCGTTACCCGCGTTTCGTCCAATAGTTTTTGCCGTCAATAATTTAAAAAAATCACCAGAGCGGTGCAGATTCGCTCTGCACCGTACCGTACGTTGAGGAGGCGTTCAGTCAAGCCTCGTAAAGGCCACCGCTCCCGATGCCGGAATCAACCCTGGGGAGGCAGCGCGGCCACCATCGGGTCGTCCTTGTCGACCTTGCCCACTACGGAGGCCCCACCGGGGGTCGGGTTATCAAAATCAGCAAAAAAGTCTCGATTGGCCCGCAAGAAATCCGTCCACGGCGCGGGCAAGTCGTCCTCGTAATAGATTGCCTGCGGCGGGCACACCGGCTCACAAGCTCCGCAATCCACGCATTCCAGCGGGTTGATGTACAGAGTGCGTTCGCCCTCATAAATGCAGTCGACCGGGCATTCGTCGACACAAGCCTTGTCTTTCACGTCCACGCAGGGTTGAGCTATAACGTAAGTCATGAATCTATCCTACCCCGTGTCGTCAGGTTCGCCTGTCGGCTAGTCATCTGTGCTTGGGGAAGCGGCTGCGCCTTCACGAGCTTTTTGCGCGGCTAAGTCTTTCGCGCACACCACCGCGTTATCCGGCGCGTAGGTGTGAGTGTAGGTCTTGGAATCGACCTTTTTCCCATCCAAGTAGCGGGTGCGCGTGTTGCTGACGGTAAAACCGGGCTGACCCGCCCCGGATGGCACGCACTTGGACCAATTGTTGATGGTCTGTTTCGGCTGCACATAGTTTGTCCGCGGACTTTGGGTCGATTCCACGGTGTAGTACTTGGTGCCCCAGATACGCATATGCAGCTGACCCCCGCCGGTCCATCCCTGCAGCACCACAGCCGTTGGATTCGGGTTTTTCCACTTCAAATCCAGGGAACCGGTCCACAAGGTGCATTCGCGTCCGGCCGGATAGCGGGTGAAGTAAACCCCGTGAGGATTGAACTCAATCAAATCCATTCCCGCAAACCAAGCCGCATTCAAGGCTGTGACGCACATCTGGGACAAACCACCGCCGATGGCTGTGGTGTGCACACCGTTTTCAAAGACCCCCGAAGCTCGCCAACCATTCTCGGGCGTCAACGGCCCCAAGTCACGTTCCAGGGAAAAGTCCTGTTTCGGGAGATACATTTTCCCAGTCAGAATCTGGGCCGCCCTGGTCAGATTACTGGTCCGCACACTGTCGGCAGTCAGCGGGGTGGCAAACTCCCCAATAATCTCTTTTACTCCGGCTTTATTGGCGTCATCGGTAGAGAACTGGGGAGGAATCGGGGTCAAATCGAGACTGACCTCACGGTTTTCCGTCGAAGTTGCTCCCAAGGTCACTCGGTCGGCCAATTCTTTCGGATCGAGTTTGGTCCCGTTCACGGACGCCACCACCTGGGGAGATCCGGAACTAAAACTGAAACGCGCATCAACCGGCTCGGTTTCCAAGCCCTTGGTGCTTCCCAAGGTGAATTTCTTGAGTTTCTCCCCGTCAAAACTGGCTTTCAGCTCCTCGCCGCGCAGAGACCAAGTGACGTCCTGACACAGTTCAGCAGGGGGAATTTCCAGGCTTTGCCCGCCAACGTTGAGCTTCACCGGGGCGCTCATCAAGGTTTTCGCCTCACCCTCGGTGGCGGCGTCCAACTGGGCCTGGGTGGATTTCGGGGCACTAGACTTGCCCGGAAGTTTCAGGGGGTCCCCTTGCTTCCACCACGATGTTTGTAGCAGGGCGGTGGCGGCATTCAGATTCAGCTCGCGTCCCGGACTGGGCTTGACCGGCTTTAGCTGACCCGCCTGACAATTAAAATCAGCTTCCTGCGGCGCGGACTTCAGATCCGCGGCCGCCGCGGAAACGGATTTATAAAGCGCTTTTTCATCAATTATCGATTTCAGGTCCAGCGCGCCAGTACCACCGATATGAGCAATTATCTTGATTGGATTCAAGGAGAAATCGGCGACCTCATGCACGGAAGAGGTGAAATCGGGCTGCAGCCCTGCCACGGCCGGATCGATGTTCGCCGTTTTGGCGCCCAGTTTCACCGGGAACGGCTGCTTCAGCTTGTCCCCCAAATCGGAATCGAGCTTCTTAATGGCGGCATCGGGCGTCATTCCCCCGACAGAAACCCCCGCGATTGACGACCCTCGGGGCATACTGCCCGACACGGCTACGGCCACCCCCACGTAAGCCAAGGCTAAAACCCCAATGGCTGCGCCGATAAACACAGGAAACTTGCCGCTGCGTTTCTTGTCCTGCGCAAAACCGGGAAACATTTCGGTGGCGTTGGTAGTCCGCGCCCCACCCGGCGCTTTTCCTGCCGGTCGAGCGGGCCGGGGAACAGGCCGGGGCACGGCAGGACGCGACCCTTTGGGGGAGGCACCCGGCCTCGCACCTTTATTCACGTCTGGTTTGCCCATCGAATCCCCCTGCGGTATCCGCTCTTGGTATATCCGCCGAATTACTGCTCGCGGCGACGACGCGCCGCATCTTTGTAGCGTGTTTCCGTATCTAAGATTACCTTACGAATCCGCACAGCTTCAGGAGTTACCTCGACACATTCATCATTTCCGGCAAATTCCAGGCTTTCCTCTAGGGTAAAGTTCATCGGCGGGGTCAGGCCTTCAAAAGCGTCCTGGGTGGAAGAACGCATGTTGGTCTGCTGTTTTTCCTTGGTAACGTTGACAATCATGTCATCGCCGCGCGGGTTCTCCCCCACGACCTGACCCTCATAGACCTGTGAGCCGGGCTGAATGATGAAGCTGCCGCGCTCCTGCAGTTTAATCATGGCGTAAGGGCTGGCTTTCCCGGCGCGGTCCGCGATGAGCGAGCCGGTCGCACGCCCCTCAATCTCGCCTTGCCACGGTGCCCAACCGGAACTGACCGAGGAGGCAATCCCGGTGCCGCGCGTCTCGGTCAAAAACCGCGTCCGAAAACCAATCAAACCGCGGCTCGGAACGGTAAATTCCAGACGCACCCAGCCGGTTCCGTGGTTGGTCATCGTGTTCATCTGACCTTTGCGTGCCGCCAGCAGCTGCGTCACCGTTCCCAAGTGTTCTTCCGGAACGTCCACGGTCAGGGCCTCCATCGGCTCCAGCAGTTTGCCGTTTTCTGTCTTGGTCACGACCTGCGGTTTTCCGGCGGTCACTTCGTAGCCTTCCCGGCGCATCTGTTCGACCAAGATTGCCAAAGCCAGCTCGCCGCGGCCCTGCACCTCCCAGGCATCCGGACGCCCGATATCCACAATCCGCAGGGACACGTTACCCACCAGTTCCCGCTCCAAACGGTCCTTGACCTGGCGTGCGGTAACTTTTGCGTCTTTCACCCGCCCAGCGAACGGGGAAGTATTGATGCCAATCATCATAGAAATCGCCGGTTCGTCCACCCGAATCAGCGGGAGGGGACGCGGGTCGTCCACGTCAACCAGGGACTCGCCGATGGTGATGTCCTCGATACCGGCCACCGCGACAATATCCCCGTATTTTGCCGACTCGGCAGGGACCCGTTCCAGACCGTGCGTGGCCAGCAGCTGGGTAATCTTCACAGTTTCCACCATGCCGTCCTGACGAGCCCAGCCGACCGTCTGACCTTGCCGAATGGTTCCGTTGTGAATCCGCAGCAGTGCCAGGCGGCCCAGGAATTGAGACGCGTCAAGGTTCGTGACGTGCGCCTGCAGCGGTGCGTCCGGATCGTAGGTGGGTCCGGGAATATGCTGCAAAATGGCTTCAAACAGGCATTCCAGGTCGCCGTCAGGGACGTTGCCGTTGCCGGGATTCGTCAAGGACGCCGCCCCGACCTTTGCCGAAGCGTAGATAATCGGCAGATCCAGCAGCTGATCCAGGTCCAGACCGTCCTCACCGAGTTCCCCGCTGGCTTCCAAGTCGGTGGCCAGCGTCAGCAGCAGGTCGGTCGCTTCGGAAACGACTTCGTCGATACGCGCGTCGGGGCGGTCGACCTTATTAATAACCAACACGACCGGCAGTCGCGCCGCCAATGCCTTGCGCAACACGAAACGAGTCTGGGGCAGGGGGCCTTCGGAAGCGTCCACCAGCAGCACCACCCCGTCCACCATCGACAGACCGCGCTCAACTTCCCCGCCAAAATCAGCGTGACCAGGGGTATCGACCACGTTGATGGTGACTCCCTGGGGACATCCGCTATCCACAGCTGCTGGACCGCGATATTTCACCGCCGTGTTTTTAGCCAGGATGGTGATGCCTTTTTCACGTTCCAGGTCGCCCGAATCCATGACTCGTTCCGGGCCGTCAGCCCGCAAGCCTTCGGCATGAGCCTGTTTCAACATGGCGTCGACCAGGGTCGTTTTCCCGTGATCGACGTGCGCGACGATGGCGACATTTCGGATATCTTGACGCTGTGCCATAAACCCTTTTCTGTAGTTACCGGTGTTCCAAAAACAACGCCCTATTGTAACGCCGCTTACTCGCCGGTGAACAACGGAATCTTGGCGCCGGGAATCGCGTCAATCAAATCCCTGGTGTAATCTTCGGCCGGGTGATCAAAGATTTCGTCAGTCAAACCGGTCTCCATGACCCGGCCCTCCTGCATCACCACCACGTCATCAGCCATCTGACGCACCACCGCCAAGTCGTGGGTGATGAACAGGTAACTGATGTGTTCCCGGTGCTGAATCTCAGCCAACAGCTGCAAAATTTGTTCCTGCACCAACACGTCCAGGGCGGAAACGGCCTCATCCAAAACAATGATTTCGGGACGCAACGCCAGGGCGCGCGCAATCGCGACGCGCTGACGCTGACCGCCGGATAGCTCCCCGGGGTAGCGGCGCATCGCCGAACGCGGTAGGGCCACCGCGTCCAACAGCTGGGCCACGCGTTCCTCACGAGCCTTCCGGTCGCCCTTCCGATGCACCAGTAGCGGTTCCTCGATGCAGCGGTAGACGCTGAACATGGGATCGAGCGAACCGTAAGGATTTTGGAATACGACCTGCATTTTCGCGCGCATATCGAACAGCTCGCGTTTGTTCAGGGTCGACAGGTCGGTGCCTTCGTAATAGACCTTCCCGGAAGTGGGATCCAGCAGGTTCAAGATGATGTTCGCCACCGTGGATTTCCCGGAACCGGATTCTCCCACCAGCGCCAAGGTCGTGCCTTTGCGCAGTCCAAAGGACACATCGTCGACCGCCTTGAGCTTTTTGGCAGCGCCTTTCGAGCCGCGCACGTCAAAAATCTTGGTTAAGTTTTCGACCCGAATAATTTCTTCCTTGTATTCCTCCCGGCTGGCTCCGAAAGTCAGCAAATCTTCAGAGACTTCGCCGCGTTGCTTAGCTGCTTGGATACGGTGCGAAGCCAGGGACGGCGCGGCACTAACCAGGCGCTTCGTGTAGGGGTGCTGCGGCTGTTTCAAGATGTCCAGAGCCGGACCAGATTCCACCACGCGCCCCCGGTGCATAACGACCAGGTGCGAAGCCCGTTCTGCTGCCAGACCCAAGTCGTGCGTGATAAACAGTACCGAAGTACCGCGCTCCTGCGTCTGATTCTGCAGGTGGTCGAGAATCCTCCGCTGCACCGTAACGTCCAGAGCGGAAGTCGGTTCGTCAGCAATCAGCAACCGCGGATCGGCAGCTAGGCCAATGGCGATGAGAGCGCGTTGACGCATCCCGCCGGAAAATTCGTGCGGATACTGTTTCGCGCGACGTTTCGCGTCTGGCAATCCCGCTTCTTCCAGCAGTTCCACCACGCGTTCATCCTCACGACCTTTGGCTTTGCCGTTAGCCCGCAAGGCTTCACGCACCTGGTAACCGATTTTCCACACCGGGTTCAGGTTCGACATGGGGTCTTGGGGCACCATGCCGACATGCGAACCGCGCAAATCAACGTATTGGCGCCGATTCAAACTGGTGATGTCGTGACCCTGGAACAAAATCTTGCCGCCCACGACCTTGCCCGTACCGGGAAGCAACCCGATGATGGCAGCGGCCGCCGTAGACTTACCGGAACCGGACTCGCCCACAATAGCGATGGTCTGACCAGGATAGACACAGAAATTGGCTTTACGCACGGCGGAGACCATCCCAGTGGAAGATTTGAAAGCAACTTCCAAATCGATAACTTCCAGCAAGGGCATCGTCGCGCCAGATTTCGCGGCTGCATAGGAGGCCGAACCCAGGATTAGTTCGTCTTGGGTCGCTTCCATTTCAGCGGCGGTAGCCGGACTATCAGCACCTTCCAGCTCTTGATTTAATACCGGTAGCCCCGAGGCTTCCGCAGCAGCCTCGCTGAGGTTCTTTGCACTGTCACTCAACGTTACTTCCTCGCTTTCGGATCGAGGGCATCGCGGACCACGTCACCCATCATGATGAAGCTCAAAACGGTCATAGCCAGCGCGCCAGCCGGATAGAACAGGACTGACGGGTTTTGACGCAGTGCGGACTGAGCGCGGGAAATATCTCCGCCCCAGCTGACCACGTCAGAAGGCAGGCCGACACCCAGGAAGGACAGCGTCGCTTCTGACACAATGAACGTCCCCAGCGCCACGGTGGCGTAAACAATCATCGGAGCGGTCGCGTTAGGCACGATGTGGCGCAAGATGATACGAATCTTGCTTTCGCCTAAAGCCTTGGCAGCGTTGACGAATTCCTCGTTCTTGGTTTGCATCACGGCCCCGCGGGTAATACGCGCGATTTGCGGCCACCCGAACACTGCCAACACCAAAACTACTGTAAAGATGGTGCGATTTTCCCTGAACATCTGCATCACTACGATAGCTGCCAGCAGGAACGGCACCGCGAAAACAATGTCCGTAATCCGGGAGAGGAACGAGTCTAGCCAGCCCCCAAAGAAGCCTGCCAGGGTTCCAAACGCGCCGCCTATGAGCACCACCACCACGGTGGTGAGGATTCCCACAATCACGGAGGCACGTGCCCCGTAGACTGTGCGCGCCATAATGTCGCAACCCTGTCGGTCAAAGCCGAAGGGGTGTCCCATGCTGGGCTTGCCGTAAGAGTTCTTTAGCTCGCAAAACTTCGGATCCACGCTGGTGAACAGGCTGGGGAAAGCCGCCAGCAACACAGCGAACAAGATAATGGCAGCAGCCACCCAAAATAGAGGGCGCTTGCGCAGGTACTTCCACGCCTCACCCCACATGGAGGAAGGAGCGCGGTCGTCAGCTACGGCATCTACCGCTCCCAGACCGGTTTCGTCGATTTCCGAAACGTAGTGGGACTGTCCGGGCAAAGTTTTCGTTTCCACAGTGTTCTCGTTTTCGTTTGCCATTTCCCCCTCCTTACTCGTAGCGAATCCGCGGGTCCAGGAGGGCGTACATCAGGTCGACGATGAGGTTCGCCAAGATGTAGACCATCACCAGTACGGTGGTAAAGGATACGACTGTGGCAGGTTCGCCTTTGATAATGGCTTGGTAAATATTGCCACCCACCCCGTTGATGGCAAAAATACCCTCGGTCACGATGGCTCCGCCCATTAGCGCTCCCAGGTCAGCGCCCAGGAAGGTCGCGACCGGAATCAGTGAGTTACGCAGGATGTGTACCCGGATAACTCGTCCGGGACGCAGACCCTTGGCATAAGCGGTACGCACATGGTCCGCGGACACAGTCTCGGACACAGATTGGCGGGTCAAACGCAGCACATACGCGAAGGACACCGCTCCCAACACGATGGCAGGCATCAGCAGCCTTTCGAATGAGGTATCCCCGCCAACGGTAGTGGGCAACCACCCCAGCTTCACCCCTATAAAGAACTGCATCACGAAACCGATGACGAAGGTCGGCACGGCGATGACGAAAAGCGAAACCACCAAAACCGTGGCATCAAACACGCCCCCGCGCTTCAGACCCGCAATCGTCCCAAAAACAATCCCAAAGATTGCCTCGAACGCCAAAGCCATCAGAGCCAACTTAATCGTCACGGGGAAAGCCGAAGCCATAACCTCGGTAACTTCCCGCCCTGAGAATGTCAGCCCGAAGTCCAGGGTAAAGATGCCTTTCAGATAGAGCAGATATTGAATGATGAATGGCTGATCCAGATGGTAACGCCGGCGCATAGCGGCAGCGGCGGCCTCGCTCAAACCACGATCGCCGCCCAAGGCTTGAATCGGATCACCTGGCATCAGGAACACCAGCGCGTAGATGAGCAGCGTCGCGCCCAGCATCACTGGAATAATCTGCAGGAGCCTGCGGCCGAGATATCGTCCCACGGCGCCTCCTTGTCAAAATCGAAATAACCCAATGATTCTACCCCGATAAGGTAGTGGAAACGTAACTGCGGCCTGGGAGTGATATTTCCCACCCAGGCCGCAGTCGTTCAATTTTCAGGCTTTTATGGCGGTCTTTCGACGCGTCAAGTCAAGCTCAAATTATCGCCAAATTACTTGGTGATGTCGAAGTACAGCGGCTTGGAGTGCCAGTCGAACTGGACGCCCTGCACGCCCTCTGCCCAACCGCCGTTGACGTTGGAGTACCACAGCGGAATCGTCGGCAATTCCTTCATCAGGATTTCCTGAGCCTGATCGTAAATCTTAAAGGCTTCCTTCTGATCAGAGGTGTTCAGAGCCTGTTTGAGCAGATTGTCGAAATCCGGGTTGGAGTAATCGCCGTCATTGGAAGAACCACCGGTGCCGTAGAGAGGTCCGAGGAAGTTGAAAGGCGAGGGGTAGTCCGCCTGCCAACCGGTACGGAACGCCGTCTTAATGGTGCGGTTGGTGACTTCGTTACGAATGGACTTAAAGTCGGGGTAAGGAGCACCCTTGGCTTCAATACCCAAAGTGTTCTTAATGGAGTTCATAACAGCATCAACCCAGGCCTGGTGTCCACCATCAGAGTTGTATGCCAGTTGCAAATCGCCAGTCCACGGTGCAATCGCGTCAGCCTGCTTCCACAGTTCCTTGGCCTTTTCTGGGTTGTACTTCAGTACCTCGTTACCCTTCAGCGAATCGTTGTGACCGGGGATAACCGGGGCGACGAAGTCGGTAGCGGGGGTACGAGTGCCCTGGAAGATGGTCTTGCAAATCTCTGCACGGTTAATCGCCATCGAGATAGCCTGCAAGCGCAAGGCTCCGGCCTCGCCCTGGAAACGGGCGTCAGACTTCGGGAAGGTGAAGGACTGGAAGATAGCGGAAGGCTCGTTGACGGAGCGGTCGCCCAACTCATCCTGGTAGGTTCCGAACGCGGAGTCCGGAATAGCGTCCAACACGTCCAAAGCGCCCGACTGCAAATCGTTGTAAGCCGCATCCTGGGTGGAGTAGAACTTGAAAGTCACCCCGCCGTTCTTCGGCATGCGGTCACCCTTGTAGTCCGGGTTCGGGATCAGCTCAATTTGTTCGTTGTGCTTCCAGGAATCCTTTTTCACCAGGTAGGGACCGTTGGTAATGGGGTTTGCACCGTAGGCCTTGACCTTGGCTCGGTCGCCGATACCGGCTTCCGGTAGCGGATAGAACGCCGAGTAGCCTAAACGCAGCGGGAAGTCAGATTCCGGCTGGTTCAAAGCCACGGTGAAGGTGGTGTCATCCACTACCTTCAGGCCGCTCATATCCATGTCGCCAACCCCATTCTCTTTGTCAGCTTCAATGGCGGCTTCCGCAACTTTCAGCGCTTCGTCATAGCCCTGAATGGACTCAAAGAAGCTGGCGTTGAGCATGCTTTGCTTCACAGACTGGTTCCAGGCGTCCACGAAAGACTTGGAAGTCACCGGAGTGCCATCCGAGAACTTGGTATCGCCCTTGATTTTAATGGTCCAGTTCTGGTTGTCGTCAGACTTGATAGATTCAGCAACTTCCATCTGGGGGTTGCCTTTGGCATCGTAGTATTCCAGACCGGCGAAAATGTGATCCAGAATCAAGCCGCCACCGGTTTCGTTAGTGTCAGCCGGGACCAGCGGGCGTTGAGGCTCGGAATTATTACCAACGATTACCGCGTTGGGATCAGTTTTGCCATCAGCGCTGCCGCCGTCCGAGCCAGAGCTGCAAGCAGTCATCGTCAATGCCAAGGCTGCCGCAGCAGCGATGGCAGTTAGTTGCTTCTTCACGAGGTTAGCCTCCAAAGATATTCTCAGCTTGGCGCCATCAGCACCTTCGCTGAACTTTCGGGTAATACCACTTTTGTGGCACGAGGCTAGTTTACAGGCAAAACCTAAATATAACTAAAAACATACCCATCTTTTACTTTTGATGCGGCTCTGGGGCAGCTTTGGCCCGGGTCTGGTTCCGCTCTGTTTCGCGCCGATAGTGCGTTAAACCTATTTAAATGGGTCGGTGTGCCATATATGGCACACCGACCCATTTAAATAGGTTTTATTTGAGATTTTTTTGGAAATTGGGCTTTCGGAGCCCCCCTGGCGATTTGGTCGCCGGTTTGGGGGTGGGTTGCGGAGTGCGCGTAGCTATAAGGTGGGATTTGGGCTGCAGCTGCCATTATTGGCAGCTACCCGGCTATTCTCCCCTTTTAGGCACAACCCGAGCGAGTGTCCCCTGGTTTTCGCCGGCATTTGCGCGGTGTGTTTGGCTGATTATTTGCGGCGAGGAGCACAGGGAGACGACAGGTTCGCAACGAAAAACCGCTGCCCGTCATGGGGGTCCACCGACCTTGTGCAAATGAAACTGATGCCCGGCACAAACCGGACATCATTGCTGGCGGAGGATGGGGGATTCGGCGTGAGAATGGTTATTACGTGCGGATTTGCTTGTTTAAATCTGCAACGTGGGCTATATGAGGGCTTATGGAGCGGAAAATATGGACACTGTGGAAAGGAATTTGCCCGTATAGGATACGTTCTTTAGAACTATCCTATACGGACAACTGTACAACCGAACCACTTAATGGTGTAATTAAGTGTTCCGTTGTACATAGGGGTGAGTCATGGGAAACGCTTTAGCTACGGGTCAAGGTGGGGTGGTGACTACGGCGGAAGTGACTGAGGCGGGATTTCGCCGGGAGTCCTTGGGTGGCCTCGTGAATGAAGGAAAGTTAGAACGGTACAGTCGCGGGATTTACACTGTCGTTGACGAATGGCCGGACGAGATGGTGTTGTTGCAGCGGCGGTACACGCGGATGGTGTTCTCCCATGAAACCGCCCTCTACTTGCACGGGCTAGCGGATACGGCTCCGCATCGTTACACGGTGACGGTTCCCTCGGGATATAACCCCCGCAGTCTGGCGGACCAGGATTTGCAGGTTTACCGCTGCAACCGGAAACTGTATCCGTTGGGATTAACAACGACAGTCACTCCGTATGGCAATGGGGTGGCGGCGTATGACCGGGAGCGTTCATTGTGTGACCTGTTCAGGGGGCAGGACGTTGTGACGGAGCAGATAAACTTTGCCATGCGGGAATATCTGGATTCACCGGAGAAGAACTTACCAAAACTGACAGACTATGCGGCGAAGCTGCGGGTTGCCGGTCGGGTTGATACCTATTTGAGGACGGTACTGTGAAGAACATGATGCAGCTGAAAGCCCTGGTGAAGAACTACGCCAGGAAGTACGGACTCAACGAGCCTGTCACTATGCAGGTTTATATGATGCAACGCTTGTTGGTGCGGATAGTCGCGTCGGAGCACCGGAATGATTTGGTGGTTAAAGGTGGTTTCCTGATGGGAGCCTTGGCAGGCTTCGAGGCTAGGTCAACCAAAGACCTCGACACGACCGCTTGGCATACCGCAGTGAATGAAGAATCCGTGCGGCTGATGTTTACCGAGATTTGCGGTGTGGATGGTGGAGACGGGATTACTTTCAAAGTTGAGGGTATCAAAACCATTACTGAACAACGCCGCTACCACGGAGTCAAAGTGAATCTGGTTGCGGTTTACGAGGGGATGCGGGTTCCTTTGTCGGTTGATGTCACTGCTGGTGACCCGATAACACCAAATCCGGTGAAACGGGTATTCCCGCTGATGTTGGAAAGCGAGGTCGTGGAAGCCTGGTCTTACCCCACTGAAACGGTACTGGCAGAGAAGCTGGAAACTGTACTGTCACGGGGAACCGCCACCAGCAGGGCGAAAGACTTTTACGACCTTTACGTGATTGCTTCCATTCCGGATTCTTACGATGCCAGGCTGCTAAAGGAAGCGTTGCGGAACACGACGGAGGCCAGGGGAACTTCGCCTGTTATGGACGATGCGGCGGCTACGCTTCGGCAAATCGAACAGAGCAACAACCTGCGGAAGACTTGGCGGAGCTTCCAGGAATCCAACCACTACGCCGCAGGCATTACCTTTGAGGATTGCTGCCGAGTTTTGGGGGATTTTGTTGAGGAGTTGCTCTAATTCCAGATGCTGCTTATTCGACTTGGGGGGCATGACCCCTCAAGCCCCCCCAAGTCACCACTCAAGTCGAGAGACTGTTAGAGAAGTTAAAAGCAGGTCAGGAATTATCTGCTAAAGAACTAATAGACTCTTTGAGATTAGCGAGTTGTGCTTACTTCCGTAAGGCGTATATGGTACCTGCCCTAGAATCAGGCTTGATAGGAATGACTATTCCCGATAAGCCGCAATCGTAGAACCAAAAGTATCGAATTTATCGGTAACTGTATGACTTAATTTGCCGATTAAGCGTTCGGTGGTACACCCGGAAATTCTGGTGTTGATATTTACGCTATTGCTTTAACGCGGTGTTTTTCAATGTATTCAGCAACATCTTCGTGGCTGAACCTGATGTACCCGTCATCTACGAATCCGATTTGGCGGCGGTCTTTGAGGAGATAAACCTTTGAGCGGGAAATGTTGAGAATTTCGGCAACCTCGGTTGCTTTAAGCAGTTTTTTGTTTAGCTCAGTCATGTTTTGTCCTTTCTCTTGTGTGAACTTATAGGCAGTCACCTTTCTTGTGTATCGAGCCTTTTTTTAAGCTCTAGTTTTATTATGCAATATAAATGCGTTTGAACCAACGATTTGGGGTCTTAACCGCTCCGTACACCCCCTGTGCCGCCCTGGTCTCCGTCCTGGTCTTCCCGGTGTCCTTGTTGTACACTTCATAAGTCGCTTTCGGCAAGAACTGTTGCGGGTTGGACGCGACCACCACCGGCTTCGCTATCGTTAACGTGACCGGCGTGCCGTCGCGTTTCATAGTGATGCGTCCGGAGGCGTCCACGAACCTGGTTTTCGCGTTGCCTTTTTCATCAGTAGCTGTTAACTTCACGGACTTCACGCCCCCGACGGTCTGCCCCCAGTCGGAGACGAACCCGTTGGCGTTGCCGAACATGGTCGGCCGAGACGGTATTAATGCGGACTTCTCGTCGGTCGAGTTTTTCAGGTTAGAAAGGTTGGATTCGCATCTGACGGCCGTGCCGGAGATTCCTATGCCGGGCACCGCGAGGCAGTCGGACATGTTGTAGGCGTAAGGTAAGCCGGTACGCGGGTTAACAATTTCCTTTTCCGGTATTTCCGCCCCGACGCCTTTACGTCCCGAATCGTAGTAGAACTTAGAATCGTCGAAGTTGCAGGTGTTCATTAAGTCCATGGTCTGGTAGTACTGCTCTTTCGCTTCCTCACCGTTCAGGTTATTGTTTACGATGGCGGTGCCGTCGGAGTCAATAGTCATTATCGGGTTAATAACTTCAGACCACACGTAGCCTTTCCAGCGTCCGAACGCCCCCGGGGGGAACGGGATGAACTGGGATTGCACATCCACCCCGCCGCTCTTAGGAACCCCGTTCGCGGCGGCACGATGCGTAGTAATGCCGTATTGGAGAGAACGCCCGAAAGTAATCGTGTTGTCCGACTTGCCGCCCTTGCCGAAGTTGGAGGACTGCCCGGCAGAAACCGAGTCTATCCCGTCCAGACCTTTGAAGAACGTGTCCGCTTTCGTCACGTTTTCCGCGTAGCCTTTCAAGGGGTTCACGAGGGGTTTCTCGAAGATTTCCCGGTTCTTCTTTAAGTCTTCCGGTTCTATCTTGTCAAGGTCAGCCCCGTCAATCATGCCTTTCGTGGTCGCCTTCCATACCCAACTGCGGTAGTTTTTGTTACCGATACGGGTGTTTTCGCCGCCCGAAGAAGTGCTCCATACGTACGAGGTTCCGTCGTTGCCGTTCTCGTCGGCCTGCGGTAATCCGCCTTGTTTAGACAAGGTATCAGAGCCGAACTGTTTCTCTCTCGCCCCCTTCAGAATCATGTCCCGGTCTGCCTTTTCAAGGAACCCGGAGTCCACCATGTTCTTTAAAGCGGCCTCCATGTCGCCGGTCTCCGTGTCCTGATGGAACACTGGCTTCCCGTCGCCGTCCTGCACGTATTTCCCGGTGCCGATAGGAGTGGTTCCGAGGTCGTCGCCGGGTTTATGTAGTCCTTCTTTAAAGTCGCCTGCGGCAGCCTTCATCTGTCCTTCGTTACCGAACTGGAAATAGGAATTGTCGCACGCCCATACTAAGTCAGCGTTGTTTCCTAAAACTCCCGTCTTATAATTCAGCTTCGGTTCGCTTTCTCCCTGGAAACCGGTGCCGACGCCTTTCGCGGCGTTCTTATAAAACTCAGAGTTCTTGTATTCGTCCGTCTTGTCGTAAGGCACCCCGAAATCGGTCATCACCTGAGAAGTATCCGGGTCATCAGAACTGGTTTTCGCCCAGTGGATGCGGTTCTTCCCCGGCGTCAAGTCGATAGACCGGTCGCCGAACTCAGTCTTCTTCAACAGCATGTCGCGGGTCTGATTGTTCGAGGTCTTCGGCCCATCAATCTGGTCGCTCCACGCCTGGATTGCGGTCACGCAGCGGCCAGCCGCACCCGCGTCGGTCGCGGAAGCTTTAATACTGAATTTGTAGATGCAACCCGGACTCGCCATTACATAGTTGGGATGGGACTTCCACCATTTATCCATTTCTTGCCAGATTTGACCGCCACGCTTCACCGCGATGTATTTCGAGGACGCCCCATCGCCGCTTCCGAGGTCGGCAGCCGCGTAGGCCCCGCCGTCCCAAGAGTCGATAGAGCTCTTGGTCTGCTTAATGTAGTTCTCGAACGGCAGGTTCACTCCCGGAGAGTAGTAGTCGCAGGCTTCACGCCCGACCGGGGTTTGAGTCATGCCTGCACCAGCAACGGAAATCAGTTGCACGTCAACTTCCGGCTTAAAGTTGCGGTTCGGGAAATCCTTGGGGTACCTCTCAGTAAAGTATTGATGCAGGTCACGGTCACCCATCCGACCGAATTTGTACAACAAAAACGCCTCGATGATGGAGTTGCCTTTCAGCTCGGGGCGGATGCCGCGTTCCGTATCGTCCAGCATCCACGCACCGGGTGCCCGGCACAGCTCACCTGCCCCTTGAACCTTGTCGGGAGAGAAGTATCCCACGTTCAAACGGCGGTGGATGTCGGTGTAACGGTACGATTCAATACACTTGTCACGCACTCGCTCGCCGTCCACAATCTTGTAAGACCACTCGGTGCATTTACACAAGCCGGGGATACCAGGCGTGCCACCTCTAGGCTGGTTGGAAGGCGTCATATTGCCGGTGCCTGAAGGCGGAGCTTTAGGAACGGTGGGGGGAGGAAGTGGATTTGGGTTATCAGGCACAACCACATTTTTTATGTCGCTATCCGGCTGGTCGCTGAATTCCAGATAGGCACTGCCTTGGGCTTTCCATTCGTTCCATTTACCGGCCAGCTTCGCAAACCACGAGGGCGGAGCTCCTTTCCCGCCACCTTCCGTAGTGGACTTCAAGCTGCCAGAGGCGTTCGCCTGGGGCAGGTCTGTCGGATTTTCGGTGAAAGGCGTTACCGAGGCGAGGGCAGTCACTGACAGTGCCCCCGCAGCAATAACCGCCAAAAGTTTATTTCTTATGGTTCCCATTTCTATCTCCTCGCTTTCAAAACCTGGAAATCAACCGAGCCTTTGTACTCCTAATATCGTTCGACGCGGGTTTTTCGGGGTATGTAACCGACAAGGCAAGCAAAAACCCCGGTCGCTATGGAAAGCAACCGGGGTTTACCGTATTCAATTATCAGTTAATGACCGCGTACTTGTCGGGATTCGCTCCCTCCCCGCCAATGAAGACCAGGTTCTTGGTTCCAGCCGGAACCTTTAAGGTATTGGAGTTGGGGTTCGCCAACACTAGCAGTTGTCCGGTGGAAGCGGACAAACCGCCAGCAGCCAATGCATCGGGATAGTTCGTGCCGGTAGCGACCATCACGGTGTCTCCGCCCTTCCACAGCGACCAATTCACCAGCTTGTTCGCGGTGTCATACCGGTTTTCGCCGTCAGCCGAACCGCTCATGGAGACCCGCATGTTAGCCATCAACTTGTAGGTTTGTGCCCCTACCGCGAACGGCTGGATGTCCGCCACACGATTCACCTGCTCCGGAGTGTCAGTCAACACGACTGCCGCACCGATTTTCGCCGCGACGGCGGAAGCGGCCAGGGCGTCAGGAAAGTCTTTACCGGTCGCCACGAACACATACGGCTCGCCCCGAGCATTCAGCTTCAGCTTGCCGCTGGCTTTCATGTAGTCATACACCTTGAAAGCCGTATCGTAGCGATTAGCACCGGCGATACGTTCCGTCTGGATTCCCGCTGTTTTCAGCGAATCCTCCACGCCCTGGCTGACAACGCCGGTTCCGCCGACAATAGTGACCTTGCTGGTTCCCGCAGACTTCAACTTGCTTAGAGTCTCCGGCTCAATGGCAGTAGTTCCCATAGTCAGGACTACGCCGGACTTGCTGGCACCAGCAAGGGCACCCGCCACGAGTCCGTCAGGGAAATTCCTGCCGGTCGCCAACACGACCTCACTCTTATTAGCAGCCTTGTCCAGTAGCAGCAGCGAGGTATCGACCCGGTTCGCCCCGCCGATACGGGACTTGCCTACCTGAATGCCCTGCGGCTGGGGCTGCTGGGGCTGTTGATTGCTCAACGGCACCCCATGTGCTTGCAGCCAAGAGTATACGGCGGAGTCGATGAGGGGCTGCCAGTCACCTACAGCAATTCTGTGGTTATTACTGGTACAGGTTGTTCCCCCCGCCGATATAACACCAATAAGGTTTCCGTTTGCATAAACCCCGCCACCGGAGTCGCCGAAATAAATTGGCGATACCTGATTAGGCCAAATCAGTTTAACAGCCTTACCGTACTTGTTATAAACTTCAGTACTACTCGCAGTTGAGCAAGATGCATTGGATGTTTTGTTATTGTTAATAGGTTGTCTGGTGTTTGGGTCTACCAGTCTAGTTCCACAAGCCGATACTTGCATAGATGGAATTTGGTCATGGATGGTGTCGGTATTCACTACATTCGCCACCGCTCCAGATAAAGGAACTTTAGTAGTAATTAATGCAATGTCTTCACCTTGATATTTAGAAACCTTGGAAATATTTCCACCATTCAGAAAGATTTGAGAAGAAGCCGCATCACCCATTGTCATGCCGGAATTTGAGGTAATTACCACTCCGTGGAAATTCTCAAACTCAGTACCTTTATAAAAAATACAATGTGCTGCTGTTAATACATGGTAAGGAGAAATCTTTGTTCCTGAACATGCGGCATCATCTAGCCAAATCTGCACCGTCGGAATGTCCTGCCCCCATTGCGGATTGTTTCCGACACCAAAAGCTACAGTAGGCACCCCCATTGCTGCTAAAGTTAATCCAACGAAAAAGCCGACAATTCGCTTGCGTCCGTGCTTCATTTTCGTCTCCTTTCTCTACCCGGTCGGCTTTTCCGACCTCCTGATAAAAATTCTACGATTGGTTCCACGAAAAATAAAGGAGCTGTCTATACCACCGCCCCTTCCTGCGGTTTTACGGGGAAAGCAACCCCGGTCACCGTAAAAAGTGACCGGGGATTTGCCGTCTCATGATTTCGCTGTTTTCCTTATCGCCAGCCGCATCCCCGCCCCGCCCGCCGCTGTCGTCTGCCGGAACGTTCGGGGTTTCGTTCACCGTTCCAACTTACTGTTGTTTTTTAAACAACCGAAACTTGGACTCACCCGTTAACCAGGCAAGGCTTCGCATTATGCGATTCCTGCTTCATCGAAACCAGCACGTTAACGTTACCGATTTCGCGTCTTACGGTTTCTCCACAGGCGTTTAACGTCTCGGAGGCACTCTCCGCGACATGAGTACATTATACAATAATAAACTAAGTTTAACAATAGTTATTGTCAGCAGTTGGCAACCCCGGCGACCACAGGATTCTTGGGCTCCGGGAGCGTGGTTCCGGGCTGGCGTGTGGTGGTTGCTCCCTAGGTTCCGTGAGCGGATGACTGGAAAAAAGTCTAGGTCATCTCCCCGGCTGCTGGAGCAGCCAAGGAAAACGACCCAAGCCATTATTGAGATATATTCGGCTTCTAATAGTTAGGAGCCCTGTCTACACAGTATATTAAATTATCAATATAAGCGAACATTGCCTATAAGAATAATCTAAGATTCTAGCCGCTTTTTTAGAGTCCTGCACCACCATTTGTGGCACATCCGCCCATACTGTAGGTGCGGTTTTGTCTTTAACCGCTTGGGCGGGGCTTTTTCTTTTAAGCTGTTTTGGGGTAGGACACGACTTGTCACGCCGCTGTCCCGGATGTTTCAATGTTTCATGAATTTTGGGAGACTTCCGTGAAGGCTTGCCTGGAACGTAACGTTTACTTTTCTTCCTAGTAGCAATCATCTTTAGATACGGGGTAAATCCGCGTGAAGCAATATTAGCAGCAGCATTCACATCCCTATCGGCGGTAAAACCGCAGGTGCAGGCATAGATGCGGCCAGGCGTAGTTTTCCTGCGGTTGCCGCAAATAAAGCAGTTCTGTGACGTGTACGCAGCATTCACCCGTAATACTCTGGAGCCGTTTTGTTCCACGTAATGGTTTAACCAGCGGTTCACCTCTCCACGATTCCACCGCCCGGTAGCCATAGTGTTGCGTATGTGCGACAAATCTTCGACCACTACGGCACAGTTGTACATGTATGCCGTATTAGCTATTTCTTGTGCAACGATTTTCGCTAGCTCTTTGCGTTTTCGCGACAGTGAAGCACGTTGCTGTTCTAACTCTTTCCAAACACTGTAAGAAAACCGTTTGTCTAGTTTCTTGTGTAAAAAAATCACTTGCCGATACGTAGCATTTACTTTATTCTCTAAAGAATGTACTCGGCGGGAGCCATCATGCGATTCAATAATTTTCCCGCCGCTAATAACTACCCATGTTGCCGTGTGCTTCTGCCCTAAATCTACCCCAACCAGGAAGTTTTGGTTTAAATCACGCTGCTGATACGGATTAGATACGGCAAAATCAAAGAAAAGTTCTCCGTCTTTTAATCGGACGGTCGGCAACGCGAGTTTCCCGCAGTACCGTGGCGGAATATTGAACCCAACCCCAACCCAATGACCGTCTATCACCATCGCCAAAACGCCCGGTTCCAACCATTTTGCGTAATACTGTCCGGCGAAGCCTAAATTCATGCGATATGGAACGGTCGGCGGTCTATCGTTTGCAGTTCGTTTCCATCCGGCGGAAACATAACCATCATATTCGCCATTCGATGCGTCACGTCTGGCTTTCCAAGACCTGAGAATTTCTACAACGTGCCCACGGAACAGGAATTCAAATCTGGATGAGCCAGGCTTCCCCTTTAACACCACACCTTTAGGTAGTTTTATTCCTAAATAATGCCCCGCAGCGGCTGGTTTCAGGTGAGAGAATTCCTCTATTTCTCGAAAAATCCCGTCTTCTAAAGAATTTATCTGCCATTCCACCAGGTCGTGCAGGGTTTCCACGTCACGCTTAAGCGAATCGGCACAGTCCAGGATTTCACCGGTTTTAATGTCGGCATAAAACTTGGGCTTCAGCGTGAAACCCTGCCAGGTTTCATGCCCTGGCATTAATCTTGCCTTCTGCTTTGGCTAGAAACTGCCGCTTTGCAACGTATATTTTTGCTCATGGGAGCTAATATCGTTGCGTTTATTGTCTACGCAGTATGGGACTTCGGTTAGCTATTAATAAAAACTCCCTAAAAGCCGCCGGAATCCGCCCGACCCCATCCGCATTGTCTATGTGGCGTCGAGATAGGCAGAAATATCAAAGTCGAAGAAAAGACGGAGACAAGATGACTTGATAAAAGTCTTGGTCACTTTCCTTAGCTATTCGAGCAGCTAAGGAAGGTGACCAAGACATTATTGAATATATTTTTGGCTTCTAGTAGACAGGAGCCATGTCTATGAGCGCCCGTTTCGTTATGTCGGAGCAGGTGCTCCCACATACAAGAATATCACGTCACGTTGTCGATAACCTCCGAGTCTTGAGGTGCCAAAATGACACCTCAAGTTTCCCCCGCCCCCAACCTGGCGGGGGGATAACGTCACTTCATCTGTTTCTTGGACTTGCGTGCCGCCAGTATGCCGAGCCCAGCCATGGCACCTACCAGTGCTAGGCCGCCGATGGCGACGCCGGTTTTCGCGAGGGTTCCTGCCCCGGCACGCGGCCCGATGTTGCCGCCGACGTTATTAGAGCCGGAGATGTCGGCGTCGGGGTAGCCGTCACGCAGCCCGTCTGGGACCTGCGGGGCATTTTTTAACGCTTTCTCGATTTCTTCCGGGGTGCAGGCCACTATTTTGATGGTTCCGGTCTCAGTAGCCAGGTTCCCGGCTTTGTCGCGTGCCGTGAACTCCGGATGGTAGACGGTTCCCGGTTTCGCTTTCTTGCCTAGAATTCCGAAGAATTGGCGGTCTTTGATGAAGTCGGCATGAGAATATTTCAGCCCGTCGGGGGCACCTGTCGTATTAGTAACTTCCACGGCTCCGTTGCGTGCCGAGTCCAGAATCTGTATCGGATAAGTAAGGTTCACCATTGTTTCGCAGGCGGGCAGGGAGAGCGTCTTCGGCATGACTATCATCGGCGGAGTAGTATCCACCACGTTCACCATGACCTGTATGTCGGTCTTATTGCCTGCCGGGTCGGCTACACGCCAAATAGAATTGTAAACTCCGATGTCACGCGGCTTCCCTTTCAACACACCGTCCTGGCTGAGCTCCGTATTATCGGGCAGCTTCCCGGAAGCCAACGACACCAGGGGCTTCACACCGGGATTGTTGTCTTTCACATTAATTTTCAGTTCTATATCGGTTCCGGCTTCCACGGTCCACTGGATGTGCCCGTTCACTATCTTGGAGCCTTCCCCGCCGGTCGCTTTCGGGGCAGTGGTGTCGATGATGTGGAACAGGATAGTGAACTTAGTAATGTTACCCGACGGGTCTGTCAGGGTAGCGTGGGTGGTGTAGTCCCCGGTTTTAATCGGGGTGCCCGAAATGGTTCCGCCTTTACGGTCGGGGGCGGATTGCAGCCCGTCAGGCAGCGGCCCGAACTCCAGGCGTGGGGTCTCGCCGGAGTTGTCGCTGGTCTCCAACCTAATCGGGTTTATCGGGAAACCGACCTCTAAAGTGTATTCGGCGTTGGCGTCCCTAGTATCTTTGCCGTCTATCGTGACGGTCGGCGGGGTGGAGTCCGTCACGATAATCACCACGACGGCTTTCGCCTCGTTGCCGGACTCGTCTTTAGCCGTCACGTCAACCCGGTATTCCCCGGGCTTGTCGGTGGAGCCGGTGATGTTGCCGTCCGCATCAATAGTCACCCCGGGCGGCAGTTGCCCCGGATTATCCACAGTCACAGTGGTTTTACCGCCGGAGTTGTCGCTGACATTGATTTTCTTGTTGCAAGGCTTGCCGGTCTCGCATCTGACAGTGACGCCAGATATAGTCGGCGGAGTGGTGTCCACTATGCTTATCACAACCTTGTCCGTGTAGGCGTTGCCTGCACGGTCGGTGACTGTGACAGGAAACTCCCGTACTCCCGGGGTGCGGGCTATGACCGTTACTTTCAAGGTGGTGAGCCCCGTGGCAGGGTCTTGAACTACCTCAGTGGCGATGTTTTGGGTCGCGTTGTTTTGTGGCATCTGCCCCAGTTCTAACGAGGGCGGGAAGCCGTCGTTGTCGCTGAATTGCAGCTCCACCTCGTTTTTAACAGAGGTTTCCCCGGTCAGCTGCGGGTCGCCAACCATGGACGGCAAGGTCTTGTCCAGAACAGTCAGGTTGTACCTGGCACCGACAGAGGTGTTGCCCGACAGGTCGGTCACTTTCACGTCTATCGGGTAAACCCCCGGCTTCTTCGTCATGCCGGAAATCAGCCCGGTGTCCTCGTCGTACCCTATCCCTAAAGGCAGCCCGCTGATGTCATACTTCAAGTCGGACTCGGAATTGTCTGTGGCGACAATCTGCCTAGAATACACGTCCTCCGTGGTGGTGGTGTCGTCATTGAGCACATGCAGCCCGTCGACAACCAGAGGGTTGCCGTGTTCGTCTTTGATGATTTCGGGAATCTCGGGCGGGGTCGTGTCGATGACTTTCAAGATAAACACTTTCGGATTAGTAGAGTTGCCCGCCAGGTCGCTAGAAACAACCGTCATCTTGTTGATGCCGTTGTTCCTGGCCAGCTCCGGCAGAATAGTCCCGGACAGGGTGTAGGACACGTCGTTCCATCCCAGGCCGCGAGGAATCCCTTCCAACGTCACTTTCGGCCTATTGCCGGAATTGTCCGAAACGTTCGGGAACGTGTAAGAGAAATTGTCCCCCGTGTTCGCCGTCTGGTCGGTGAACGTGATTTGCGGCTCAGTACCGTCCGAAATCGTTACAGTCATCAACTTGTTGCGGACGTTACCCGCCCGGTCTTTCGCGATAACGGTCAGACGGTACGGGGTTTGCAAGAACGTGTGCGGTTCTAACCTGCCCGTAATCATCTTCGTGAACTTGTCATATTTCAGGCCGTCCGGCAGCGGACGAGAGAAAGACACGTCCGGATTAATCCCGGAATTGTCGCCCGTGACCAGCTCGAAACTAACCTCCCGGCTAACCTGCCCAGGCTGCGGCTCCAACCGGTCGGTTAGTCCCGCGAAATCGGTGGTGCCGATGTCCGGCTCCGTGCCGTCCACAACAGTAATCCGGAAAGACTCCGAGGACTTGTTGATTTCATGCGTCGGATGCCCCGGAATGATAGTGTCTTCCGCGTTCACCGTCACGTCAAAAGTTTTCCCAGTTTCGGACGGGTCGATGTTCCCGGTGATACCGGATTTCGTCCAGGACAATCCTTTCGGCAGACCGGTTACTGAACTGACGATATACACCCCAGAATTGTCGGTGATTTGGAACGGAATGCTCACCCGGTTCTTGCCGGGAGTGATTTTAGAGTCCGTCTTCAAGGTTTTGTCTGAAATGGGCTGGATGACCGGGGCAGTGGTGTCGGAGACGTGAATATTGAACCTGGCCACCGTTCCCCTGCCCGTAGTATTAGCCCTCTCGAAGCTCACGGTGACCGGGTAAATTCCTGGCTTTTTCGCGGTGCCGCTGAATGCAACAGTGACCCCACGCTGGTCCGAGCCGGAATCCCTGGTCACTGTATAGGTGACGCCTTGAGGCAAACCGCTTGCTGTGGCCGTAATTGGAGTGGCGTTGACGCCACTATTATCACCGGTCGCCGAGGCATGGATGGAATACGGCTTCATGTTGGGCGACCCGGTGCGGTTAGAACGGGGTGGGGAGTCCTGTCAGGGAGGGCTTGGAGCGGTGATTCTTTGTGCCGGGGCGGGTTGTGCCGGGTTTGTAGTATCTGGCAGTGATGTTAGCGAACCTGGCGGCGATGTCTTGCCGGCTGGAGTTAAGGTTGGCTAGTTCCTGACGTGCCTTCTTGGCTCGTGCCATACCAATCTTGGTTTCGTCGCGGTCGTAGTTGGAGGTGTAGAGGTTGTAGCGTTTCTGCTTCAAGACTTTCCTGGTTGTTCCGTTCAAAGACCAGCCGGGGGTGTCCTTGCTTTTCCTGGAGTTGGAGATTACGCGGGAGGTCGCACCGAAATTGGCGTGGCAGGCGGCGGTGCAGGTCTCGCCTTTCACGCATTTGGGGCAAACCAGCTCTTTCGCTGCCTTGTCCAGGCGGCGGTAGTGCTCGTTGATGAGGGTCGGGTCGTATTGCTGGGAGGTAAGGAATTGTCCCCAGGATTTCGCGGAGTATGAAACGTATTTGCCTGTGTACTTGGTGCGTTTCTCGCGTTCCGTACTGTCTTTCACGGGCTCGCATAAAGATTTTTCGCCCCACCCGTGCCCGTGTGAGTGCTGATTCAAAGCGATTTCTGTGATTTTTTCGGGCTTCGTCCCTTCAGACTGTTTCACCCTGAGTACTGCGTGGAGATGCAAGGCACCACGTGCTTGCCATTCCCATACTTTGAAAAAATCCAGGGACGGGTATTTTTCTCTCAATGCCCGATAAGTGTTGCCCCAAAGAGAGGCAGCAGACTTGTTCCAGGCGACCTGCCCTGCATAATCGTAGGAATCCGGGTCTAACGGGACTCCTTTGAACCCCAGGTCTTCCGGGGTGTGGGTTTTGCCGCAGCCGCATATTTTCAGTTTGTCGTGGTCTTTAGGAACGTAGTGAACTGCCCCGAACGAGGGTGCGGTGAGCGTCAGGAAATAAAAAACGAAGCCTTCCAATGCCTCTGCGGGAAGATTTTTCCCTGGCAGGCAGCCGCTGTAGCTGATGACCAACCAGTCACCCCTGTACAGGTAGGCACAATGAGAACAGACTGAGACGAGGCGAGAACCGCAATTGTAATATTTCCCTTTAATGATGCGGGGATTCGAACAGAACTTATTAGCTTTCCTGTACAGTTCTTTCGCTTTGGATGCCTGATTGTTAGACATTCTCCCCACCTTCCCAGAAGTACATGTAGAGGCGGGTTTTCGGGCGGGAAACCGCCACATGCTGCAAATTCCTTTCTTGGAATCCCGTGAGTACGCTGGGGTGTACCAAGCTTCCCATGGCTATGGCGTGCACCGAGTCCCATTCCATGCCTTTAGCGGAGTGAATCGTGGAAAGAATGACCGTCCCTCCCTTGGTCGTGCGGGGTGCGGGGGCGATGAAGTCTGGCTCGTCGTCGGGGTTGTTTTGCCGGTAGAGAATCCCAGCAGCGTCAAGGATTTTTCCTGCCCTGCGTAGTTCAGCATGGGTAGGGGCGAGCACCGCAACGGTTCCCGCCTCCCGGCTGGAACGTATGTTGTCTGCGAAGAGCCTGTCCCAATCCTTATTGCCGGGGTCATAACTGTGACGTTCCACGCTCCCAGCGAGCCTGGGATTCGCGGCAGAAACGGTTAACCCGTCGGTACGGGCACGGTTGACCACCTCTAGAATTTCAGGAGCGGAACGGAAGCAGGTCGTCAGATGGTATTCTTCCCATCCTGGGTCGGTGAACCAGGGGATTCCTGCCCCGGAGTAGCCGAAAATCTCCTGGCACGGGTCGCCCACTATGACCAAGCGGGAGCCCCCGGCCAGCAGCCGGATAAGGTGGGCGAGCAGCGGGGTCAGGTCTTGGGCTTCGTCCACGATGACCGTCTGCCAGCGTTGGGATTGTGCCTTGAGGAAGTCCGGGTTGTTTTCCAAGAGCAACACCGCGAGATACACCCACATGTTAAAAGTGGCAAGCCCATTTGCAACCATTTGGCTGTAAAGGGACTCGGTTAATCGTGGGAGTTTCGCCGCTGCCAGGGTGGAAGACGAAGACGCAAATCCTTCCAGGGAGAACTCTCTGGCCAGCAGGAAATCCAAGCCTTTAACGAGGATTTTCCGGTTGCTTGAACTGTTGGGAACACCAGCATCAACCAGGCAGTCGCCAGCCAGTTCGTCAATTGCTTCTTCATGGTTGATTTCAGGGATTTCAATGCCCGGAAACACCCGCAGGATTTCCAACGCCAGGGAATGAACTGTCCGTACTTCTACCAGAGGATTCATGGTACGGCTATAAAACTCCCTGGCGGCAGCGACAGTATAGGCAAGCACCAGGCAGCCCTCCGGGTTTCGCCTGGCTAGCTCGGCCATGGTGTGAGTCTTGCCGGTGCCGCCACCAGCAAGAACTCGCACCCGGTCAGCGTTCGATTCGCAAACTGCTTCTTGTTCCTGGGTCACAGTGCAGCTCCTTCTTTTGCCTGTCTGGCCTGTTCGGCGTAGCGTTTCAGGATGTAAGGGGGAACATACGAGAATTTGACGTTCCGGCGGAATCCGTCATGCGTGACCACTACTGCCTGGCCGGGGTTGTCGGCAGGGATTGTGTATGCCAGGGAAAGAGTGTTTTCTGCCGGATACCCAAGGACTGCTTGTTCTGCTTCGCGGGTGGCGACGTGGAAGCAAGCCCTGATACCTATGTTGTCCCTAATGCTGGTGGGTATAGCGTCGGCGGTGGGTTTCTGGGTAGCAAGAATCAAGAAAATACCTGCTGACCTGCCCTTTTTTATCAAGTCAGCGATAATCGCGGTGATTTTCTCCTTGTCTTGCTTGCCTGCACCTTTAACATCGAGAAAAGTCTGCACCTCGTCAATTACCAGGCAAATCAGGGGGCAGTTTCTGCTAAGCCGCTTGTCCCAAAAGTTAGCGACCCCGAATTCTTCATATATGCCAGACTGCCTGCGGTACATCTCGGCCTGTATAGACTCCAGACGCTCAAGAACAGCATCGAAATCGCTACTGTCGCCTATGTAAGACTGTGCCATGTCTTCTGTCCAAGACCAGTCCGCCCCGCCTTTGGCGTCAATAACATGAACCTGTGTATTCGGAGAAGTCAGCAAGGAGCCGACAACGACCTGCATACCAGCGGATTTACCCGCTCCGGGCATTCCCCCGACCAGCATTCCCGACTGGTTACGGAGGAAGAAATACTGCTCGTCGCCGAACCCGTCCACCCCGTACTCGATAGAGGAAGTATCAGCACGTAACTCAGGGAATTCCGTTAAAACATGCAGCCTCCTGATGGGTGCTTTCATGTCAGGCTGTTTCAAGAACCGAATCAGCCAGTGACCCGAATCGTCATGTTCCACAACCTCCATGTCCTTGGCACCGAACCAGCCCAAATGGTCGCTTATAAGCTGAAACACTCCGGCACTGTCATTATTAGAAGCCACAGCAGGGCAGTCGAATTCCCACAACCTGCCCATCAGCTTCGTCTTGCAATGCTCCGCGTCGCTCTTAGACACCAGCTCGCACGCGGCAAGAGCCTCCCTGCCCCGGCGTACAGCACGTTTCTGATAGGCACGCCAAACGTCGCCCAACACCGGCACCGCATACCAGAACTGAGGAATAACCAAACCCGCCAGGAACAAGACCCCGGCAGCAATACCTACTACTTTGATGCCAGCCCAACTGAACGCAGGCTCCACAAAAACCCATGCAAGCAGCAACACCGGCAGCCACAAGCAGGTGACCCAGATTTTAGACAAAACCCAGAACGATAACCTATTGATAAACTTTGTCGTATTCATTTTCATCTACTCCTTTTCGTAGAGAAATTGTTAATAATTGGGAGATAGAAACCTCCCAGGGGATTTGAGTTGGTGGGGGGCGACCGGAACAGTTAGCTACAGCCGCCCCCACCGGTGAGGCGGATGCCTACTGTTTAGGAGCCGGGGCTGCTTTAATCTGCTCGAAAATCTTCACGGCAGACGGGCCTGGAATAAGCCGGTCGCAGCCGATGACTTTCACTCGGACAGACCCGTAATCCCCGCCGGACAGCTCAGCCTTCAAAGGCTTGGAACCGGTAAGGATGACGGTGCCGCCGACAACTGCCGGTTCAGAGGCTTCTTCGGGAAGCTCCACCGTGACTTCCGTTGGCTCCTCGCCAATCATGGAGACACCAGAGAACCTAGCTTGCGGACGCCCCAAGGCGTCCAGCAGTCTTTTCTCCGTGCGTACCCCGCCCTCGTACACAAAGGCAGGGCGTGGGCCGCTCATTACGACGAGCGGCGTGTTTGTTTCAAATGGAATCGTAGTCATTGTTCTTTTCCTTACTGCTTAGGGGAACAGCCCTCTTGGCTGCTCCGTTGTTGGTTAATATCGTTCGATTTGCCCCTGGAAAGGAAAGAGCTATTAGACGGGGTGCTGGGGAGCAAGTTCGCTGATGAGGATGCATTCTCCGAAATTTAAAAAAACAATAATGAACAGCGAACGGCAAACAACCTTACCCCACAGGCGGTCTGCCTTAGCCCTACGGGCACGGCAGACCGCCACACCCAAAAGCTTTCCCGCACCGACTACCGTTCCTTTACTCGAAGAACCACACCCCAGACCACACAGCCCCCAGCCGCCGCAACCACACACCCGCCAGCGGAAACCCGCAGCATTCCCGCAACAGAGGCAGTACATCGCGTGTTCCGCTAGCAGAAAGAGCAGAACAATGCAGCCATCCATTAGGGAACAACCCGCCAGCCCGGGGAATACCAGCCCCAGCCACAGCAAGCAGCAGGTAAAAAAGGGTGCAGTTATCCCAGGGAAAGAAGAAACAGCCCTCAATTTCCGCCGCTACCAGCCAAAAAACCGGGTACCTTGCCAGGCGGAAATCGAGGGCTAAAGGAAAATCCCAAGACCAATACCGCCCCACCAAAAACCCAAGACCAGACGCCAACCCGCTCCTTCTAGAATGGTCGGGTGACTGGGAACCTTAAATATGCGGGGATATGGATAAACAGTGGCTCAATGGATGGCTTTGCTCAAATAAGTTCTAAGACTGTCCGGAGTGACACGTACACCCGAACCGATGCCATCCAGGCGTACAGCTTTCAACCGCCCATCAGCAATCAGCCGGTAAACACTACGTCGACTCAAACCCAAACGCCTCGCAGTTTCATTAACCGTGAACACGCAAATGTCCGGATGCATATCAGAGTAAGACACAACACGCCTCCTTTCTTTATTCGTCAACTCCATGCATTCCTCTCACATGGAACATTTACCTGTTGCCCTTTCGTGTATTAAATGATAAATGCACATGATGGATAAATAAAGGAGCTTAAAAAGCGAGGCTTCGAAACCAACCGGACTGTACGCAACTAGTTTGAAATTGCACTCATTTTTTCGGCAATGGCGGCGTCTCGGTCTTGGGTAGCGTGCTGGTATATCATGACAGTCTCTGCATTGGTATGGCCAGCCCGATGCATAAGCTCTGCCAGGGTTGCCCCGGATTGGCCAGCCAGGGTAAGCCCGGAGTGGCGAAGTCCGTGGAAGGTAAATCGTTGGTCTAAGTCAGGAACTGCTTTCTTTGCCTTAGCGAAATGGCCATTCATAGATTTGTTAGAGTACCACTTGACTAGCGAAGCGGGAGAGTGAACCAACAATGATTCTTTATCCGGGGCAACGTACTTGGCTATGTGCTCCTTTAAATCAGCGACAATTGCTGACGGAACCGCAAGGTCCCGGATACCGGCTTCACTCTTCGGCGGACCAACTGTGTAACCAAAGCCAGCCGCATATTGCACAGCACGGGTAACGCTAATGACCGCTTTTTCTCCCTCGAACCGAATGTCTTTTCGGCGTAGTTCAGTTATCTCTCCGAAACGGAGGGAACACCAGAACGCTAACAGTACAGCAATCCCATATTCGTCCGGCATAGCCGCAGCAAGACGATGAACCTGGTCGCTGGTCGCCACAATGTTGCGGTGATTGTCGGTCGTGGGCTTCTTTGACACAGCACCCTTGACATGAACGGGAGAAGCGTCAATCAGCCCTTCATCAACCGCAGCATTCATCAGGGCAGAAAATACGCGGTAGGTAGATTTCCTCGCACCCAGCTTCTTCCCGTCAAAGCTGTTATACCAATCCTTCACCTGCTGGTTAGTTATGAGATTGATGAGCATATCTCCGAAGGTGTCCTCAAGGTGGGCGTTGAAACAGGATTTATACGATTGAATCGTCTTTGGCTTCATACCGCCCTCCTTCTCTCTCCTAGCTAGATAGGTTTCCTTCCATTCCTTGAATGTGGGAACGTCAGCTTTGACCGGGCTCAGTTCTTCCTCAGCTAACTCAGGGTCAATCAGTCCCTTAGCAATAGCCACCTGTTGAGCCGCCAGCCAATCACTGGCCAACTGCCGATTGGGAAAGGTCTCATCTGCCAAAACCTTGATGCTGCCTTTACGCCAATATGCCCGGTATCGCCCGGACTTGAGCTTCTCTATGGAACCGAAGCCTTTACGAGACTTTCGCTTCTTCTTTGGCTGCTCATCTTCAACAGCAGCTTTTTCAGACATCAGACCTCCCAGAAATCTTAAATCACCCCAACCCGAGGGCTATATGAGGGCTAACGGAATGGAATTCCATGGAAATCATCATACTGTGTGGAAAATATGAAAATCACACAATCGCTGAAATACCGGGCTAAAAACACTGAAACCCTTGGCTTTCCAAGGGTTTCAGATTCAACTAGCGGAGGATGGGGGATTCGAACCCCCGAGGGCTTGCACCCAACACGCTTTCCAAGCGTGCGCCATAGGCCACTAGGCGAATCCTCCAGGTATTTGGTTATTCTGCAAAAAGCAGCGCCTACTATTCTACATATTTCCCCGCCGGGCGAAAAATTTAGCGGCCGGGATTTTGCTATAGGCGATACTCCGCAGACAGCCCGCGTATGCTCGGATAGAATCGAGCCGTCGGGTCAATCCGGATCTGACTGCAACAGTTAGGAACAAAACATGGCGGTTTACACGCTCCCCGAACTCCCCTACGATTACGCTGCTCTGGAGCCGCACATCTCCGGCAAAATTATGCAGCTGCACCACGACAAGCACCACGCCAACTATGTGAACGGCGCGAACACGGCTTTGGAAAAGCTCGAAGAAGCCCGCGCTACCGGCAACTTTGCCACGATTAACCAGCTCGAAAAGGACCTCGCTTTCAACCTGGGCGGACACGCTAACCACTCCGCTTTTTGGAAGATGATGGGTCCGGCTAACGCCACTCCGGATCGTCCCAGCGGCGAACTCGCTGCGGCGATTGATGAATACTTCGGTTCTTTCGAAGCCTTCCAAAAGCACTTCACCGCGGCCGCGACCGGACTGCAAGGCTCCGGCTGGGCGGTGCTGGCTTGGGATAGCGTGGCGGGTCGCCCGGTCATCTTCCAGCTGTTCGACCAGCAGTCGAACATTCCGATTGCCCAAATTCCGCTGCTCATGCTGGATATGTGGGAGCACGCTTTCTACTTGGATTACTTGAACGTCAAAGCTGACTACGTCAAGGCCTGGTGGAACGTGGTGAACTGGACCGAGGTCGAAAGCCGCTTCGAGGCCGCCGCCAAACATCACGGCGTGCTCTAGGCTTTCAGCCAGGAACTGTGTCTCATGGTGGCGGCGTAATTTTGCGCCGCCACCATTTTGTTCCCCTTCGAGGATTTTTGCGTTTAGGCATTCACTGGCGCGGTTCGGACCCGAAACCCTCCCGCATTTCGAAGCAGCTGCATGAGCAACCGATTTCAAACTGGAATCTGGGGGTTTGCACACCCAGGTTTTCTAAAACTGCAGGTTGTAGCGATTGCAATTATGGAGAGTAGACGTTTAGTGAAGCGAAATCGGTCGCTCGCGCACCGTAGATCGGGTCTAGGAAAAATTATCGCGATGTAGATGGGCATCCTTGCAAAAACTTGCCGCCTTAACCCAGCCATTTTACCGCTTTCACCGAGTCGACATATACAACCATGCTACGCGCAGTTTTGCTTTTTTACTGGGGTTTCGTTTCAGTTCTGGTTTCTCAACGCCAGGACTGGCTCTGCGGGGATAAAAAACGGTTTCCCCCGCCGGAAGGCAGGGGAAACCGCTCTGCAAAAACTTCACAGGTTCTTGATGATTTCCTCCACGGAGGCTTTGGCGTCACCAAAGAGCATGTCCGAGTTCTCGTTAAAGAACAGCGGGTTTTGCACCCCGGCGTAGCCGGTCGCCATCGAACGCTTGAAGATAATCACGCGCCCCGCCTCCCAGACGTGGAGCACCGGCATGCCCGCAATCGGGGAGCCTGGCTCGTAGGCGTCAGGGTTCACGGTGTCGTTTGCACCGATGACCAAGACCACATCGGTATCGGGGAAGTCGTCATTAATCTCGTCCATTTCCAGCACGATGTCGTAAGGCACCTTAGCCTCGGCCAACAGCACGTTCATGTGCCCAGGCAGACGGCCCGCCACCGGGTGAATCCCGAAGCGAACCTCCACGCCCGCCTCACGTAGCTTCTTGGTCAAGTCCGCTACCGCAAACTGCGCGCCCGCGGTAGCCATGCCGTAACCGGGAGTGATGATGACGGACTTGGCGCCCTTCAAAATCTCTGCGGCTTCGGGAGCCTTGATTTCGGTGTGTTCGCCGTAATCCTTGGCTTCCTGCTTCGGGCCCGCACCCTCGCCAAAACCGCCGAGGATAACGGAGATAAACGAGCGGCCCATGCCTTTACACATGATGTAGCTCAGGAACGCACCGGAGGACCCGACCAGGGCACCGACGATAATCAACAGCGGGTTGGACAGCATAAAGCCCGCCGCCGCGGCCGCCCAGCCGGAGTACGAGTTCAGCATGGACACGACCACCGGCATATCGCCGCCGCCAATGGCGGCCACCAGGTGCAAACCGAGCACCAGGGAAATCGCGGTCAGAACACCCAAAGCAATCCACTGCTGCTGGAGCAGGGTGGCATCGGCGCCAGCCGGGTCGGTCCGCTTGGCCACAATCATCCACACAATCATGGCGATAACTGCCAGAATCATCAGGATATTGAGGAAATTCCGCGCCGGCAGCATCAACGGCTTGCCTTTAATCTTGGCCGAGAGCTTCAGGTAGGCGATGATGGACCCGGTGAAGGTCACCGCGCCGATAAAGATGCCAATCCCGACTTCGCCCAGGTGGAAGCCCATGTCGCGCACGGTTTCCGCGTTGTCGGTGGCCGAAAGTTCCATGAAGGTGTTGAACCCGACCAGCACCGCCGCCAGACCTACAAACGAGTGCAGCAGGGCGATGAGTTCGGGCATTCCCGTCATCTTCACGTTCTTGGCTTTCCACAAGCCGATAATCGCCCCCAGCAGCATACATCCCACCAGGATAGAGGCGGTTTGACCGACGTGGGTCACGGCGTTTGCCGGCGGGGTGGCCGTCAGGGCGACAAAGATAATCGACACCAGCGCGATGCTCATGCCGGCGATACCGAACTTGTTGCCGCGCAGGGCGGTCGTCTGGTTAGACAGGCCAGCCAAGGCCATGATGAACAGCAGGGCGGCGATGAGGTAGGCGAAGTATTCGACGTGATCGCTCCAGTAGGCGAGGGTGGTCATGTCGGCGTGGTCAGTCGCGTTAGCGGCAAGGTTCACAAGTGTGTGCAACATGGCTTAGTCCTCCTTCTGGAACATCTTGAGCATACGGTGGGTCACAAAGAAACCGCCGAAAATGTTGATAGAAGCAATCAGGATGGCCAGACCTGCTAGGCCCGTCACAATCCACGAGGTCGATTGGGCCAACGAGAGAATCGCGCCGACCAGGATGATGCCCGAAATCGCGTTCGTTTCACTCATCAGCGGGGTGTGCAGCGAGTGGGTCACGTTGGTAATGACGTAGAACCCGGCCACAATCGCCAGCGCCAAAATGATGTAGTAGGGCAGCATTGAGAACGGTGTCACCGCGACCAGGGCCACGCCCAGCACGGCGGCCACGAAAATCCAGAAGTTCCGCATGGCGTGGGACTTCGGCTTTTCCGGTTCAGCAGCCGCGGGCGCTGCCGCTGCGGGAGCGGGCTTGGCCGGGGCCGCCGAGACCGAAATGGGCGGCGGAGGCCACAACACGTCCTTTTCATGGGCAATCGTGATGGCCCGCACGACTTCGTCCTCCAGGTTAAAGACGATGGTGCCGTCCTTTTCCGGGGTCATCAGTTTCATGAGGTTCACAATGTTTTGCCCGTAGAGTTGGGAGGCCTGGCCGGGCAGACGGTTCGCCAGGTCGGTAAAGCCGATGATGGTCACGCCGTTGTCGGTTACCACCACTTCCCCGGCCTTAGTCAGTTCGCAGTTGCCGCCCGCCATGTCCACGATGACGGAACCGGGCTTCATGCCCCCCACCGCTTCTGCAGTGAGCAGCAGCGGGGCGGGACGACCCGGAATCTGGGCGGTAGTGATGACGATGTCAGAAGCGGCGGCCTGTTCCGTATAGAGTTTCAGGGCCGCTTTGGCCTGGTCCTCGTTCATTTCCTTGGCGTAGCCGTCCGAGGATTCCTGAGCGGGAGCGGGAATCTCCACGAACTCAGCGCCCATGGATTCCACCTGTTCCGCCGCGGCGGCGCGCACATCGGTGGCCTGGACGATGGCACCCATCGAGTTCGCGGTGCCGATAGCCGCCAGACCGGCAACACCAGCGCCAATGACGTAAACCTTGGCGGGGGGCATCTTGCCGGCGGCTGTGACCTGGCCGGTGAACAAACGCCCGAAAGCGTTAGCGGCTTCGATAACCGCGCGGTAACCAGCGATGTTTGCCATCGAGGACAGCACGTCCATCGCTTGAGCGCGGGTAATGCGCGGCACGGCGTCCATCGAAATCGCGGTCACGTTACGTTTAGCGAACACTTCGGCGATTTCGGGGTGGATACGCACCCCGAGGCGTGAAATCAACACGGTGCCTTCACGCAGCTGGTCGATTTTGTCTTGCGGCGGGGTGTCCAAAGTCGTGACAATGTCTGCCTGCCAAACTTCCTGCGGTCCCACCACTTCGGCACCGGCATCGCGATAAAGCTGGTCAGGGTACGACGCATCGGAGCCAGCTCCGGCTTCGACAATGACCTCATAACCCAACTTAATCAGTTTGCCAACGGTGTCAGGTGTGGCGGATACCAGTTTTTGCCCCTCAGCGGGCTCTCTCGGTATTCCTATACGCACGTATAACTCCTGAATGTCAACAGTTTCCGGCCTCGAACGGGCCGGGGCGGGATGGTCCCCGTGACGGGTTTATCCTATCAGTAACTCGCAGGGTTGTTTTTATCGGGTGGCGGATTCAGACTGCGGTCAAGTTCGCGGCGGCCGGCCTAAAGCAAAAGAAAGTTCCCCGGGGTTGCCACGAGACTCTCGCCGCTTCCCCAGGGAACTGTTCTCAGACTCGCCGCGAGGGTTATTGTCCCAGCATTTCTTCGAGGGCATCTCCCAAATTCGGCCCTCCCATATTGTCCAACCCCTCCTGGACCATGCCAGTGCCGGCTGAAACCGCGCTACTACCAATCGCGATGGTGGTGGTGGTAAATCCTAGAATCAGGTAAACGAAGGTGAAGCAAGCCAGGCACAACACCAAGAACATAGAGTGCCACAAGGCGGTAGTTTTTTCAGTCCGCGTAATATTGCGAATAGCGGCACTAATCAGCAGCTCCATCATGAACAAGCCACCGAGGAACGCTATCGTCAATAAGACCACCAGCAGCATAGTCAAGAACGGGATGGGCAGCAGCTCGATTACGAAAATAGCTGCCAGCGCAATGGTGGGAAGCACCAGACCGGTAGCCACCACGTTGCAGCATTGCAGGAAAGTCATGTCCCCTTTAAACGTTGCCACAGTAGCTTTGACAAAAACCGCCCGGAGAATGACTGCCACAAAAGACACGATGATGGCCACGAAAAAGACCAGGAACCAGTACCCGAAGCTGAGGATGGAGTAGGGCGAAATGCTTCCGGCTCCGATGGAATTGCTCAAACCGTTGATAAAACCGCCCACCATCAAGTCCGCTGAACGCGCTACCCCAACGGAATATGCCAAGCCGGAAATGAGGCTGAACAGCAGGAACATCACCCACCACCAGGCTTTCAGCTGCAGGTTCTCCAGCACTACCTGGTCGCCTTGGGATTTGTGAATCCGCTTAAATGTGGGGAAAATCGCCTTCAAGGCTTTCATGAATTCGCCGTCTTGCTTTGGCATCGCGATGTAGATGCCCCCCTGGCCAGGAGCGCCACCGGGAATTTGGTTGGTGTAGCCAACCATGGGCTGTGCACCGGTCACAGGCGGAACAGGTTGCCCGGCAGCTTGGGGCACACCCATCGGCTGCCCTGGAGCCGGAGGCATCGCCGGACCCGCAGCCGGAGGCATCGGCTGGACCGGAGCGGGAGGCATTGGCTGATAAGAAACCGGAGGCATCACAGAAGGTGCGACTGGCTGCATTGGAGCAGCGGGTTGAGCCGGGGCAAAACCGGGCTGTTCCGGCTGGCTAGGCTGCGCGACGTGCTGCGCGGTATGTTGAGGCTGCGCGGGAGGCATCGCTGGCTGGGCTCCGGGGTAGGTCGTGGGGTTTACAGGCGCGGGCGGCAAAGATTCGTTTTCGGGAGGTGGAGGAAGACTCACGGTTTTTCCTTTCAAAATCACTCGTTTTACAGAAAAACCATACCACCTAGAGGCCCGCGAGTATACGCTTTATGACCAAAATCGCAGGGAAGTTTTTACCCTACATTTACCTGGAATTATTACCGGGCTACTTCACCCGTGGTGCGTGAAACTTTCCGAGAAGCGATTATGCAGGCGGCGCAAGGGTCGCGGCGCCCACCAGTTCACCCGGCCGAACAACGCCATCACGGAAGGCACCAGCACCATGCGGACGATAGTGGCGTCAAAGGCGACCGCCAACGCCAAAATAAACCCGACCTGCTTCAACACAATCATGTGCCCGGTCACGAACGCGAGGAACACAAAGACCAGAATGGTCGCAGCGGAAGTCACAATCCGGGCCGAGCGCGTCAAACCTTGAATGACCGACAGACGGGCCGACCCGGTCTCGTCCCACACCTCTTTCATTCGAGATAGCAGGAACAGCTCATAGTCCATCGACAGCCCGAAGCCGAAGCACATCAGCATGACGACCACGTAAGATTCCAGCCCCGGCAGTTTTTGGGCGCCCAACAACTCCACCCCGAAACCGTCAACAAAGACCAGGGTAGAGATTCCCAGGGTCGCCATCAGCGACAACGTGTTTATCACCAGGGCTTGCAGCGGTATCACTATCGAGCCGGTCATGAGGAACAGCAGGATAATGGTGATAATCACCAGCACGCTGAGCACCCAGGGCAAGCCTTGGGCCAATGACGAGATGAAGTCGATTTGGTTCGCCGCCTGGCCGATGACATAACGCTCGAAATCATGGGGTTTATCCCGGATTTCCTTCACGATCCTCTCGGCTTGCGGGGAACCGATGTCTTTCGTTTCCAGATCCACGATGGCCACGGAGTCCTTCGTGTCGCCCAGTTGGGAAGCGGCAAAAACTTGGGCGATTCCTTTGATATCGCTGAGGTTTGCTTCAGTCCAGGCATCAAGCTCTTCGGGCGTGGTGTCCTCGGCGACGATACGCACCGGGGGCAGTCCGGTACGCGGCACCTGGGCGGACAACTCTTCGTACAAAAGCCTTTGATCGTTGTGTACTGGCAGCATGTCGAACAGGGAGTTGCGCAGGTTCAGGGTCGCCAATGGCAGACACGCCGCCACCAAAACCGTCGCCGAAACGATGAAAGACAGCCAGGGTTTGCGGGTTACCGCGACGGACACCCGGTAAAAGAACGTGTTTTCCGTTTCGGGGTCAACTTCCGGTGCACCATCCGGATCCTTGCTTTGCGCTACCTGGTGCTTCACATGTGCCGGCTCGACGTTGCCCATGAAGCGGCGCAGGAACGGGATCTTGGTCAGGATGGAGGGCTTTTCCAGGCGGGCGGAAGCCATAAACATGAGCGCGGACACCAAGGTCAGCGCCGCAATCATCGCCAGCAGCACGGTGGAGGACCCCGCAATACCCAGGGACTTCAACAGTTCCGGCCGGAAGAAAATCATGCCGGAGGACGCAATCGCCACGGTCAGGGCACTAAAGAAAGTCGTTCGCCCGGCGGTAGACAGGGTAATTTCCAAAGCCCGCAGGTAGCGGGGATTCAGAGCTTCCAGCCGCTCGCGGGTCTTGGGTTTTTTCACCCCGGAGAAGTCAGGTTTCCATTCGTCTTCGGGCAGGTCACGCAAACGCACAAGTTCCTCGTGGTAGCGCGACACTATCAGCAAGCCGTAGTCAATGGATAGCCCCAGTCCCAGCACTGAAATCACGTTGACAGCGAAAGACTGCTGCTCAAACAGGTAAGTCATCCCCAACATGATGGCCAAGGCGGTGGAGATCGCCACCATTGCTCCCGACAGCGGCAGCAGTGCAGCCAAAAATCCTCCGAACACGACCGCCATAATCAGGAAAGACAGCGGAATTCCAATAGATTCGGAGCGCACCAGGTCGTTCTTAAGGGTTTGGATTCCCGCGTCATTTACCAGGTCCGCGTCCGTGACCCGCACCCGGAAATCGGACTGCACTGCATCTTTTGGCAGAGCCGATTTTAGCGTGGATTCCAGCTCGCCCAGGGCTTTCTCCACGTTCCTCACGTCCGGCTCGAACTGTTCCGGCGGGGTCTTTTGAGCTTTCCCGTTGACCCGCAAATCCATGGTTGCCACAATGACAAACCCCTGGCCGTCCTTAGCCACCAGTTCCCGCGCTTGAGGATCGAGCATGGCGTTATATTCCACGAAGGGATAGGACACCGTGTCTACGTGTGGCATCCCTTTCAGTTTCGTCTCAAACTGTTTCAGCTCGGTGTGCAGAGCTTTCGAGACGGGCCAGTCGGGTTCGGACAGCGCTTTGGCTTGGTCGCCCAGCGCTTGGGCTGCGTCGCCGAGCGCTTGGGCGCGGTTCGCCAAGTCTTTGGCGATGTCGCCCTTGTCTTTCGCTTGATCGCCCAGTTCCTGAGCCCTGTCGCCCTTCGCTTTGGCTTGGTCACCCAGTCGGCGGGCTTGCGCGGCGAGACTCTGGGCTTGGTTTCCACTGGCAAGAGCCTGTTCCCCCGCCGCCTGCGCTTGGGCGCCGATTTCTTGGGCACGAGCGGCCTCGGTCTGAGCTTCGGTGCCTGCCGCCTGGGCTTCGGCCCCGAGTTGTTGGGCGGCGGCGACCTGTTCTTGGGCTTGGGCTCCGGCCTGCTGGGCTGCAGCCCCGAGTTGTTCAGCTTGGGCTTTCGCCGCCCCAGCTCCCGCCATATCTCCGCTGGCGGCGAGCTGCTGGGCTTTTGCCCCGGCCGCCTCGGCTTGCGCCTTCAACTCCTGGGCCTTCGCACCCGCCTCCTGCGCTTTCGCACCCGCCGCCTCGGCTTGCGCCTTCAACTCCTGAGCCTTCGCACCCGCCTCCTGCGCTTTCGCACCCGCCGCCTCGGCTTGCGCCTTCAACTCCTGAGCCTTCGCACCCGCCTCCTGGGCAACATGTCCCAGGGCTTTGGCCTGGTTTCCCAGGCTGGTGGCGCGATTGCCCAGCTCGGTTGCTTTCGCACCCAGGGCTCGCGCCTGATTAGCCAGTGTCTGAGCCGGATCTCCAGCGGCTTTTGCCTCATCGCCGAGCTTCTTGGCTTCATCCCCCTGATTCTCGGCCTGAGCCTTCATCTCATCCAGCTGACTGGCCAGCTTGGGCGCCTGCTCCAGCTCCGCGCGCAAATCAACCCCGGAAACATAGGCCATCACGGAATAGGCCGCGGTCTGGTGACTTTCCACCATGACTTGCCCGGTATGAGACTCGGAAGGGGTCGCCTGGGGTACATCAGAAATGAGCCGATTCCACAAGGGATCTCCAAATCCGGTAACCGCGCTCAGTGCGGTGGCGATAACCACCAAAATCCAAAATGCCAGAACTCGCTTCGGCCTGAGGGCCAGAAAACGAGCGAGCTTGACATACATATATCAAATGTACCCAGACCGCGTGGGAGTCGCACCCGGAATGGAACTCTGTTTTTGTCCGGTCACGAAACCGCTATGGTTGGATAAAACCCCGTCTATAGTCGATAATTGACCTCATGGTCCCTGGTTTCACACAACGCCGCCCCCTGTGGGTTCCGGCGCTATTCATGTTGGTTTTCGCTCTCGTTGGTATTGGTCCGGTCGCGCCCGCACAAGCCGGGACCAGCGACACCCCGCCAGGTTACCCACCAACCGAGGTTCACCGGCTCCTCCCGCCCACCCCTGCTGACCAACTCGACCGCGCGACACCCCTTGTGAACTCCCCAGAAAAGGGCTCCACCCAGGCCGGACAGATTCCTGACCCGCACCCCGCCACCGTCCAAATTGTTATCGGACCGGGTCCGGACGGAATGGCGTCCATGTGCTCCGGAGTTTGGGTCGCGCCCAACATGGTGCTGACCGCGGCTCACTGTTTTAAGAACTTGCCCCAAGGGCCGGCGCGGGTTTTTGCCGCTAACTCTCAAGTTCCCGCTAGCAAACCCCTAGCCACCGGCGTAACTTGGGACAGCACCACGCAAGGCGACGTGGCACTGATGGTGACCACCCCGGCGAATCACCCCATCGCCCCGGTCAGCGCGGCGGTGCAACCTCCCAGCACTCCCCTGTATATTTGCGGGCAAAACTACATCATTAAGGAATCCGCCACCATCGACGGCGTCTCCCAAATGATTGGCGGCAAAGCAAACTACTGCGCCAACGTCAACACTTTGGACGCCCACACCGCCCAGCGTTTCCAGATTCCCGCTGGTGGCAACATCCTGGCCACCGTGCCGATGGCGGTAGATAAAGGCGACTCCGGCGGGCCTCTGTACAATGCGGCTGGCGAAGTGGTCGGCATCACCAGCTCGAAATCCAATGCGTCCTTCACGAACAACAGCGAACAGCTGCTGTTTAACGCCGCCTCGCCGATGTCGCGTTTTGCCCCCTGGCTGATGAGTTTAGGGGTGCCGGTGCGCGGCGCGAGCAGCGGCACTTTGGAGTTCAAGCAGCTCCCGCCGCACATTACACGGGTCAGTGGCGCCAACCGGATGGATACTTCCGGGATGATTGCCGACGCTTCACCCAACGTGGAAACGCTGATTCTCACCACCGGTTTGATTGCCGCTGACGGTTTGGCTGCAACGCAGCTGGCCGGGGTCACGAGCTCCGCGTTGGTGCTGTCGAATTCCCGCGACCACTTGGATCCCCAAGCCCTGAAAGCCTTAGATAAATTCGGGCTGCGCCGGGTCGTGCGCGTGGGCGGGACCGTGGGGCTGAGCGCTGCCGACCGGGCGCTGATTCAGGCTAAAGGTCTGGAATTGGTGGAACTCATCGGCGCGGATCGTTTTGACACCGCCCGGATAGTCGCGCAATATCGCGATTCTCTGGGAGGCGCGCCCAGCGCGGTCTTGGTGGCTGACGGCATCAACTTCCCTGACGCCCTGGCTGCCGGAGCCGCGGCCGGAGCGCTGCAGGCCTCCCTGGTGCTGTCTAGCGGAAACACCCTCCCCCCTGCCACCCAAGGCTACCTGAACCCCCTTTTGACCAGCACTAAAATCATCACGGTCGGCGGTCCGGCGCAGTCTGCCGTCGCTTCGGCCGGTATCAACGCGAGCGCGACCTACACCGGGGCGGATCGCTACGAAACCGCCCTCGGCCTCGCCACCAGCCTTGACCTGGGACGCGGCGTAAACGGCCTGGTGATGGTGTCGGGACGGAACTTCCCGGACGCCCTTTCCGCCGGAGCCTACACGGTCAAGCAAGGCGCGAAACTTGTGCTGGTACCCCCGGCCGGGTCAAAACCCGCGTTCTTGCAGGGCTTGTGGGCCTCCGCCGGCTCCCACGGTGTCATCGTGGGCGGTGCCGGCGCGCTGTCCGACCAGGACGTGGCGTGGGCGCTGCAATAGCCGCCCGTTTGTCGTTCGCCGTTGGCTGTTGTCCGTTCGAGCCTGCGGCCCGAATCCCCCACTGTCGACATTAACTAAGATTGGAACCATGGTTTTCACTGCGAATTTGCTGGACTGGCTGAAAGACCCCGGCGCCCTGTTGGAACACCTCATCTCGGCTTACGGGGTGTGGATGGTGGCCATCGTCGCCCTAATCGTGTTCATCGAGTCAGGAGTGCTATTCCCGGTGCTTCCCGGCGATTCGATGCTGTTTGCGCTGGGTTTGCTGCAAGACCGGATGCCGATGAACCTCGCTGTGATTCTGTTCGTGCTGATTGTGGCGGCAATCGCCGGAGCCCAGGTCGGCTACTGGTTCGGGCTGCTGTTTGGCGAGCGGTTTTTCAAACCCGACGCGCGCGTACTGAAAACCGAGTATTTGCAGACTGCCCAAGTGTTCTTTCGCAAGTGGGGTGGGCCCGCGGTAGTGCTGGGCCGTTTCGTTCCTTTCGTGCGTACTTTTGTGCCTATCGCGGCCGGAATCGGTCGTTACGGCTGGGCGCACTTCACCCTGTGGAATGTCATCGGCAGTATCGCCTGGACCGGCGTGTTCATCGTCGCCGGTATTTCGCTAGGGGGAGTGCCCTTTATCCGCAACAACGTGGAGCTCATCGCTGTCATCATCATTGCGGTGTCAGTCATTCCCATCGCGTTGGGGATTCTGAAAAAGGCTCTGAGTAAACCCTCGGATAGCCAGGAGACTGGGAAAAGTAACATACACTAGGGCCATGGTGAAATACCTCCAAGACCCCCTGAACCGGGCCATTTACGCCTCGGATGCCTCAAACTATCGCATTGTGCCCGACCGGATCGCCCAACCGGAGAACCTTGACCAGCTGCGCGACACGATTTTGGAAGCCCTGTCCGCCGGCGTGCCCCTGACGATGCGCGGCCGGGGAACCTCATGTTCCGGCAACTCTATCGGGCCTGGCCTGGTCATTGATACGTCTCACCACTGCAACCGGATTTTGTCCCTCGACCCTTCCGCGCGCCAGATTACGGTGGAGCCGGGGGTGGTGCTCGCCGATATTCAGAAGGCCGGGGCGCCTTTTGGTCTGCGATTTGGGCCTGATCCGTCCACCTGGACGCGGGCCACAGTTGGGGGTTCGATTGGCAACAATGCCTGTGGGCCGCACGCCCAAGCCTGGGGACGCGTGGCGGACAATGTCATTTCGATGGACGTTATCGATGGTTTTGGGCGGGAATTTCGCGCCGCTTCGGGCGAGGGCGCGCTGGATGTGGTGCCGGGTTTACAGCGTTTAGTTGACGAAAACCTGGCGTTGATTCGCACGGAATGCGGGCGTTTTCACCGGCAAGTTTCGGGCTATTCCCTGGAGCACCTGTTGCCGGAAAACGGGCGCGACCTGGCGAAATTCTTGGTGGGCAGCGAGGGGACCCTGGTCAGCGTGCTGCGCGCTACGCTCCGTTTGGTGCCGGTGCCGACCGCGCCGGTGCTGGTGGTGCTGGGATACCCTGACATGATTGCCGCTGCCGCCGATGTGCCGCTGATTAATGACTTTTCTCCCCTCGCGGTGGAGGGCATGGATTCGCGTCTGGTTTACACTTTGGCGCACAAGCCGGGGGTTGGAGAACTGCCCGAACTGCCGGAGGGGAACGCTTGGCTGCTGGTAGAGATGGGCAGCGCCACCGCGGACCTGGAAACAACCCTGGCTCGGGCCGAGGACCTAGCACAAGCCGCCAACACCCGCGCCACCCTGGTGCTGCCACCCTCCACGCAAGCCACGAAACTGTGGCGGATTCGCGCTGATGGGGCCGGGTTGGGCGGGCGGACTCCCTTGAACCCGGACGGATCCGGCAACGACCCGGCCTGGCCGGGCTGGGAGGACGCGGCGGTTCCGCCTCAGAACCTAGCGGCATACCTGCGAGATTTCACTGATTTGATGCGGGAAATGAACGTGGACGGAATGCTTTACGGGCACCTCGGGGACGGCTGCCTGCATGTGCGGTTGAACCTGCCGTTGGGGGCGGAGGCTGGGCAAGGGCGTTCTCGGGAGTTCCTGGAGCGTGCCGCTGACCTGGTCGGTAAACATCACGGCTCGCTTTCGGGCGAGCACGGGGATGGCCGGGCTCGCTCCGAATTGTTGCCGCGAATGTATTCCCCCGCGTTGATTCGTTTATTTAAGCAGGTCAAAGCGCTGTTTGACCCACGGGGTTTGATGAATCCAGGGGTGCTGGTGGATCCCGATCCACTGGACGCGAACCTGCGGCTGGCGGGGGCTCGGACCATTCCGGCCCTGCCCGGTTCGGGCTTTACTTTTCCGAAAGACACGGACTTTACCGCGGCGGTGCATCGCTGCACCGGTGTTGGCAAATGTTTGGCAATGGACCAGGTCAACGGCGCTTGGATGTGCCCCAGCTACCTGGCTACCGGCCAAGAACAGGACGCCACGCGCGGGCGCGCCCGGGTGCTGCAAGAAGTCACGAACGGCACGCTCATTCGAGATTTCCGCGACCCGAACCTGTTGCGAGCCCTCGATTTGTGTCTGGCGTGTAAGGCCTGTTCCGCGGCCTGTCCGACCGGGATTGACATGGCGGCCTATAAGTCCGAGTCGCTGTATCGGGCCTATCGCCGGAGATTGCGGCCGCGTTCGCATTATCTGTTGGGTCGTCTGCCGGGCTGGCTGCGTTTGGCGCGCCGGATACCCGGCGGTGCGGGCCTGGCCAACAGCGTTTTCGGGGTCGCGTGGATTCGCCACCTGGTGTTTCGGATGTTCGGGCTGGATCCGCGTCGGCAGATGGCGCATTTTAACCCTGAGTCGTTCCGGGCTTGGGCGAGGCGGCGCGGAGGAAACGCTGCGGAACCGGAATTTGGAGCGAACGGGCTTGTGAATGCGGATATGAGGCAGACGCCGGAGGTTGCGAGGCAGGTCAATGTCGTTTCCTCGACGGCGAGCGAGGAGACCCGGCCCACCAGCGAGGCTAAACCGTGGGTGGCGGTGTGGGCGGATTCTTTCTCAGAGGGGATTGCTCCCGATGGTGCCAAGGCCGTGGTGGAGCTGCTGGAAACGGCGGGATACCAGGTTTACATTCCGCCCCAAGCCTGCTGCGGGCTGACCTACGTGACGACCGGACAGCTGGACAAAGCCCGGCGCAACATGCGGCGCTTGTGCCAGATTCTGGGGCCGCTGGCGGTCAACGGGATTCCGATTGTCGGCGTGGAGCCGTCCTGTACCGCGACCCTGCGCGACGACCTGGAACGTTTACTGCCCGACGATCCGCGTGCCCACGCGATTGCCCAGGCCACACGCACTTTGGCGGAACTGCTCAGCGACCCGGACACCGCGCCGAACCCGGACGTATGGAAGCTGCCGGATTTGCGAGGCGTGCAGGTTGTCGCCCAGCCGCATTGCCACCACTACAGCGTCCTGGGTTGGGAAACCGACCGCAAGTTGCTGGCGGCCACCGGAGCGGAAGTTGTGGAACTGGCGGGCTGCTGCGGCATGGCGGGCAATTTCGGCATGGAACGCGGTCACATTGAGGTGTCGAAACGGATTGCGGAGCACGCTTTGCTGCCCGCCCTGCGCGAACACCCGAACGCGATTTTCTTGGCTGACGGCTTCAGTTGCCGCACCCAAGCGGAACAGCTGGCCGGCAGCCAAGGGATTCACCTGGCCCGCCTGCTGCTGGGCCCCAGCTCCCGCGTCGAGGCCTAGCGATTACGCTCGATTTCAGCATTGATTTCGGCTTGGGCTTCGGCGAGGGTCGGACCATCGATGAAGCCCAGGTGCCAGAACTCCCACCCGTCGACATCTTGGCCGAGCTCGCGAGCCGCCTCGCTGGGATCGTCAAATTCGCGGCCTTCCAAGACAATGACCCCGCGCTCGGCGAGGGTAGCGTTGACTTCGGCCGCGCTTCCGTCAAAGTTCACCAGGGCAATGAGCGGCGTATCTTCGCCGGTCACCTGGGCAATGACACTGAGTCCGGCAGCGTCACGGTTCAGCAGGTCGGTTCTGTCAGATTGGGCCGCGCCGGGCTCCTCCAGGCTAGCCGACTCGGCGGGTTGCTCGGATTGCGCAGAATCGTTCCCGGCCTGCGCCTGTGCTTCTGCCGCCAGGGTCTGTTCGCTAGCGGGAGCCCGGTGGGAATGATGAGCCGTCTGGAATTCTCCGGTATCGGTGCCGGAAATAATGTCCGCGAAGGACGGTACATCAGTCTCGGCAACGCTACCGTGATGGGTGGTGAACAGCGACTCGACCGGCTCTTCGTCTTCTGCTGAAGCCAGCGGGGACACCCCGGAACCCCGGGCCGCTTCCATAATGGAATGGCGTGAGATTGAACCGGTTTGCAGTTCGGGTTCGTCGACTGGATTCGAACTGTCCCCCGTTGTCTCAAGGGCGGGTGCTACCGGCTCCGGCGCGGGTGACGCTGGCTCTGAAACCGCCTCGACTTCGGGGGCTGCGGGCTCTACGCCTGACACAGCCGTCCCGGAAACCGGACTGGCCGCCATCGGGGTCGCCAGGTCGGCAAAGCCTACGCTCGGCCCCTGGTCCGGACTGGAATCCACTTCGGATGCCATAAACTCCACGTTTTGCACATCCTCATCGGTAGCGGAAGTAATCGCGGGAATGCGAGCTCCCCGGCCCGCCAACAGATTCGTATCGTGACTGAACAGCGAGGACGCGACCCGCTGCACGTCCAGGAAGCGGCGCCCGTTGGACATCTCGCGCACGCTGACATGATGGACTTCCAGCCCCGAAGGGGTCAAAGCATCCAAGGCGGGGCGCACATCCGGGTCAATCTCGGTGGCGACCAATATCAGGCGCGGCCCAGCCGCCAAGTTCGGGGGCATAGCATCGCGGAATTGCGTCCAACCGGAACGGAAAGCGCTGACCCCGCCGGGATAAGCGGCAGCCAAATCGTTCCATCCCAAGTTCGACACGGCTCCGAGCCGCGCCAAAGCTGCAATCAAACCTGCGGAATCCAGCCGATTCACCACTTCGACCAGCACGACCTGACCGGAACCGTCCAAAGCGGTCAAACGCGGGGATTCTTGGGGATAACCGTTGGCCGTCTCGTCCGCGCCAGGAACCCCCGACCCTGGTGACGCCCCAGGTTGCGCAAATTCTCCGGGCATCCCGGACACCGGCGTCACAGTCATATCGTTCCAAGTCACGGGAAAAAGCGGGCGAGCAATAACTTCGAGGACCTGACGGCGGATAGAATCCAGAATCTCACCTTGGGCTTCCGGGCCTACGGGATGGCCAAACTGGGCCGGAATCAGGTGACCTTGGTCATACTCAAACAGCGACATCGCAACCTCAATCGTCGGGACTCTTTAGCGAGCCCAGACTGCAAGGCTCAACTTCCCCTATCATCTCACGTTTTTACTCCTGTTACACCCAAGCATGGGAAAGCATTTCAAAATGTCAAGAATTTATTAGCGCAGTCGTCCAGCTAGACTGGCGCAGCGCCGGGGATAGCGAGAAGGTTACGGCTCAGGTTTTTCGGGAAAGGCCGGGTCGTCAGGGTTTGCTACGGAGCCATCACCAGTGCGGGTGGCCGGTTCGTCCGCACCAGCCCTGTTGTCGCCAGCCGAGGTGTCCGACAAGGCCGGGGCGTCACCAGTCCGGTCGGGCGAACCATCCGCGGGAGACGAAGCCAGCGCGCCGGCCTGTTGCCGGGAAAGCTCCTGGGATTCCATGACTTTCGCGGTGTCCTTCTTGGACCCGCCAATGTAGGACGCGGCCACCTGGGCGTGAACTGTTCCGGGAGCCCCGCCGATACGGTCGTGGCGAGTGGACAATTCCGGCATCGAATCGTGTCCGGTCAGGTACAGAACCACGGTGTTACAGAACGCTATAATCGGCACCACCAGCAAAGCTCCGATAATTCCAGCCAGGAAGGTTCCTGCCGTCACGCCCAGCAGCACTGCCAGCGGATGCAGACTGACCGCGTTGGACATCAGCATCGGCTGTAGCACGTTGGATTCAATCTGTTGCACCGCCAAAATCACAATCAGCATGATGACGGCCGCCATGAAACCTTTATCCAACAGCAGAATCAACACGGCGATAGCCCCGGTGGTGACCGCACCAACAATCGGGATGAAGGAGCCAATGAAAATGAGCAAAGCCAGCGGGATAGTCATCGACCCGGCGCCCAGAATCGCTGCCCCGATGGAAATAAACACGGAATCCACCAAAGCCACCAGCGCCTGGGCTCTGATGTAGCCATTGAGCGTGGTCCAGCCGCGAATCGCCGCCTCGTGAACCGGCTCGCGGGCGGGAACCGGCAGCATCCGAATCAACCAAATCCAAATCTGGCGACCGTCCTTGAGGAAAAAGAACAGGCAGAAAAGCGAAATCAAGATGGTGGTGACCACGCTGGCGACCGAAGAAGTCACCGACAGCGCCGAGGACGCAATGGAGGAAGAATACTTGGTGGCAAAGGCAGTGATTTGAGCGGTCAGCTCTTTAAAATATTTATCAATTTGCGCCTGGTCCAGATCCAGAGGACCATCGCTCAACCACGCCAGGGCCTTGTCGAAGCCGCCCCCGGCTTTCGCCAGCAGGGCAGGCGCACCGTGAGCCAGCTGGGAGGTCGCAATCCAAATCATTGCCACAACCAGCCCTACACCCACCAACAGGGAAATGACCGCGGATAAAGTCTTGGGAACATGCCACTTTTGCAACCGGAAATGCATCGGCTCCAGCAGCAACGTCAACAACAGGGCAACCGCGAGGGGCACGAAAATGATGGAAACTTTCGTGATTCCGTACAGAATCAGCCCTAGCGCCGCGACGATGACCAGGAAACGCCACGCCCAACTGGCCGCCACCCGAATCCGCCAAGACACCGAATATGCCGAGTTCGGGCCGTTTTCCACTTCGGGCGGGGCAGTCGGTTCCAGTCCGTCAAAGTTGGGAACTCGATTTTGCGTGTCCCGCCGGGAAATGACCTCGCGCCACCACCCGCGTCTAAACTCGGCTCCGGCGTTTAATAACGGTTTTTTCTCCATCGCACTTCCGTTTTCGGTTGTTTGTTGTTTTCAAAAGATGTCACAGTCTGGTTACTGCCTCACCGGGAACTTCGCGATATGGCAGGGCGGGCGCAAAGCCGGGGAAGGATAACCGCTCAGCGCACCATCCGGTTCAAGGCCAGTCCGTAGTTGACCTCGCGACCGGTCATCGCTCCGTCCGAGAGGAACCCAGCGCGGCGGTAAAACCGGTGGGCTCGCTTTTCCCCGGGATATCCCGAAGGCAGCCACAGCTGGGCTGGCTCCTGCGGGCCGACCACGTATTCCAACAAGCGCCGCCCCAAGCCTTGGCCCTGATATTCAGGCATTAGGTAGTGCATGGAAACTTCCCGTTCCCGGGCGGGCGGGGCAACATGCTCGTTACGTACCGTCTGAACCGTCATGGCGATGCCGACCACCCGGCCGTGCTCGACCGCAACTGCGATGCGGCGTCCTGCCGGATCCGAGGTCAACAGGTTGTGCCATTGACCGACCAGGGTCGGCTCGTCAAAGCGGGAACGGTATTTATCGTCGATAAATTCGCCGTAGTTAGCCAACCACATGCGGGCGTGAGCCACCCCCATGCCGGCGGCATCCTGAACCTCAGGCGGGCGAATGTTGACAGTCATTACTCTCGATTCCGTGAGTCGTTTTCTCTAAGTCTAGCTTCTGTGGTCGAACGAGGAGAATCCACCCGCGGGAAAACGCGAAACCGCGTCGTGTCTGAGCCGGAAACTCCCGAAACTCCGGAAGTTCCGGGACACGAACCTAGTTATCGGACGCAAAGAATGCGAAAATCCGCAGGAACTCAATGTAGAGCCAGACCAGGGTCACCATCAGGCCAAAAGCTGCCGTCCAGGCGGTTTCCTGGGGCGCCCCGTTATCGACTGCTTTGACGATGTAGTCAAAGTCTGTGACCAGGGAGAACGCCGCTAAACCGATAGCGATGAGGCTGACCACAATCCACAGCGGGAAGCCGCCGATGGTCGGGGCGTTCGGGCCGTAGAAAGACCAGGCCGGGTTGATGAGGCTGACCACCAGGTTGCCCAGGTAGAACACAAAAATCGAAAACATTCCGACCATGACGACTCGCATGAGGGTCGGTGAGTTGCGCACCACCTTGGTCTTAAACAGCACCAGCATTACCCCGGTGGTGACCAGGGTCGCCACGATTGCTTTCATCACCACGCCGTCGTAAAGCGCGGCGAACATGCTAGAGATGCCGCCCAACATGAGACCTTCAAAAGCGGCGTAAGCCAAAATGAGCGCCGGGGAGGGGCTGCGTTTGAACGAGTTCACCAGGCCCAACACCAAGGCCACAATCATCGAGCCGAATGCCACGCTCATGCCCAGTCCCGGATTGGCTGCGGTCAACGCCCAGGCCCCGGCTCCGAAAAGCAGGAGGGTCCCGAAAGTCAGCACTGTCTTAATCAGAACATCGTCCAGAGTGACGGGACGGCTGCCAGAGACCGTGCCGTACTGTTCCTGGCCCTGCGGGGTGGGGAACTGCTGGGGTTGTTCCGGCGCGTAGCTCACGTGGGGAGCATTGCCGGGATAGGTCTGGGTGGCCCCGCCACCGACCTGGTAACCGGGCATAGTCGGGTAACCTCCCGGCGTGCGCTCGGTAAAAACTTTGTTGCGTGTAAACACTGGGTTGCTCATGCCGCTCCTTATTGTCTCAACGGTTTAATCGTAGCGGATTTCCCCATTACTGCCACGGTTCAGTCCTCCTGCTACGGGGTGATTTTCCAGGGCACAGCCCCGTCACGGAGCCGGGAAAAACCAGCTGTGTCACAATAGGTTGGTGACTAAAAGCCAGGAACCCCGCAAGCCCGGCGGTAACACCGACCCCGCTCGGCGTCAAACCCTGCGCGGAGTCGTGTCGAACGTGTTGCTGCTGGTCACGTTCATTGTGCTGTTCGGGGTCGGCATTTTGGTAGTGGTCCAAGCGGGTTTCCTGGAACCGCAGGAGAATCTGGCTGCCCGCGGGATGATGGCGCTGGTCATCACCCTGCTGATGGTGGTGGCGGTGCTGTTGGCACGCATTGTTCAGTTGGGACGAGACCGGGTGGACGAGTTGACGTTGCGCAACCGGCAGTTGGAGCTGGAGCGCGAGCAGTCCGAACAGATTGCGGTGGCTGACGAACGTGCCCGGATTGCCCGGGAAATGCACGATATTGTGGCCCACTCGCTGACGGTGTTGATTGCGATGAGTGACGGCGCCACCGCCGCGATTGACAAAAATCCCGAGCTCGCCAAGGAAGCCTTGCGCAATATGAGCGAAACAGGGCGGGCGGCGCTGGCGGATACGCGCCGCCTGGTGGGAGTGCTGCGCCAACCCACCGAAGTACCCCAGAACCTTGACCCGAACGCCCCTCAGGACGACCAAACATCCTCGCTAGAGGAAGTCCGCTTCACCCCTTCTCCGGATTTGGCGGAAATGGACGGACTAATCGCCCAGTTCCGGGCGGCCGGCCTGCCGATTACCTACCGTTACACCGGGGATGAGGTGCCGGCTGACGGTCCGCTGCAACTGACGATTTATCGGATCATCCAAGAGTCTTTGACTAACATTTTGCGTCACGCACCCGCCTCCACCGCGGTTGAGGTCGATTTACAAGCGCGGGATAACGGCATTCGTATCGTCGTGTTTAACGCCACTTCCCTGGCGGGGATTAATCCCGGCGGCGGGAAGGGACTCATTGGAATGCGCGAGCGCGCTGCGGTCTATGACGGTCACGTGGAGGCTGGCCCCACGCCCGGGGGATGGCGGGTCGAGGCAACTTTGCAGTGGCAGCCCGAAGCGCCGAAGTCCGAGGGCTGGGTTATGCCCGCGTAGACAACTTTTAAGCAACTTTTAGGGGACAATGTAAACGTGAGTGAAAACGAAAACGAAACTGGACAGTCCGCGCCGTCCACGCAGTCCACGCCCAGCGAAGCTATCAAAGTGCTGCTGGTCGACGACCAATCCCTAATCCGCATGGGTTTTCGGATGGTGCTGGAAGCGGCGGACGACATCACAGTAGTGGGCGAAGCGGCAGACGGCAAAACCGCGCTACAGATGGTCAAAGCGACCGCGCCGGACGTGGTACTGATGGACGTACGGATGCCCAATATGAATGGCATCGAGGCAACCTCGGAAATCATCGCCAGCAACCCGAACGTGAAAGTCCTCATCCTCACCACTTTTGACCTGGACGAATACGCTTTCGCCGCACTGCGGGCCGGGGCCAGCGGATTCCTGCTGAAAGACGCCAAACCCGAGGAACTCATCGGCGCAATCCGCAACGTCGCCCACGGGGACGCCACGATTTCCCCGCGCGTGACGAAACGGATGCTGGATATGTTTGCCCCGCAGCTACCCGGTGACCAGGACGGCGACACGGAGACAAATCTGGTCGACCAAGCCCTGCTGGAAAGCCTCACCGACCGGGAAACCGAGGTCCTCACCCTCATCGCACAGGGGCTGACCAATCAGGAAATCGCCACGCAACTGTTCATCTCGATGACCACTGTGAAAACCCACGTGGGCAATATCCTGAACAAGATTGGCGCCCGCGACCGAGTGCAAGCCGTCATTTTTGCCTACGAAAACGGCCTCGTTTCCGCATAAATCCGCCGGATCGGCGAAAAAACTGTACCCCCGGTCGGATTCGAACCGACACTGAACTGATTTTAAGTCAGCTGCCTCTACCATTGGGCTACGGGGGCGCAAACATTTTTCAGACTGGTTAATCATCTATTCATTTGGGAATTTACTCAAATCGACCCTAAACTTTGAATATGGACAAAGAAGTGCCAAGCAATGATAAAGAAAACGAAAATCTCGACAAGGGCCTCTTCGGTGAGCCGGATTTAGCCGGTCCGTCCCCGGAAGATTACGATGCCGCGGTTCGAGTTGGTGAAGAACGCCTTAGCGCTCAAGAGCGTTTCGCCCGGTTTGTTTCCGACGACATCGTCGGGGGCTTGATTCTGATTATCGCCGCCATTATCGCCCTGGTTTGCGCTAACACGCCTTTCCGCGAAGGGTATCAGGCGGTGGCACAGTTCGTGCCCGACCCCGGCTTGGCGCAGGCTGCCGCCACTGACACCCTGTCGGTGCTGCAAAAACTGCACCTGTCCATGCCTATTGAAGAATGGGCGCGTGACGGTATCCTGGCGATTTTCTTTTTCACGGTCGGGTTAGAGCTAAAGGAAGAGTTCACCCACGGCGCCCTGCACGATCCACGAACCGCGGCAATGCCGATTATCGCCGCCGCCTTTGGCATGGCCGGGCCCGCCCTAGTTTACGTGGCCGTCACCGCCATCACCGGCTCTGGAGCTTGGCACGGCTGGGCGATTCCGACCGCCACGGATATTGCTTTCGCGGTCGCGATTTTGCAGATTTTTGGCCGCGGCCTGCCCAACGGAGCCCGGACCTTCCTGTTGACCCTGGCGGTAGCCGACGACTTGGGCGGGATTATCGTCATCGCCGTGTTCTATGGCTCTGATTTGAATCTCGCTTTCCTGTTGCCGATGGCGGCGTGTGCCGCCCTGTTCGGGTTCCTGTGTCACAAGCGGAAAGGCTACTGGTACTTCCTGATTCCTCTGGGGGTGTTGACCTGGTACTTCATGCTGGTTTCCGGTATTCACGCCACGATTGCCGGAGTAGTTTTGGGCATGGTCGTTCCTGCCGACAAACACGACTGGGAAGTTCACAACCTGGTGGAACAGATTTCTATGAAGGTCAACCCGGTTTCGGCCGCGTTTGCGGTGCCGTTCTTCGCTTTCTTTGCTGCTGGCGTGGACATCGTGGACACTCCCGGCGGAGCGCTCAAGATGCTGACCAATCCCGTAGCCGTGGCGGTCATGCTGGCGTTGCCTTTCGGAAAATTGCTGGGGATTTCCGGTTCTGTGTTCGTGATGGAAAAGTTCACTCCCCTACACCTGGAAAAGGGTGTGACCATGGGTGATGTGGTTCCGATTTCGCTGGTGGCAGGGATTGGTTTCACGGTGGCGCTGTTGATTTCGCACCTGTCTTTCCGCGGCAACGATTTGCTGACCCAAGCCGGTTCTATCGGCGTGGTCATGGGCACCGCACTGTCCATCGTCCTGGGCGCTATCGCTTTGCAGGTACGCCTGGCGTACCGCCGGTCGCACGCCCACGAGTGAGGTTTTGCCCGGTTTTCCGGGTGAAAGTTAGCGATTTTCCGGTTGTGCGAGGATTCAGTCAAGCGTCCTCGCCCGCCCAGTTGACCCCACGGACTGGGGAACACGCGCCCCGCCCTTGTGCATCCGCCCGACCCCGCGGACTTGGGAAAGAAAATAACCCAAAAGGGTATGTCCGGTATCGAGCGCATCTGATATTTTCGAAGTGAGGAATCGGCGTTGGGTCGCTTCCCGGAAACCTAGAAAGGCAAACAAATGCGGAGTTTGCAAAAGAAAAGCCTGGTGGCGGGCATCGCAGCAATCGCGTTGGTGGCGTTGAGCGGCTGCGAAATGGACGTCAAGCTGAAGGTTATTGATGAGAACACCATTGAACCTTCGGTCATCGTCGCGATGAGCGAAGCCGAAAAGGACATGCTTTCCTCTATGAGCGACGGCGAGGAAGTGACCTGCCAGGATCTCGCGGATATGGAAGACGAGGACGAGGCCACGGTCAAAGATTTGAGTACCGGCGGGGATATGAAATGCGAGATTATTCTGCCGCAGGGACAGAATCTCAATTCAAGCGAGAACCTGAAAAAAGAAGGCGATGACCTGGTTCTGTTCCTGCCCAAAGAGCAGATTTATGACTTGAAATCGGAACTGAACGATGCTGGGGATATGAGCGAGCTCGGTATGGATTCAATCACCATGAACCTGATTATCCAGATGCCCCACGGCATCAAAACAGCCACCGTGGACGGGCAACCCGTTGATTTCAAGGGGGACACCGTGACGCTGGACATGACCGACATCAGCAACGAGGTTAAGATTGTGTCCTCGCCTGGGATTCCTGGCGGAAATGCCGGCGATAAGGCTGATTCCGAGTACGACCCGGACAGTGACCTCACCGATGCTGGGAAATCCGTGGCGGAAGGAATCGGCAAGTTCCTCGTGGGGATGGCCATTTTTGGGATTCTGATAATCGCCGGCATCGTCATTCTAATTGTGGTGCTGGTGAAAAAGAGCAAGGCAAAGGCGGTTCCGGCTAACCAATTCGGCCAGCCGATGAACTACGGGCAGCCTGGGCAACCAGTACAACCGGGACAACCAGTTCAGCCAGGGCAGCCCCAGTTTGGGCAACCCATGCAACCGGGGCAACCCGGGCAACCTGGACAACCCGGAGTTGGACAGCCAGTTCAGCCAGGGCAGCCCCAGTTCGGACAGCCCGGTCAACCCGGGCAACCTCAGCCTTTCACTCAACCTGGTCAGCCGGGACAGCCAGTTCAGCCAGGGCAACCGGGACAAGCCCAACCGGCAAACCCCTTTGCTCAGCCGGGAACCCCGAACCAGTCGATTCAACCAAATCAGCCTGACCAGACCCAGTTTGGTCAACCGCAGTCATTCGGGCCGAATACCCCTGACCAAGCTAATCCGTTCTCCGGACAAACCAACCCCACCCAGGATCCAAATCCGCAAAACTAGCCCCAACAAGCTGCGCGAGGTTTGAGATACCTGCCTGGGTTGTGCCTAAAGGGGGAGAATAGCCGGGTAGCTGCCATTATTGGCAGCTACCCGGCTATTCTCCCCCTTATATTCCACGCGCGCCCCGAAACCCGTCAACAAACAGCCTCTAGATTCCCCTGCAACCTGTCTGTCTTGCATGAACGACCGATTTCACTCCGATAAGTGCCAGCTCTACGCAACTAGAATCTTGCCTACCTGCAGGTTTAGAAAATCGGGAGTTGATGATGGCCCAGATTCTGGGTTGAAATCGGTCGTTAGTGCAACTACTCGGAAACTAAGGAATGCTACGTACCCGAGCGGCACCGAAATGAAGATTCAAACACCAGGATTCGGACAGGCGGGCGGGGCGAGGAGCGTTGGGGGCGACTCAGCGAGAGGCTGGTGAGCGTTTTGCGACAATAGTCGCGCAAAACGCGAGGGGGTACTCCCCCTGCCGCCTCTCGCGAGCGCCCCCGAGCGACCACCCCCAACAATGCGCAACCGCCATGAAACCAGACAAGTCGCCCGGAAAACCCGGAATAAAACCTATTTAAACGGCTCGGTGTGCCATATATGGCACACCGAGCCAAATTAATAGGATTAACGCCCGTGTGAGAATTTATGGGCGGGTTAGCGGGGCGAGTAGTGCGGGTGACAACCCCGCAACAAAACTAGAACCCGGAAATCAGGGAATCTGGGACAGGATAATCCCGTCAAGGATGTCGTTTTCCGAGGTCCGAACCGGGAATGTTCCACGTTGTTCACCGGCAGGCATCGCGGAGGAATCCGCTAGACCGGAAGCCGGATGAGCTTCCAACCAAGCAAGAATCCGCTCCCACACCAAGACTCCCCCGGCAATCTGGCGCACCCGCTGCGGGTGCATGGGCCCCAGCTGGGCTTTTTCCGCGTGCGGCATCCGAATCAAACGCCGGGCGCGTTCCCGCAGCGCGCCGGAATCCAGCACGGCGCCGTTGATTTTGTCCGGCTCATAACTGTCCAACCCCAACTCCAAAGCGGTCAAAGTCGTAACCGAACCGGCCACCCCGACTACCTCGCGAGCACGCTCCAACGGCACACTCGCGCTAGCTTGGGCAATCAGCGAATCTACAAACTGACCAGCCTGGCTGATAGCGTCCTCGCTGGGCACTCCGCACGCATCCTCGGCGGGCCGCAGGTAACGTTCGGTGACCCGCGTGGAACCCATATTCATCGACACCGCCGCCGTGACCTGGTCAAACTGGCCGGTATCGGGGTTGGCCTGACCAAACGCAAACTCGGTAGAACCTCCCCCGATGTCAACGGTCAGAGCCGGACTGGCAATGTCGCGATGCGCCGACAGCGTCCCGGTAAATCCCAACGTGGCCTCGACTCGTCCCGAAATGACTTCCGGCGTCACCCCCAGCCGCGCCTGCACCCCGGCGCTAAACTGCGAAAAATTATCCGCATCGCGCGAAGCGGAAGTCGCCACCATCCGAATCTGCTGGACGTCCTCCCGGCGCACAAAACCGGCGTATTCCTCGACGGCCGCAAAAGTCCGTTCCAGCGCGGCTGGACTCAGATGCCCGGTCCGGTCCACCCCTTCACCCAACCCCACAATCCGATTCAACCGCATCACATCAGCCATTGCTCCGGAGTGGGGATCAACCTCACTAATCAGCAAACGAATCGAGTGAGTTCCACAATCAATCGCCGCCAAACGCATTACCGACCCCTTTCCCCAACAGTTTCGTCCAATTTCCACGCACAAGTCGCGGGCGTCCAGCGATGCGGGTCACTCGCCGGCAACTCCGCCAGCCGGTCCAACACCCAATCCCCGATAGGATTCACGCCTCGGCCCACCGCCAAAGCGTGTCCGAGCAGGGCGTGGAAACACTTGACCCGGCGAGGCATTCCTCCAGCCGACACGCCTGCGATTTCGGGGACTTCCCCGATTCCGGCGGCTTCGCCGGCCTGGGTGCGCTGGCGAATATAAAGTTCATGAGCACGGGCATAAGCGGTCGCTATCTGCGGGTTTGCCTCCAGCAGGGCTTCCGCTTCGCGCATGACCCCGTTTGCCTCCAGGTGTGACACGGCCGCGACCGCCGCCGGGCAGGTCAGGTAATAAAACGTGGGGAACGGCTCGCCGCCGGGCAGGCGCGGGGCGCTCGCAATGACTGCCGGGTGACCAGCAGGAACACTGTCCCCTTGACCAGCAGGAAAATCGGTAAGGCGACCAACGGGATTATCACTGGGATAACCAACGGGATTAACAGCCTGGTGACCTGCGGAAATACCCCTCTGACGGTCAGCAGAAATACCTCCCTCATGACTGGCGGGACTGGCACCAGATGACGCGCCGCAATCCCCGCACCGGGCGGCGACCCCCAGAACTCCCCGCGGGACGCGCCCCAGTTGAGCTGCAATAATGCGCAAATCTTCCGGGCTAGCGGGTGTAATCACAAGGGCTCCTTTGTCAGTTTACGGTTAGCGCTCAGTTATGGGTCGGGGCGTTCGAGGATTTCGGGGCTGGTTCTGGATTGGTTTTGCCAGGGCTCGCGGGCGGTTCGGTAGTTTTCGCCCCCGGAGCGGAGGTTGTCCCGTCAGCGCCCGGGGTCGTTTCCGGGGCGGGAGCGGCCCCCGCGACTTCCAACCCAACGACGATTTGGCGGAACCACGGCAAATCATTCGTATCTTTGTCGGTCCAACCGCTGGTCAGCTGCGGTTTTTTCGCGCCGGGAGGATCAACTACGACATAGGTAATCTCGCCGGGTTTCACGTATCCCAAACGTTCGCGGGCTTGGCGGGAAATATACTCGGGGTCTTGATAGCGTTTGATTTCCGCTTCCAGCTCGGCATTTTGCGCTTTGACCTGGGCAATCTGGGCTGCCAGCGAGCGAGCCTGCTGCTGCTGATCCATCCAGGAACGCAGCGGTGAAAACACGACCAGGAACACGGCGAGGGCTACGGCCGCCAGCGTCAAAAGGCGGGCGATGCGGGTCGAGCCGGGAGCTTCCGCAGCGGGGGTGCGCGGCGTGGTCTTTGCTCGGGAAAAGGCCGAGTCCACGGGTTTCCCGGGTTTCCCCGGTTTTCCGGATTGCCCGGTTTTCCTGGGTTTTCGGGCAGAAGCGTTTGACGCAGCCGAACCGTGCGGGGTTGGCTTATCCGCGTCAGAAGGTTGGCGCGGTTTCAAACTGGGACGCTTCACGTGGACATTATCCCAAAATTCTGCAGTTTTCCGTCACTGGACAGGCTTTTGCGCGTAATCTCGAGGACCAAACAGGGCCGAACCGACCCGCACACACGTCGAGCCCGCCGCGATGGCCAACTCGAAATCCCCGCTCATGCCCATCGACAGTTCCCGACAATCCGCACCGCCGGGCAGCCCCGAAACCGCCTCTCGCAACCCCGCGAGCTGGGAAAACATCTCGAAAACGCCACGCTCGCCGACCTGATCCACGTGCGCGGCCACCGTCATCAAGCCGATGAGGTGCAGTCGGGGCTGGTCAATGACCAGCCGCGCCAGTTCCAGGGTTTCTTCGGGCGCAATCCCGTGTTTCGCGTCCTCACCGGAAGTGTTGACTTCAATCATGACTTCTAGGGTCCGTCCCGCCTGGTCAAGTAGCCGGTTCAGGGTTTGTGCCAGTTTCGCGGAATCGAGGGATTGCAGTTCCGCACCGTTTGCAACGATGAGTTTCGCTTTGTTGCGCTGGAGGTTGCCGATTTGGATCCAGCGGGGACTTGCCTCGTTCCCGTCAGCGCCCAAGCCCAGGTTCGCGCCGAGTTCCGCAGCTTTCGCGGCCAGTTCTTGGGGTTTGTTTTCCCCGAATTCGCGCGCTCCCGCGGCGAGGGCTTCGCGCAGGTCCGCAACCGGGTGGGTTTTGCTGACCGGAAGGATTCGGATTGACTCGCCATCGCGTCCCGCGGCCGCGGCCGCCGCGGCGACCCGCTGGGAGAGGGCTTGCAAACGCTGTGAGAATCCGGTCATAAGCCTAGTTTAGTCCGTCTGTTCAGCAGGGGTGGGGACGGCTGTATCGGCGGGGTCGCGCCGATAGGTCATTGCCACCGCTACCGATACCAAAATTAGGCCGCCCACTTCTGGCCAGCTCGGAAACTGCCGCAGCATAATCACGCCTACCAGCAGGGACGTTACCGGCAACAAAGCTGAGAGCAGCGCGAAAATGGCGGCGGAAACATCGCGCAGCACCACCAGTTCCAGGATGTAAGGCACAAAGGAGGAACACATGCTCATCAGCAGGGCCAGGCTGAAAACGTACCACGAGCTGAACGCAACGTGGATGTCAGGCCAGGCCAGGGGCAGCTGCAGGCACGAACCGAAGGCCAGGGCTACGGACAAGGAATCGATGCCGCGACCCAAAACCGCAACTTTGCGACCCAAAGCCATGTAGGCGACCCACATTCCCCCGGCGACCAGCGCCCAGAACAGGCCCATCCGGTCAGTCGGATTGCCCATGTCCAGGCCCAGCCCGCCAATCATGACTACGCCGGAGAACGCCAACAGAACCGAGAACTTGCCCAGCCAGCCGGTGATGCCGATGGCCGCAAAAATGACCGGCCCCAGGAACTCTACGGAAACGGTAGTCCCCAGGGGAAGCCGCGCAATCGCCTCGTAAAATGTCATATTCATACAGACCAGGGCGGTTCCAAAAAGGCAGGACCACACATAGCCGCTGCGAGTGAGCGCCCGGGCACCCCAGGGCCGGCGCCACGCCAGCAAAATTATTGCCGCAAAGACAGTCCGCAACCAAGCCACGGTTAACGTCCCCATCAGGGCAAACAGCGTCACCGCGAAGCCAGCTCCCACATACTGAATGACGCCCTCGGTAAAGAAAATCAGGGGCGCAGGAACGGGTTTTCGTGCTTTTCCAGGCATCCTGCCATTGTAGACTGCACCGCACAAACCGTGAAAAAACATTGTCCGACCATTTTTCGTTACCGCGTGGGACTTTTTCCCAGTTCATGCCATTTTGTAAAATCGTATCAAGACCGTATGGCTCTGCCCTCCGCTCGCCCGCTGGCAGCGCATCAACCGTTGGTATTGAGTTGAACTTCCTTCGGGCGTGGAAACCGGCACCCTGGCGGCAAATATGAAAGAATGCAGAGAAAGGAGGCGAAACTTGGTCAATCAAACCGCTGCGGCATCACCGAGATTTTCCACCACGCTTTCTCCGGTCTCAAATCCTCTCATCAGCGTCCGCGGTCTGACTAAAATTTATGGTCAAGCCGATACGGAGCGCGCTGTCACAGCTTTGGATAACGTGGACGTGGATTTCCCCCGCGCCCAGTTCACCGCCATTATGGGGCCTTCCGGGTCCGGGAAATCCTCCCTGCTGCACATTTTGGCAGGGCTAGATTCGTTTCAATCCGGGACGGTCAAGGTTGCCGGACGTGACCTGTCTCAGCTGAACGCCGCAGAGCTGACCCGGTTTCGCCGCGACAAAATCGGGTTTATTTTTCAGTCATTTAACTTGGTGCCCACGTTGAACGTTGCGGAAAATATCGAGTTGTCAGCGATGGTGCGCCGCCATTCTCCGGATCGACGCCGGCTAAAAGCGCTGGTCAAAGAGCTGGATATGGAATCCCGGCTGGGCGCCTTCCCCTCCGAACTGAGCGGAGGGCAACAGCAAAAGGTGGCTTGCGCGCGCGCGTTGCTGACCGCCCCGGAGGTCGTTTTCGCTGATGAGCCGACCGGAAACCTCGATTCGGCTTCATCAGCACAGGTTCTTTCGTTCCTGCGGGCGGCCGCGCGCGACTGGGAACAGTCAGTCATCATGGTCACCCACGAACCGGACGCCGCGAAATACGCAGACCGGGTACTGTTCCTGTTTGACGGCCAAATCGTCGGCCAACTGGAGAACCCGACCCGCGAAACCATCCTCGAAGCGGAGCAAAATCTCGGCGATGTGCGGCAAGCGCGGAAACGCGCGGGACAACTGGGCGCGCCCCAGTCTCTACGTGACGTTGATCCGGAGGCGTTGGAAAAGGATCTAACCGCCGTCATGAGTTTGCCAAAAATTGAAGAGGAAACCGACTCTGAACAGGTGGAATCGCCCACAGAGGAAGCCGCGGTTTTGCCAAAATCGGCACCGGACACGCAGCCTTCCTCCATCTCCCCGTACTTACAAAGCGCGTTCCCAGTCGGGCATACCGCCCCCGAATCCAGCCCGACACCTGCCCCCGCGCCTCCTCCCCCGTCGCGTCGCCAACGCGATACTGCCCTCACTTTTGCAAACCTCGGCATCGCCGAGGCAAACCCCGAGCCGAACGAACTGGCAGATTCCCTGGCTCGTGGCGATTTCAAGTGGCCCAGTATGTCCGTGGCGCGCCCCGATTCCCCGGACGACACTAATGATTTATTGGGTAAACCGCTCGCTTCCGGCTTTGCCAGCTCTGAGGCGGGCTGGAGCTCCGCTGCGGCGGGCGAACACAACGCTACCTTTGATTCCGTGATTGCCGGGTCCGCCAAGTCGGCTGACGACAGTTACGACACCGCACAAGATTCTGACCCCACAGATTACGGTGATACCGGGTTTAATCCGTTCGATTTTACGGACAAGCCCGCGCCTACCGTTAGCGGTGCAGGGGACTCGGGGACACCCCCCTTGTCGCGCCGTCCGATTTTGGGCGGTATCGCTGCGAAGAAGTCCGCACCAACGGCTTCGACACCGGTCCTTCCCCCGGATGTGGCCGCGCCGGTCGCGCCGCCGACCACGGACGCTTGGGCGGATAATCCTCCCACGTTGGTGCCCAGTTCGGCTTCGTCCCGGATTTTGTCCGAGGCGTTTACCCCCGAAACGGTCCCGGCGGAATCCGCCGAGCCTGATTCGCCACACCCGCAGTTCCCTGAGTCAGTTGCCGCGCAATCAGACACGATGTCCTCGACCGAAGTCCCGGCTGCCGAACCCGAACCGCAACCGGAATTTTTCGCCGAGCCAGAACCAGAACCAGAACCCGAACCGCAACCGAAACCCGAGCCGACCCGCGAAAGGCCGCGCCGGCCGCGCCGCCCCGCCGTCGACCCCCACTTGGCCGAAGCCGAAGGCAAGAACGAGCTGCTAGCCATGATTGAACAGGCGGAAAAACTCTTGGCCGCTTCGGGCGCAGCCATCAACGACGCCACGGAAACCCTGCAGGAAACCGCCGCGCCGCACGACTCGCGCCCTTCGGATTCGGCACTTGCAGCACGAACCCCTCGCGACACCGCGGCCTCGTCAACCCCTTACGGTGGAAATCCGAACTTGCCCAGCCGCGGGAAAACTCCCGACCAAGAACTGCTCATCGCCCGCGCAGACGCCATGTTAGCCCAGGCAGAAGCCCGTTCGGCGACTCTGCAAGACGATCTGCGAAACCTGGGACGCACCCCCGGCTCGGCAACCCCGGACACCCCAGCTGTCCCCGTCCCCGGCGCGGACCCAGCGGAAACCTTCCCCCCGAACTTGCGCACTCCTTCCTTGAAATACCCCTCTAAAGGCCGGTAAACGCCATGTGGAAACTCATTTGGCGCGAAATGACCCGCCGCGGCTCCCGCTTTTTCCCCACCGTGTTTGCCGTAGTGCTGGGCGTAACATTCCTGACCGCCACTTTGGGGATAACCGACCTGATGACTGACGCGGCCAAGTCTTCCGTGACGGCGACGCTCTCCGGGGACCTCTATGCCGTGGCACCACCCACGAAAGACGCTGTCACGCCAGACTTGGCAGCGCGCGGCAGCGTCAGCGACGAACTTGTGCCAATTATCGAAGCGGCCGACGGGGTCGCCCACGCGGTCCCCCAATATGAGGGCCAGGCAGTCCTGCTGGACCAGGCGAAACACCCCGTCTCAATCGGGCTCACCCCGACCCTGGTGCACGGCGCTTTTCCCTATCCGCCAGGACCGGAAGTCGCGGCGGGTCGCCTGCCGCAGGGACCGAAAGAAGTCATGCTGGAACTCAGTACGGCCCGGCGCGCCGGACTGAAAACCGGCCAAACTGCCACCCTGATTTGGGGCGGAGCCACCCACCGGCTGAAAGTCGTGGGCCTCGCCCAGTTCAAACACCCGCTCGGCACCGCCACCTTGGCTTTCGTGGACGGTAAGGACGCAAAAACCTGGTTTTCTCCTACCGGCAAAATCAAGCTCATCGGCATCCACGTGGCGCCCGCGGCCGACCCGGACAATGTCAAGGAACGTGTCCAAGACGCGGTCGGTCCCGATGCGGTCATCCTGACGGGGGCCGCGCTACGCGCCCAACAGTCCGCGGCGGTGGCTCGCACGGTCAGTCTGGTGAACCTGCTGGCCCTGGCGTTTGTGGCGCTGGCGCTGCTGGCGGGCGCTTTCCTGATTGCCAACACTTTCGGGATCCTGGTCGCCTCCCGCTATCGAATGCTCGGAATGCTGCGCACTGCCGGCTACACCCCTCACGCGCTGCGGATGCTGGTGGTCGGCGAAGCCCTGCTGATTGGGCTGATTGGGTCCGTTTTGGGCGAAGGAGTGGGGCTGGCCCTGGTGGTGGGGATCCGCCAGGTTCTCACTGCACAAGGGTGGGTGTTCACTTCCGGTGTGCCGTTGGGGCTCTGGAGGGCCCTGGCGATAGTGGCGCTGGGGGTTTTCATTACCGTGGTGGCCTGTTTCATTCCGGCTTGGCGGGCCGGACGCATGACCCCGCTGGATGCTTTGGCTGCCAGCGCTCCCGTCCCGGAAGGACGCCGGCGCGGAGTCACGATTTTTGGGCTGTTAGTCCTGGTCGTGGCCATTGGCCTCGGCGCGGTGGCATTGTTGGAAGCGTCTCGGTCAGAAGTGGGGACGCAGGCGGCAGTGTTGGGCATGGCGGCAACGCTGTTGGGGCTGTCTGGCGTGCTATGTCTGACCCCGGTCTTGCTGCGACCGTTCCTGTGGTTTTTTTCCGCCTTATTTAGGCGCGGGCAGCGCTTACCGGCGCTGTTGGCGCTGCGCAACCTGCGCCGCTACCCGCGCCGCACCTCCCTGGGAGCCGCCGCCCTGGTCCTTGGCATAGCCATCGCCACCACCGGCGGAATCCTGGCTGATTCCGCCCGCAAGTCCCTGCAGTCCGGGGTGACCCAGGAAGTTCAATCTGACCTGGTCGTAGCCTCGCTGCAGCCTTCCACGAACGTGGAGAAAGCCGTTGCGGCGCTGCGAAAAGTGGACGGGGTACGCTCCGCAGACGCCGACATCTTTAGCGCCCCGATGCTGGTGCGGCTCGACCAAGATCCCACGCGGTCCCTCACTGTCGCCGGCATCACCGCGGACCAAGCCGACAACCTGGTCTCCCTGCAGGTTAAGACTGGTGACGTGAAGGGCTTGGCGAACGGCCGAGCCCTGGTGAACGCCCGTGATGCCGCCCGGGAAGGGTGGAAAGTGGGGGATGCGATTACGGTGACGGGTCCCCGCGGGATTTATTCCACCAAAGTCGCCGGGATAGTGCATTCCACCCTGCTGGACGCGGCGATTTTCCTCGATCCGCAGTATCTGCGCCAGGCTGCAGCCCCTGAATCCCTCGCTTTCCAGTATATTTTTGTGAACCTAAAGAGTGAAAACGCCGCGGCCGCCCCGTCTGAAATCCGTGAGATTCAAAACCAGATACAGCACAGTCTGAATCAGTTCTATGTCTACCGGGTCTATACCCCGGTTGAGTTGTCTCACGCCCTGTCGCAAACCACCACGCAGGTACTGTGGCTGATGTACGCGCTACTCGGACTGTCCATCGTCATCGCCATTCTGGGGATTGTGAACACTTTGGCGCTGGCGATGATAGAACGGCGGCAAATTTTCGCCCTGCTGCGGGTGCTGGGGCTAACCCCGCGGGAAGTGCGGGCTTCGCTGCGTTGGGAAGCATTTTTCCTGGCGTTGCTGGGTGCGGGGCTGGGATGGATTTCCGGACTGGTCATCGGAATGCTGTGGCGTTGGATGCTGCGTGACTTTGGGCTGAGTGCATGGGGAATTCCGGTGCTGGGACAGCTCGGTTTCGTTGCGGCGGCCGTCATTTTGGCGGTTTTGGCGGCATCGTGGCCGGTTCGCAAAACTGTGCGGACCCCGGCGCTGATGGCGACTCTGGCTTCCTAAACGCGGATTTTGTGAAAATAGTAAACTAGGTTTTAAGTGACATCGACGAGGAGGCCCTTATGGCTATAGAAGAACCGAAATTATCGCTGGGGGCGCTGTTTGCGCGATTTTCCACCCAGGTTTCTGACCTGTTCAGGGCTGAGGTCGCGTTGATGAAAGCCCAAGCCAAAGCAGCCGGGTCCCGGTTCGGTTTGGCAGCGGGATTGTTGGCCGGTGCCGGTGTGTTTGCCCTGTTCATGCTGGGTTATCTGATCAAAGCTATGTTCTATGGGTTTACGGCGCTGACCGGTTTAGCTGCGTGGGCCGCTTTGCTCACCGCGGCGGTTTTGCTGGTACTGACGGTGATTTTGGCCCTGATTGGGCTGTCCGCAGCGAAACGCGCCAAAGACAACATCCCCGAACCTCAAAAGCACGTCAAGAAGGATGTAGAAACCCTGAAGGCCGCCATCAAGCACCCGGATTTAGGAGCGGAAAAATGAGCGAAAACGCCGCAGAGAAAACAGAGTTTAACGGCAGCCCGGAGGAAATCGAGCGTCAGATTGAAGCCGCCCGCTCCGACATGGGTCAGACCGTAGACCAGCTGGTGAATCGGCTGCGTCCGGCCAATCAGGTCAAAGAAGCCAAGGCCAAAGCCCAGGATTTTGCGCAGCAAGCCAAGTCGACCTTCACTGATGCGGTAGAGGGCGACGTGGATTCGCAAAAGAAGCTGGGCATCGCGGCCGGGGTGGTTGCTGGCGTGTTGGTGCTGGCAAAGCTGCGCCGTCGCCACCGGTAACCAGATTTTTTGTCCCTATAGGGGGAGAATAGCCGGGTAGCTGCCAATAATGGCAGCAATCGGGCTATATTCCCCCTATAGTCACGCTACCCACAGTAACACGGGCTTAAAACCGGTATTCACCGAGCATGGCTACAGTTCCTCCGGCGACCCCTTTAGTCCCCGAAATCTGGCGCTCACCTGCGGGAACACCATCACTGACGCGTCCCATGACAAAAGCCTCCATGCCGGCTACCTGTGCCGCCATGATGGTGGCGGGCGCAAAATCAGGATGCACGATAGCCGCCATACCCACTCCAAGGTTCCAGGTGTCCTCGGCACTGGTCACGTCCACCCCACCCAAATCCATCAGGTAGCGGAAAATCCCCGGCACCTGCCAAGTTGAACGGTCCACTACCGCGTGCAGGCCGGCGGGAATAACCCGGCACAGATTCGCGGCCAAACCGCCTCCGGTCACGTGAGCAAACGCGTGAACCCGGTTCCCGTCCAGTTCCCCGGCAAAATCGCCGGCTTGGCGGGCGGCGAGCCAGCCCGAATTCTCCAGTTCCAAGCACAGCTGGGAATACAGCCGGGTCGGTTCCAGGCAGGCCAAGCCCACAGAATAATCAGCAGCTTCAGCAAACGGCGAACCGCTGGGAGCCGTCACCCCGTAAGACTGGGGAATCGAGGAATTCCAATCCACCCGCGTGTCAGCCACAATCCGGCGCACCAGGGAATACCCGTTGGAATGCAAGCCGCTGGAAGCAAAACCGACCACCAGGTCCCCGGCGCAAACCCGTTGGGGTCCGAGCAATCGGGGCGCGTCCACGATCCCGGTCGCCGCGCCTGCCACATCGAAATCCTCGACTCCCAGCACTCCGGGATGTTCGGCCGTCTCGCCCGCCACCAGCGCGCAATCCACCGCCTGACAAGCCCGGGCGATACCTTCGACCACGGCCGCAATCATCTGGGGGACGACCCGCCCACAGGCAATGTAATCGGTCATGAACAAGGGCCGCACCCCCGCCGGAGTGAGGTCGTCAACGACCATTCCCACCAGGTCTTGACCGATAGTGTCATAAATCCGCAGGGCTTTGGCCAGCTCAATCTTGGTGCCAACCCCGTCCGTAGACGTCGCCAACAGCGGGCGGCGCATGGCGTTCATCCCCGCGGCCGTGGCGTCATAGAGGCCCGCAAACCCGCCGGTGCCGCCCAAAACTTCCGGCCCTTGGGTGGCTTGCACCGCAGCTTTCATCAACTCCACCGCCCGGTCGCCAGCCTGGGTGTCCACTCCGGCGCGCGCGTAGGCGTTAGCCGAGCTGGCGGCACTTTCGGCCGGAATATCGGCCCGATGCTTGCCTGGATTAATCCCTGAAACTTCCCCGGAAAACCCGCCAGAATTCGCCTCTGTACTCAAGTCAGCATTCATGCCGGTCACTCCTTTCCCCCGCAGTAGGTCAATCCCAGTGGGAGAGCTCCCGCGGTCTCGAGGTCCGCCAAACGGGTGGGGTAACGCCCGGAGAAGCACGCAGTGCACAGCTCATTTTCGGGCTGGCCGGTAGCCTCGACCATGGACTCGTAGGACAGGTAGCCCAAGGTATCCGCCCCGATAGAACGGCAAATTTCGGGAATATCCATGCCGGTGGCGATGAGCTCGGCGCGGGTGGCGAAATCAATCCCGTAGTAGCACGGCCACATGACCGGCGGGCTGGAAATCCGCACGTGGACCTCGGCGGCACCCGCCGCGCGCAGCATCTGGATTACGGCCCGTTGCGTGTTGCCCCGGACGATGGAATCGTCCACCACAATCAGGCGCTTGCCCTCAATGACGGAACGCAACGGGTTGAGTTTCAGGCGAATCCCCATCTGGCGCATGGCTTGGGTCGGCTGGATAAAAGTCCGGCCCACGTAGGCGTTTTTCACCAGGCCTTGCCCGAACGGAATCCCGGATTCCTCGGCGTAGCCGATGGCGGCCGGCGTGCCGGAATCCGGAGTCGCCATGACCAGGTCAGCCTCGACCGGATGCTCACGAGCCAGGGCGGCCCCCATCGAACGACGCGCGGCGGCGATGGAACGTTGCGCAATCGTGGTGTCCGGGCGGGCCAAGTACACGTATTCAAACACGCAGCCCGCGGGCCGAGCCGGGGCAAAAGTCTCAGAATGGACCCCGTTTTCGTTGATAGCAATCAGCTCACCTGGCGCGATTTCGCGCACAAAAGTCGCGCCAACGATGTCCAGCGCGGCCGTTTCGGAGGCGACCACCCACCCGTTTGACAGCCGTCCCATGACCAGAGGCCGAATCCCCTGCGGATCGCGCGCCGCGTACAGCGTGGTTTCGTCAATGAACGCCAGGGAATACGCGCCGTCCAGCTTCGGCAGGATTTCCCGCATGACGCTCAGCAGCGGCGGCTCGCCCCCAATCGAGACGGCCTGGGTGGACACGGACTCAATGAGCTTCATCAGCAGCATCGTGTCTGACGAGGAATCCTGCAGGCCGTGCGCCTTTTGCTCTTTCACGTCAGCGACGGTTTGGGCAGCCGATTCCTCCAGTTTTCGGGACGCAAAAGGGCCGGTGGCGGGTTTCCCGGTGGCGGGTTTATCGGGGTCATTCACAAGGCCGGTGCGGGCGGTTGCCGTGTCGGCGGCCGGTTTTCCGGCAGGGTCGCCGGCGACCGGTTTCCCGGCCGGTTTCCCTTCCGCGGGCAGCAGCTCTTCCAGCAGACCCCGCGTGTTTACCAGGTTCCCGTTGTGCGCCATCGCGAGAGTGCCGAAAGCGGTGGGACCCAGCGTGGGCTGGGCGTTTTGCCAAGAGGACATCCCGGCAGTCGAATAGCGGACGTGACCCAACGCGAGGTGACCTTGCAGGGAAGCCAAGTCCCGGTCTTTGAACACCTGAGAAACCAATCCCATGTCCTTGTAAACCAAAATCTTGGAACCGTCCGAAGCGGCGATACCGGCCGATTCCTGACCGCGATGCTGCAGAGCATAAATGCCGAAATAAGTCAGACGCGCGACTTCCTCGCCCGGCGCCCAGACACCAAAAACACCGCACTCATCGTGCGGTCTATCGTCAGAGTCGTGTCGAGCCAAGTCAGCGGAGCAGGTCATTGCAGCTTTACCGAAGATGGGAAACCCCGGCTTCACGCGGCGTCTCCGCCATCATCGCCCTGGTCAGGGTCGTCGTCAGCGTAATCAGCCCACTTATCGTAATCGGGTTCAGCGTATTTTGCGTAGGGATCATCGTCCCACGAATCCTCACCGGACTTGCCTGATAGTTCCCGCTGCAGCGCCTCGAGATCCATTTCCGGACTCTCATATTTCAGTCGGCGTGCGACCTTTTGCTGCTTAGCTTTCTGGCGGCCACGGCCCATAGCCCGAGTCCCTCCTTGAAGTCACGATTAGTCAGCTTTTAGTCTATCCCCTGGCCTAAGATTATGCCACTTGTTTGACACCTTTCGGCGCGGCTCCAGCGCTTAGTTCTGAGCAACTTTCCAATACTGCACGCTGCCCCGCCAGTTCGGCTCCACGTCCTTGACCTGCGGGGACCACCCAATCAGGGACTTCGCGTGCCACAGCGGCAAAACCGGCAGGTCACGCAGCAATATCGCCTCGGCGCGCTGATATTCACGGTTAGCCGCCGCGTCCTCACTCACGCCGCGTGCGTGATTCAGAACCGCGTCGAACTCCGGGGAGGAATACCCGACATTGTTGGCGTACCCCCCGGTGGCAAAGCACGGCTGCAGGTAGGAATGCATCCCCGGATAGGGCGACTGCCAATCCACCAGGAAAGCCGAGTCTATATCGCCGCGGGTCACGGCCATGTCTATGGCGCGCTGATCGAGGTAAGACTTGCCCGCGGTACGAATCCCCAAAGTCGCGCCGATGGTCCCTAAAGCGACATCAATCCAGGCATTCAATCCGTTATCGGGCCGGGCGATGGTAAAGGTTTCCCCTTCTGTCCAGGGCGAAATCTGGTTCGCCTGGTCCCACAAGCTGCGGGCGACATCGGGCCGGTAGGTCAGCGCCTCGTTGCCGGGCAGTTTCACGGTGTGACCTGCAATGGTGGGGGTCACAAAATCGGTGGCGACCTCCCTTGTGCCGTTAAAGAAACGTTTGACGATGTCCTCGCGGTTGATGGCTTGGGACACGGCGGCGCGGCGCAACCGGCCTTCGTCGGTGTTTAGGGCGAAATGCCCGCTGGAGGGGATGGCCAGGAACTTCACGTGCGCCGAGGACACCGTGAGCGTGCGATCGCCGAGCTGTTCGGTGAAACTGTCTTTCGCGCTGTCCGGCAGGGCTTCGTCAATGTCCAAAGCGCCGCTGGTCAGGTCCTCATAGGCTTGGTCCGGGTCGTGGTAGAACTTGAAAGCCAGTCCGGCATTCTGGGCCTGGCGTGGCCCGTGATAGCGCGTGTTCGGCACCAAAGTCAGCTGAATGCCGTGTTCCCAAGCGCCCTCCCGCGCCAGCATGTATGGCCCGTAGCCGTAGGGGTTTTCCCCGAAGCCCGATGTCACATTGCCCGCCGCGTCAAATGCGGAATCCGGCAGCGGCACGAACGCCGGGTCGGTCAAACGCATCGGAAAATCGCAGGTCGGCCGGGTCAGGCGGACTTTGAAGTGCGTGTCGCTCAAGCGCTGCAGGCCGGTCAGGTCTTGGTTCGCCGTGGCGGAAAAGCCCTCGATAGGCTCAAACAGCCCCGCTTTCCGGCGCCGATTGGAGGCTCTGGCGGCGTCGTTCCAAGCCCGGATGAAATTGTCGGCTTTCAGCTTGGTGCCGTCGGAAAATACTTCGCCCGAGCGTATCTGGATGTCGTACTCCGTGCAGTCCGGGTTCGGCACCACCGCGGTGGCCAGCTCGTTTGCAATGGTTCCGTCCGGGTTCAGGTAGGACAAGCCGGAAAATAGCAGGGTGGCGTACGTGGCTCCTGCGGAATAGGAGGAATCGGCCGGAATCAAGGATCGCTCCGGCTCCGTCGCCGCCGCGTTGATGAGGGTATCGGTCGAGGTCCCCGGTTTATTCAGGCTTTGGTCCGAGGTCGCGGGGCTGGAACACGCCACCAGCCCAGAGGTAATTGCCACCAGCGCCACCAGCGCAACCCCCGCGGTCATTGTTTGCTTGATTTGCACCGGGCCTCCCCTGAGCCGTTTTGTCCCTTACGTTTTTATCTTACCGATTCGCCCCGTGCGCGCGGGGTTTTGGAGCTGGGCGGGGAATCAGGGGGTACTAGCTGGGGTGTGCCTAAAAGGGGAGAATAGCCGGGTAGCTGCCATTATTGGCAGCTACCCGGCTATTCTCCCCCTATAATCCCCGCAAGCCCCGATACCCGGCAACAAACAGCCCCTAAATTCCTCGGACAACCCGAAATAAAACCTATTAATTTGGGGGTTATAGGACAAAAATTGTTGATTTTTGATTTCTAGTAGTCCTGTCGGTATGGGGTTTGGTGGTGGAGGTCTTGCCATTGGATGGTGGTGCCCCAGACGGGTGTTCCGTTGGGGTTTGCGTATAGGGCGGCGATTGCTTCGTAGGCTGCGGTTATTTCAGGGTCTCTCGGCATGATTCGTAGCAGTTGTGCTGGTGGGAGCGGGGTCTCTGTGTGGAGGTGGCACCACCAGCCGATAGCTCGGAGTTGCCGGTTTATTCTCCAGCCTCTGTGCTCGCCGAGCATGGTTCTGAGCTGGCGGTTTACCCCGCCTTCTATGGCATTGTTCGTGGATGGGAGACTTCCGATGACTTCTCCGCCACGGTACATGTCCGCTTCCAGGAACGTGAACATTTCCCCGCTTTTCGTTAGTGTTTTCAGGGTGTTTCTGGCTTTCACGAGCCGGTCTTGAGCGTTGACCCAGCGCCCTCGCTCGTTCAAGGTTTTCTCTGCCAGGAATCCTTCGTAGCGTTTGGTCCATATGAAGAAATCTGTGCCCCATTTGTCGCGTTGGTCCGGGGTTTTCACGGCGAAAAGCTGTTTCGCGAGCTGATACAGTTCCATCCCGGCCGGGGTTTTCGGATGCATGGAAGTGTAGCGTTTGACCTGGTTGAACACGTGGAACACGCAGCGTTGTACTCGTGTTTCGAGCCAGCATTCTCTGCGTGCGGAAGCGAATCCGGTGCCGCCGTCACACACCACCATTTCCGGGGCTGGTATCTTGCCCATCAGGGCTTTATATGCCTGCCTGGACTCGCTACGCGCCACGTGCCAGCCCACGACATGCCCGTCCGCGTAGGCGCAATCAGCACGACCGCGATACGCCGCAGATAGATGCCATCAATATGCACGACACGGTGCACTGTCCCGTCTGGGAACCATATCGGCCATAACTCCCAGAGTTTCTCGGCCTTGCGGCGGAAAGTACGACCCTTGCCGGGAAGGTCTCGTTGCGAGGTTTTCCCCAGCAGATAGTCCAGGAAAAACCCTAAATCACGGGCAGTAACGTCATTGATCCAACGCCCGGTCTTCCCACACTCCCGGCAACGCCAACGCTGTTTACCGTTGCTGTCGTGACCGTTTTTCAACATTGGAGTGCCGCATCGCGGGCAAGATTTCTGGTTCCTTTTCATACACCCCAGTATGAAACCGACTTTAATGCCGAAAAGTCCTTGCGGCAACGCGGAAAACCTCGGATTAAATCAACACTTTCTGTCCAACCAAAAAGTCGAATCTAAACGAGTTTCAACCCGACTTTCCCGCAAAATGGCAACAAAAAACCCCGACTAAATCAACACTTAATGTCCTTTAAACCACAAAATCTCTGACCAGCCAGGTTAGTTGGTGGCCTGGTTCATGGTTGCTTGGATAGTTGTAGGGGATTGATAGTCGAATTCCCGCCCCTCGTTAGACGGGCGGGAACTCTAAGTATGAACAGGCGCAAAAAACATATGCGCTCTACTGGAAGATGACCGAGGTCATGACCAGGCAGAAGGGTGGTGGGAATCTCACCCAAATCCTCCTACGTCCCTATTGTATGGTTTTGTATGGTCTTGTGTCAATAGTTATGGATTCCTGGAAACTCATTATGTTAACTTTCCCTTGTTGGATGTCTGCAAAATTGTCCAGTTCCAGAGCGCGTCGGAACCGCGCAGCTACCTGAGTCTTGGGTGTCGTACTTTGCTCAGGATTGTTTTTGGAGCGCTCGCATTTGATTGATCCTGCAACGATGTCCGCTAGTTGAAGCAAATCAGTTGCTTGCGAGTTGACATCGTATGCTTCCAGTACTGAGCGCGATTTGAGTCGTCGGTTAGCTTCCGCCTTCACCACCTGGGCGACAGTCTCTCCTTTTGGAGTCTGTACTAGGTCAAGAAATACATTTACCAGCTCTCCACGGTTCACATTTCCTACTACTAGCCGTGCAGCCATTTCGGCTTGCTGCTTCCAGGTCTCGACATCTGAACTGAAAGAGTTATGTGCGTCATAAACCGAGCCTCCCACACGAACATTTTCAGACGCGAGCGTTTCGACTAAATCGAAGTAAAAAGCCAGGCTACGCTTGTTGATTTGGGAGAAATGAATTTCTTTATAAAAACCATGCCGCTGTCGTATCTCTCGAATTTTGCGGGCAAGAATCGCTGTGTCACGCACTTTGACGAAACCAACCACAAAAAAACCGCCGCGAGAATTTCGAGAGCCAGACTCATCAATGTAGATTGATGATACGTCGACATTCTTTGGAAGTTTAAATTCTTTATCAGAACTTTCCATGTCAGCAATACTACCAGTGGAGTTTTTATTATACCAGTAGGTTTGTTTTAGGGGGCGGGCAGCGCAATCGCAAGATTCCGGGCAGGCTGTCGGGCGTGTTCATTGCTGGTCGTTTTCGGGGTTGACGATGGTGATGGTTTCACCGGGAGTTAGTCCGGTTCCTTTCACGGCCCAGGTGCCGTTTTCCAGGCGAGTGAAGGGGTTAAGTAACATTTTGTGTGTCTTTATTTCGGGTTTTTCTTTGCGGTGTAAGGTGAAACTCAGGGTTGGTAAGCTTTTTGGGCTTATTTTGTAGCCATGCTTGACATTTCCCGCAGATGTGTTAAAGGTCGGGTTTTGCTTGGATTATGGCGCGTAAATCAAGCAGTAGAAAATGTCCTGCCTGTGGTGGAGCGGTTGGTGGGTAACGATAGACACTCGGATCCGGCCTGTGTGGCATGAATGACCGATTTCACTGTGCCCAGAGCCAACTTGCCCAGAGTTAAATCGCGTCTATCTGCGAGTTTAGAAAATCAGCGTTCAGCACCAACCCAGAATCCGGGTTGAAATCGGTCACTCGTGCAACCGCCCCGAAAATCCGGGGATAACTTCCCGTGAAAATTTGGGGATAGTTGCCTAGGTTGTATTTAACTAGGGAGAATAGCCGGGTAGCTGCCATTATTGGCAGCTACCCGGCTATTCTCCCCCTATAATCCACGCAAGCCCCGAAACCCGGTATCAAACATCCCCTAAATTCCTCGGACAACCCGGAATAAAACCTATTAATTCGGCTCGGCGTGATGCCACCGAGCTCAGGCTATCCGCACGGACTCGTCTCCGAACTGAGCGATGAGCTGGAGTTTGCCGCCCAAAGCGGCGACATAACGCTGCAACGTGCTGACCTGGGTCTGAGCCAGGTTCCCCCGCTCGATGGAGGAAACCCGGGCCTGGTTGACTTCGAGTTTCTGCGCCAGCTGAGCTTGCGTCATGGAGTTTTCCTCGCGCAGCTCGCGCAAACGGTAGGCGCGCGTCTGCGCCAGCATCCGCTGTTTGTGCGCTTCCACAGCCTCCCGATTCGGTTGCCGCTTCGCTTTCAATTCATCCAGAGTCGTCATCACTCTCACCTTGTATCCCGCACAAACCCCGATAGCGGCTAGGCCGGGATCAAATACGACTCCAAAGCCTTGCGCATGACATCCAGTTGACTTTGCCCGTCCTTGACGGCTCGCTCATGCAAAAGCTGGGAAAGCTGCGGAGGAAGAAGCTCGATTGCTCCAGCGCCGAACCGAACAGTGGCGGCACGAAGCTCGCTGTCCGATAGGCCGCGCTCAAAGTGCTCAGCGATGTCTATTTCCTCCGGGGTCATTTCCTCATGTATCACTGTCATTACCGTCTCCTTTGGATTTCCTCGACATATTTCCGCCTGGCTTTCATCGTGTGAGGGGTTCGCACATCGTCGTCCATCATCGCTCCAACCTCGATGAGCTGCCCCGACGTATCAAATCCCAGGCGGATAACTTTGTGCGGGTCGTCGTGTTCGATTATCTCGCACACAAAAACGCTGAACGCCTGTTCAATATCTTTAGTCGAACACCCATGTTTCAGCGCCGACCGGTAGATATGCAGTTCCGTGACCTTATTTTACCGCACAAGGCCGGTGCGGGGGCGGCGGGGTCACAAGGCCGGTGCGGAGGGGGCACGGCGGGGCGGGCAGCCGTGGTGCGCGGGCGCTGGGGTTAAATGGGGGAACCCCCGCGAGAGCGGGGGTTCCGATAAGCTAGAGCCGGGTTACGGCCAGGCTGTCTGTCATGTCCGATTAGCGGAGCAGGGACAGAACGGTCTGGGGAACCTGGTTGGCTTGGGCCAGCATGGAAGTGCCGGCTTCCTGCAGAATCTGGCTGCGAGTGAACTGCATCATTTCCTCGGCCATATCCGTGTCGCGGATACGAGACTCGGAAGCGGACAGGTTCTCGACTGCCACATTCAGGTTGTTGATCGTGTGCTCGAAACGGTTCTGGACCGAGCCGAAATCAGAACGCAGCTTGGACACAGACGCAATCGCCTTATCGATAGAACCAATTTCAGCCTGGAACAAGGCGTGAGTGGTCAAGACCGGATTGGAGCCACCGCCACCACCGGCTGCTGCAGGCTTGCCGTCACGGCTGTAAGCCTTCATTCCAGATTCCTTCAAAATCGTGGCGAGGTCGGCGAGTTGGACGTCGATGTCATCCACACGGGACTGACCATTTGCACCAACCTGGAACTGCAGAATGCCGCCTTTACCAGCGTTACCTGCACCCTTGGCCTTATCCCACCAGCCACTTTGAACTGTGTCCTCCGCGATTTCGGGTTTACCTTCACCAACGGTGGTGTCGGCCTTGATTTCTTTGCCGTTCCACAGCAGCTTACGGCCATCGAAGTTCGTCGACGCACCAACGCGGTAAATCTCTTCCTTCAGCTGAGCCATTTCCTGCTCAACGTAGGCACGAGCCTTATCATCATTGGTGTCGTTTGCACCTTTGACAGCCAGCTCACGCAGACGCTGGAGCATGTCGTGAACCTCATTCAGGGCACCTTCAGCGGTCTGAACCACCGAGATACCATCCTGAGCGTTCTTAACAGCCTGCTTGTTACCACGAACCTGAGCGCGCAAGCCCTCAGAAATCGCCAAGCCGGACGAGTCATCGGCAGCCCGGTTAATCCGGAAACCAGACGACAACTTCTCCAGAGACTTGCCCAGAGTGGACTGGGTCAAGGACAAGTTACGGTAGCTGTTCATAGCCATGATGTTCTGATTGATAGACAAAGCCATTTTAAAATCCTCCTGATTAGACCAGTCGGCAATTTACCGTCCTGGTAGCCTTGCGTCAGACTTCCTGTCCGACAAACCACTCAATCGGATGGCAGACAAGAAACTTTAGGAAATTCATTTCCGATATTTAATTTTACTGCAATTGTTTGCACAATCAAGGAAAATTCCCCGATAAACTCACATCGTTCGTTTGTCTGGGACAGGACAAACCGGGGAAACACCCCGATTTTGGGCTAGGCAGCACTCAGCAACGACAGCACTCCACGGGGAGCGGACAGCGCCTGAGACAATACCGCGCGGGAAGATTGGCTCAGAATCCGGCCCCGCATAAAGTTCACGGATTCGGCCGCCATGTCTGCATCCTGCATGCGGCTTTGGGCGGCACAGAGGTTTTCCACCGAGACGTTCAAGTTATTAATCGTGTGTTCGAAGCGATTCATCAACGCGCCGAGTGTGGCGCGAGCCCCGGAAATGACCTGAATCTGATCATCGATATTCTCGATAGAGCGCTGGAATGCCTCGTGGTTGGCATCCTGGGGAATGTGGCCAATCTGATTCTTGGCGATGTCGGTGACATCAACAAAGGTGATGGCGATGACTTCCGCATCTGAGGCGTTCGCGCCAACCTGGAAACGCAGCGCATCGGCGGGCTCCACGTATTTACCGCCCAAAATCCGCCGCCCCATCGCCTCGGTGACCTGGCCAATTCGCCCGATTTCCACGCGGATAGCGTCCATCTCAGAACCGATTTGCACCCGGGCGGACACGGAATACGTGTCGTTAGCACCCTGGACCGCCAGCTGGCGCATCCGCTGGAGCATATCGTGAACCGTAGACAACACGCCTTCTGCCGTCTGGGTCAGGGAAATCCCGTCCTGGGCGTTCTTAATCGCCTGACGGTTGCCGAGGACCTGAGTTTTCAGCCCCTGCACCAGAGCCAAGCCGGAAGCATCATCGGCGGCCGAGTTGATGCGTTTCCCCGAGGACAGACGCTGCAGAGACTGGTGCAAAATCTGTTCCGCGCTCACGTTATAGCGGTAAGCATTGAGAGCCATCACGTTGGTGGCGATGCTGCGCGGAGCTCCCCCGCGGCTAGCGTTGGCACGCGGCGCGCCCCCCAGGGGGACCAGCACGGCGTAACGCGAGTAGGCCCCCGCCGCAGCCGGGGACTTGCCGGGAGCGGAATCCGCGCCAGACGAACCAGCAGCACCAGCCGCGCGAGGCGAACCGGACGCACCGGGCGAATCAGCCGTGCCGGACGCACCAGCCACGCCGGAACGGGAAAATCCAGGTAGAGAGTCGAGGGAAAGATCCGCATCGGAGGACTCTCCCAGTGACAAGGGCGCATCAGCGCGGGACTCGGCGCCAGACGAGGACGTACCAGCAGACCGATTCTGAAAAGGCTCGGCAAAATCATCGGTGTCGGGCGCAGAAAAACCCGCCGCTGACATGCCTGGCGACATGGCGACGGAGTATCCATCCACACTTAACGTGGTCATCGCTCCCACCATCCTTGGGGTCTGTTTGAAGGGTCAGACACCTCGCGTCAACCCATCATCGAGGAACATTCCTTGCCCTCGCGCGGGGCGGATTTCGATAATCCCCGAAATCACACCGCAAAATTTAGTGTAAGGCGCGGCGGGCGAAATGTGAACAGTCCGAATTAAATTGTCCAAATGACAGGACAAATGCCGTCCGCCCGGGGAATGCACCCAAAAGGCCTATTGAACAGGAGGACACGCCTTAGGCATGGGCAAGTTGGGACACGCGCTGAGGGCTGACCCCCATCAAAGTGGCTATGTCGCGCACGCCGAGGTTGGCCTTTTTCAGTTTTGCGACCGCGGAACGCGAAGCGGCGGCAACTTTCGCCTCGGCATCGCGGGCTTGCGCGGCAGCCTCTTTATATTTTTCAACTTCGCTAATGTATTCAGCCATGTCGACAACGATGTGGACATCGAAAGTGTCTTCCGGGCGGCCGGTCATCAGGGCTGAAGCGTCCTTGACCATGTCCACCAGCTGATCCAGGCGCTTCGCCTGTGTGCCGTATTCCTTGCCATCGCAAGTGAAGTCGGCCACCCACCAGCCGTTTTCACGGATAGCATGGGCGGTGACGTTGGTCATCTTCTGGGTTTTCGAGGTTTTTGGGGTTTTTGCGGTCATCGGCTTGCCCTCCTGATAATGCCCTTAGCAAGGTGTTCCTGGATTTCGCGGTGGCGCGGGATTGGCTCGGACCATTGCCCTATGCGGACTTTGGTGTGGTTGCCGCCTTCTTCGAGTTCCAGCGATTCGCCTTTGCGGCTTGCGATATCGGCAAGGCGTTTCAGCAAGTCGCGGCGTTTCATGGATTAATACTAGGGTACTTGAACGATTAATTCAAGGGTTATTTACTCATAGCTTCGGATTGCCACCTGAGGCCAATATACACAAGGAAAAAGGACAAATCACCCTCGCCGAGACCAAGCAGCCCCAACGTAAGAAATCTGCAAGTGCCGCGACTAAGTGCGCAAATTCGTCGTAAAACCGGTGCCATATCGCTAGCAAAGTCGCGCGCTACCCATGCCGACAAACAAGGAACACCCCGCACTACAGACGGGTTCGCAGCGCCGTCCAACCAGCGCGTTAGTAAAACGGAAACAATGGAGTTGAGCATTTGCTCCGAAAGAATAGATACAAAGATATCATCCATGCCTCTTGTCGCGTGGGGGGATGGAAAAGTTTGCTGGGGACAACGACGCAGGGCGAGTGTAATCCAAAGCTTGCTCTAGCATTACCGAACCCCAGGAGGTTGCGCGGTAATCCGCAGGATTATCGCTGCTATTGAACGGAAAAATCGGGGCGGGTTATGCGTGAGGCGGGGAAACGTGGCGCGCGTCAGGCGGCGTTGAGCAGGGCCAAAACGCCACGGGGGTTGTTGATGGAATGGGTCAACATCGCGTTGGAAGATTGGGACAAAATGCGGGCGCGCATGAAGTTGACGGTTTCGGCAGGCATGTCGGCGTCCTTAATTCGGGAGCTCGTTGCTGCATAATTTTCCGCCATCACGTTCAGGTTGTTAATCGTGTGTTCGAAGCGGGCCTGGATGGCACCGAGTTCGCCGCGGTCGACCTATCAGCAGGCCACGACAACAAGCAGTACGTTTCAGACCCGCCAACCCACGATTCACCCGCTCGCGTCAGCCGTTGATATACCCGTCATCGAAGCCGATATTCACGTGGCTGGCATCACAAAACGGGGTGTTCTTGGTGTCCGCACACCGGCAGAGCACATAGCGATTTTGCACCGGGTAGGTTTCACCGTTCGCGTCCGTCAGCGGAATCCCGCCCTGGACGTAGATTCCGGCAGAACACTCATTTTGAGGGTCTTGGGCGACGACCACCAACGGCTCCAAATCCGGTTCCTGCACGGCACCCTGTGGATCCAGGCGCGTCAAACGGCCCGCCGGACATTCGTCAATCACCTTGGTGGCCGCCGCCACCTCAGCCGGAGTTTGCGCCGTGGCGACCTGCGTCCACGCATCCCCGGCAGGCCCGTGACAGAACCGGGCGTAAGCGCAGCGCCCATCGTCGCCCATCCGCAACTGGGGGCCTTCCACAATGTCGATACGTTCGGTATAAGGCTGGTGATTGGCCGTTTCCGTACCCGCAAAGTCCACCTGATGATGCGAACCGTCACAAAACGGCTTGTCATGCGACAATCCGCAGCGGCACAGGGCGTAAGTTTCGCTCTGAGGCAGGGCGCGACCCGGATCCCAGGTGTAGCCCGACCCATCGGGATGAATCCGCGCTTCTCGCAGCGGTACCCCGCCGGACACCAGGTAGGGCCCACCCGCGCTGACTTTGATTCCCATTCCCTTTGCTGACTGAGACATCGCAAACTCCTCGGTGAAACTTGACCATGAAAAGGTCAATAAAGTTTATAGAATCTGTACAAAACTGTACTCGCAATGACTGCCTCGCGCGCGAGATACGGGATTTTCCCGGGTTGCCCCACGACGGGAACGGTTCGGCCGTTTTCGGGGGTCACAAGGCCGGGGGTCACGAGGTCCGACCCCACGCGTTTTCGCGCACCCCCCGCGGGCGGCATCAAGGCGTACCGCGAACGAAACGGAACCGGGGTCAAACAGTGTGTCCCCGCCTGAAAAAATGCTGAATTAAATCCGAGTTTTCCTTGAATTTGCAATAATTTTGCCCCTTACCGGGCGGTAATTTTTTCCGGTAACAACGAGCGTTAGTAAAGGTCAAGGCGACACGCCGAGTTCAATTGTCCTGACAATTCCCTGAAATGGCGTTTTCCTGCAGAAATGGTCCGTATTATTTCTAATGCGGCGGCGAAAACTGCCGAATATGTCAGGTGTAAGTCACCGAGGCTAGTGAATGCCGAACAAATCGATATTGGAGTCGTAGATGCAGCTGAATGGTTTGGGCAGTTACCGGGCTAATAATCTAAGCACCCCGTGGAACAATGCCGCAACCTCGAAAGAACTCGCCGCCGCACACCCGAATGCCTCGGGTCTCAGCGCCGCTCTGGGCGCGCTACGCGGAGCCACCAAGGCCGCCCCGGTTACTCCTACAAGCCCCCAGGTCAACACCAATACAGCCAAGGTTGACGACTTTGGCGACGAAGTACAGGTTTCCCCCACCGCCAACACTCGCGCGGAAGTCGCCACCGAAAACTTTAAATCCCAGACCGCCCAAGCCGCGGTCACCACAGCCAACGTAGTCAATGAATCCTTGGGCAAAGCCGACGAAGTACTGGCCGGCATGAAAACCATCGTGACGGAACTGTCCAACCAGTCCCTGACCGGCGCTCGGCGCACCGAACTGGCCGAAGCCTTTGGACTGCTGGCACAGCGCCTGGATAGCCTGGCTGACAACGAATCTTTCGCCGGTCACAAGACGCTGGACGGCCGGTTCCGCGCCACCTTTACCGTTGGCGATACCGCCCGCATCACCATTGACGCCACTCTACCCAACGGCAAGGGTTTCAACACCGAAGGCCTGGGGTTGCAGGGCTTCGCCGGTCTGCTGGCCGCACCGAACGCCAATCCCGCAATCTCACAAGGTTTAGACATCGCCCAGAGTGCGGTCGCCCAGGTCCGCACCGGTTTGAGTGACGCGACCGCCTCGACCGTAGACGCGATGACCTCCAGCTCCAAGCTGTTGAGCGCGGCCATCGGCGGCACCCCCGCCCTGGCTCAGAACTTGGTCACCCGCACGATGTCGCAGCTGGCCCAATCCGGTGTCGCCGCTTTCACCGCCCAAGCGAACACGGCGACATCTTCCGCCCTGCGGTTGCTGTCCTAAGTGGACGGCTGCCCCGTCACGTTCACAAGTAGTCCCGCGGCGGGTTAGATTCGTAGCGGCAACAACTCCCCCAAGTCGGCACGATTCCCCGAAGCCGCCACCAACCCTTGTGAAATAGCCGTTGACCAGGGCAAAACCCCAACCGCTAACGCCAGCCACACCTCGGCAGGCATCTCGATGACCGCCGGTGGAGTCCCGCGCCGATGCGTCGTCCCCGGCAGAATCTGTACCGCCCCGAACGGCGGAACCCGCACCTCCACCGCCTGACCCGGCGCCCGCGCTTCCAACAGCTGCAGGGTAAACCGAACCGCGGTCGCTACCGTAGCCCGCGGCACGGCAGCACTCAAACCTGACAATTGTCCTATCAAACCCTGAGAATGCCGCGGCGGCACAGTCCCCTCAGACCCGGCTTCGGAGACGCCGCAAACCCCGGAAATCCAAGCGGAAACCGCGGCCCGACCGACTGTGTCAGAAATTTTTTTACCCACAATTAAAAACTCTCTATTCCCAGGTTGCTCTCAGGATGTTATCATGGGTAGTGAATTGGCGACCAGGCTGGTCACCAAAATAAACCCCAGGAAGCCCCTAGTCCCCAGGATTATCGGAACGATGAGACGCTAAGGAAGGCCATCATGGTTGTTCAACTGACTACCAATACCAATGCCAGTCTGTTGGCACTGCAACAGGCGGCTCGGACTACCCCGGCTCGGAACGCCGAGTCTCTACATGAGGCCGCCGCACCCAGACGCGTAGATTCCCTGGATTTGCGGGCAAATCCGCTGGCCGCCAAAGTTGGCCAGACCCACCAGACGCTAGAAGCCGCCCAACGCGGGGTGGAAGTTTTGCGCGTCGCCAACGAAAACCTGGACACCGCCGCGCAGCACTTGGAGTGGATTCACAGCGTCGTCGCCGCCGGTAAATCCGATCCCTCCGCTCGCTTGGCGCTGGCTGACGGACTGGCCAAGCTGGATCAAACCCTGCACGGGGCGCGCTACCAGGGTGAAGCTGTCCTGGACGGCACCGATTTTTCCATTGCTCCCGGCGCACACGGCGCGGGTGTTACCGTTGCGGTCGGCTCCCCGGATTTGCGCGACCTGGCCTCCCTGCTGGCCACCGGCGGACGCGGAATCAATGCCATTAACCTGGATGACAAAGCCGCCTCGATGAAATCCGTGGAACATGCTGATTTGCTGCTGTCCCACGCCAAGATTCAAATCGCGGCGCAAACGTTCGCTCTGGGCGGGCTGTTCAACTCCTTGACCGGCAGCCTTGATGAACTCGGCGGTCCTGCGATGACCCCCGATCAGGCTGGCGCCGCCACGCAAAGCACCCAGTCCGCTATCACTGCCGCACCGCAAGCCGCGACCGCGGCGCAAAGCGTCAGTACCGCTGTGGCTGAGAATTTGTTGCTGAACTAAGACCTTAGAGACGCGAGGCCGGTCCTTTTGTGGGGCCGGCCTTTTGCTGTCTGAGTATTGCTGGCCCAAGCCCGGCGGGGTCCGGGTCTATTGCTGAGCTAGCCTTTCGCTGCGGGGCTGGCCGAAACGAGCCCTACCGCCGAACCGACCTCGTGCGAACACGACCTTGTGACGCCCCGACCGCGAGCTAAACCCGACCGGCGGCTGCGGAAGGCTCACCCACCAGGAACGCCGGCGGTTCCCAGCCGGCCTGGCTAAACGCGGCAGTCACATCACGCGCAACCCGGTCTACGTCATCCAGGTGAACCAACGCGATGGCGCAACCGCCGAAACCTCCGCCCGTCATACGCGCCCCCAACGCTCCGGCGTCCAGCGCCGCTTGGACCGCCAAATCCAACTCCGGGCAGCTCACCTCATAGTCGACCCGCAGAGACTCGTGAGACTCGTTCATCATCTGGCCCAGTTTGCGCCAATCCACCGTGGGACGCATCAACTCGTAAGCAAAGTTGCGGGTCCGCACGATTTCCGTCAGCACGTGGCGCGCCCGGCGAAACACCTCCGCGGCCGCTTCACCCTCGCCCAGACGCTTGGACAAACGCGGCAAAATCGTGGCAATGTCAGGGTTTTCCAGCGGCCGGTCGAAGTCTGCAGGCTGCAGCACGCCCACCAGCTCACCCAGAAACTCCACGCCCATCGCCGCGGCCGCAATTTCACACGTCTGGCGGCGCGCCGCATATTGGCCGTCAGCCAAATCATGACGCGCCCGCGTGTCGATGACCAGCAGCTCCATCCCCGCTTTTGCCAGCGCAAACGGGAAATCTATCGTCTCAAAAGTCCGGCAATCCAGCAGAAACACCTGATTGGGGTGGCTCAGTAGCGCTGCCGCCTGATCCAACCCGCCGGTGGGCGCTCCGACATAAAAGTTTTCGGCCCGCCGACCCGCGTCAACCAGCTGGTGGCGGCCCGGAATCGAGTCGGCCAAGCCAAACCCGCACAGCGCGTCAACCCCGACCGCCACGGCACACTCCAACGCCGCCGACGAGGACAGACCCGACCCCAGCGGCACGCAGGAATCCACCGCAATATCGAAACCGGTCGCCGCCCCCGGCTGTTCCAAGACGTCCTCCAGACTCAGAATCGTGCCGCCCACGTAAGCCGCCGGGCCGCGGACCAGGCGCGAACCGTCCTCGGGAATCGCGTCCGTCAAGCCGCGGGAAAACTCGTCCAAGTCCAGTTCCAGCGTCTCGCTGCCGGGGGCGAATTGGGCCGAAATGAGGCGTAACCGGCGATCCGAGCGCGGGCGCATCGCGGCATAGGTCGCGTGAGGCAGAGCCATCGGTAGCGCGACCCCACCGTTGTAATCCGTGTGCTCCCCGATGACATTGACCCGTCCCGGCGCACGAAACACCCCGTCCGGCTCGGCGCCAAACGTGTGCCGGAACAGGTCGGTGGCGCGTTCAGCGCCCTGTTCCACCGAGTAAGGGTCCATAAATTGCGGCTGGGATTGGTCCGGGGTAGCCGGGGTGTTACCCGGAGTGGCGGAGGTGGCGGGGGTGGCGTCGCTCATGTTTTGCCTCGTTTCGTGGTGTGGGTTTGGGGATTAAGTTGTGAAGGGCGGTTGACTTGGTTTACCGGGCGGGCGGCCGGGCGCGTACCGCGGGTGGCTGCGAGGGTCTAGTGGAAAGTCGTGGGATAATCCAGACCCGCAAAAGCGTCCAGTTCCACACACTCGTGCGCCGCCTGCCGGGCGCGGGTAGCAATCCGTTCCGGGGTCGTGTCGGAAATCCAGGCACCCATCCCCGATTCGGAACCCGCCAGGTACTTGAGCTTCCCCGGCGCGCGCAGGAAAGAGAAAAACTCGCAGTGCAAACCCAGCTGGCCGCGACCATCCGCGGGCGCCACCGGCGCTTGATGCCACGCCGAAATATAGTTGACCGGCAGATATGCCCCCGGCTGGGCGTCCTCGACTCGGCCCGGCTCGCGATGAAAATGGTTCGCCACAATCATCATCTTTAGGTAAATATCGGCCAGCGACTCGCGCTGCGCCGCATCCAGAGCCGCAAAATCCGGCACGATACGCCGCGGCACCAGGTGAAACTCGATAGGCCAGCGGGCCGCGACCGGAACATAGAGCACCCAGTGCGCATTGTCCGCGACCACGCGAGTCCCGGCCCGGACTTCAGCGTCGCGCACCGAGGCGATGAGGTTCACCTCGGGGTCGCCGGTTTTATCTCCCAGGGCGCGAGCCTGGCGCAACATTGCCGCGGTCTTCGGCGTCAAGTAAGGGTAAGCATAAATCTGCCCGTGCGGGTGAGACAGGGTCACCCCGATGTCCTCGCCGTGATTTTCAAACACGAAAACCTGTTTGATCTGGGGCAACGCTGAGAGCGCGGCGGTGCGGTCCGCCCAAGCCTCAATGACGGTTCGCATCCGGCCCGGCCCCATCGAAACCAGGTTCGTGTGTAAATCCGGGCCGAAACACACGACTTCGCAACGCCCATTGGCGGGACGCTCACAGAACAAGTCCTGGCCGTCCGGGTGAGTTTCGGCATTGTTTACGCCGGGGACTTCCAGCAGGGAGGGGAAACGGTTTTCAAAAACCACCACGTCATAGTCGGTGTCCGGGATTTCGCCGTCTTGGTAGGTCGCCCCCGGACGCGCCGGCCCGAGCGGGTTGGCGTCAGCGGGCGGCAAGAAAGTGCGGTTCATGCGGTGAGCCGCCATCGGAATCCAATCCCCCGTCAACGGGTCGCGGCGCATAATCGGGCCCGACACCGCCGTTCCATCCACCGGCTCAAACCGAGGTGGGAGCGGACGCGGATCGTCACTGCGGCGAGTCGCCGCCCCGGACACATAGGGCTCAGAATCGTCAAAATAGAACAAATCGCGGCCATCAGCCAGTTTTATCGCAGTTTTCCGTACCAGGTGTTCCATCACGTACCCCTTTCGGGTTAATTCTAAGCGGAATACGCGGCCAAAGTGGGGGTATGTGCCAAGTCCGCGCATCTGGGTCAGTCGGTGCGAACCATGTCGGGGTCGGTAGTGCGCGCGGCGGCGAATCAGCGAATCGGTGAAACAGCAGAGAGGCGGATTGGCGGAGAGGACCGCGAGCGGCACGGGGCGACTAAACTGGTTTCATGGATAACATCTATGCTCATGGAATCGCGCGCGTTGCCAGCGCGACTTTTACGATTCAGCTGGGAGACCCCCACGCCAATGCCCGCCAAATCGTCGAACTGGCCCGGGCCGCCGCCACCCAACACGCCGCCCTGGTGGTGTTTCCCCAAGACTGCCTGACCGGTGTCACCCTTGGGGATTGGGGCGCGAACACCGCGGTCGCCAACGCCACCGTTTCAGCGCTGCACTGGATTGCGACCCAGACCGCGGATTTGTCGATTGTGACCATCGTGGGGGCGCGCCTCGGCGGGGTGTCACGGGCCGTGTCTATTTGGGGCGGAGAGGTCCACGACGACTTAGACCAGAGCTGGGGATTTTCGGCCACGAACCTGCCCGGACTGCATATTTTGCCGGTCGTCGGCTCGCTAAACCGGCTGGCCGCAGCCGATAATCCGGCTCCCGTCAGCTTCTATACTCGCAACTCTTTCGGCGCGGCCATGTCGGGGAATTCCTTGCCCTCCGCCACCGTCATCGCCCACCTGGCCGCACCGGCACACACGGTCGGTTCCACTCGCCACTTGCACCGCGCGGCTCGCGCCCTCTCCCGGGATTTGCACCTGGCAGTCGTACAAACGATTGGCTCTCACGGTGAATCCTCCACCGATGGGGCCTACAGCGCCAGCGGATTTATTGCCGCTGACGGTCAGGTCCTGGCTGCGGAAACGCACCTGAGCAGTGCCGGTTTGACCCTGGCCGACATCGTGTTGCCCGAACTGGCTCGGGCGGTGCGCTACACCGGCCCGGGCTATACCGAACTGACCGGGTACGGAGACTTCGAAGTGGCGCTGGATTTGGATACCGAGATTCCCCTGCTGGAGCCCCCCGCCCAGCGCCCCCTGGTTCCCGTGACGAACCGGCGCTACCGGGCTGACCTGCGCGAAGCCTTTGATATACAGCGAGATGCCCTGGTGCGGCGCCTACAGGCGCTGGGGAATGCGAACATTATCTTGGGGATTTCCGGCGGCCTAGACTCCACGCTGGCCCTGTTGGTCGCTAAAGCGGCTAAAGCTGCGCGCGACAGCGCGACAGCGCATGAGTCGGCGCGGCAGACGGCGGAGCCGAACAGCGAAAGCAACGATTTGCTTTCGCCGGCGGAGCACCTTGAAAACACCCGCGACAGCGCTTTAGCGCATGAGTCGGCGCGGCAGACGGCGGAGCCGAACCGCGAAAGCAACGATTGCGAGCCGGAGATCCTCACCTTTACCATGCCCGGCTTCGCCACTTCGGAACACACGAAAGGCAACGCCCAAAAACTCGCCGCCGCAGTGGGGGTGAGCTGCGAACTTATCGACATCCGGCCAACTGCGACCGAGATGTTGAAAACGATGGGACATCCCGCCGGACACGGCGAGGCGGTCTATGACATCACGTTTGAGAACGTGCAAGCCGGGTTGCGCAGCGACTACCTGTTCCGGCTGGCCAATCAGCGCCACGGGTTCGTGCTGGGAACCGGGGATTTGTCCGAAAGCGCGCTAGGGTGGACGACTTACGGGGTCGGGGACCACATGAGCCACTATTCGGTGAACTGCGGCGTGCCCAAGTCGATGATGCCCGATTTGATTCGCGAAGCCGCCCAGGTACTCATCGAGCGGGAGTTGGTCGCTGACCCCGCGGGCCTGCTGGACACAGTGGAATCCATCATCGCCACCGATGTCACCCCGGAGCTGATTCCCGACCACGACAACGGCGGGCAAACCAGGCACCAGACAACAGAGGGGTCAATCGGGCCGTACCTGTTGCACGATTTCTTCCTGTATCACACGCTGCGGGGAGCCGGCCCGGACCTGGTGGGATTTCTGGCGCTGGCGGCGTTTACAAAACCCGCGGGGTGTCAGTGTCAGGACGCCGGGGGCTCCGGGCAGGACAGCACGGGGACGAAAGGCTCCGTGGGTAGCTCCCAGGGCAGCTGGTCAAACGAGGGCCGCTACTATAGCCGCGAGGAAGTCCTGAAATGGCTGGAAGTGTTTTACCGCCGCTTCCTGACCCAGCAGTACAAGCGCTCTACCTCGGTCGATGGGCCGGTCATCTGGGAGGGCATGACGCTGTCGCCCCGCGCCGGATTCAACTTCCCCTCGGATTTATCCCCCGCGGTCGCCCTGGCGCAACTGAAAAACCTGTAACCCGACGCTGGAAAAATCGTTCCATACCCGCGCGGGTATGGATAACCTGGCCAAAAGCAGCTCAAAATCTGTTTAAGCATTCAAGGATCCCGGTTTAAACTGCTCGGTATGCCATACGGCATACCGAGCAGTTTTTTAGTATAAGCGGCGGTTCATCGGGATTTTTGCCTCGGCAGCTAGGGGGCGAGGAGCACGAGGGGGCGACTCAGCGAGAGGCTGGGGGGTGAGAAATCGCTGCTACGCAGCGATTTCGAGGGGGCCCTCCCCCTTCCGCCTCTCGCGAGCGACCCCTAAGCGACAATGCCCCCGAAGACACCCGGCAGGCAAAAATCAGATGACGCCGTGAGCCAGCATGGCGTCAGCCACGCGGCGGAAACCGGTGATGTTCGCACCGTAGACGTAGTCGCCGGGCTTGCCGTAATCCTCCGCGGTCGCCAAGCAATCGGTGTGAATGTCGCGCATCATAGCTTCCAAGCGTTCCTCGGCATACTCGAAAGACCAGCGGGAACGCGAGGCGTTCTGTTCCATCTCAAAGGCGGAAGTCCCCACGCCACCGGCGTTAGCGGCTTTGCCCGGAGCGTAGGAAACGCCAGGAGCAGCCTGGAAAATGTCAATCGCCTCGGGAGTCGAGGGCATGTTCGCGCCCTCCACCACATACTTGCAGCCGTTTTTCACCAAGGTCTGCGCATCGTTGGCATCGATTTCGTTTTGGGTCGCGGCGGGCAGAGCCACGTCAACGGGAACGGCCCAAACTCGGCCGGAATCGTGGAACTCTGCGCTGGGACGCTGCGCGGCATAGTCGGAAACCCGGCCGCGGCGATGTTCCTTAATCTCTTTCAGCAAGTCCAGGTCGATGCCGTCCTTGTCATACACCCAGCCGTTAGAATCCGAGCAGGTCACCGGCTTGGCGCCGAGCTGCTGGGCTTTTTCGATGGCGTAAATCGCCACGTTGCCCGAACCGGAAACCGCGCAGGTCCGGCCTTCCAGGGATTCTCCCCGGTCCTCGGCCATGAACCGGGCGAACATGACCTGACCGTAACCGGTCGCCTCGGTACGGACCAGAGAACCGCCCCAGCCCAGACCTTTCCCGGTCAGAACGCCGGCCTCGTGCACGCCGGTCAGACGCTTGTACTGGCCGAACAGGTAGCCAATCTCGCGGCCGCCCACACCGATGTCACCAGCGGGGACGTCAGTCTTGTCGCCGATGTGACGGTACAGCTCGGTCATGAAAGACTGGCAGAACAGCATGACTTCGTTATCCGACTTGCCGTGCGGGTCGAAGTCCGAACCGCCCTTGCCGCCGCCGATGCCCTGGTTCGTCAGGGCGTTCTTAAAGATTTGCTCGAAGCCCAGGAACTTGATGATGTTGCGGTTCACCGACTTGTGGAAGCGCAAGCCGCCCTTGTACGGGCCGAGCGCGCTGTTGAACTCCACGCGGTAGCCGCGGTTGACCTGAACTTCACCGTGGTCGTCGACCCAGGGAACCCGGAAAATAATCTGGCGTTCCGGCTCGGTCAGACGCTCCAACAGGCCGTAATCAGCGTATTCGGGGTGACGTTCGATAATCGGATCCAGCGAAATCAGTACCTCAGTCAAGGCCTGTAGGAACTCCGGTTCGCCGGGATTACGATGATCAGTTTCTTGTAATACTTTTTCTAGTTTAGGATGCATGAGTTTACGCTCCTTTGTTTAATTTATTTTGTCGCGCCAAATATACCATCGGTCTCATTTCGCAAACGAATCGTTCCGCATCTTGGACATGTGGCGCCACGTTTCCGACAAACCCGCACCACCGACCTTGTGCGCACCACAGACCCAAAAAAGTGACCGGGAAACCTGGTGAGGTTCCCCGGTCGAGAAGATGAAAACAGACTCAGATAGACAGCGATACGAGGTTCGTGGCCGCTTTGAATACGTCGAGGGTCGGTTCGCCCGGATGCCACCCGCAGGAGGTCAAGCCGCCGGACTGCAGGGCGTCGAGCTGACGCACCAGCTCCTCCGCGTTACGCCCGACCGAGCCGTCGTCAACCGAAACGAAACGCACCCGATTATCGGGGTCGACCAGGAACGACGCCCGGTCGCACACGCCGTCACGGTTCAACACCCCGACAGCTTTCACGAATTCATAAGTCAGGTCGCTGGCCAGCGGGAACGGCACGTTTTTCAGCAGCTCATCCTTGGAACGCCAAGCCAGGTGGACGTACTCGGAATCAGTGTTCACCGCCACCACGTCACAATGGCGTTCCTGCAAATCCTCGTACACTCCGGCGATACCAGCCAGTTCGGTGGGGCACACAAAGGTGAAGTCCTTGGGCCACATGATGAACAGGCGCCACTGGCCCTCCGGTACGTCAGCGGAGCGCACCCGGGTAAAGTAGTCTTCTTCCTTGTTCACGGGCAGCTCAGAGAGTACGCCGCCCACTACGGCCTGAAAGTCGTACTCCGGGAACTCGTCGCCAATCGTCAAAATCGCCATCGTTTGTCTCCTCTGGAATTAGAGTCAGCACCAGCCGCTGACGTGGCAATTGTATGCGAAAGCTGCAAATTATGCAGGCTTAAGCGGTTTTGCTGGCCGGCACGGGTTCAATCTGGCCGGCACGGGTTCAATCGAACAAGTCAGGCAAGACCTGGTTGCTGGCTTCAACCAGTTCTAGCGCCGAGAAACGCACTTCGCCCTGTTGCACGGTTATTGCCAAGTCGGACCCGCCGCTCTCGCCAATCCGCCACACGCCGATACCGGCCGCCGCCGCGCTGCGATACACCGCGTCAATATGGTCCGTACGGACGCAAGCTACGGCTCGCGCCTGAGTCTCGCTGAACAGCAGCGCCGTCGCACCCAATCCGGTTTCGGCTTGCAGCTGGCGCAAATCCAGGCGCGCCCCGATGTGGAAACGGCACGCCATTTCCACCAAGGCTTGAGCCAAACCGCCGTTAGAAATGTCGTGCGCACCGAGGTGAGCAAAACTATCCGCGCCGGCAATCAAGACCTCGCCCAAAGCCTGCTCCGCGGCAAAATCCACTACCGGCGGTTTCCCGCCAAAATGCCCGTGGAACCGCGCCCAGGCCGAACCGTCCAGCTCCGCCGTGGTTTCGGCGCCGAGCAGCAAAATCTGTTGCCCTTCAGCCACGAAAGCGGCGGGCACCACCCGCGTCACCGAGTCCATCAACCCCAGCATCCCCACCACCGGGGTCGGATTGATGGAAGAATCCGGCTGGCTCATCGTGTCTCCTGACGAGTTATACAGCGACACGTTACCGCCGGTCACCGGCACTTTCAGGGTGACGCAGCCGTCAGCCAAGCCCGTCATCGCCTGGACCAGCTGCCACATCGCGTCCGGGTCCTCCGGGTTACCAAAGTTCAGGCAGTCCGTAATCGCCACCGGACGCGCCCCGACCACGCAGACGTTGCGGTAAGCCTCTGCCAGCGCCTGCTGCGCCCCGGTGTAAGGATCCAGCTTCGTGTACCACCCGTTCGCGTCCGTAGACAGCGCCACGCCGCGCCCGGTCTCCTCGACCACGCGAATGACCCCGGCATCATCCGGGTAGCTAAGGCCGGTATTGCCGCGCACGAAGCGGTCGTACTGGTCGGTCACCCAATTCTTTGCCGCCGCATTCGGGTTGGTCACACACACGTCGAGGATTTCTTGGCGCAGTTTCTCCGGGTCGTTATCCCCCGGCATCTCCAGCTCGCCGCGCGCCATCGCTTCCAGCACCGTGTTCGCGTTCAGCGCGTCTTGCCAAGCCGGTTTCGCATAAGGGCGGTCATAAACGGGCGAGTCAATAGCGACGGTCTTTGGGTCGACGTCCACGATACGCTGGCCGTGATGGTCCACGGTCAAGCGTCCGTCCCCGGTCACCGTGCCAATCACGGCATATTCCACGTCCCACTTGCGGACAATGTCCTCAAACTCGCTGAGGTGAGCGGTCGAGACGATAGCCATCATGCGCTCTTGGGATTCGCTCATGAGGATTTCGCCAGCCGTCAAGGTCGGGTCGCGCAGCAGGACTTTCTCTAGGTCTACGTGCATTCCCGAGTCTCCATTGGCGGCCAGCTCGGAAGTCGCGCAGGAAATCCCCGCCGCGCCAAGGTCCTGGATTGCCTCCACTACCCCCGCGTCAAACAGTTCCAAACAGCACTCAATCAGGACTTTTTCCATAAAGGGGTCGCCGACCTGGACGCTGGGACGCTTCGTGGGCATGCCGTCCTCGAAAGACTCAGAAGCCAGGATGGAGGCCCCGCCGATGCCGTCCCCGCCGGTGCGCGCCCCGAACAGCACCACGTGGTTACCCACGCCGGTCGCATTAGCCAGGTGAATGTCCTCGTGCCGCATTACCCCCATACATAGGGCGTTGACCAGGGGGTTTCCTTGATAACTGGAGTCGAACTCGGTTTCGCCGCCGATGTTGGGCAGCCCCAGGCAGTTGCCGTAGCCGCCCACGCCCGCGACCACGCCGTGCACCACGCGAGCCGTGTCCGGGTGGTCTTCTGACCCAAAACGCAGCTGGTCCATGACCGCCACCGGGCGCGCGCCCATCGCCATAATGTCACGGACGATACCGCCAACCCCGGTGGCAGCGCCCTGATACGGCTCCACAAAAGAGGGGTGGTTGTGCGACTCGACCTTGAACGTCACCGCGTAGCCATCCCCGATGTCGACCACCCCCGCGTTTTGGCCCATACCGACCAGCAGGTGTTCCTTCATTTCCGGGGTGGTTTTCGCGCCGAACTGTTCCTTCAGGTGCTTCTTCGAGGATTTATACGAGCAGTGTTCGGACCACATGACGGAATACATCGCCAGTTCCGCCGCGGTAGGACGGCGTCCCAGGATTTCTTTGATGTGGGCATATTCATCATCTTTCAGCCCCAAAGCGCGGTAATCTTGCGGTTCATCGGGGGTCTGTTGGGCATTTTCAACAGTGTCATAAGTCGTCATGAGAGGCTTCCTTTAATAGTTGATTGGGTGGGCGGTGCGTTTTGCTGCGACTCCTCGATTTGGACTTTCGTTTAGCCCAGCACTGAGCTAATGGCGGAAGTAAAGAACTTGAGACCGTCAGTTCCGGTCCGATTTTGCTGGCCGGGGGTGGGGCCGAAACCCGACTCCACGGCGTGCTCCGGGTGCGGCATCAAGCCGACCACGTTACCTTTTGCGTTCGTAATCCCGGCAATGTCATTGAGCGAACCGTTGGGATTGCCCAGCGGACCGACATAGCGGAACACGACCTGGCCTTCGCCTTCGAGGCGCTCCACGGTGTGCGGGTCAGCCCGGAAATTGCCCTCCCCGTTCTTGAGCGGAATAAGGATTTCTTCGCCTGCGCTAAATGCGCTGGTCCAAGCCGTGTGAGTGTTTTCGACTCGCAACGCCTGGTCGCGGCAGATGAACTTTTTATGCTCGTTACGCATCAGGGCCCCATCCAGCAGGTGCGCTTCGGTCAGCACCTGGAACCCGTTGCAAATCCCCAACACCGGCATACCCCGACCGGCAGCTTCGACGATAGATTCCATCACCGGAGCGAAACGCGCAATCGCGCCGCACCGCAAATAGTCCCCGTACGAAAACCCGCCCGCCAAGACTACGGCATCAACCCCGTGCAAGTCCGCGTCCTGGTGCCATAACTGCACCGGCGTGGCGCCGGCCAAGCGCACCGCCCGGCGGGCGTCCTGGTCATCGAGGGTTCCCGGGAACGTCACGACCCCAACTTTGGCACTCATGCGTGATCCTCCGTGACGGCTTTGACAGCCACAACATCCTCGATAATCGGGTTGGACAACAGGGTTTGCGCGGCCTGGCGAGCCGCCTCAAGGTCCGCTTCGGTCACATCGCCAGCAGTGTCCAAAGTGAAGCGTTTGCCCTGGCGTACGTCCACAAAGTTGTCGATGCCCAGCCGCGACAGCGAGCCTTTAATGGCTTTGCCCTGCGGGTCGAGAATCTCTGGTTTCACCATAACCTCAACAACGATTTTTCCCATTTTTCTTCCTTTTTTCCTTGGATAGGTATTGGGGCGACTTTCCGGGGTTCCGGAAAGTATTTCAGAGTTTTAGATGAGGGGCTCGCCGGTCAGAATCCGGTAAGCCTCCAAGTAGCGTTCGCTGGTGCGCTGGACCACCTCGGGGGGCAGAGCCGGAGGCTTGGCATCGCCGTGACGGTCCCACCCGGACTGGGGACCTGTCAGCCAGTCCCGTACATACTGCTTGTCGAAACTGGGGGTGACCTGGCCTTCCACCCAGGCATCGGCGGGCCAGAAGCGGGAAGAATCCGGGGTGATGACTTCGTCGCCCAGCACGAAGGACTCGGCGGCATCATTGAGGGTATCGCCGTGGACGTAATGTCCGGGCAGCGCCCCGAATTCGAACTTGGTGTCAGCCAGGATAATCCCGCGTTCAGCCGCGATTTCGGCGGCTTTGCGGTAAATCAGCAGGGTCAGGTCCGTCAGGCTCTTGGCTACCGCTCGGCCGTGCAGTTGGGCAATGCGGCCAGCGGAAACATTTTCATCGTGTTCACCCAGTTCAGCTTTAATTGCGGGGGTGAAAATCGGCTCGGACAGTTTCGAGGCCTCACGCAACCCCGGCGGCAGAGCAATGCCGCAAACCGCGCCGGATTGTTGATATTCCGCCAATCCCGAACCGGTCAGGTAGCCGCGAGCCACACATTCGACCGGATACATTTCCAGGCGGCGGGTTATCATCGCCCGTCCCGCGACCTCTGCCGGCACGTCAACATCCAAGTAGTGCGTATCAACCAGGCCATTGAGCTGGTTAAACCACCAGCGAGACAGTTGCGTCAGCACTGCGCCCTTACCGGGAATCGGGGTATCAAGGATAAAGTCATAAGCCGAGATCCGGTCGGTCGCCACCAACATCAAGCGGTCTGCGGTGGATATTCCGGCGGCGTCTTCGGGGATAAAGATTTCCCGGACTTTGCCTGCCGCTGCCTTTTTCCACCCGGGAATGTCTGGAATCTCAGTCACTGGGTGCTCGAGAACGTCGCTGGGAACATAATCTGGAGCTACAAAATCAGCCATGCGTTCATTCTTTCACACATGCGCCAGCGCCCTCAAACCACTCTGCGCGGGTTAGTCTGGCCCGGATTTTTGCCGCGTGTCCTGGCGGGCACCTAGTAAGGTCGCGAGGTTTGGCGGCGTTCGGGGGGATGCCTCTCAGTCGCAGAAATGGGGTCCCGTTCTGTTTTTCTAAGCGGGCAAGCCGCTAAGAAAAACTACGAACACCCATATGCTCCTTCGAGGTCCCCCCCTCCACCACCGCCCTCGCGTATACGAGCAGGTATGTAAAATGCCGGCAAAATCCGGAGTATAGACGCCGGATTTCGGGCGCGAGAACCCGAGGCTACTCGCCGGGTTGTGCCTAAAGGTGGAGAATAGCCGGGTAGCTGCCATTATTGGCAGCTACCCGGCTATTCTCCCCTTATAATGCACGCGCACCCCGAAACCCCGAAAGGTTTCACGTCCGAATAGCGCTGAAATCCGGATTATAGACACAGGAACCCAGACAGGCTTGTGGGACGGGGAGCACAGTGTACCTTTGCGGGACATGATAGCGCCCGCGGGAATTTAGGCAGCCTGGCGGGGCGGGGAGCGTGGGGGGCGACTCAGCGAGAGGCTGGGGGGTGAGCGTTTTGCGACAATAGTCGCGCAAAACGCGAGGGGGCCCTCCCCCTTCCGCCTCTCGCGAGCGCCCCCGAGCGACCGCCCCGCACCCAAAACAACAAACAGCCCCTAAATTACCCGGATAGCTTGAAATAAAACCTATTAATTCGCTTCGGTGTGCCATATATGGCACACCGAAACGAATTAATAGGATTAACGCCGGGGCAAACCCAGCGACAATGCGGCTAGTTAAAGCACATGACGCCGAAGCGGCCCTTGCCGTAGCCTTCGATGTCGAGGATGGAATCGCGGCGCTCCACGTAGGAGGTAACCATCTTGTACTCGTTAGCTGGCAGTTCCTCGCCAGGGGTATACATCAACCCGATAGTGACGTGCGGGGCACCTTCCTTGTTCAACAGGCCAGAGAAAATGTTGAGGATCTCGTAGACATTCTCAATGTAGCTGTCAGAGAGAATGCCGTTGTTGATTTCGTCTTGCGCGCCGGCAGCGGGAATCAGCTGCAGGGCAGCGCCGGCGTAGGCACACAAATCCAAATCCATGATGCAGGCGGCACACACGTTGTCCATAGCATCATTAAAGAACGCCACGCAGCAACCGAATTCCTCATCAGGCTTCAAAATTTCATAATCCGGGGAAAGCTCAACGGTTCGCCCCAACAGCATTTCAAACAGGTCACGGATTTCTTTTCCAGTAGGCAAAGGGGTGGCACTCATCGGTTAAACGCTCCTAAAATCGACTTGAACGTGGCGGCATCAAAAGGTTTTTGAATCAGGAAGTTTGCACCCGCCTGTTGTGCGATTTCCCGCATCTGAGGGGAACCCTCGGAAGTCACGAACCCGACCGGAATCTTTGACCCGGTCGCCCGCAGCTGCTGCAGCATCTCAATACCCAGCATATTCGGCATATTCCAGTCAGAAAGAACCAAATCAGGGGATTCCGATAGTGCCAACTGCAAAGCCTGGGCGCCATCCTCAGCTTCCATAACTTCCCAATCAAATCCTGCTTGGCGCAGGGTACGCACCACAATCTGTCGCATCACTCGCGAATCGTCTGCAACAATAATACGCATCGATTACCTCCGTGTTCGCCCTTATGCCGCATCCCGAGTGGCATTAAGGTCACTAATTGAGACTACCAGGAATTTGCTTTTCCAGTAGAGGTTTACGCTAATTAAAGGCGATTCTGGTTCTACCGGTTTTTCCTTTCTAACCTGTGGAAGAATCAGGTTTCCGGAATCTTCCACAATAGATTTCATGTTTCCACCAATAACATTGACGATTTCCCCAAAAGCGTCCTGCTGATCTTCCTCGGTGACCTCATCGGTTTCACCCAGTCTGTACATGGCCCTGGTCAGGTCCTTTGCCGTGGAATCTTCCATCTCTAGCATGACGCGCAGCTGCTTATCCCCTTGTGAATCCACCCAGGCATAAACCGGATTCTGAAAGGGCTCGATTTCATCGAGCCACTCGATCACAGTGCCTTCATGTTTATCAATCAGAGCATAAAAGACATCGTTAGCGATGTTCAGCACCGCTTCCCGAACTTCCTGATTCATTATTTCTCCTTGTGTTCCTTACTGGCGAAAGGCTCCGGGGTCTCGGTTTCACCGGCTGTCCCGCGGGGCTTTGAAAGTTCCTCAAGTTCCCAAGCCCAACAGCATGAGCTTTTCGTTGACCGCTTCGGGAGTAAAAGGTTTGATGAGGTACTCGTGCGCCCCGGCCGCCAAAGCACGCACAATCTGTGAGTGCTCCGACTCGGTGGTTACCATCATCAGGGTGATATTGCGCAGTTCCTTTTCCGCGCGGATATTCACCACCAAATCCAACCCGTTCATCACCGGCATATTCCAGTCGATTGTCGCCAAGTCGACGCGTCCCGTGGCGGGGTCGTGCAAGACTTCCATGGCCTGTTCACCATCAGCGGCTTCCAGGATTTCAAAGCCTTCACGGCGCAGGATACCGCCGATAATTTTGCGCATAGCACGGGAATCGTCAACGACTAATGCTTTCATTTCCCGCCCCCTTTCAATTTGTATACCGCACCTTTTGTCAACGTCATGCGCTCCCATACGGGATCCATCCCCATCGTGGTTTCTGCCGCGCCCAGGAACAGATATCCGCCAGGCACCATAGAATGCGCGACACGACGCAAAACTTCTCGCTTTGTGTTGATGTCGAAATAAATCAACACATTGCGAATAAACACGATATGGAAAGGACCGCCCTTGGGCGGGGTCGACAAAAGATTGTGTTCCTGGAAGTTAATCCGCGACCGCAGCGACGGACTAATAACCCAGTTGGCTCCCTCGCGGGCAAAGTAGCGCACCAGCATAGGCGCCGGCAAGCCTCGGTTCACCTCCAGCTGGGTATAGAAACCCTGCCTGGCCTTGGCTAACACTGCCCGCGAAATGTCAGTAGCGACGATGGAAAAATTCGGAGCCTGATCCATCTCTAACAGACTCATCGCAATGGAATAGGGTTCCTGACCGGTGGAACAAGCCGCGGACCAAATCGAGAGGTTGCGGTGACCGGCCTCGGCCAGGCTGGGAACTACGGATTCCGTCAAACCCTTAAACGGGGTGACATCACGGAAAAATGAAGTCTCGTTGGTGGTCAGAGCCTCGGCGATGTCTTGCAGGTCACCAGCCCGGTGGGTCGCGATAACCTGTTGAATCCACTTGTCCACCGCGGCGGGACCGGTGAATCCGGCTTCCCGAGCCAAAGGAATGAGCCTGGATTCAACCAGGTATTCCTTTCCGGCGGGAAGTTGGATAGCACTGCGCTGCTTGACCAATCCCGCCACATAATCAAATGTTTGGCGGGTCAGGCTCATCGTCGGGCCTCCGGGGCATAAGTCTGGACGTGACGCTGAATCTGGGTCGAGATTTCATCTAGCGGGCGAATTTCGTCTGCAAAGCCGGCGTTGGCTACCGCCCCCGGCATCCCCCACACCACGGAGGTTTGCTCATCCTGGACCAGGGTACGGCCCCCGGCCTCCAGAACCTTGCCGCAGCCGTTCTTGCCATCCTGGCCCATGCCGGTCAGCACGACCGCCAACATGTCTCCGCCATAGAGATTCACCGCGGATTCAAACATGACATCCACGGAAGGACGGCAAAAGTTCACCGGCTGGGTCTGGGTCAACTTCACACGCGGAGCCCCGGCGTTGCCGGCAAAAGTCATATGGAAGTTGCCCGGTGCCAGATAAATATGGCCCGGAGCCAGCATCATGCCTTCCGAAGCCTCCTGCACGGTTGCGGAAGTCAGTTTGTCCAAACGGGCCGCCAACTGGGTGGTAAACACGGGGGGCATGTGCTGAGTGATGACCATAGGCACCGGCATGGGACGGCTCAGCCCGGAAATGACCTTGGTCAAAGCCTCGGGACCACCAGTGGAGGAACCGAGAATAACGATACGAATCGGCTTGTCGGGCATACCCGTGCGGTCGTGCAGTTTGAGCGGACCGGCAAACATGGACGGGACGGACGAGATATTGGCCCGAGCCTCGGGGGACAAACTGGAGGACACCGCCCCCATCGCCCGAACTTTGCTGGGCAGCAAGCCCAGAATGATGGGAACCAGCTGTTCACGCACGCTTTGGATGGATTGCTGGACGGAACCTTGGTTAGCCGGTTTCGTCACGTAGTCCGTAGCGCCGGCAGATAGGGCTTCCAAAGTCGCGGTCGCGCCGCGCTGGGTCAAGGTGGAGAACATGATGATGGGGTCTTTGCAGCCCATCTTGCGCAGCTCCCGCACGGCTTCGATGCCGTTCATTTCGGGCATTTCGATGTCCATAGTGATGGCATCGGGCTTCAGCTGTTTCCACTTCATCAGCGCCAGTTTGCCGTTCGGGGCAGTACCCACAACCTCCAGGTTAGGGTCGGCGTTAAGCGCGTCTGTCACGATTTTACGCACCACAACGGAATCGTCCACGACGAGGACTTTAATGCCTGACATCTTCTCTCCCTCAGCTGCGAGTTCTACCTTTTAAGGCTAACTGGTTTTACAGTTCTTCGCCCGACAACGGACGGCAGTTTTTGCGATGTGACAAAGTCAGACCGCGTGCCGCTTTACGTACATTTTACCCGAAAACCCGCACCCGAAACACACTGTTGCGCCCCACCCTTGTGCGGACAAATCGGAGGGAGCCACCGCAGTGACCCCCTCCGATTTTGCAATTTCTAAGCTACGGCTGGACCTCACGCACCGCGGGCTTCCGCGCCGATAGCGACGACGCGCTCCACGTCGAGGACCAACAGCAGGTCATCACTCAACTTGTACGCACCCAAGATGAGTTCGCGCATGTCCTGACCCAGCGTGTCCGGCGGAGCCTCGAAATCAGACTCGTCGACCTCGCGAACATCGCCAATCGAATCCACCATCAGCGACAGGGTCTCGCCGTCCAGGACCACCACGACCATCATGGCTTCGCGGGGATCCTCGCGGGGCGGCAGGTGCAGTTGGTTACGCAGGTCAATCAGGGTCGCGATTTGTCCGCGCAAGTTCACCAGGCCGGTGATGGCCGTCGGCGACAGCGGCACGTTCGTGATGTCCTCACCGTGCAGAATCTCGGTGACCTGATTGACTTCAATGCCGTAAAGGGCTCCGTCCAAACGGAAAGTTACGTACTGCGTCATCGCTCATCACGCCCCGACCATGTCCAGGCGAGAGTTCATCTCGAGTTCCGCGTTGAAGTCTTCGATTTCGTCGAAGAACGTCGGGTCGGCGGCGCGGACGGCCTGTTCGACGTCCAGCAGCTCGGTAACCCGGTCCTTCAGCACCGCAGAGCCCAGCAAGCCGTGGTCTTCGATGTTGGAGTGCTTGCGCTTGTCGTCGGCCACGATGTCCAGAATCTCGCGGACCACCATCGCCACGGAACGATCGCCCCGGCGATACACCACGACCTGCAAATCCTTGGGCTCCTCGTAGTCCATGACCCCGAGCAAACGATCCAGACGGACGATAGGCAGAATCTGGCCCCGGTATTGGATGACTTCGCGGCCACCCACGCGTTCCACCGCCTCGACACTGATGTGCTCCAAGCGGGTAACGGCAGCCAGCGGAATCGCCACGCGACGCCCATCGCCAATACCAACCACCAGCGCTTGACCAGTCATCTCGGAGCTGCGAGCCTGTGCGGCTTCCGCATCCATCTGAGCCTTCTGGGCAGCCTGGGTCGTCGCGCCAGTCAGGGACTTGCGCGCCACCGCGCCGATATCCAGAATCAGCGCCACGCGGCCATCGCCCAGCAGGGTTGCACCGGCGTACAGGCCGATGGACTTGAGCTTGGAGGACAGCGGCTTGACCACGATTTCTTCGTTGTTGATGACCTTGTCGACCACCAGGCCGAAACGCTGGTCATCGTTTTGCAGCACAGCAATGACACCGTTTGCCTCGGAGCCGCGGTCGTTGGATTCCTCGGGATGCAGCACGTGGCTCAAGCGAATCAGCGGGAGTAGCATGCCACGCAGGCGGTAAACCGGCGAGGCGTTCACGTACTCCATCGAAGTTTCCTTGCGAGACGAATCCAAGACGACCAACTCGAGCAGGGACACCTGCGGAATGGCGTAGAGCTCACCGTGGGACTCGACCGTCAAGGACGGCTGAATCGCCAGGGTCAGCGGGATCCGCATCCGCCAAGTCGAACCCTTGCCGAGTTCAGACTCGACGTCAACCGTACCGCCGATGGCCTCAACGGAAGTCTTGACCACGTCGGTGCCGACCCCGCGGCCGGAAATGTTCGAGACTTTCTTTGCGGTCGAGAATCCCGGCAGGAACAGCAGGTTAAAGATTTCCTTGTCGCTCATCTCACCGAGCTGCTGCTGGGTGACCAGGCCTTTATCCAGAGCCTTGTTCGCCACCACGACCGGGTCGATGCCCGCGCCGTCGTCGATAATGTCAACTACGACCTGGCCGCCGGCGTGGTAAGCCTTCAAGGTCACCGTGCCCTTCGGGTCTTTCCCGGCAGCCTGGCGGACCTCGGGCAGTTCTACCCCGTGGTCAACCGCGTTACGCACCATGTGGGTCAGCGGATCCTTGATGGCTTCCAGCAGGGAACGATCGAGTTCGGTGTCGCCGCCAATCATGACCAGCTGCACGTTCTTATCAGTCTGTTTCGCCAGGTCACGCACCACGCGCGGCATCTTGGACCAGAGGTGTTCGATGGGCTGCATGCGGGTCTTCATAATGCCCTCTTGCAGCTCGGTGGCGACGATGGACAAGCGCTGAGACGACTGCACCAGGTTCATGTCGGTCATCGAATCGGTCAGGCGCACAATCTGGTTACGCACCAACACCAACTCGGAGACTTCGCGCATCAGCACGTCCAGCAGGTCGACATCCACGCGGATGGAAGAATCCGCAGCAGAACGCGAGGAACCGTGTTCCGCCGGCTTGGCTTCGTCCTTCTTGGATGCCGCCGGTTTCGACTGCGGGGCGGGGGATGCCGGGGCGGCCGGTTCCGGTTTCGCAGCCGGGGCGGACTGGGCAGCCGGAGCAGCCGGGGTGGCAGGAGCAGCCGGAGCTGCTGGGGCTGCAGGAGCTGCAGGAGCTGCCGGGGCGGCGTCCTCACCTAAGTTCACATTGCCGTTCTCATCAGCCACATTGGTCAAGAACGGAATCTCGGCCGGAGCTTCCTCGGCGGCGGCTGGCGGGGTCGCCAGGTCCTCACCCAGGTTCACGTTACCGTTCTCATCAGCCACATTGGTCAAGAACGGAATCTCGGCCGGAGCTTCCTCAGCGGCGGCCGGAGCCGGTTCGCCAGACATGCTGTCAGCAGCCGGCACTGGCGCACTCGACGTCTTGCCTTGAATAGCTTCAATCTGAGCGATGACGGATTCGATGTCCACATCGCCTTCTTGACCGGTGTCTTCCACTGAACCCATAATGTTGCGGATTCGGTCTACCATCAACAGCAGTACGTCAGCGGTGTCTTGATCCATCTCACGTACGCCATCACGCAGCTCGGAAAGCAAGTTTTCACCACGGTGTGCCAACTTCTCGAGCCGGTTGAACGCCAGGAATCCTGACGTGCCTTTAATCGTGTGAATAGTCCGGAAAATCGAGGACAGGAGTTCTTTTGAACCCGGTTCGGATTCCAAGGACACCATGTCTTGCTCAAGTTGATCGAGGTTCTCATAGGACTCGACCAGGAATTCGCGGACAATTTCATCCATTTCGCCCATAAAGCGACCTCCCAAATAAGTGGTGCCTGCGGCACCGTCTACGCACCAGTTTCGGGCATTTAAATGAGTTTGTTAGCGAATTCAGTGAATTTTCAGCGATATTTCTTGATTTCAAGAGCGCATTTTGACGGTTTGCTCAGGTTGATGGGGTTTTATCCAGCTCCGGCGGCGGGCTTACGGCGATTAATTCGTCTGTGGGGGGCGAGGTTTCGGAACCCGTTTAACGGCGGGATTTGTCGGCGATGCTGGTGAATTCGGAGAGGGTTTGGGTGTCTGGGACTGTGCGGAGGCAGCGCCCGGCAAGGCTGCTGATCCCTTCATCAACCGGCGCAGATCCAAAGGCTGGCCGGACTTGGGCTTGATGGACTGCAGGGACTGCAGGGCTGCGGCGGCTTCGGTGCCCGACATGGCGGCCTGGTTTTCTTCAGAAACTGCCTGAAGCAACTCGGCCCGGTTGACCGGAACGGAACGCGGGGCATCCACGCCCAAACGCACCGAATCGCGGTGAACTTCCACAACGGTAACCACGATGCCGTCACCGATGACAATCTTTTCGCCTATGCGCCTAGATAAAACCAACACTGAACTACTCTACATGAGATAAACCCGCAAACTCACGATTTTGCACACAATCCGCGAAAAAACCACCGTCATACCTCGCCATGAACCATATGTCGGGCCTGTCTGGCACAAACGACCGATTTCACTTTGTCCAGGCACAACCGCCTGAGATCAAAATCACCACGAACTGCAGGTTTATAAAACCGGGAGTTGGTGATGGCCCAGATTCGGTGTTGAAATCGGTCATTCGTGCAACTAGCCCAGATACCAAGGGAGGTTTCACACCTAAACATGGCAGAAATCCGAGAATAAATGGCCGGGATAATCGGGGGATACTCGCCGGGTTGCGCCTAAAGGGGGAGAATAGTCGGGTAGCTGCCATTATTGGCAGCTACCCGACTATTCTCCCCCTATAAGCCCCGCACACCCCGAAACCCCGTAAGGTTTCACGTCCGAACAGCTCTGAATTCAGGTTATATGCACAGGAATTTAGGCGGGCCGGGTGCGTTGGGGGCGACTCAGCGAGAGGCTGGGGGGTGAGCGTTTTGCGACAATAGTCGCGCAAAACGCGAGGGGGCCGTCCCCCTTCCGCCTCTCGCGAGCGCCCCCGAGCGACCACCCCGCAGAACCCAAAACACGCCATAAAAACTATTTAAACGCACCCGGATATGGAGATTTCCACCCAAACCAAGAAAGGCTGCAGTCTGTTCACCAAGCGGAATGGAATCATCGGCAGCGATGCCAAATTGAGACAGCGCAACCCGGATTCCAGGCGGAAAAAATCAGTGGGCGCCGGCGAAAATGTCTTCCAGCAGCATCTTCCAGGCTTCGCCGCGAGCGGGAACCCCATCCAGCATGCCGATGGGAATACCTACTTCGAACAGGGCTCCAGGATGGTCAGATTCCCAAATGCGCTGAACCGCCAGGGCATCGGGACGTATCGCGTCCGGCAGGCCGCGAATCCAGCTCTCGATTTTGTCCGCGGGACTACGCGCATCGACTACCGCCCAAGTTTGATCGACATAGATAACCGAGATGAGTTTTGCCATGGTGCGCCGGTGGGCTTCAATGAGCGAATCTGCCAAAGCTAACACGCAGGTTTGCCCCGGATGGGCCTCCATCAGGGACTTCAATTCTTCCCCGGAACGAGCCCGCAGAGCCTCTCCGGGAAGGGTGGTTTTCGGTCCGCCCAGCACGCAATAGGCGTCCTCGCCCAGCCGACCCGCCAAACGTTGCGCGGTTTCCACAATCGACAGGGATATCGGCGAGGAACCGACCACTACAATCGTGGAACCAGGCTTTTCCAGCAGGGGCACCGGCTCGGGCAAAGCCCCCAACACATCATCCAGCGCCATCTCACTGGTGTCCACGGTGCCGGTAGCGACGGCCTCAGCCAGGTTCTCGCCTCCCGGCACCCCAGCAAACAACTCCGCCGGGAATCCCAGTTCGCTCAGAGCCGCGGCCGGCAATTTCGGACCGGAAGCAACGCGCGGAGCGGAGGTAACGATACGCCCGGCACTCGCACCCGGCGCCGCCGCCCCTTGCAGGCGCGCATCAAAAGCCCCGCCGACAGGCCGGGCCATGGAACCCATCGAGCCGGCTAAACCGGCGGTTTCACTAGGCTTGGGAGCGGCACTCGGCTCAGGCTGAGTTTCGTTGATGAGGGAAGCGGCATCCCCGATTCCCATCTGAGCCATCTGGGCTTCGAGCTGGGCTTGAGCGGCTTCGGTATTGGAGCTGAGCTGGGAACGCGCTTCGTCAAGCAGGTGTTCCAGATCGGGGTCTTTCTTGGTGGGAGAAGCGGTGCCGCCATCGTCTCGCACAGTGCCTTTGCCGGTCGCGGTCGCGGCAGAATCGGCGGATTCACCAGCATCCGGGGGAGCCTGCTTTTTCTTTCCTAAGCCGGCTTCGTCAGCCTGTTCCGAAAGGGTCTTGTGGGTGGGCTTGGGTTTGGCGCTCGCCGCAGCGGCAGCCGCAGTGCCGGTAGCGTTGCGGAAGCTCTGGGGCGGTTCACCGACCCCCTCGACTTCCACCAGGACTTCATAGTGTTCCTTGGCGAACATCCCGGCCAGGCCGCCCTTGCGGACTTTTTCGGCTTTGAGCACGGTGACCCGTCGGCCCATCCGTTTTACTTGGCCGATGAGGACGTCAAGGCGATCGCCTTCAACCAGATATCGCGTGGCTGCCACTTATCGTTCCCATCGTCTCGATCATTACTTTCGCGCCCGATACTTCGGTGTACGACAGCACCGGCAAACGCGCTATACCAAGGTTAACAAGTTTTCGCAGCGCTGGGCGTAAGACAGGCGCACAAACTAAAACAACAGAAAATCCGGTCTGTTCTGCCTGCTCGGTCACTTCGCGAGTCTGGTTCAGGAAAGTCTCCATCCGATCCGGGTCCAGAGCCAGTTGGGAACCTTCATCGCCGGGACGCACGCTCTCCAGCAGGGACTGTTCAAAAATCGGATCCAAGGTAATGACCCGCAGTACGCCGTCCATCACGTACTTTGCCACGATCGAGGGACCCAGCTCCGCCCGAGCCGCCTCGATGAGCTGCTCAGGTTCGGTGGTCTGCTTGCCTTTCACGGATAGCGCCTCGAAAATCCGGGGCAGGTCCAAGATGGGGACCTGTTCTTCCAGCAGGCCTTGTAGCACGACTTGGACCTCGCCCAAGGACAGCATCGCGGGGATGAGTTCCTCCACGGCGCTCGGGTTCGTCTGACGAACCCCGTCGACCAGGATCCGCACGTCTTCACGAGACAGGAGCCGCGCCGCGTTCTCGCTGACCAGCGCCCCCAGGTGGGTAATCAGCACCGAAACACGATCCACTACGGTCGCTCCGCCCAGCTCGGCGTTATACCGCAGCTCCACGGGAATCCATTTGCCGGTCAAGCCGAATACGGGTTCGTTGGTGATTTCACCAGGCAGGTCGTCCAGGATATCGCCCAAGGCCAGAACCTTGCCGGGCGGGGCGATTCCGCGGCCGACTTCCACGCCGGACATGCGGATGACGTAGGTGGACACGGGCAGGTCTACAGAATCGCGGGTGCGCACCGGAGGCAGCACGAAGCCCGATTCGAGAGCCACTTTGCGGCGCAAGCCGCGCACTCGTGCCAGCAGGTCGGTGTCGGTGTTCGCTCCCACCAGGTCGATGAGGTCGGGAGCGAGGAGGATTTCGAGGGCCGGGACTCGCATCTGTTCGATGAGCTGTTCAGGGGTTTCGCCCGCGGGCTTGGAGTCGTCCTCCTCGACCACGACTTCTTCCTCAGCCTCGACTTGCTTGAGTTTCGACATGGAGCGCCACCCGGCATACAGCAGCAGGGCGCCGATAACAAAGAACGGAGCCTTCGGCATGGCCGGAATAATCCCCATGAAGATGCAGGCCATCCCCGCGATAAACAGCGCGGCGAAGGACTGGGTCAGCTGGCGAGAGAAGTCCCCGCCGATACCGCCTTCGGGAGAGTCCTTGGAACGGGTGACGATAACGCCGGTAGCCAAGCTCATCAGCAGGGACGGAATCTGGGAAACCAGGCCATCACCGACCGTCAGCTGGGAATACGTCGCGATGGAGTCGCCAACCGGCATGCCTTCCACGACCATGCCGATGATGAAGCCGGCGATGAGGTTGACGATGGTGATGACGATACCAGCGATAGCATCGCCTTTAACGAACTTGGAACCACCGTCCATAGCGCCGTAAAAGTCGGCCTCGGAAGCAATCTCGGCACGCCGGGCACGAGCAGTTTCTTCATCGATGAGACCGGAGTTCAGGTCGGCGTCGATAGCCATCTGTTTACCGGGCATAGCATCCAAGGTGAAACGCGCCCCGACTTCCGCCACACGCCCCGCGCCGTTGGTAATAACGACGAAGTTGATGATGACCAGGATGACGAATACCACCATGCCGACCACAAAGTTGCCGCCCACTACGAAAGTCCCGAATGCCTCGATGACTTTGCCGGCTTTCGCGGAACCACCCCCGGAGCCGGGCGTCAAAATCAACCGGGTCGAAGCGATGTTCAAACTCAGCCGGAACAGTGTCAGCACCAAAACCAGGGTCGGAAACACCGAAAAGTTCAACGGCTTGGAAACGAACATGGTCGTGAGCAAGGAAATCATGGACAGCATGATGGACATGGTGAGCAGGACGTCCATCATCCACGGCTGCAGCGGGAAAACAAGCAACATGACGATGCCGACAACCCCCATGGGGACTATCAGCTTCGGTATCAATGTGGCATCAAATTTGCCCTTCACGTGCCGGTCTCCTCACGGCCATGGACTCCATTCCTCACTTATCTTACCGTTGCCCCATCGGCAAAAGGGTCGTTTACATTAGGTTTTCCGACTTTTTAGGGGCAAAACTGGTTCGTCAGGAGTCCTTCCCAAAGAGGTAAGAGGGCATCTTGTGAACCCCGCCGCGAGTCCCGCGCTTTTTCAGAATCAGCACGAACGCCAAAACCTGGGCGACCGCGGTATACAGCTCCTCGGGAATCGCCGCCCCGACCTCGACCGTGGAATACAGAGTCCGCGCCAGCGAAACGTCCTCTACCTGGGGAATCTTTGAATCCTGGGCGACTTCACGAATCCGCGAAGCAATATGGTCCACCCCTTTCGCCAGGACTTTCGGGGCGCCCTGACCCGCTTCGTACTTGAGAGCAACAGCGTAGTGGGTCGGGTTTACCACCACTACGTCAGCGTTAGCGGCGTCGGCGATCATCCGGTTGCGACTCATGGCGATGGCACGAGAGCGGCGCTGGGACTTAATCAACGGGTCGCCTTCGTCCTGTTTGTATTCTTCCTTGATTTCCTGCTTGGACATCTTGGTCTGTTTCTGGTTCTTTTTAAAGATAAACAGAGCGTCCAGCACGGAGACCGCGATGCCGGCGATAACCGAAGCCCAGATGAGCAGCCACATCTTGCCCTGACCGTAGGCAATCAAATCCCACAGCGAGATATGTCCGGCCGCTCCCATTATCTCGGTGACCCCGGAAATGACCACGTACAACACGATGCCCACGGCGATGGTCTTAAGCAGAGCCTTCAAACCGTTCCACAGGGGCTGGATGCCGACCACTTTCTTAAAGCCCTTGACCACGTTCAGGTTTTGCAGTTTGGGCTTCAAGTGTTTGGCGGAAGGGAACACGCCTTTACCTTGGATAATGTTCACCATTACGGCGACCAGCAAAATGGCCAGCATGAACGGCAGCAGGGTCCACACAATCGTGCCCAACGAGGAGGCCAAGAAACCCACGATTTCCTGTTTAGAGGGAACCTCTTTCAGGGTCACCGCCGTCAAAGTCTGATGGCGAGCCTTTTGGAACGCCGTGTCCATCATGAACGGAAGCAAGGCTGCCCCGGCGGCCAAGGAAATCCACCCGGTCAGATCCTGGGACTTTTGCAGGCCACCTTCCTCACGAACTTTTTTCAGATGCCGCGGGGTGGCCTTTTCAGTCTTTTCGCCGGAATCGCTCACATGAACACCCCCTGGAAACTCACCATGACCTTGTCCATCAGTTTCTCAACGACCTGAGGAATGACCACCATAATCAGGGGGGCGGTGAACGCGGTCATCATAATCTTTAGCGGGAATCCCAAGGTAAAGGCGTTCATGGCCGGCGCGACCTTGGTCAACAGACCCAGACCCATGTCGGTGAGGAACAGCACCAGCAGCAGCGGCCCGGCAATCTCTATGGAGGCGATCATCAGTTCGCCGAAACGAAAAACCAAGCGGTCGGCGTAGTTGGCCATGTCAAAGACCGCGCCGACCGGCATGGCGTTAAAAGAGCGCGCCAGTCCCATTATCAGCAGCTGGTAGCCGTTGGTAGCAAAAAGCATGGCCATGGCCGTCAGTTCGTAGACCCGCCCGAAAGTCGCCTGGTTCGTCATGGTCAGCGGGTCGAAGGCCTGGGCCATCGCAAAACCGCCTTCAAAGTCGATGAGCGAACCGGCCATCTGGAGTGCCGCGATGATAATGCGCACCATGACCGCCATAGAAAAGCCAATGAGGGCTTGAATCAGCAGCTCAAAGAGGAATACGTCCGATTGCTCTATCGGCCCGACCCGGCTCATGCAGGCGAACCCCAAAGCGGCGCCCAGCAGCGCCTTAACCCGGCCGGAAATGGCGCGGCTGTTGAAGGGCGGGCACAGCGCCAAGAAAACGGTAGCGCGCACGGTGGCCAGGGCAAAAGCGGTAAAGAGAGCGAGATTGATGGTCATAGCCCCACCTCGCCTTATGAATTCAGCAGGGCTGGAATTCGCGCCATCATGTCCTCGGTGGTGGTGACCAGGGTTTGCAGCATCCAGTAGCCCGAAATATACAGGGCAATCCCCACCGCAACGGTCTTGGGGACGAAAGTCAGCGTGACTTCCTGGATTTGGGTGATGGACTGGAACAGCGAAATGAGAAAGCCCACGACCAGGGAGGTAATCAAAATGGGTGCCGCCAGCTTGGCCCCCATCAACATGGCGGTCAACGCGAGGTCCAAAACTGCGGAGGAGTTCATCGGTATGTTCCAATCAAGGTCTTGGTCAACAAGCCCCAACCGTCAACCATGACAAATAGCAAAACCTTGAAGGGCATAGAAACCATCACCGGAGGAAGCATCATCATACCCATACTCATGAGGGCGGCGCCCACGACCAGGTCAATGACCAGGAAGGGGATGAACACCACGAACCCGATGATGAAGGCGGAACGAACTTCGGAAATCATGAACGCCGGCACCAGGGTGGTGAAGGGGGTTTCCTCCAGGCTGGGCGGATTAGGGCGGTCCGCGGCGCGGGTCATCAGGGCGATGTCCTCCTCGCGGGTCAGCGGTCCCATGAACTCGCGCACCGGCTTTTCCGAGAGTTTCAGCATATCCTGCACTTGAATCTTGCCGTCCATATAGGGCTGCACCGCGTCTTGCCAGATAGACGTGATGGTGGGGCTCATGATGAACAGGGACAGGAATATCGCCAAACCGGAGATGACCTGGGTCGGAGGAATCTGGTTCAACCCCATCGCATTGCGCGCCATCGCCAAGACAATGAAAATCTTGGTAAAGGACGTCATCATCAACAGCAGTGACGGCGCCACTGAAAGCACGGTAATCAGCAGGAACACCAGGACGGCGGTGGAGGGCGCTTTATCCCAGCCGTTGACGTTCAGTTGAATGCCGGGTTTTTCTGGATTGACCGGGGCGTTCGGGTCATTGGGACCGATAATATCTCCCGGATCCGTTAACGGGTCGGGTTGCCCAGGTTGGATTACGTTTGCAGAGTTCACAAGGGCGGGTGGTCCTGGTTGACTGAGCGCGGGGGCTGCCGACTGGCTCACGGTTGACGCGGCCGGGGCGACTGCAGGGTCGGCCGAAGCGTGGGGCATGGAAAAAATGATGGCAAAAACCGCCACGACAGCCAGGAACCAAGCCAGCTGCAGGCGCAGACGAGCCACGCGCTGTTCCGGGCTCAGCTCCCGATGTTTCAGGCCGAATCCGAAGCGAGAGCCGCGGGCACGTTCACGTTTTTCCCGTTCCAGGCTGGCGGCATCGACAGCGGTTCGCCCGGAGATGGTGTCCGCGCTGAAATCGGGGGGCAAGGTGAACGTGACGCCCAGGCGTTCCCAGTGAGCGGCGCTGGTGCGGTACTGGTCGCGCACGACTTGACGGAAGGCAGCTTGGCGCCGCGCTTGGCGCGCCTGGCGCTCCCGCGTAAAGGCTTGAAACTCCGCCACCGAAGCGGCGTGTTGGGTCAGCAGCAGGTCACTCATGCGGACTCACCGCCGAAGTCTGCGATGCGGCGGCAGGAAAAGTTTTGTCTGCCGGCTTTTTCTCACTCGCCGTGGGTTTCGTAGGCGCTGTTTTCGCGGGGACTAGCTGAGTGTCCGCGGCAGGTTTCTGGGGTCCCTTGGCGCCGAATTCGGCGGCAATCTGAGAGGCTAGAGCATCCATCTGTTCCTCAGTGACCTGCGACTTCGGCTTGGCTTTGGCCGGGGCAGGGACGGCTGGCGTTGCGGGCCTGGCCTGCACAGCAGTACGGCTTGGCGTGACGGAACGAGTCTCGGCAGGCTTCGGGCTCGCCGACTGCGGCGAGGGGCGCGAGCCCCGCTCGACACGTTTCGTGGCGCGAGCCAACAACTCCCCAAAAGGCCGGGACACCGGCTGATTAGCCCGCTCCTGAAAAGCCTCGGCGGCAGCGCTCAGTTCCGCGGACATTTCCTCCGTGTCATAAATCTCGGCGATGGGAGTGACGGAGGAATCCCCCGCCCCCACCAGAAACATTCGCCCGCCAATCTCGATGAGGGCGACTTGGGAAACCCGAGACAGCTGCAGCCGAGACACCAAGCGCAAGCCCGGACCCTCGTAATCACCGAGGTTAGTGCGCTTGAACCAACGCCACAGCAGCCACATCAGCAGGAACACCACCACGATTCCCACGATGAAGCGCAGGAATATCATCATGGGGTTCTCGGCGGGCTGGCCGGTCAACGGCACGTCCGGGGTGAGCGTATCGGAGGCAGGAGAACTCGGCGGGGTGCTCTTTGCGGGTGTAGTCGGAGGGGAAGCTGGAGTGGAGCCGACCAGCTTCGTGTTGCCGGTCGGGCTGGGGCTGGCCGGGTCTGAGGTTTCGGAAGCGCTCAGAGCCGCGGCAAGGTTATTGAGGTGAACGTAACCGAGCGTTGTCCACGCCACACCGGTCTGTAAGACGCCCAGTAAGCTCACCGCTCACCCCTTTTCGACTGATCCATTCACTAGGACTGGCTCTGATTCTGTTGATCGGCCAGAGACACAATCTCCGTAATACGAATACCGTATTCTTCGTCAACCACGACAATCTCACCGCGAGCGATGAGGCGGCCATTCACCATGACGTCAGCGGCTGAACCGGCGGAACGATCCAACTCGATAACGGAGCCGGGGGACAAATCCAGCACGTCATGCACCGCTAACTTGGTGCGCCCGATTTCCGCCGTCAAGGTCATCTCGACGTCATAAAGCAGTTTCATCGACTCGGCGCGCTGCTCCGGAGTGGCAGTTGCCTGGGTGACCGGGCCTTCGGGAGTCTCCTGGGCTTTGTCCTCTGTGGCGGTTTCCTGGACCGGCGCGGGACGCACCGCTAACCAGCCCTGTACCGTGCCGTCAGCCTCCAAGGTGGCCTTAATCCAGTCCTCGCTGTCTAGCAGGTCGTCTACGGTTCCCTCGGTGGTGTTTTCCATGACCCCGGTCCCCAGGGCAGAAGTGGCCGCTTCCAAAGCCGGCAACAACGCCTGGGTCTGGGTCATCCCCTCCGCGCCCTCCAAGGCTTCCGCAATAATCGAGGAGGCGACCAAGCACACCTGCAGAGATTCTTCGGCAGATAGAGTCGTGACCACTGCGGGAGAATCAGCGCCCGGCATCGGGTCGCCGGGCTCCCATGAGGATGCGGTAAGCTCAGTGGTCGAGGGTAGTAGTGGTATGACCGCCTGGGCAGCATCCAGTACCTGATTCGGGGTCACGCTCATTTCTTTTCTCCTTTGTTAACCGAAACCACCATCGCCGCTAAACGCGACCCGGAAGTTCCTGCAGCCGTTTCTGCCAAAATCAAATCCCCAACCACCATATCCAAAGGACGAGAGGTCGGGTGGATTAAAGGTAAGGTATCGCCGATAGCCAGGCCATCGAGTTCACGCGGATTGACCTTCCGGGGAGTGAAACGTACCGCCACCTCAACCGGCACGTCTTCGATAGAATCCACCAGGAGCTGACGCACCGCGGCGGCTTCCGCTTTTTGCTGTTCGGTACGAGTGTCATGGACATCGCCCTGATGAATCGCGTCCGTAATCATCGACACCGGCATCATGATGGAGCAGTCGTCCTGGTGTTCCCCAGCGGTCAGTGTAATCGGAGCAAACAGCACCGGGGTGGAACCGTCCACGACCTGCACAAACTGAGGAGCATACTCGATGGTGCGGAACTGGCTGCCCAGCGGCAGCATCGATTGGAAAGCTATATCGAGGTCGGAAAGTACCCGCTTGAGGAAGTCAATCAGGACCGAAACCTCGACCTCGGTCAGTTCCCGGTCAGGAGTCGATTCCACGTCTCCGGTTCCGCCCAGCAAGTGATCGACCCAAGCCAGAGCGGTTTGGCGAGGGAATTGCAGAACTCCCTTGTTGCGCCCCCCTTGGAAATCAATAATCACCATCAGAGTCTGGGTCGGCAGGGTCTTAATGTAATCGTCATAAGACCGCATGGACAAATCCCCGACTTCACCGGTTATCACCACGTGCAGGCGTCCTACCAGCTGGTTGACCCAGTGCCGGGTAAAGGCTTCCAGAGCCATCTCCATAATGCGCGCGTACTCACGCGGGAGCTTCATCGGTTTACTAAAGTCGTAAACTCTCGCATCTACGTCAGTCTGAACGGTACTTGTCTTTGCCATCGTTTTCCATTTTATCCAGGTAAACCGTTAGAGTTTGGGGTTTTCCTGCGTTGTTAGAAAGAATTGCCTTCAGTTGCGGGTGTTCCCCGCCAGCAAGTTTGAGCTTTACTGGTAGGCAAAAGTGGTGAACTGGACAGTCACCACGTGTCCGTTATAAGGCGGAATCGGGCTCTTGTTCAGCTCGGCGGTATATTTCTTTTGCAGCTCCTGCATCGCGCCGGGCTTGTCCAAATCCTCTTTCTTCATGCCTTTGAACAGCCGCAAAGCCGCATCGCGAGCGGGGGACGGATCGATGTCCGAGCTGCCCTCGCCCTCCGGCTTGATTTCTTCGTCAAAGTAAATCGTGGCCGCAAACGACATGAATCCATCATCGAGGTTGATACTCAGCGGCTCCCCAGTCGACACCGACTGCTTGCCCATCACCAAAGCCTTAGTGGTCTCTGCGGGTTTCGGGGATTCCTTTTCACCGTCTCCTCCCCCGATGACACCGAGCAGCTTCAGCGCCAGGAACACGCCCACCGCTAATACGGCCAGAATCACTACAATCAGGACGACGAGCAGAATCTTTTTCGCGCCGCCCTTCTTGCCCGGTTCCGCTCCCGCCGGAGGCGCGGTTGGGGGCATAGCCGGTTTAGCGGCTGCCGGGACCGGTCTTGCGGCGGTGCCTCCCGCTGGTTTCGCTCCAACACCGACTGGCATATTTCCTCCCTTAGGTCCGGACCAGCATGGCCGGTTCCGGTCTGTGTTTAGAATCGAACCGCGTCAGAGACTTTGCAATTGACCTGCACCGGGACGATTCGTATTATCCTTTTCCTACGTTACCTGTAAAGTCCTGTTCTCGGGGCGGCTTGACCCCGAAAATCTAGCTTTTTCGATGTCATCGTTCGATGAAACCCGCCCAGCCTAGTTTTCGTCGCCCGCAGCGCCTGCCTCACCCGCGGTGCCTTCCGGCGGCGGGGGGGCTCGGGGGGGGTGCTTTCGCCTGTATCCCGAGGAGGATTTTTTGCCCCGCCCCGCCTATACCGAGCCTGAAAGTCAACGCACTTCGCTGTCCGCGGTGATTTTGCAGATGGCAGCCCTGGGGTTGGGCGAAGTGGCAGATTTTCCGTTCCTGGATCCGCCCTCGCCCCGCTCCG